>DATFSM010000001.1:0-23377 GCA_035262625.1 Bryobacteraceae bacterium
GGCGGCAAAACAGCGGCGCGCCTCCGCGACCCGAATGCTCCTGCGCGGCGCGAATTCACGGGTTGCAGATGGTTTCCCATAGATGCCCGCTGGCGCATACAGGCGAAATGGGTGGCTTATCCCCAGCCGAAGAAAATCGCGATCCTCAACATCCTCGGCATGACGAGCGAGGAACCGTCGCCGGGCTACGCGGAATTCGACCTCAACGGCTCCCATCTGCGCCTGCAGCCCGTTATCGACGAAGGCCAGCTCTTTTTCATGTTCAAAGACCGGACTTCCGGCGAATCGACCTACCCCGCGGGCCGCTTCCTGTACGCCGCCATTCCTTCCGGCGCAGTGGTCGATCTGGATTTCAACAAGGCCAAAAACCCACCCTGCGCCTTCACCGCCTTCGCCACCTGTCCTCTTCCTCCCAAAGCGAACACGCTCTCGGTCGCCATTGAAGCGGGCGAGAAGAAATACGGGAGACATTGAAGCTCGTCCTCGCCTCCCGATCGCCCCGGCGCGCGGAACTGCTGCAAGCGGCCGGGTTGTCCTTTATCGTTCGCTCCGCGGAGATCGATGAGACCCCCCGCGAGGGCGAGAATCCCGAAGACTATGTTCTTCGCCTCGCCGAAGAAAAGGCCTGCGCTGTCCTCTGCAAACCCGAAGAGATCATCCTCGCCGCCGATACCTGCGTCGTGCTTGATGGCGCGATCCTCGGTAAGCCGATCGACGCGCCCGACGCCGCCCGCATGGTCGAATCTCTCGCCGGTCGCCGCCATGAGGTCCTCACCGGCGTGTGCCTCCGCAGCGGGAATCGGTTCGAGCGTCAGTGCGCCTCCACGTCAGTGTGGTTCAGTCCCATGAGCCCCGAGGAAATCGCCGAGTACGTCGCCTCCGGTGAACCCATGGACAAAGCGGGCGCCTACGGCATTCAGGGTCTTGCATCCCGCTACATCGAGCGCGTCGAAGGCTCCTATACAAACGTTGTGGGTCTGCCGGTCGCAATGGTTTATAGGATGGTTGCTGCCTTTGGTGACTTCCCGGCGAAGTAGTGTTCGGGAATACCCGAAATCCTACCTTGGAACCGAATCTGCTCGCGTCCCGGGATAGTGAAAAGAGGATGCCCGGAGTGTCGGAATCTCCTGGTGGCTGTGACCGGGGCCATCATCGCGCACATCCAGGCGATGGACCGGCGTACGAAAGGAGTCATCTCGGAATCGGGGCCGGCGTCGTTGCTCGAACTCGACGTGAGCCGCGCCCGGGAAGACCGCGAAGACGCCGTCCTGGCGTACGAAAACCATATAGCTTCTCACCGCGTTCAGGCGCGGGCCGCCGCCAGCTCAGCCGCTTCCGAGTAATTTCGGCCTGCGATACAATTCGGACGTTTTGACACCCTGCTTGGAATGCTGAAGCCGTTCGACCAAAGCGGCATTACCCGCGACGAACACGGCATCGCCCGCTATCAGAATCGGCCCGCTTCGCTGGTCGAGATGCTCCGTAAGACGGTAGATGCCACGCCGCGCGCCCTTGCAATAGCGGAATGGGGTGGAGACCGGATCACTTATGAGGGATTGTGGGACCGCGCAGCGCGCATCGCTGGCGGGCTTCGCGTTCAGGGCATTCGTCGTGGAGACCGTGTCGCCGTTCGCCTTCCCAATGGGCTTGCCTGGTGTGAAGCCTTCTTCGGAATTCAACTCGCCGGCGCGGTGGTCGTTCCGGTAAACACCCGGTTCAGCGAACCCGAAGTCGAGTATGTTCTGTCGGATTCCGGATCGGCGTTTGTCTTCAGTCCCGGCGAGCCTTTCCCCGCGGGTCCGCTTGTCGCCGACGAAACCCTCGCTCCCGGCGATCTCTCCGCCATCTTTTATACAAGTGGCACCACCGGTTTTCCCAAGGGCGCAATGACCACGCACGAGAACTTTCTCGCGAATATGGAAACCTGCCGCCGCGCCGGCCTTTTCCCGGATCGCGGCCATCGCACTCTGATCTCCGTGCCGCTCTTTCACGTCACAGGCTGCAACAGTCAGTTCCTTCCCGCCTGCGAAACCGGTGGAACCAGCGTGATCATGGCCGCCTTTCATGTGCGTGAGTTCCTGAAAGCGGTCGAAACAGAACGTATCGAAATCCTTGCCGCAGTTCCTGCGATCTACTGGCTCGCGATCAACCAGACCGATTTCGCCTCGTTCGACATGTCGAGCGTCCGGCGCGTCATGTACGGCGGGGCGCCCACTCCGCCAGACCTCATTGCCCGTATCGTGGAATCTTTTCCCAATGCCCGCGTGTCAAACTCATACGGCCTGACCGAGACCTCTTCCATCGCGACATTTTTACCCAGCGAGTATTCGCTTTCCCATCCCGAGTCCGTCGGTCTCGCCGCTCCCGTAATTGATCTGAAGCTCGATTCCGTTTCGGGCGATGTCGGGGAACTTCTGATTCGCGGGGCCAACGTCGTCGCTGGTTACTGGAAAAAGCCCGAAGCCACGGCTGAAACGTTCGCGGACGGCTGGCTTCGCACCGGCGACCTCGCTCGCCTGAACCAGGACGGTTTCGTCCAGATCGTCGACCGTAAGAAAGATATGGTCAACCGCGGCGGCGAGAACGTCTACTGCGTCGAAGTCGAGAGCGCCATCGCCGCTCACCCTGCTGTTTTCGAGGTCGCTGTTTTTGGCGTCCCCGACGCCATGATGGGCGAGAAGGTCGGCGCGGTCGTTGTTCCCAAGCCGGGGCGCGAGATCGAAGTCGCTGAAATCGTCAAATTCGCGGGCGGCCGCCTCGCCGATTTCAAGGTGCCGCAGTACATGATCGTCCGGACCGAACTTCTGCCCCGCAATCCCGGCGGCAAAATTCTCAAAAAAGCGCTTCGTGAAACCGTCCAATGGGGCCAGCCTCTGCGATGACGCTCGATTCCCTTCCTGAATACCTGGGCCGCGAGATTGCCGTAACCGGTTGGTTTCCGGTCTTACAGGAGCGCATCGATCTCTTCGCCGAAGCCACTGAAGACCGCCAGTGGATTCACATCGATCGCGCCCGCGCCCCCAGGGAATCGGTCTACGGAACAACCATCGCGCACGGTTTCCTCACGCTTTCCCTCCTGAGCCATTTGTCCAGCCAGGCTTTGGCCATCGAAGGCGCGAGCATGCGAATCAACTACGGATTGAACCGCGTCCGCTTTCCCGCAGCGGTTCGGGAGGGGTCGTCGATTCGCGCGCGGTTCGTTATCCAGGACCTGAAGCCGTTCCCCGAAGGAATGGACGTCACCTTACTTGCCACGGTGGAACTCCAGGACTCGCCCAAACCCTGCTGCGTCGCGGAATGGATCATCCGATATTACCGGGCGTGATCGGTCCCGATCGCAGCTTCGCGGTCCGTTCCGGCGAGGAGCTTGACGCAGCCGCTTTGTCCGCGTATCTCGCCCAACCCGTCGAGATCGAGCAGTTCCCCGGCGGCCATTCGAATCTCGTCTATCTTGTGCGAACGCCGGTGCGCGAATACGTACTCCGCCGCCCGCCGCTTGGGCCGGTCGCCCACAAGGCGCACGATATGGCTCGCGAGTACCGCGTCCTCAACGCGATCCATGCACATTTCTCCGAAGCTCCCGAGGCGCTCTCGCTGTGCGAAGACCCGGCAGTTATCGGAGCGCCGTTCTTCCTTATGGAGCGTCGCCGCGGCATCATTCTCCGCGACGAAGCGCCCACTGCTTTGGCCACTGAAGCATTCGTCGATTGCCTCGCCCGCTTGCACAACGTCGATGTCTCAATTCCGGAAATCGCTGCCCTCGGACGCCCCCAGGGCTTCGTTGTCAGGCAGGTAACCGGTTGGCGCGACCGCTGGCATCGCGCGAAAACCGAAGAGAGTCCGGCCATGGACGCCGTCATCGCCTGGCTGGAGGCGCGCATCCCGGCCTCGCCAGCGCCGGTTGTCATCCATAACGACTACAAGTTCGACAACGTCATTCTCAACCCGGACATGGATCGCATCGAGGCCGTCCTCGATTGGGAAATGTCCACTTTGGGCGATCCCCTCGCCGATGTTGGCCTCGCCCTCTGCTATTGGGGGCAGATCTTATCGCCGCCCTGGACAAGAGATGAATTCGTTCAGCGCTACGCCGTTCGCAGCGGACGCGATGTGGAAAATCTGCCTTACTACGAAGTCCTCGGTATCTTCAAATTAGCCGTGATCCTCCAGCAGATCTACTATCGCTACCATCGCGGGCAAACCCACGACGAACGGTTCCGGACCCTGGACGAGCGCGTTCGTTATCTGATCGCATGGGCCGCCGAGAGAGTGGCGAGCGCGTGAGCCGCATTTATCTCATTCGACACGGTCAGGCCGGAACTCGCGACGCCTATGATTCGCTTTCGGAAATCGGCCTCGAGCAGGCGCGGCGCCTCGGCCTCTGGTTCGCCGAGCGCGGGATTCGTTTCAGTCGCGCCTACTCAGGAGATCTGGCCCGCCAGCGTCAGACCGCGACCGCCGTCGCCGCTGCGGGCGACTTTCCTGAAATTATTGTCGATCCGTCGTGGAACGAATTCGATCTCGATCGGATCTATCGTGAACTCGCGCCGGTGCTCTGCGAGGAAGATCCCGAATTCCGGCGCGACTTCGAATCCATGCGCTCCGACAGCGGAGCCGACCGCCGCTGGACTCCGGCCGACCTCCGCATCGTTCAGGCGTGGATCGTCGGACATGCCCGCTATACCGGCGAATCCTGGCTCGATTTCCACCGTCGCATCTCCGCTTGCCACGCACGCCTGGCGTCCGACGGCGCCGCAGATTCCGATGCGATTGCGGTCTTTACCTCCGCCACGCCAATCGGCATTCTTGCGGCCCTGACTCTCGATATCGAAGACCAGCGCGCTTTTCGCCTCGCGGGGGTCCTGCATAACGCTTCATACACGATCCTGCGCCTGCGTGGAGACCAGTTGCGTCTCCATACGTTCAACGCCACTCCGCACCTCGATCCCGATCTCTGCACATACCGGTGACGCCATGGATTTCGAATACTCCGAAAAGGTGAATGACCTGCGCCGCCGCCTGGCGGCTTTCATGGACGAGCACATCTATCCGAACGAGCGACGCGTTCACGAACACTCGCGTGGCCCGGATCGCTGGAATCCCGTGCCCGTCATCGAAGAACTCAAACCTGTCGCTCGCAAGGCAGGTCTCTGGAACCTGTTCGCGAACCTCACTAATCTGGAATACGCGCCCCTTTGCGAGATCATGGGCCGCTCTTTAATGGCTCCCGAAGTCTTCAACTGCTCCGCGCCGGACACCGGCAACATGGAAGTGCTCGAGCGCTACGGCGCGCCGGAGCTGAAACGTCAGTGGCTCGAACCGCTGCTGGCGGGCGAGATCCGCTCCTGTTTCGCCATGACCGAGCCGGCCGTCGCTTCGTCGGACGCCACCAACATCGAGGCAAGCATCGTGCGCGACGGCGACTCCTACATCCTGAACGGCCGCAAATGGTGGACTTCCGGAGCGGGCGACCCGCGCTGCAAGGTCGCCATATTCATGGGCAAAACCGATCCTTCCGCCCCCCGCCACAAGCAGCAGTCGATGATCGTCGTCCCGATGCAAACGCCCGGCGTCAAAGTCCTCCGGATGCTACCGGTTTTCGGTTACGATCAGGCGCCTCACGGTCACGGCGAAGTACTTTTCGAAAACGTGCGCGTTCCCGCCGCAAATCTGCTTCTCGGCGAAGGACGCGGATTCGAAATCGCTCAGGGCCGCCTCGGGCCCGGCCGCATCCACCACTGCATGCGCCTCATCGGAGTTGCGGAGCGCGCTCTCGAAGACATGATCCGCCGCGTCAAATCCCGCGTGGCGTTCGGTAAGCCTTTATCCGAGCAGGGCGCGATCCGCACCGATATCGCGACATCCCGCATTGAAATCGAGCAGGCGCGACTGCTCGTCCTAAAGGCCGCGTGGATGATGGACACGGTGGGCAACAAAGCAGCTAAGTCGGAAATCGCGATGATTAAGGTGGTTGCCCCGAACCTCGCGCTCCGAATCCTCGACCGAGCTATTCAGGCCCACGGAGGCGCAGGGGTTTCCGACGACTTCGAACTGGCCGCTGCCTGGGCCAACTCCCGCACCCTCCGTCTGGCCGACGGTCCCGACGAAGTGCACCTCGAAGCGATTGCAAGATATGAGCTATCCCGCGAAAGCCAACCCCTATAATCGTGGCAAGGAGATTTCGATTGAGACGCGATTTTGACGTCGTCGCCGAGCGCGACGAAGAGGGATGTTACGTCGCGTCGGTACCGGCCCTTCCGGGTTGTCATACCCAAGCCAGGTCGCTGGCGAGTTGAACGAGCGCGTTCGGGAGGCCATTCGCCTGTATCTCGAAGTCGAAGGCGCGCCGGAGCAGGCTCTGGAGTTCGTCGGCATTCAAAGAATCACAATCGCTGCATGAGCCGAAACCCGCCTGACTGGCGCGCAGTTGATTGGATGCTCTGCGCCGGGCTGGTTTTAGGGTGATACGCATCCGCGGGAGTCATCATTTCCTCTCTCACGAAGATGGGCGGCGCACGGTGGTCCCTGTTCACGCGGGTGAAGTCATCGGCCCCGGGTTGCTTCACAAGATCCTCCGTGACTGTGGCCTCAGCGTGGAAGACCTTCGAAAACTGCTCGAACGCGACTGACTGTCGCGTTTGGTAATAGAACCTATTCTCCACCCTGTTTCCCCGCGCGATAGTAACATTGCTAACAGGGCGCACTTCATGAATCGGGTTCGAAAACGCATTCTCATTTGCGCCGCCGTCGTGGCCGGCAGCGTCATCCTCACGGCCCTGATGCAGAACGTCCAGTTCTTCCGGCTGGTCGATCTAAAAGGACAGGACGCTCACTTTGTCCTGCGTGGCCCGCGCCCCACCAAAAACATCGTCATCGTCGGTATTGACGACCGCGCTCGAAACCATTATTCGGAACTCCTCTCGTTCTGGCAGCCCTATTACGCCGATGTCATGCGCGCCGCTGCCCAGGGCGGCGCCAAAGTCATGGTCCTCGACGTCGCGTACGACATCGACGTCTCGCGTTACGAAAAAGACAACGACGCGATCCTCGCGGCAGCGTTCGCCGAAACCTTCCCGCGAATGCCGATTATCTGCGCGTTCGTTGCATCGGATTCACCGCAGGCGCGCGCCGTGCCCCTGAATATGATCAGTTCCGCTATGGGCGCGTCGGCCATGGCCAATCTCACCGCTGACAGCGATGACTTCGTCCGCAAGCAGGTGCTCATCGAAGAACCGAAACCCGGCGTTCCCATCGAGCAACTGACCCGTGGGATGGCTCTCCGCGCCGCTGAAAAATTTATCGGACAGGATGCGACGCTTCGCGACGGCAGACTCTACTTCAACGGCCGCGAAGTCCCTATGGACGCCGACCGGAATCTCACGATCAACTACGCTGGCCCCGCCGATACATTCCCACATATCTCTCTCTACGACGTTGTGACCGCCTATCGCGCCGGAAACGTCGCGCAACTCGAAAAATGGTTCAAGGGGAAGGCCGTTCTGGTCGGCCCCGACGTCAATCTCGAGGACCGCCACGCCACGCCGTTCTACACCGCGTTTACCCTTTCAAAAACATGGCGGACCGCCGGAGTCGAGGTTCACGCCAACGCGCTGAACACACTCCTTACCGGCGATTTTCTGCAGCCTGCGCCCGAATGGATTCACATACTGGCCCTGGCTTTCGCGGCAACCGTGGGAATACTTGTTGGTCTCACGTTCGGCGTGTCCCAGACGCTCGTATGGTCGATCGTCGCCTTGCTCGTGTTTCTCGCCGGTACTCACCTGCTGTTCCTTCGCGGATGGCTGGTCTCCACCACGCAGACCGTCCTGGCGTACGCCTGGGCGCTGTTCGGAGGTACCGTCTATCGCTTCGCCACGGCCGAAAAAAAGAGTTCGTTTCTTCGCGGCGCTGTCGCCCTGTTCGTGGGCAAACAGGTCGCCTCATCTCTGGATCAAACGGAAAAAATCAGCCTCGAAGGCCAGCGACGCCTCGTCACCATCCTCTTCACCGATATCCGCGGCTTCACGGCCTTCTGCGAATCCAAGGACCCGGCGGTTGTCGTCGAACTCCTGAACGTCTACATGTCGAAAATGGTGTCCATTATCGTCAAATACAACGGTCATGTGAATAAATTCATCGGCGACGGCATCCTTGCGGTATTCTCGGATGACGACGCGGGCGCGCAGCCCGGCGACCATGCCCTCCGCACGGTTCGCGCCGCGGGCGAAATGGTCAGCGAAGTGGTTGGCGAATTCCGAACCGGCGCGGGGATTCATTCCGGCGAGGTGGTCATCGGGAACGTCGGATCGTCGGACAAACTGGAGTTCACGGTCCTGGGGAATACGGTAAATCTGGCCTCGCGTCTGGAAAGTTTGAATAAGGATCAGAAAACCCGCCTGCTGATGAGCGACGAAACGCGTGAAATGTTACGCGGTGAAATCGACACTATTTGTCTGGGTGCAGTCCCGGTCCGAGGCAAAACCGAGAAAATGAAACTCTTTACTGTCACTGCGCTGCTGGAACCGAGCCGCGTAAGTGAGTTGATGTCGGTGGCGCAACCCGCATGATTTCAATTAATTACAGGGATCTGCGTCTGCCTGTGCTGCTTTTGGCCGCGCTCCCGCTGTTTGCCGATACGCCGAGAGAGGAGCCTGTCGGTCTCGTCCTCAACCCCGGCGCCGCGAAAGTTCTGCGCGCTAACACGGAAACGCCTCTCGCAGCCCGCGCAGGCGATGTCCTTTTCAGTGGCGACGCCCTCCGCGCCGGAGCCGCGCCCGTCAGTTTTCTGTTCTGCCCGGATAAGAAGTCCGAAACGCTGGGTCAGGGCGGGGAAGTCCTTCTCGATTCGAAGGCGCTCAAGGTCAAAGCCGGCAAGCTCGAAATTCCGAAGCCGGTCAACGCCTGCTTCCTTCCCACCGTCGTCCGCGTAGCCGTCGCCAGCCAGCAGCACTACGGGGTCAGCATGACCCGAGGGCTCGCCAAGCCGGACGAAGGCGCGCTCGCGCTGAACGCGCTGCCGTCTGACGTGCGCTCTCAGATTGAGCCGCTCGAGCAAGCTCTTCAGGCGAATCCAAACGACACCGAATCGCTGATCGAGGAAGCTGCCATTTACGATCGCAACAAACTCGAGGCGAACGCCCTGGCCTCTTACCGGAAAGCCGCCGCCCAGTGGCCCGATGCAGTCTGGATTCGCGGTCGGATGTTCGAACTTGAAGAATCCCTCGCAACCGAAGCCGCCATCAAGGCGGCCGCCATTGCGCCCGATGCCAAAACCTACGCGATGGTCGTCGGCATTTCGAAATATCAGAAACTGCCCCAGGACCTCTGGCTTCAGTTCCCCGGCGCTGATGCGAAGTCCTTCGGGAACTACCTGACCGCGCCCAACGGCGGCCACGTCCCCGCCGATCAGATGCTCGTCCTGACCGACGACCAAGCCACTACCGCCGCTCTGCGAAACGCGTTCCAGACCTTTCTGAAAGCCCGCCCCGGCAAAAAAGACACCGTCTTCATCCTCATAGCCGCACACGGCGCAGTGGATACCCGCGGCGGCTACATCATCACCTACGACAGCGATCCGCAGGATCTTTCCTCCACCGCTCTGCCGATGACCGAACTCCAGCAATTAGTTGAGGAGGAACTGTCCAAAGTCGGCCGCGTCGTCTTTCTGGCCGACGTTTGCCGTGCGACCACTATCGGGAATATCAAAAACAACTCGATCGGCAGCGTCGTCGAAAAACTCGGCGAGGCCCCCGGCGACATGTTGGGCCTGATGGCCTCGCGTCCGAAGGAAGTCGGCATCGAGAGCGCCCAGTACGGCGGCGGCCACGGAGCATTTACTTATTCGCTTGTCCGCGCCCTCGAAGGCAACGCCGATCAGGATAAGAATCATCAGGTCACGGCGGGTGAGCTGATCGATTTCGTTCGCTCCGACGTCTCTTCTCTTACCGGCAACAAACAGCACCCGCGCGACTTCGGAAATATGGAGAACGCCACGAAGGTCGCCGACGTCTCCGCCGCGGGCATCAACATTTCACGGTTCAAAACTCTCTACGATTCGCGTAACGGAGGCCCCCTACTTGTTGCGCAGGCTGCCGGAGCGCCGCCGGTCTCCGCCCAAGCCCAGCGAGACATTGATGCGTTTCAGGCCGCCGTTCGCGATAAGCGCCTGCTGCCCGCCGATCCCGGAAGCGCCTGGCTTCTGGTTGATCGCCTCCGCGCGGAACTCTCGCCCGAAATGATGCTTCTCCAGGAGAATTCCCTGCGCGTCGCTCTGGAAGACCAGGCCCAACAAGTGCTGCTGAAATATCTGGCGGGCGATCAGAATCCCCAAACCAAAGCCGAATTCGATGCGGGTTCTCAATACATGGAAGCGGCCATGAAGCTCACGCCGGAATCGCTCTACCTGCAGGGCCGCGAATCCTTTTTTATGGGCCGCGCGCTGCTGTTCGAGAAGCAGTATCCCAAAGCGGCTGACCTGCTCGAAACCGCTGTCCGAATCGATCCGGGTGAAGCTTACGGTTATAACGCGCTCGGAATCGCATATCTCGAACAGGCGGACTTCGCCAAAGCCATCCCCGCATTCCGAGACGCCGCCAAACGCGCGCCCAACTGGTCTTATCCGCTGCACAACCTCGCGCTCGCCTACATCGAAGCCGGCGACGCCGAGAGCGCGATTCGC
This sequence comes from Bryobacteraceae bacterium, assembly GCA_035262625.1. Taxonomy (GTDB): domain Bacteria; phylum Acidobacteriota; class Terriglobia; order Bryobacterales; family Bryobacteraceae; genus BOG-234. The sequence continues at coordinate 10,679 of DATFSM010000001.1, forward strand.
AGCTATCAGCAGGCGATTCGGATCACGCCCAAATTCGGCTACCTCCCCTACAACCTCGGTCTCATCTATCAGCGGACCAACCGCCGCCGGGAAGCCGAAGAGTCCTATCGCAAAGCAATGGAACTGGCTCCCGAGTCCGCCGAGCCTCTGAACGCGCTCGGTACGCTGAAAGCCGCCGAAGGCAAGAACAGCGAAGCCGAAAAGCTCTATCGCGACGCCCTTTCGAAGAATCCGAATCTGCTCCCGGCGCGTCACAATCTAGCCGTGCTGCTTGCATCGTCGAAAGACCGTCAGACCGAAGCCATCGATCTCTATCGCCAGAATCTTGCGGCCAAATCCGACTACCTGCCCTCCCGAATCGCCCTTGCCGAACTGCTCGCCGAGCGCGGAGACGCATCCGGAGCAGTCAATCAATATCAGGCGGTCATCGCTCAGGCGCCCAATTATCTTGGCGCCCGCATCGCGCTCGCGACCCAGCTTGCTAAAGCCAATCGCCCCGCCGATGCCGTCGCGCAGCTTCGCGAAGCGGTCAAGGTAGACGCGTCCAACGCCTCGGTGTGGGAGCAGATCGGCGACCTCGAGAAGTCGCTCAATCATCCGGCCGAATCGCGTGAAGCCTACGCCGCCGCTCTCAAACTCGAGAGCGAAAATTCGGATCGCAAGCGCCTTCGGACTAAGATGGCTTTCTAATGTCAGATATTCGGGTACGTCTCAGATTCTGGGGTGTTCGCGGATCTACGCCCACGCCTCAGGTGGAGAACCTGACCTTCGGGGGAAACACCTCCTGCGTTGAGATCAGAACCGCTGCCAACGAATGCGTCATCCTTGACGCCGGCAGCGGCATTCGCAACCTCGGCGCCTGCCTCATGAAGGAGGCGAACGGGAATCCCATCGACGTCAAGCTCTTCCTCACCCATTTCCACTGGGACCACATTCAGGGACTCCCTTTCTTCGCCCCGATCTACGGTCCGAAGAACCGCGTTGCCTTCTACTCAGGCGTCTCGGGACGGCCGCTGCAGGAAACGCTCGAAGGCCAGATGGCGAAACCCTACTTCCCGGTTGATTTCGATCAGGTCGCCGCGCGTCGCGAGTTCAACATCATTGAACCAGGCGGGCACGTCGATGTCGGGGCCATGAAGATCATGCCCTTTCCGCTGAACCATCCGCAGAACGCCACCGGCTACCGGGTCGAAATCGGGGGTATCGTGATCGTCTACGCCACCGACTATGAACACGGTCACCCGAAGCTCGATGAAGTGCTGCGGCACAACGCGAAAGGCGCCGACATTCTGATCTGCGACGCGCAGTACTCTCCAAAGGAATATGAGGCGCACAAAGGGTGGGGCCACAGTACCTGGCAAAACGCCGTGCACATCGCGCGCGAATGCCGCGCCCACCAGCTATTCCTCTTCCACCACGATCCCACGCACGATGATCAGATGATGATGCGCATCACCGAGGATTGCCGCATGCAGTTCGAAAACACGACCGCCGCGTGGGAAGGCTTCGTCGCAGCGCTCTAACGCCGCTCTTCCAGAAACTGATCCGTTTCCGCGCGCGAAGGAGCCGACGCCTGCGCGCCCATTCGCGTCACGCTGATCGCCGCTGCCGCGCTCGCGAACCGCAGCGCATGAGGAATCGGTGAACCCTCCGCGAGCGCCACTGCCAGAGCGGCGTTGAATGTATCTCCCGCCGCCGTACTGTCGACCGCGTCAACCGCAAACGCCGGCGCGTGGCACGCCTCGCCAGCGCCACGAAAGAAGCAGCCGCGATCGCCCATCTTCAGAATCACCATCCGGGCGCCCCGCGCCGCCAAAGCTTCCACCACACGGCTCGCTTCCCCCATCCCAATCCGCTCCGGTTCGCGCCCGAGCAGCAGGCACGCCTCGCCCTCGTTCGGCGTCAGGATGTCGACCGCTTCCAGAACATCCCGGCTCAAATGCTGCGCTGGCGCCGGATCGAGGATCGTCCGCGCTCCTTCTTCCCGTGCCATCTTCAGTGCCGCCGCCACCGTCGCAAGCGGCGTTTCGAGCTGAAATAACGCGGCGCTCGCGCCCCTGACTACACGCCGCAAAGCCTCCACATCGCCCGGCGCGATCTCATTGTTCGCTCCCGGCGCCACAATGATCTGATTCTGCCCCGCGTCATCGACGGCGATAAACGCCACGCCGGTAGGTTGCGCCCGCGACGCATGCACCGCTGATACATCCACTCCCGCACTGGAAAGGCTCGCTTTGAGACGGTCCCCGAACAGGTCCATTCCCACGCGCCCCGCCATCTTCACGGTCACCGACGCTGCCCCGAGTTTCGCGGCCGCGAACGCCTGATTCGCGCCTTTGCCCCCCGGAATCATCCGGAATCCATGCCCGAGCGCAGTCTCGCCCCCGGCCGGAAGCCGCTTCGTGCGAACCACGAAGTCCATATTCAGGCTGCCGACCACCGCAATCGCGGGTTTCATTGGGCTCCTAAGTTGGGGCTATTTGGTGGGATCGATACCGAAGCGCTTCAGTTCTTCCGAGTAATAACGCTTCTGCAGGATGTCCCATTCTTCGCTGCCTTCCGGAACCTCTCGCTTCAGAGACCGGACTTTATCGCGCGCCGCACGGTCCGCCTTCTCCTCCACCTGCAGAATTTCGGTGAATGCCTTGACAATCTCAAGCCGCGCCTCATTCATGTCCTTCTTCAGGCGAAGATCCCGCGACTTTCTCATCGCTGTGATGAGTTTGTGCGAAATATCCGTGATTTTGTCGCGCGAGAGCTTCATATTGTCGCCGGTATCGCGCCCTGAAGCCCGAACGATCTTCCGTTGCTGCACGAGCGCGTTCTTCGCTTTCCGGAACATGTCCTGATAGCTGATTCCTTCGCGCCGCATGTAATCGCTGTACTCTTCCAGCTTTTCGCGGACTTCGTCGTTCAGCTTGTCTTCGGCCGCCAGTTCGTCCGCAATGATGCCGTTCACAAGTTCGGCCACTCGGTCGGGCGCGGGGGTTTCAACGGTCGAAGGGGAAAGACGCCGCACGATCTGGCGTGACAAATAAGCTACAAATTCACGGGGGAGAAGCATCCGGAGTAAGTCTCCGACAGTGTATCATCCAGGGCTTTTTCACCCTGATTTCAGCGATTCCCAACGCGCGGCCGCCGTTATATGCTGTATGTGATCCGGAGTAAACATCTATGGCCTACAAACTGAACGTGAACGGGCACACATCCACCGTGGACGTGCCAGGGGAAATGCCTCTTCTCTGGGTGCTTCGCGATTCACTGAACCTGGTCGGAACCAAATACGGCTGCGGTATCGGTCAATGCCGCGCCTGTACGGTCCACCTCGCCGGCAAGCCGGTGCAGGCTTGCCTGACGCCGGTATCGGCAGTCAAGGACCAACCCATCACGACGATTGAGGGCCTCTCCACGGACGGAACACACCCCGTGCAGATCGCGTGGCAGGATATCGATGTTCCCCAGTGCGGTTATTGCCAGGCGGGACAGATGATGTCGGCCGCCGCGCTGCTGGCGAAGACTCCCAAGCCGACCGACAAAGATATCGATACCGCGATGAACGGCAATCTCTGCCGCTGCGGCACGTATCTTCGGATCCGCGCCGCCGTCCACAAGGCTGCCGAACTCGGCTCCAGCGCGTCGGCGAAGACCGTTCAGACCGCCCACAAAGAGGAATAAAAGGAGCTGCATATGGATCGCCGATCTTTTCTGAAAGCGAGCGTTGTGGCCGGCGGCGGAGTGCTGTTCGGCCTTTATCCCGAACCGCAGGCGCAGGCGCAGCAGGGACGCGGCCCGCAGGTCCCGCCTGACCCGCACAACTACATCACGGTCGCGGCTGATGGGACCGTAACCATCGTGGCCAAGAATCCCGAAGTGGGCCAGGGTGTCCGCAACATGCTGCCAATGCTGATCGCGGAGGAACTGGACGTCGACTGGAAGAACGTGAAAATCGTTCAGGCCGATTTCGTCGAATCCAAATACGCTGGCCAGAGCGCCGGCGGCAGCACCGCGACTCCCACAAACTGGGTTCCGATGCGCCAGGTCGGCGCTGGCGCGCGCGCCATGTTCATTGCTGCCGCGGCCCAGACATGGGGCGTGCAACCGTCGGATTGCACGACGTCTTCGGGACGCGTGATGTGCAACGGCAAGTCGCTGTCATACGGCGAATTGGCAACCAAAGCCGCCTCCATGCCCACGCCGAACCTTGCCTCGCTCAAACTGAAAGACCCGAGCGAGTACAAGATCATCGGCCACTCGCAGCCCGGCGTTGATCTCAAGAAGATCGTTACGGGCCAGCCCATCTTCGCCATCGACGTCAAGCTTCCCGGAATGGTCTATGCCGCCTACCAGAAGTGCCCGGTCTTCGGCGGCAAAGTTGTCAGCGCGAATCTCGACGAAATCAAGAAGATGCCGGGCATTAAAGACGCGTTTGTCGTCGAGCGTCCAGTCATCACTGACACCGTAATCCCGGGCGAACCGGGTCTTGAAAACGGCATCGCCATCCTCGCTGAGAACTGGTGGTACGCGCAGTCCGCTCGCCGCAAGCTTCAGGTCAAGTGGGATGAAGGCCCCCGCGCGGCTCTCGGCAGCGCTCTCTTCGCCCAGAACGCCGACAAGATGAGCAAGGAAGCCCCGCAGTGGACCATCCGCAACGATGGGGACGCCGAAGGCACGCTCAAATCCGCTGCGAAAGTTCTCGAGGCCAACTACTCCTATCCCTTCATCGCGCACGGCCCGCTCGAACCTCAGGGCGCTACCGCTCAGTTCAAAGACGGCAAGCTCGAGATCTGGAGCAACAGCCAGATTCCCGGCCGCGGCCGTCAGCTAGTGGTCCAGACACTCGGTATTAAAGACAGCGACATCACACAGCACATGGTTCGCGGCGGCGGTGGTTTCGGACGCCGCCTCATGAATGACTACATGGTCGAAGCTGCGTACATCGCGAAGCAGGCCAATGGCGTTCCCGTGAAACTCCTCTGGGCCCGCGAAGACGACATGACGCACGATTACTATCGCCCCGGCGGCTTCCAATACCTCAAAGCCGGGCTCGATTCCTCGGGCAAACTCGTCGCGTGGCGCAACCACTTCATCAGCTACGGCGATAACAAGAACTTCGTCGCCTCGGGCGCGATGGGCCCGACCGAATTCCCGCAGCGCTTCGTTCCGAACTACGCGCTGCACGCCTCTGTGCAGCCCTTGTGCATCCGCACCGGCGCGCTCCGCGCCCCCAGCAGCAATGCCTTCGCTTTCGTCATTCAGTCGTTCATCGACGAATTGGCCCACGAGGCTGGTAAAGATCCCGTCGATTTCCGCATGGAGATTCTGAACTCGGCGCCATGGAAAGAGGGCACGCCCGGCATTGTTCCGGACCGCATGAAGAGCGCCCTTCAGTTGGTCGCCCAGACCTCCGATTGGGCCAAGCGCTCGAAATCCCTCCCGAAGGGCACGGCGTTAGGCGTCGCGTTCCACTTTAGCCACCTTGGCTACTTCGCCGAAGTCGCCGAAGTGAAGGTTGATGCCCAGAAGCGCGTGAAAATCAACAAGGTTTGGGTCGGAGCTGACGTCGGTAGCCAGATCATCAATCCGAGCGGCGCCGAGAACATTGTTCAGGGCGGCGTTATCGACGGCCTCAGCGAACTGATGGCCCAGGAGATTACGGTCGAAAAGGGCGCGGTTGTTCAGAACAACTACCATCAGCACCCAATGGTGCGCCTGGCGCAGGCGCCCCCCGAGATCCAGATAGACTACGTAAAATCGACCTATTCGCCAACAGGTCTCGGTGAGCCCGCGCTGCCGCCGATCCTGCCTGCCGTGAGCAATGCAATCTTCACGGCGACCGGAGTGCGTTTGCGGCATTTGCCGATTTCCAAATCCGGCTTCTCTTGGGCGTAGTTTTTCTCGTACTCGCCTTAGCCGTAGCCGCTTTTGCGCAGGACCCCCACGCCGTCCGCTCGCCGGACGGCGCGGTTGAGTTCCGCGCCTTCATACACCAGTCCCCCGACGGGGGCCTATCGCGGATCGCCTATCAGATCTTCTATCGCGGAAAGCCCGTCATTGGCCCCTCCCTCATCGGCTTTGACATAGCCGACCAGGAGCCGCTTCTCGGCGAGAACGACGGCGTCACCGCTTGGTCCGAAAAAGGAAGCGCCCTGGTCGTTGAATACATGCAAAACGGCTCCATCGGCCGCCGCATCAACCTCGAGGCAAAGGCGATGGATGAGGGCGTGGCATTTCGATTCGTCATTCCTCAGACGACTCCATTGATCGAGATCCCCATTCGCGACGAGGAAACCGAATTCGCCATCGTTCCCAACTCAGGAGTAGAAATCGCGATCGGCGAGGCGAATTCCGGAGCGTACCCTCAGATGAATCTGATCCGGCAGCCGGACGGCAAGCTCTCCACTCGCTTCAAGACGGGCTGGGAATCGAAGACGCCCCTCCTGATTCCCTGGCGCATCGTGGCTATCGGGAACACCAGAAGCGCCGCGGAATCGAACCTGAGAACCCTGCAAACCCGCGTGGACCCCGCGTCTTCCCGTTGATTTCATCTACCGTTCGATAGTCCTAGTACCGCATTGTTCCTAAACTCATGGAATTTACGGTGAATACTGTTACAATTCCGCTGTGCGACAACCCACCGTGACATTCAGCGAGAGAATTTCTCGTGCGGCGGATGACACCGTTTTGTCCCTGATCAGCGTCGCGGTTTTGTGTGTCACGGCAATAGTCAGCGCGGCGGCCATCTACGCCCTGTTCCGATTCATCAGTTCGGCTCTGAATTAGGCTATCGACACATTCGGGTACGGACGGCAAATTCTCGGTTGATTAGCGGGCGCTTGTCGTTCTGGCTGCCCGTTGTCGGCCCGCTGTCATATTCGCGCTGACCCAGCTCACCAGATAGGTCTTTGGTCACCACCATCGGTAAGCTGATTGCGGCTTGACAAAAAGGCGAATAAAAGGCGAATATTAGGAGGTGTTGTTCGGCGATTCTCCCTCGCCGGGTCTGGTCGGGATCGCGCGGCTTGCGGCCCACAGCGAAGTCCTGGAGTCCAAACGGGTCGTCCAGTATTTCGAAATCGACTGTCGCAGCCTGTTGAACCGGACCAGACCAGGAATGGGGTTCGACTGGTCCCTGAACCCCTACCGAGGCTGCGAATTCGGTTGCCGCTATTGTTACGCCCGCTACACCCACGAGTTCATGGAACTCCGGGAAAGCGTCGAATTCGAAGACAAGATCTTCGCCAAATCAAACATTGGTCACATTCTCCGCCGCGAGTTGAAGAAAATCGACGCGTCGGGCGGCATCGCCATCGGCACCGCAACCGATCCGTATCAACCCGCGGAACGCCGCTTCGGCCGGACGCGCGCCGCGCTCGAAGTTTTCGCCGAACAAAGCGGCCTCAACGTTCACATCACCACCAAATCCGACCTCGTCGCCCGCGATATCCCCATCCTCCGGCGCATCGCCGAGCGCAACGCCATCAGCGTCAACATGACGATCACGACTCTGGATGTTGAACTCGCCCGCAAACTCGAGCCGCGCGCTCCGCGTCCCGACCTGCGTCTCAGGACTGTCCGCGCGCTCGCCGATGCGAGCATTCCCGTCGGAGTCTTTCCGAACCCAATCATGCCACTGATCACCGACCAGGAAGCCCGCCTCGACCGCCTGGCCAAAGCCGCCCGCGACCACGGCGCTTCCTACTTTGGCGGCGGCGTTTTGTTCCTCATGCCCTGCTCGCGCCGAGTTTTCTTCCCGTTTGTCGAGCAGCACTTCCCGCACCTGCTCCGCCGCTATCAGGAACGCTACGAATCTGTCGCCTACATCAAAGGCCCTTATCGCGACATGATCCGCGACCGCGTTGCCGCCATTCGCGACCGTTACGGCCTTGCTAACATGCCTGCTTGCGCGCCGCCGCAACCGTTGCCTTTTTCGGACTCCTTGCCGCTCTTTGGCTAACGGCGCGGACCTTCGGCGTAGCTCCGCTACTCACTCCTTCCGCCATCGCGGCAGCCGCGCTGCTCCTCGCGCCGTTCTGGGCTTTTGGCTTTGGTCTGGCCGAACGCCTTCCGAAATCGCCGTATCTGCCCCTGATTCTCGTGGCGGCATATCCGCTCTTCGCGCTTCCACGCGGAATTTTTCGGTGGGACATGTTCCTCGGCATGGCGGCCATCGTTCTCGCCGTTGGCCTGTTGCTCGCGCGAAGCCATCGCTGGATCGTCCTTGCGATTCTCGGCATCTCGGTCGATCTGCGCTTCTTCGACGCGGCATGGCCCGTGCCGGGTCTGAACAGTATGATGAAGCTTATGTTCGTAGACGCTGGCCTCTACGGATTTCTCGTTCTCGACCCCATCGGCGATATCGGATACGATTTCCGCCCCCGCCTTCGGGATTTCGCAATCGGGCTCCGCGAATTCCTCTTCTTCACGCCGGTCGCAATCGCGCTCGGATTCGCCCTCGCGTTCCTCCACGCGCACAAAACGATTCCGGCGCCTTCGGCCGCCGCGGCCGGCTGGATCTTCACCCTGTTTTTCATCGCAGTCCCCGAAGAACTCTTCTTCCGCGGCCTCCTTCTCAATCTGCTCAGCAGAAAAATCGGCATCCCGAAGGCGCTGATCATCACATCGCTCCTCTTCGGACTGGCTCACTTCAACAAGCGAGCCGCATACTTCAACTGGCGCTACGTGATTCTCGCAGCGATCGCGGGGTTCTTCTACGGACGCGCCTGGCTCGACCGCCGCCGCATCCTGACCTCCTCAATCACTCACGCCACGGTGGACACGGTCTGGTCGATCTGGCTCCGCTAATCAGTTCCGCCGCGCGAACTTCGAATCCGGCAACATGCGAAAAATGATGTACATGCTCATCGGGTGCATCAGCCCGGCCGTGATGAAAATCGGCGCATAGGAGAACCGCGACACGATGTACCCGGTCCAGAGGTTCGCCACCAGCCCCCCGATCGCTCCGCCCATCCCCGAGAACCCGGCCACCGTGCCCACCTCATGCCCAGGGAACAAGTCCGCGGGCAGCGTCTGAAGGTTTGCCGTCCAGAAGCCGTGCCCGAACGTGATGAAGCAGGTCGCCGCGATCGCCAGCCCCGCGTTCGGCGCGAAGGGGGCCAGAATCGCCACGGGCAGGCACATCGCTCCGAGCAGCATGATCCGCTTGCGCGCGCGAGGCAGAATCCATCCTCGGTTCATCAGCCACCCCGAAAGCCATCCGCCCAGCAGATATGCGATGCCGCCGAACACAAACGGCAGCCACGAATACTTGCCGATCATTCTCTGGTTGAATCCCCGTTCCTTCACCAGGTAAGCCGGCAGCCAGAAAATCACAAAGTAAATCACCGGATCGGTAAATGTTCGCGCAAGGCACAGAGCGATCGCCTCCCGCGTCCGTACCACGTGGCCCCAGTCCACCCGTTCCGCCGACGCGGGCTTGCTCTCGGTTGGCGGCAATACTTCGTCCTTGAACTCCCGGTATTCGCTCTCCTTCAAAAACCGGCTGCGGTGCGGCGAGTCATACAGAATCCACCACAAAATCAGCCACAGGAATCCCGCGGCGCCCACCGCGATAAACGCGAACTGCCAACCGTATTCGATCGTCAACCACGAAACCACCGGCGGAGCCAACGCCGAGCCCACCGAAGACCCTGCGTTGAAGATCCCGACGCCCAGCGCCCGCTGCTTCGGCGCGAACCACTCCGAAACCGCTTTCGTCGCGGCGGGCCAGTTCCCCGGCTCTCCCAGCCCCAGAACGAACCGAGCGATTCCGAAGGTCCATACGCCGCTTGCGAACGCATGCATCACGGATGCGAACGACCACACCCCGATAAACAACGAAAAGCTCCGTTTGGCGCCCAGCCGGTCCACTACATACCCCGAGCCGGCGTACATAATCGCGTACGCAAGAAAGAACCCGGCCAGAATGCGCGAATAATCGATCTCGGTCATTCCGAACTGGGTTCGAATCCGGTCGGAAACCACCGCCAGCGCCTGCCGGTCGGCATAGTTGATGGCAGTCGCAAGGAACAGCAGACCCGCCAGAATCCACCGCAGTCTCGGAATTTTCATGGTTGCGTATGAAGGACAAGTCTGCCCGTGCGTCCGTCCCAGCCCCACGTACCCACCGTGACCGGGCCCGAGGCGGCTGCCTTCGCGGCTTCGGGCCAGCCCACATAATAGGCCGACAGTCCGAGGGTCTTATGGGCGATGTTCCAGGCTCCGTTCACACCCCAGTGATGATATCCGCGCGGCAGCCCCGAGTAGACAAGCGTGCCCGGCGTGCCTGGATGCCGGGCAGCCCATTCCTGCATTTGGAAAACGTAGGCCGCTGCCTCATCGTCAAGAGCCAGCTTTATTCGCGCTTCCCTGTGCAGGTCGCGGATGTTCCACGGCATCCACAGCGCCAGCGCCGCCCACGCCCATACCGGGCGAATGTGTGTCGCCGAGGCGGCCATCGCGATCGTGGCGCCAGCCAGGGGCAAATAGGCATAGGCTTCGAACAGCCGCCCCGGCAAAAAGAGCAGCACAAACAGGAACGCGCCGCCCGTTATCAGCCCGAACCACACCCGCCGGTCCCGGAGAAGCGCGAGCGCCAGGAGCGCGAACCCGCTAAAAGGGATCAGCAGAAACCTGCCGGCATAAAACGGCGCCGTTGCGAGCAGCGCCGCCGGGGTGAATCGAAACGTGTATTCGTTGTCTTTGTTCGGATTGAGCAGAATTCCCTGCAATCCGAACGATGCGGCTACGGCAAAGAATGGAATGAGCGGCCGATAACGCCGGTTGCCCAACCAATACTCATATGCCAGCAGAACAAGGGGAAGCGTTACGGCGATTTCTTTTGCTTTGTAGGCGCACCAGAACGCGACGAAGCTCAGAATCCATCGCCGCTGCGTGTAGAGCAACATGCTCGCCAGCGCAAACGTGGCGCACAACAAGTCGAACACGTACATCGGCTTCCAATAGACATCGAAAGCAGACGCGCTGAGGGTAAAGAAAGCAGTGCCCGCCAGCGCCGCCCATTGCCCGATCGAAATCCTGCGCAGCAGCAGGAACAGCAGCGCCGCGTTGAGCAGATGAATTACGAACAGAGGCGTAACGTAGGGCGGAAAATCGAGCCCGAACGCCCGTCCCATCAGCAGATAGTAGATATGTCCTACCGGCCGGAAGTTCGAGACATCGAAGGTCGGCTTCAGAAAAGCAATCACATACTCGGACAAATGTCGCGAAGGCGACCACGAAAGAGTATCGATCTCGTCATCCTGGAAAAAACCGTCGTAGGCCCTGAGATTCAGGATTATGAACGCCAAGGCGATCGCGAGAGCCGCAAGAGCAAACTCCCGTTTCCGCAGCAACGCCGTCCGGTTCAATGCGCCGGAACCTGCCGCCCGATCGATTCCCGCCTCGCGCTGGTCTGCATGATCGCCTGACAGTATCACACTGGCGAACTTACTGAGGCGCGCAAAGTCTTTACAAATCAAGGGCCGCATCATGCTACGCTATCGAAATCCAATTGGGCCGTTTTTCATAAGCTCTTGGAAGTACAGGGGCTTTGTCCGCGTTCGCTGGGGGTAAAGATGTTTAGGAATTCCTTACAAGCCACGCTTATTGCGTCGATCGCGCTGACCGCGTTCGCGCAGGTGACCACCGGTCGTATCGACGGCGTCGTACAGGACCCGTCGGGCGCCGTGATCGCGGGGGCGAAAGTAATCGCCACCGAAACTCGCACCCAGGTTAGCGCTAACACGACCAGCGGTCCCGAGGGCACATTCGCGTTCGTCGCGCTTCAGCCCGGTTTCTACGATCTGGTGGTCGAAGCCCAGGGATTTCGCAAAGAAGTTCTCAACGGTGTCGAACTCACCGTCGGTGCGACGGTTTCGGAAACAATCAAGCTCCAGGTTGGTCAGGTGGGAGACAGCGTTACCATTGATGCCATCGCTCCGGCGGTTCAGACCACGGATTCGCAGGTCGGCTCTGCCATCAACATGAAGGCGGTGGACAATCTGCCGCAGCTTGCGCGCACTCCGATAACGCTCGCCATGTTTCAGCCGGGCGTTCAGATCGACGTCCGCGCCGGGCAGGACGCCAGCTTCTCCCACGTCAACGGCCTCCGCCAGGGCAGCAGCAACAGCACCCTCGACGGTGTCGATGTCAACGACTCCGTTGCGCCCCGAATGGGCCTCTCGCTCACCGCGAATAACACGGATTCCGTCGAGCAGGTTAATGTACTGACCTCGGGCTTCAACGCCGAATACGGCCGAAGCGCCGGAAGCGAAATTCAGCTCGTCACACGGTCAGGCACCAATCAGTATCACGGCAACGCCTTCGATTACCTTCGCAACACCGATCTGAACGCGAACGACTGGTTCAACAATCAGTCCGGCGGCGCGACGCCCCAGTTCATACAGAACATTTACGGCGGCAGTTTCGGTGGTCCCATCCGCAAAAACCGCACCTTCATCTTCGGGAACTTCCAGGGGCGTCGAACCCATCAGCAGACCGTCCATGAACGGACGGTACCGACCACGACCGCCCGCCAGGGAATCTTCGAATGGGCCGATTCGAGCGGCGCGGTCCAGCAGTTCAACATCGCAGCCGCGGATCCCCTTCACATCGGCATCGATCCAGCTGTCGCGAAACTGCTCGCTCAGTATCCGGCCCCCAACAACAACAACGTGGGCGACGGACTGAACACCGCCGGCT
>DATFSM010000002.1:0-57824 GCA_035262625.1 Bryobacteraceae bacterium
GACCTGGCGGGCCAGCAGAATGTGCTCACGCGTCTGGGGCATGGGGCCGTCGGTCGCCGCCACCACGAGAATCGCGCCGTCCATCTGCGCCGCGCCCGTGATCATGTTCTTGATGTAATCGGCGTGACCCGGGCAGTCCACGTGCGCGTAATGCCGCTTCGCTGTCTCGTATTCCACATGCGACGCCGCGATCGTGATACCGCGCGCTTTTTCTTCCGGCGCGTTGTCGATCGAATCGAACGACCGGAACGACACCTTGGGATTGTGTTTCGCCAGCACCTTCGTGATCGCCGCCGTCAAAGTCGTCTTTCCGTGATCGATGTGACCGATCGTGCCGATGTTCACGTGCGGCTTACTGCGGTCAAATTTCTCTTTCGCCATTTGCCACCAATCTCCTTTTCAGCCTTGCTTAACTGCGCCTACTTCGTAACCTTGCCCTGCACCCGCGCCACGATCTCTTCCGAAATGTTCTTCGGAACTTCCTCATAGCGGGAGAAGCGCATTGTGAAACTTCCGCGGCCCTGCGTGCGCGAACGAAGCTCGGTCGCATAACCGAACATCTCGCTCAGCGGAACGCTGGCCTTGATGATCTGCGTCGTGCCCTGAATTTCGGTCCCTTCGAGCTGGCCACGGCGGGAAATCAGATCGCCGTTCACCGAACCCATGTATTCGTCGGGAACAACGACTTCGACCGCCATCACCGGTTCAAGAAGCACCGACTTCGCCTTCTTACAGGCTTCCTTCACGCAGATCGAACTGCAGATCTTGAACGCCATTTCCGAAGAATCGACTTCGTGATAGGCGCCGTCGAACACGGACACTTTCACATCGACCATCGGGAACCCGGCGAGGATACCGCCTTCGAGCGCTTCCACCACGCCCTTTTCGACCGCGGGAATGAACTCCTTCGGAATCGTGCCGCCCTTGATCTCGTTCTCGAATTCGAAGCCCTTTTCGGGATTCGGCTCGACGCGCAGCTTACAGCGCGCGTACTGACCGCTGCCGCCCGTCTGCTTCTTGTGGGTGTAATCGTATTCCGCCGTATGGCGGATCGTTTCGCGATAGGCGACCTGCGGCTTACCCACGTTCGCGACCACGTTGAACTCGCGCATCATGCGGTCCACGATGATTTCGAGGTGCAGCTCGCCCATCCCGGAGAGAATCGTCTGTCCGGTTTCGGGGTCGGTAGCCACGCGGAAGGTCGGATCTTCCTGCGCCAGCTTCGCGATCGCCATGCCCATCTTTTCCTGATCGGCCTTGGTTTTCGGCTCGACCGCAAGCTGAATCACCGGCGTCGGGAAATCGATCTTTTCGAGAATGATCGGCGCCTTTTCATCGCAGATCGTGTCGCCGGTCGAAACGGTCTTGAGACCGACCGCCGCGCAGATATCGCCCGCGAGGATTTCCTGAATGTCCTCACGCTTATTGGCATGCATGCGCATCAGACGGCCGACGCGCTCTTTGCGGCCCTTCGCGACGTTGTAAACCGATTCGCCCGCGTTCATCTTGCCCGAGTAAACCCGGAAGAACGCGAGCTGCCCCGAGTAGGGGTCGGTCATGATCTTGAACACCAGAGCCGAAAACGGCTCGTCGTCCGAAGCTTCGCGGGTCAGAATCTTCGCATGATCGTCAATGTCCGTTCCGGTTACGGCCGGGATGTCGAGCGGCGAGGGGAGGTAATCCACGACGGCGTCGAGCATTGTCTGGACACCCTTGTTCTTAAACGCTGAACCGCAGATCACCGGGAAAACCTTCAGCCCGATAGTCGCCTTGCGGATCCCCGCTCGGATCTCTTCGGTCGTCAGCGCTTCGCCGTTGATGAATTTTTCGAAAAGCGTATCGTCGAACTCGGAGACAGCCTCGATCATCTGCTCGCGATAGGACTTCGCCTTGTCGAGCAGGTCTGCGGGAATGTCGACGACATCGAATTTCGCGCCGAGTGTCTCGTCGCGCCAGATCACGGCCTTCATTTCGACGAGATCTACGACGCCCTTGAACTGATCTTCCGCGCCGACCGGAATCTGGATCGGCACCGGACGCGCCTTCAAGCGATCCACGATGGTATCGACAGCGCGATAGAAATCCGCGCCGACGCGGTCCATCTTATTGATGAAGCAGATTCGGGGGACACGATACTTATCGCCCTGCCGCCACACGGTTTCCGACTGCGGCTGAACGCCGGCGACGGCGTCGAACACCGCCACCGCGCCATCGAGCACGCGCAGCGAGCGCTCGACTTCGGCAGTGAAGTCGACGTGCCCCGGGGTGTCGATAATGTTGATCTGCATGTCGCGCCATGAGCAAGTCGTGGCCGCCGACGTAATCGTGATGCCGCGCTCCTGCTCCTGCTCCATCCAGTCCATGGTGGCCGTGCCTTCATGAACTTCGCCGATCTTGTGCGACCTTCCCGTGTAATACAGGATGCGTTCCGTCGTGGTCGTTTTACCGGCATCGATGTGAGCGGCGATGCCGATATTTCTCATCCTCTCCAGAGGTATCGTGCGTGGCATGAGTTCTTAAAACCTGACTTCTCTTAAGACCGGAAACCCGAAAAACCCTGACTTACCAGCGATAGTGCGCGAACGCTTTGTTGGCTTCCGCCATGCGGTGCACATCGTCGCGCTTCTTGATGGCCCCGCCCCTGAGATTCGCCGCGTCGTTCAGTTCGTTGGCGAGCTTGTCCGCCATACCCTTTTCCGCCCGGCCGCGCGCGTTGCCGAGGATCCAGCGGATCGCAAGACTCGTGCGGCGGTTTTGCGGAACTTCGATCGGCACCTGATAGTTGGCGCCGCCGACGCGCCGCGTTTTCACTTCGAGCAGCGGCTTGGCGTTCTCAACCGCCTTCTTGAATAACTTGATCGACTCTTCGCCGCCGCCGCGCTCTTCGAGCTTCTTCATCGATGCGTAGAAGATTTTCTGAGCCGTCGACTTCTTGCCGTCCCACATCATCGAGCAGATGAATTTTTCGACCAGCGTCGAGCCGTAAACCGGATCGGCCGGAACTTCACGATTGTCTGCGCCTCTGCGTCGTGGCATTTTCTGTCTGTTCCTTAATTACCTTCCAACTACTTCGTCGCCGCCTTGGGCCGCTTCGCGCCGTACTTCGAACGGCTCTGCTTGCGGTTCGCGACACCGGCGGTGTCGAGAGCTCCGCGAACCACGTGATAGCGAACGCCCGGAAGGTCCTTTACGCGACCGCCGCGGATCAGCACAATCGAGTGCTCCTGCAGATTGTGTCCGACGCCGGGGATATAAGTCGTCACTTCTACGCCATTGGTGAGGCGGACACGGGCAACCTTCCTGAGGGCCGAGTTCGGCTTCTTGGGCGTCGATGTATAAACGCGAGTGCAAACGCCACGCTTCTGCGGGCAGCTCTGCAAAGCCGGACTGGCGGTTTTCCATGCGGGCGCTTTCCGCCCTTTGCGAACAAGTTGATTGAATGTCGGCACTAAAAAACTTCCTTAAAAAAGCTCAGGCTCTGGGACAGGCCCGTCGCCGGCCCACATACCTCAGACCGGAAAGGTTTACCGCAATGTACTGCGTCGTCTTGATTCGAGCGGACTGAAAAAGCCTGCCGCTCAGGTTTTAGAAAGGTCCATGTCCATCAGTAAAGCAACCGCCCGAAAGCGGGTTCACCGTGAACCTCGGGACCTCGCTCCAGCCGGATCTCCGACGCCGGAGATGGTAGCTGGCAGCTGAATCTACAGCCAAACCTTAACAGAATATCGGATTGACATCGCTCTGTCAATCGGACTCGCGGGAGCAGCCTCGCCGCATGATCAATATTCGGTGTTTTTATAGTATCACTGCCCCCACGATGAGCCCGAATGGCCCTGTCGGGTTGGTGCGGAACGGGGGCTGGAGGTATCCCGTCTGCTAAAATGCTTTCAACCTTAGCGATCGCGCACGGCCCCGCATGGATTTCGATCAGATCCACACCTTCCTCGAAATTGTACGTCTTAAGAGCTTTTCGAAGGCTGCCCAGACGTGCTATCGGACGCAGCCGGCGATCAGCGCCCAGATCCGCCAGCTCGAGCATGAACTGAAAGCCGAGCTTTTTGAACGATTTGGCAGCCGGATCTCTCTGACGACGGCAGGAAAACTCTTTGCCCAATACGCCGAGCAAATGCTGGACCTTCGGCGGCAGGCGCAGAACGCCCTGAACGAACTGGAGACCTCGCCGCGCGGGGAACTCGTAATTGCGGCGAACGAAGCCACCTGTATCCATATTTTGCCCGGCGTCTTCGCGGAGTATAAAAACCAGTTCCCCGGCGTTCAGCTCCAGGTGAATCGCTCCTACGGCTCGCGAGTCGTAGAGGCCGTCATGGAAAATGTTGCCGATTTCGGACTCACCCAGCTGCCCGTAGCCGAGAAGCGCGTGCAGGTAGTCGATCTGCTTCGTGACGAGATCCACTGCGTGGTCCCCGCCGGTCATCCGCTGGCCGCGCTGGAACGCGTGGCGTGTGAAGACCTGGTTCGCTATCCCCTGCTTCTTCCGCAGTCCGGAATGACGCGTAGCCGGCTGAACGCCTGGTTTGAGAAAGTGGAGGACGAGATCCGGGTTTCGATGGAACTGGACTCGACCGAAACGATGAAACGCTTCGTCAAGGCCGGCCTGGGAGTCTCCTTCCTCGCAGCATCCACCTGCCGTGAAGATGTGGCATCCGGTTCGCTCAGCTCGCTGCCGCTGTCGCCGGAACCGATGATTCGACGGCTTGGCCTGATTTATCGTAAAGATAAGGCGCTCTCAAAGGCGGCGATGGGCTTTATTCAGGTGATTCTGGGCCACTTCGGGGCTCAGGCGGCCTCATCGCGCAACACCGCCACGGCGGCTCCGGTGGGCGTCACGAGTTAGAACCACGAGGTAGAGCCATGACCTGCCCGCGCTGCTTCACCGATCTGGACGCCGACTACGCGAGTTGCCCGTCTTGCGGGGTAGCGTTCGTGCAGAAGGTCTCGGGCGTGATGAAGACCTCCGCTGTGATGATCGCGACGGCGGGCGATATGGGCTTTTACCGTTCCGTGCAGGAAGTTCCGGAACCGTTGCGCACGCAACTGATCGAGACGACGACTAGCGCCAACTCGGGAACGATCGTAATCGCGGACCGGGTAGGCAAGCAGCAGATCAGCCAGATCGTAGGCCGCCGCCACAGCGCAAAAGAGTGTGGCGCAAACCGCGTCCCGGCAAAAGTCTCTCGTTCCAGGTCGTTTCTCGGTTTGTCCTGGATGTTCTGGGTGGGCGCTGTTCTGGTCGTCTGCGCGGCAGGCATAGTGGGAGCGGTGTTCGCCATTCGCTGACGGAATCTCAATGAAAAAAAAAGCTGCCGTCTTCGGCGCATTCGGGCAGTTAGGCGTCGAACTGTGCGCGGAGTTGAAACGCCGGGGATATGAGGTAGAAGCGTTCGAAAGAGCGCGCCTCGATATTACGAACGCGGACCACGTTGAGAAAGCCGTGGGGTCTTTCGATCCTTCCGTGGTGTTCAACGCTGCTGCGTATAACCAGGTCGATGTCGCCGAGCGTGAGCCAATGGCGGCCATGGAGGCCAATGGCCTCGCCGTTCGGAACCTTGCGCTGGCCTGCCGTCAGAACGACGCGCGCCTCGTTCACTTTTCGACCGATTACGTGTTCGACGGCGCGCTCCGGAGACCCTATCGGGAGACTGATGCGGTCCGCCCGCTGGGGGCATACGCGGTTTCGAAACTGGCCGGGGAACTCTACGCGCAGGCCTATTGTGACGACGCGCTCGTCGTGCGGACTTCAGGCGTGTTCGGCCCCGGCGCTCTCCACACCGCGCGCGGCAACTTCCCCGAACTCATGCTGCGGCTCGCGCGCGAAGGCAAGCCCATTCGCGTCGTCGAGGACCACGTCGCGTCGCCAACCTACGCTCCCTGGCTCGCTGCCCGTTCGATCGATCTCTGCGAGAGAAACGCATCGGGGATCTTTCACATCGGCGGCGGTGATCCGATCTCCTGGTTTGAATACGCCAAACTGATTTTCGGAATCTTCGGCGTCACCGCCGACCTGAAGCCCACCAACGAACGCGAATACCGCACCGCAGCCCGGAGACCGAAATTCTCCGCCCTCGAAAACGCGCGGATGGCGGAGTTGGGCGTTGCCCCGATGCCGCCCCTCGTCGAGGCGGTCAAGGAATATCGCGCAGCGCGCGAGAAGGCTCTGGCGGCGCACGCATCCGGCCAACGCTGAAAATGTGGTTCAGGATGTGGAGATACGCGGAGCTGGCGCTGATCGCCGGCGCGCTCAGCGCTCAGACTCCGCCGCTCTCGGGAACCTTCTTTCTTCGCGGCGGTTCGATTCACACCATCTCCGGCCCAGTCATTGAAAACGGTTCGATTCTCGTGCGCGACGGCAAAATCGTCGGGCTGGGAAAGAATCTCTCCGCCCCGGAAGGCGTTCCCGTGATCGATATCCAGGGCGAACAGGTATACCCCGGGATGATCGATTCCGCTTCGACGATCGGCCTCGAGAAGTCGACCGAGCAAGGCGCCCCGGATTCGCGTGAGAGCGGCCTGTTTAATCCGCAACTGGACCCGGCGGCAGTCGTGAATCCCGCAAACGAACAAATCCCGGCTTCAAGAGGGAACGGCGTCACAAGCGCGATGGAAGTGCCCCAGGGCGACCTCCTGTCAGGCGAACTCTCCCTGATCCATCTGGACGGGTCTGTCAACGACTCGATGACGGTGGCTCCCGCGACCGCGATTCATCTGCGTTTTCCAGCCATCCAGACAACGGTCATCCCTCCGCACGAGCCCGAAGGTGATGACGACGAGCCAACGACCGCCGTTGAAGAAAAGGTCATTCCTTACTCGGAAGCAAAAAAAGCCTACGACGAAAAGATGAAGGAACTGAACGCCTTCTTCGATGCGGCGCGGCGTTATCGGCAGGCGAAGAATGCAAAGGCCACGGGGCTGAAGGCTGATCGCCGCTACGAAGCCATGCTCCCGGTGCTCGAGGGAAAAGAGCCCCTCTTCGTCACCGCCGTTCGCGAACGCGAGATCCGCGACGCCATCCGTTTCGCGGACCGTGAGAAGATCCGGATCGTCCTGGCCGACGCCTACGAGGCTTACAAAGTGTTGCCCCTGATCAAAGCCCGAGGCATTCCCGTCGTCCTCGGTCCGACCCTTTCGCTTCCGCTGAACCGCGACGATCCTTACGATCGGTCGTACACGACCCCCGCCGATCTCTACAAAGCCGGGATCAAATTCTCGATCGGCACGTTCAGCGCGAAAAGCACCCGAAATCTCCCCTATCAGGCCGCCGCGGCGGTTCCCTTCGGTCTTCCGCACGATGAGGCGTATAAAGCGATATCGCTGAACGCCGCGGAGATCTTCGGATTAGGCAAGCGGCTGGGATCGATCGACGAAGGCAAAATGGCGGACCTCATCGTCACCGACGGCGATCCGCTGGAAACAACGACTCAGATCAAAATGGTGTTCATCGACGGTAAGCCGATGGACCTGAATACCCGCCAAAAGCAGCTTTACGAGAAATATCTGAATCGGCCTTAAGCTGCTGAAGCCCGCAACCGCATCAACATCCCGTCAAGCGCAATCGGCTTCTGGATATTGCGCCGCAGCAACTCCGCCACTTCATCCACCGCCGAAACCGCATTGATCAGCCAGGCGCGCGAAACGCGCCGCGCGAGAGTGGTCAACTCCGTTGTGAGATCCGAATTCCGAATCGAACCGCCTCCCTCACACAGGATCGTCAGATCCCGCAACAGTTCGTACAGGAGCTTAAGATACAACTCCAGCTTCTCGCTCCTGTTCCGGGAGAGCGCCTCCGAAACAGGCAGCCACGATCCGTAAGGCGCGGCGCCAGCGCCTGTTTTGAGCAGCGCCAGCATAGCGGCGCGGCGTTTCTGGTAGACCTCGATATCCAGCGAGGCGGCGAGGCCCGGACTCCCGCCGGAGAGAGCGATGCGGCGCTCGGCATCCTGCATTCCACGCTCGCCGGCGAACGCCCTCATCTCATCATTCGACAGCGGCGAAAGATTCAGGATGACCGACCGCGACCGAATCGTCGGAAGCAGATCGTACACGTTTTCCGCGGTCAGGATCAGGATCAGGTGGTCGGGCGGTTCCTCCAGCGTCTTGAGCAGAGAATTGGCCGCCTGCTCCCCCGCGCGATCGGCGCCGTCTATTAGAAAAATACGGCGGGCGCCCTTGAGGGGCTTATACTGCGCGCGTTCCTTGAGCAAACGCATCTGCGGAATTCCCATCTGACGCAGCGGGCCGTCCGGCGGAAAGGTCAGGAAATCCGGGTGCGTCCCGAAGAGCAGCGGATCTTCGTTCCGCTTGTCCGCGGGAAGTTTCTCGCGGGACGCAATCAGCGATGCGTTTTCGGGAAGGCTCAGATCGTCTTTTTCGATCTGAGCGGCGCCGCCGAGAAGTTGCGCCGCAAAGCGGCGGGCGAGCGTCGCCTTCCCGAGCCCTTCAATGCCGGCAAACAACAGCGTCTGCGGAATGCGCCCGCCATCGATCATTCGGCCGAGCGCATCCTGCGTATGGCGGTTGCCGTAAAAAGGCTCAAACATGAGGCGCCACAGCTTTCCAGATGGAATCGGCCACTTCTTCAACGGAAGCCCTTCCGTCGATGAGACGGAACCGTCCCGGATGCTGTTCAGCAAGCCCGAGATAACCGCGCCGGACGCGGTCGTGAAAGGCGAAGCTCTCCTCGTCGATACGGGATTCGGCGGCGTCGCAGCGCTCGTTGCGCCGCCTCGCTCTCTGCAGGCTGGTATCGAGGTCGATATCGATCAAGAGGGTCAGGTCGGGGACAAGGCCGTTACATGCGATGCGATCGAGATCCAGAATCATCTGCGTATCCAGCCCGCGGCCGCAACCCTGGTACACCAGCGTAGAGTCGGTGAACCGGTCACAGATCACATCCTGGCCGCGGGAAAGTGTGGGACGTATTACCTCCTCCACATTCTGGGCGCGGCTTCCGAAGTACAAGAGCAGTTCGGTACGCGAGTGAATCGCCTTGTTCGCGGGATCGAGCAGGATGCGCCGGATCTGCCGTCCGATATCGGTGCCGCCGGGCTCGGCGGTCTCGACCACAGCGCGCCCACGGTCGCGAAGCGCTTGCGCAAGAAGCCGGATCTGCGTGGTCTTACCGCATCCATCCAAACCTTCAAAAGTAATGAACAGCCCTGCAGGCATCAGAAAATTCGATTTTCGCAAAAGGGGCCGCTCGTTCTCGTAGACTTGAGTCTGTGAGCGTGTATGACGAGCGGCGCGATGAGTTGGACAAACACGAGTTCATGATGGGCGTCCCGCGCGGCAGGCTGGCCGTTGCGCTCGACATTCTGACCGATGCCCTCGTGCTGGTCGGTCAGCACGGCGTGTATTGCCAGAGCGCGCGCCAGCCGGGCAAACCGGCGATGGACATTCAGATCATCACCAAGTCGATCACGGACGCGAAAGAACTGATCAGCGGCGTGATGACCGAAATCAGGAAGCCAGCCCAGGAACGCAGTTAGGCGCGGACGAAGGGATTCGAAACCTTCTCGCGCCCGATCGTCGTCTCCTCGCCATGCCCGGGAATCACGATCGTATCTTCCGGTAATGTATACAGTTTTCCGCGAATCGAGTGCGCGATGCGGCGCGCGTCGCCCCCGGGGAGGTCCGTTCGCCCGACGCTCCCGCGGAACAAGGTGTCCCCGGCGATCAGCTTCTTTTCCGTCGGGATGTAGAGCGAAAGGCTTCCCGGCGTGTGGCCCGGCGTGTGAAGAACGTGGGCTTCAAAGGCGCCGATCGCGAGACGGTCGCCTTCGTGCGCCAGGCGGTCGATGCCCGGATTTTCGGGCGTTTCGATGCTGAGCCACGCGGCCTGCATACCCAGATTAGCCGCCAGTGCGGAATCGTCTTCGTGCATGTAGACGGGCGCGTTCGTGAGATCGCGCAGCTTTTTCGCGCCGCCGATGTGGTCGATATGAGCGTGAGTGATGACGATCAGGCTGACCTTCAGATCGTGTTTCTTCAGCAGCGCCGCGATGGCGGAGATGTCGTCGCCGGGGTCCGTCACGATCGCGTCGCGAGACGCCTCATCCCCGACAACTGAGCAATTACATCTCAGTAGCCCGACCGCCAGAATCTCATGAATCACTCCGAGTCCCCAAAGACCGAGTCCCCCAAAAGGCCGGCTGACATTGCATCCAGATTAGCCGATAACGCATCATCTATGTTTATGGCGACGCTGGCAATTTTGATGCGGTTCCTTCATATTGCATCCGCAATCACACTCGTCGGCGGCGCGGCGGCATGGAGGTTCGGGGGAGCCCCGGCGGCGGAGTCGGTGAGCGGCGAAGCGAGGAGCAGGGTTGAGAATGCCTTCGCGGCGGCGTGGAAGCCATTCGCGATCGCCGGGATCATCGGCATTCTGATTTCCGGTATCTTCAATTTCCTGAGAAAGACGGGCCTGACGCCGGCGTATCACGCGATTTTCGGAATCAAGGTTCTTCTCGCCCTGCATGTCTTCGCGGCGCTGATACTTGCTGGTCGGCTCGACAACCCCAGACGCTCACGCCAGCTGACCGGCGTGGTGATCAGTGGCGTGGTGATCGTCGCTCTTTCGGCGGTGTTGCGGTGGCTGGGGCAGAGTTAACGCCCGGCTACGGAGCCCTGCTTCACGGCGCGGGCATTCTGGACCTCTCCACTCGCGGACGCATCCGCGTGACAGGCGAAGATCGCGCGCGTCTCCTCCACGCGATGACCACCAACCACGTCCAACAGATGAAGCTTGGCGACGGGCTGTATACATTTTTCCTGAACGCGCAGGGCCGGATTCTCGCCGACGCCTGCATCCTGTGCTTCAGCGACCATTTCCTCCTGGATACCGAACCCGAGACGCGCGAGACCGTCTTCCAGCATCTCGATCGATACATCATCGCGGATGACGTGACGCTCGAAGACATCGGCGCTGACACTTGCTGCATAGCGCTGGAGGGCCCGGAATCCGAGCGCGTCGCAGGCGAGGCCGGCCTTCCCTCGCCCAACCCTCGGTACTCACACGCGGAATGGGGCGATGCGTCGGTCGCGCGCTTCGCCGAAGCCTCGACAGACGGCGTTAGGATTTACGCGCCCGCCGCCCGTCGCGAAGAACTGATTCAGGCGCTGGAAGCCGCCGGGGGCGTCAGCGCATCGGCCGAAGAGGCCGACGTCGTCCGCATCACAAATTTCCGTCCACGATACGGGCGCGACATCAACGAAAGCTCGCTCCCGCAGGAAACCCAGCAAATGCACGCGGTCCATTTCCAGAAGGGATGCTACCTCGGGCAGGAAATCGTGGAACGGATTCGCTCGCGGGGGCACGTGAACAAGACGCTGATGGGATTCGCCCTCGACAACGCCCAAACTCCGGCCAAGGGAGCCAAACTGTTAGCCGGAGATAAGGAAGCCGGAGAAGTCACATCGGCCGCCGCTTCGCCCGACGGACAGATTTTTGGCCTCGCCATCGTGCGTATTCCCTGGAACCGGCCAGGCGAGGTCATCTCGATTGAAGGGCGCCGAGGGCAGTTGTTTGCGCCCTTCGAGCGCTGAATCCAGGTAGTATGCTGGAAACAGATTTCCGTATGTCTAGGTTTACGCAACGTCTCTTTCTTCTAATCGTCGGCACGGGCCTGTGTTCGTCATTGGCGCTCGCCGATCTGCCGACAGGACCCGGCCACGACGAATTGATGAAGGTCTGCGGCAAATGCCACTCGGCCGAGCAGGCCGTCTCGCTCCGTCAGAGCCGTACAGGTTGGGAAGAGACCGTTTCCAAGATGGTCAACATGGGCGCGGAAGGCACCGATGACGAGTACGAGGCCATACTTGGCTACCTCACGAAGAACTTCGGCCCCGAGGCGGCGCGTCCCGTCAACGTGAACAAGGCGACGCCGGTAGAGATCGAAACCAGTCTCTCGCTCACGCGCGCCGAAGCCGCCGCGATCGTTCAGTACCGGACCGACAAAGGCGATTTCAAGGGACTTGACGACCTCAAGAACGTCCCGGGCCTGGACTTCAAAAAGGTCGAATCGAAGAAGTCCCGCATCACCTTCTGATCGCCTGCTGCAGACCAGCGTCGAACGTCACAATCAGGATGCTGCCGAAGTGCGTGGAATCGATTTTCCACCCCGCCAGTTCCGGACGCTTGGCGAGATATCGCATCAGGTATCCCGATCCGTAGTTTGAGCCGTACAAAACGAACCGGCGCGCCGGCACTAACTCATTCTTCAAAAGACTTAACGCGTACTTCTCCGCCTGCTCCGAAGGGCTGAACGGGAAGAGACGGAGTCTTCCCCGAATCGGATAGTAGGTCAGATTCGAAAACAGGAAGCCCGGAAGAGCATAGGCGGGAGAGAACCCGGGAGACTGCGCCTCGATAAAGGGGCTCGCACAGAGCACCGGCGTCGAGTCCGTCGAAATCGCTTTTTCCATCGCCGCCGCGGCTCGCCAGTCGTCGGGCGTGTGCGCCGGCGACTTCGCCGACCATTGCCCCATCAGAAACAGAGCGATGATGCCGGCCGCCGCCGCGCCATACCTCCATCCCCGATCCGGAAGGAATTGGGCGACCAGTGCCGTTGCCGCCAGCGCGATGCCCGGATACATCAGAGAAACGTAGCGCGAAATAAAGATGCCGTTTCCGGAGATCCTGGAATAAATAAACAGGCAAACCGGACACGCGAGCCACCATCCGATGATCAGAACCCAAGCCGGAACGGTCACCGGAGCCGCCGACGGCTTCCACTTCAGATACGCGTGCAATAACCAGGCCGCCCCGCCGCAGATCAGCAGGACATTCACATGAATCATGTAATAGAACTGGCGAAACTTCGGCAGCGGCATAAAGGCGTGCGTTTCGGCGCCATGGAGACGCCCCACAGCGGTCGCCACAACGGGGAGCAGCGCGGCCACGATTACCGCAAAAACGGCGATCACCCGCGCGACGGAAAGCCGGGTATCGCGGCAGATCAGACGCGCAAGGGCGTAACCGCCATAAACAAGGTAGAAGGGCCAATAAAGAAGATGGATGCGCCAGAGCAGCGCCGCGCAGACCGCAAACGCGATTCCGTCGATCCAGCGCAAATCGTCAAACCAGCGAACCAGAAACAACGCGCCCGCCGACGCGACAGCCAGTCCGAAAGCGTACGGGCGGGCGTCGATCGCCAGAAAATCGAGCACGCTGAGCGTCAGGCAAAGGAAGAATGCCAGCCATCCCGCGCGGCGATCGATCACCCGCATGGCGATCCGGACCACAAAGAACAAAGCGGCGCCCATGGCGAGAACGCTCGGCAGGCGTAGCGCCCATTCGGCATCTCCGAAGATCGCCCACGATGTGCGGGGCAGCCAGTAGTAGAGGGACTCCGGTACCTGTGGGGCTATGTCGAAGGATGCGCTGTGCGGGAAATGAATGACGAACGTCGTGACGATTTCGTCCACCCAAAGGCTGGAAGACAGCGGCGCAAGCCAGAGGCGCGCCACGCACCCGGCCACCAGAACGACAAGCAGCGCCGTGAGCGCCGCAGGATTTCGCAGCGCTCGGGCGAAATTCATCGGTCTCGTGCAGCGGACGCTACATGGCGCTGCGCTTCCTGACGGCCCGGACCCCGCTCCGTCGGGAAATCGAATATCGGATTGGCGCCAAGCCCCCACTTCCGCATGCGGAACTGAAGGGCGGTGCGGATCACCCCCATGCCATAGATCGCGCTCCGGCTGAAATTGATCGACGACGCTTCCGGAAAGTAACGTGTGGGGCAGGAAATCTCGCCGATACGCGCGCCGCAAAGAATTGCCTGCGCAAGCATCTGATTGTCGAACACGAAATCGTCGGAATTCCGCTCGAGGGGAAGAGCGTTCAGAAGGTCCCGGCTGAAGGCCCGATAACCCGTGTGATATTCCGAAAGGCTCGCCCCCATCACAAGGTTCTGAAACGTCGTAAGGACGCGGTTGGAAATGTACTTATAAATGGGCATGCCCCCGCGCAATGCGCCTCCGCCCAGGATTCTCGATCCCAGAGCGAGATCGTAGACACCGTAAGCCACCATGCTCGCCATCGCGGTAACCAGCAACGGCGAGTACTGATAATCGGGATGCGTCATCACGACTACGTCGGCGCCGCGGTTCAGGGCCTCGCGGTAACAGGTCTTCTGATTGCCGCCATAGCCTCGGTTCCGATCGTGTTCGTGTACTGAAAGGCGCAACCGCCGGGCCAGCGCTACGGTCGCATCGGTCGAAAAGTCATCGACGAGAATCGTCTCGTCCACGAGTTCCGGAAGCTCACGTACGGTGGCTTCGAGAGTCTTCTCGGCATTATAAGCGGGCAGCACAACAACGATCTTTTTGCCGTTAATCACCCCTGATTTCCTCGTGGTGAAGCTTGAACTATAATGCCGGACGAACCAATGCCCCGATCAGTTTCCATTCTAGTCGCGATATTAATCCCCTTGGCGGGATCCGCCCAGCTTGTCGACGATTTCAATCCGCCCCGCTCGAATTGCTGCCTTGCGGGAGCGGCTCAGACCCTCGCCAATCAGCTGCTGGACTGGAATCAGCTGGGCCGATACCATGCGGATAATGAAAAACTAAAGTCGCAATCGGATCCGCAACGGGTGGTTTTCATGGGGGATTCGATCACTGACGGGTGGAAACTGGCGGATTATTTTCCGAACAAGCCCTATGTAAACCGTGGCATCAGCGGACAAACCACTCCGCAAATGCTCGTTCGCATGTATGAAGACGTGATCAACCTGAAGCCGGCCGCGATGATCGTGCTCGCCGGAACCAACGACATCGCCCGCAACACAGGGCCGGAAACCATCGAAATGCTGGAAGAGAATCTCATGGCGATGACGGAACTCGCGCACGGGCACGGGATTAAAGTAATCCTCTGCTCGGTGACGCCCGTGAGCGATTATGCGCCGCGAAAGATGACCGACGGCCGGCCGCCTTCCGACATCCTGAAACTGAACACATGGATGAAGGACTACGCCGCAAAGAGCCACGAGACCTATGCGGATTACTTCTCTGCGCTGGTGGACGCCAAAGGGATGCTCAAAGAAGATGTCTCGCGCGACGGCCTGCATCCGAACGAAAAGGGATATGAGCTTATGGCCCCGGTCGCAGTTGCGGCGATCCAGTCGGCTTTGAGCAAGTAGCCGAATCCTCCGGCAATGAACAGCCCCCTCGGGAACCCGTCGTATATTCAATCCAGAGGGACCGTTCATGTACTGCCGTTTCGCTTTAATACTCGCGGGATCGCTATGCCTTTACGGGCAGACGCAGCGCTCCGCGCCTTCTGGAATCGACCTGACAGCAATCGATCGGTCCGCCAGTCCGTGCAACGATTTCTACCAGTATTCCTGCGGACTCTGGATTAAGAACAACCCGATTCCGTCCGACCAGGCGACGTGGGGCCGCTTTAATGAACTGGCCGATACCAACCGCAATATCCTCCACGACATTCTGGAAAAAGCGGCGGTAGAGAGACCTGACCGCACGCCGGTGCAGCAGAAGATCGGGGACTACTACGCCTCGTGTATGGACGACAAGTCGGTGGAAGCAAAAGGCGCCAGTCCCGTCCAGGACGATCTCGATCGTATCGCGAACATGTCGGGCAAGGAATCTCTCGCGCAAGAGGTCGCGCACCTGCATCTCGAAGGCGTAAGCGCCTTTTTCCGGTTCGGATCGATTCAGGACCCCAACGACGCAAACAAGACAATCGGCCAACTCGGTCAGGGCGGCTTAGGGATGCCCGATCGCGATTTCTATCTCAAGTCCGATCCGAAATCGGTCGAGACAAAGGCAAAATACCAGGCCTACGCGCAAAAAATGTTTGAGCTTCTGGGACACGAACCCGCAAGGGCCGCGGCCGAGGCGAAGACGGCAATGGCTGTCGAAACGGCTTTGGCGACCGCTTCGGTGGACCGCGTGAGCCTGCGCGATCCCCAAAAGCTCTACAACCACAAGACGCTAAGCGATCTCGACTCGCTGGCGCCTTCTTTCGATTGGAGCGCGTATCTCAAAGCTTTGTCTCTGTCGATACGAGACATGAACGTAGGTCAGCCAAGCTTCGTGAAGGGACTGGGAGGCGAGCTATCCGCCGGTTCGCTCGCGGATCTCAAGACCTATCTGACGTGGCGCGTACTCGACCGCGCGGCGCCGCTCCTCTCCGGTCCGTTCGTCCAGGAAAGCTTCGATTTCAATCAAAAGACCCTGCGCGGCGTGAAGGATCAGCAGGTTCGATGGAAGCGCTGCGTAGCGCTGGTGGACCGCGACTTGGGCGAGGCGTTGGGTCAGGAATATGTTCGAAGGGCTTTCGGAGGGGACGCGAAGGAACGCACGCTGAAGATGGTGGGCGAAATCGAAAGCGAGATGGCGAAGGACATCCAGTCGATTTCGTGGATGAGTGACGAAACGAAAAAACAGGCTCTCGCGAAACTCCACGCAGTCGCCAACAAAATTGGTTATCCCGACAAATGGCGGGACTATTCCAGCGTGCGGATCGACCGCAAGGATTTGCTGGGAAATCAGGAGCGCGCGGCGCAGTTTGCGTTCAAACGCCAGATCGACAAGATTGGCAAGCCCGTCGACAAGATGCAGTGGTCCATGAGCCCGCCGACCGTGAATGCTTATTACAACCCGCCGGAGAACAACATCAACTTCCCCGCGGGAATCCTGCAGCCGCCGTTTTACTTCAGCAGTGGCGATGAAGCCGCGAACTACGGAGCGATTGGCGCGGTGGTCGGCCACGAACTGACGCACGGCTTCGATGATCAGGGCCGGCAATACGATGGCGAGGGCAATCTCCGCGATTGGTGGACAGGCGCCGACGCGAAAAGCTTTAAGGACAGGGCCGATTGTCTGGTAAGCGAATACGGAAATTTCGTCGCTGCGGGCGATGTCAAACAGAACGGCCGGCTGACGCTGGGCGAAAACGGAGCGGACAATGGAGGACTCAGGCTTGCCTATATGGCGCTGATGGACAGCCTCGCGGTTCATACGCTGCCCGCGAAAGATGGCTTCACCCCGCAGCAACGATTCTTCCTGGCGTGGGGACAGATCTGGTGCCAGAACATTACCGATGAAGCGGCGCGCTTACAGGCTCTGACGAATCCGCATTCATTGGGACGCTATCGGGTTAACGGCGTCGTACAGAATATGTCCGAGTTTTCGAATGCGTTCGGTTGTCATCAGGGTCAGCCGATGGTAAGCGCGAACGCGTGCCGAGTATGGTGAGTGCGATGAAGAAGCTGTATAGCCTCGTATTTCTCGCCGCATCCGCAGTTACCGCTCAAACGCCGGCCTGGGTCG
Organism: Bryobacteraceae bacterium; assembly: GCA_035262625.1. GTDB lineage: Bacteria > Acidobacteriota > Terriglobia > Bryobacterales > Bryobacteraceae > BOG-234. The sequence continues at coordinate 17,314 of DATFSM010000002.1, forward strand.
AAAAGAGCAACCAAAACGCCCAGATCCTGATTTCAATCGGCGCGAAGTACGGACCGGAAGGCGCATCCGCACAGGGTGTACAGGGGCTGGACGAGCAAGTCAGTTCGTTCGGCGCCGACATCACGCAGCGCCGGCGGGCGGATCTGGTTAGGGCGCGCGGCCAACTTGAGGAGAACTACAAGACGGAAAAGGATCCGCTCGTCAGGCAGGATCTGCAGATCCTGATTTCCGAGGCGGACCGCCAGGTTCGGTCGCTTGACGCCGACGAGAAGACCTTTCTCCCGTATGGCGACGTCCCTGGGCTGATTTTCTTCGGCGAGCAGATCCTGCTCGATGACCAAGTCAAGCCGGAGCGGCGGCCCGCGGCAGTCGCCAGGCTTAGAAAATATGTGGGACTCGAAGAAGGCTACACGCCGATCATCACGCAGGCGGAAGATCGGTTTCGCGAGAAGCTGAAGACCCCCGGCCTGCTGGGCCCCTCGAAGATGGAGGTCGAGAAGGACCTTCAGAATACCCAGACGTACGTGACGGGAATCGGCCTGCTGCTCGAAAAATATAAGCTTCAGGGCTATGGCGATGCCTACGCCAGGCTCAAGACGCAACTCTCAGAATGGGACGATTTCGTGCGGAAGGAGGTCCTGCCGCGGTCCCGAACCGATTTCCGGTTGCCTCCCGCAATCTACAAGATCGCCCTCGATAATTTCGGCGTTGACTATGCGCCGGACGATTTGAAGCGCCTCGCGCACGAAGCCTTCACGGATATTCAGGGCCAGATGAAGCCCCTCGCCGCGAACATCGCCAAAGCGCGCGGGCTCTCTTCCAACGACTATCGCGATGTGATCAAAGCGCTCAAGAAGAACCAGTTCACGGCTGACAATATCCTTCCCAGCTATGAAAAGACGCTGGCGAGCATTGAAGACATCATTCGAAAGAACCAGCTGGTAACGCTGCCGGATAGGCCAGCCATCATCGTAATCGCCTCCGCCGCCGAGACGGCGCAGCAACCGGCTCCTCATATGCGGCCGCCTCCGCTCCTCAACAACCACGGCGAGCGTGGAAAATTCGTTCTCCCGCTGGAGACGAAGGGCGCGGGCGGCGCCGAACTGAAGTACGACGATTTCACCTTCGCGGCGGCGTCCTGGACCCTTACGGCTCACGAAGCGCGTCCGGGGCACGAACTTCAGTTCGATTCGATGGTGGAACACGGCGTGTCTCTGGCGCGCGCCCTGTTTGCGTTCAACAGCACGAATGTCGAAGGCTGGGGCCTCTACGCCGAATGGTTCATGTTGCCCTACATGCCCGACGACGGCAAGCTGATCTCGCTGCAGCTTCGACTTCTCCGCGCTGCGCGGGCGTTTCTCGATCCCGAATTACAGGAAGGAAAGATCACGCCGGAACAAGCCATGCAGACGCTCGAAAACGACGTCGTGTGTTCGAAGGCGTTCGCGACTGAGGAGGTCGAGCGCTTCACCTTCCGCATGCCCGGTCAGGCCGTTTCGTATTTCGACGGCTACACGCGCCTGCTTGAAATCCGCCAGTCCGCCGAAAAAGCTCTCGGGTCCAGATTCAACGTGAAGAAATTCCACGACTTCATCCTGGCGCAGGGCCTGCTTCCGCCAGACCTCTTGCGCAAGGCTGTCAACGAAGAGTTCATTCCAAAGCAGTAACCTTCAAGGCCGACCGAACCGTGCGGAGGAGTTCCCTGGCGGTAAACGGCTTCTGAAGGAAGTGTGAGCCCGTCTGTCCTCTGCGGGCGACGACCTCGGCGTACCCCGACATCTGAACGACCGGAAGGTCGGGTCGCGCCCACTGGATCTCCTCCGCAATCTCCTGCCCGCTCATGCCCGGCAATACGCTGTCGGTGAGAAGGAGGTCGATCTCAGTCCTGCCGCAGCGGGCGAGTTGCATGGCATCCTCCCCGTTCGCGGCATCCAGCACTGAGTAGCCCCGGCCTTCCAGAATCGTGCGCACGTAGGTGCGAAGGTCGTCTTCGTCCTCAACTAGCAGAATCGTCTCGCTGCCGCCGAGCGCGTAAACGGCCTGGCCCGGAGGCTCGACCTCCGGAGCGCCCGCCTGGGCAGGGAACAGTGCGCGGAATGTGCTGCCCATGCCGGGCGCGCTGTGAACGTTAACCGTGCCTCCCGCCTGCCGGACGATTCCGTAGACCGTCGAAAGCCCCAGCCCCGTTCCCTTTCCCGGCTCTTTCGTCGTGAAGAACGGTTCGAAGATCCTCGACATCACTTCCGGAGCCATACCTGATCCGGTGTCACTGACCGAGAACGTGACGTACTGGCCCCTCGGGACGGAAAGGCAGGAACTGGCGAAATCGTCGTCCACTGGGGTGCGCGAGGTCTCTAGATAGAGCCGGCCGCCGTCCGGCATAGCATCCCGCGCATTCAGCGCGAGGTTCATGATGACCTGGTCGATATGACCGGGATCCGCTTTGATGTACGAAGGGGTCGCGTTCAGCGACACCACAACCGAAATATTCTCCCCAATGAGGCGGCGAATGATCTTCTCGGTCTCGCGGATCACCTCGTTGAGGTCCAGGATCCGTGGCATACCGGGAGCTTTTCGACTGAATGCGAGCAGTTTGCCGGTCAGGTCGGCCGCTTTTGAGGCGGCGCTGTAGATGCCCTTCACGGAATCGAAGAACGGATCGCCCGCGGAAATCGCGTCCGCCATCTGCGCCGAGTAGCCGAGAATAACGGTGACCAGATTGTTGAAATCGTGAGCGATGCCGCCCGCCAGCAATCCGATGCTTTCCATCTTCTGCGCCTGCCGCATCTGATCTTCGAGGTTCTTACGCTCTGTCAGATCGACCACAAACCCCAGGATGCGAAATGGATCGGAAGAGGATGTGACAACCCCTCCGACCAGAACCGGAACGCGCGTTCCGTCCTTGCGCAGGTATTCTTTCTCGAACGCAGGGCACGTTCCGGCCCTGCGCAGCGTGCGTAATGCTCCGAGACTCGCGCGGGAATGCTCGAAGGGCGTAATGCGGGACCAGCGAATGTCACCAGCCCTTAATTCCTCGCGTGTGTATTGCAGGAGTTCCAGAAAATAATCGTTGGCATCGTGAATGATCTCGTCGTCGCCGATGACGATGCCCACCACGTCGGCCTCGACAAGCCGCCGCAGGCGCTCCTCGCTGTCGCGAAGGGCCTGCTCGGTTCGCCTCTTCTGCGACATGTCGCGAACGGTACAAACCGATCCGATCCGCCCCCCTCCCATATCAAGGGGGGCCATCGTGATCGAAATCGGTACCTGAGAGCCGCTCTTGTGGAATAGAACGTCCTCGTGATCGCGCAGGGTTTGTCCCGATTGCTGTCTGAGGTTGATGGGACACTCCGATACCGGAAACGGCCGTAGATCGGGATAGTGATGATGAACCAGATCATGAGGATGCGCGCCGATCCACTCCTCAATCGAATATCCGAACATGCGTACCGCTTCGGAGTTCACGAAACAAATACGTCCGGTTTCGTCCGCGACCCAGATCGCATCCAGAGCCTGCTGGGCGATGGAATGCGCCAACTCGCGCTGGAACTGAGCCACCGATTCTGCGGCTCTGCGCTCGGTAATGTCCCGCGTGGCGCCAATGAATCTTGTTGGACGGCCATCGGAATCGAAAAAGACGCGGCCCGACGCGAAAATCCAGCGCGGTGAATCACCTCTCGTTGCGAGTCGGAACTCATCCGCGTAGTACCCACCGGCGCGTGGATGCAGAGCTTCTTCAATCTTTGCCATTACGGACCGACGGTCGACGGGATGGACACGCGTCATGGACTCCAGGAATGAGAGATTCTCGCCTTCCCTAAGACCTAAATGGGCTCGGATCGACCCCTCGAGTGAAACGCAGTCGGTCTGCGGGCAGTAATCGAAGGTCCCCAACTGGCAGGCTTCGATCGTGAGAGCGAGACGCTCCCGGCTCTCCGCCAGTTCCGCTTCAATTCGCCGGGAATTACGTCGCGATTCGACGACTCTCAATTCGCGCGAAACGGCGGGCGCTAGCCGGGCGAGACAATCCGTTGTCACGTACGCCGCGGCGCCAGAGCCGAGCGCAATGGTCAGTTCGCGTTCCGCAGCCTCGCCCCGAGCGTCGGAAATGACGAAGAACGGACAATCCAGGCCCGCTTTACGAGCGGCCTGAATCGTTTCAACGACTTCCGCGGGCGAATGGAAGCCGGAAAGGATCAGGTCCCAGTCCTTCGACCTGAGAGCCTCGCAGAAAGCGTCGCGCGAGTCCACGCGACACGAAAAAACGGTATACCCCGCACCCGACAAACGGCTCGCGGTGCGCTCGGCGTCCTCCGGAGAAACCTGTAGTTGAAGAATTCGCAATTCGGGCACGTGTACCTGGTTGCGACCGGTAGAGTCCACGTGGCTGCCGGAAACGCGCCGTACAAAGGATTTCCCCGTCTAATATATTAGAAAAGTACGATTCTGCATACAAAAAATCACGAACACTTACGTAAATCGAGGATGAAATTGGACGAGGATTTACGAAGACGCGACAACCAGAAACTGCTCGTATTTTCCGTCCGGCAGGATGTACACGTTTAACTGCACCGTCCTTTTGGCGAACTCGGCCACATAGGAACGGTGCGTCATGCCTCCTCGATAGTTTTCCGATACGCCAGTGACGGATTTCAGCTTTCCCAGGGGCGCAAGCGACGTCTTGCAGTCGCGCAAAGCGGCCGGAGAAAAATAGGAAGCGGCGTTCGGGCTCAGCAGGCCCCGGTCGATGCGGCCCCGCTGAAGATCCAGCAGAATCCGCGACACGTCAGCCGTGGGGATCGAAGGCTCGCTCGGCCGCACGAAAACGGTGGTCGTAATCTGACGTGACAGCGGCCCCACAAGATTGACGACATCCTCGTTCGAGAGTACGACGACCGCCCCCCGCCGCGTCGGGAATACGCTGTTGGACGAAATAAACCCGGAGACTTCGCCGCCGTGCTGAAATGCCGGCATGCCGTTGAAATCGCCAAGAGTGAGCCCGAGCGCGTAATGCGTCGAGTCGCCGTTATTCAGCTTCACCTCCGCGGTAAGCTCGTCCCACGATTTCGCCGAAAGAATCCGTCGTTCCAGAAAAGCGATGTCCCACTTCGCCAGGTCCGACGGCGTCATTGCCAACTCCCCGGCCGCAAAATACCAGCCTCGCGCTTCGCGTTTCGTGAGACGTGCTGGTCCTAGCGCATACCGCGTATACGCTCGCGCGTCTGAAGGGGAGTCCGGCGGCCAGTCGCTCGCCGAAGTCATGCCGAGAGGCGCAAAGATCTTTTCCTTCAGAAACGCGACCAGCGGCTGGCCCGCAACCTTCTCGAAGATCTCCCCGGCCAGAACGTAATTCGTGTTGCTGTACTGCCATTTCGTTCCGGGATCGAAGCTCAGGGGCTTTCGCGCCCAGCGGCTCAGAATGGCCGCCGGTGATGTGGGCTGAGTCCATTCGGGAATGATGTAATCCTGAGGCGCATAGTCCTCATATCCGGACGTGTGCGAAAGAGGCTGCCGGATGCTGATCTCGCTCGCGCGCGTCAGGTCCGGGAAATACTTAGATACCCGATCGTCGAGCGAGAGCTTTCCCTGCTCCTGAAGCAACAGCAACGCCGCTGCTGTGAACTGCTTCGAGATGGATCCGACCGCGTACCGCGTCTCGAATGTTGCGGGACGTTGATTTCCCAGATCCGCAATGCCGAAAGCTCGAACGTACGAAAGCGAGTTATCCTCGACAACCGCCACCGAGACGCTCGGCGCCTGGACTCGGCGCAACGCAGCCTCAATCTGCTTGTCCAGGCGTGTCGCGAGATCCGCGGAAACTTCACCTGAAACAGGCAGCGACAAAAGAAGCGCGGCCGAAACTGAGGCCAACAGGCCGTGTAGCCTCATCTGTGGCGTCCGCGGGGTCAGACCATCGGACCCGGCGGCGGGGTAGCGCGACGCTTTCGGGGAGCCGCGGCTTTCCTCGCGCGTTTTGCGGGGGCCGCAACGTTACCGTTCACATCGAGAGCGGCCTTTTTCGTCCCCTTCTTCACGCGGGGCGAGCCCGCGGTGGGCTGACCCGGCACAACAGGCTGAGGCTCTTCGATTTCCTCATCCGCCTCTTCCGGAACCGGTGGCGGCGTGGGTTCAGCAACAGCGGGCGGATGGAACTCTGCCCCCAGATATATCGTCAGGCTGCTGGTCTCGTCCGGTTCGACGCGTACCACGGTTTTGTCCTGCGCGAAGTTCAGAAACTCCGTGAATTCCTGAAAACCGTAGTTCGTCCAGTCGAAGTTCGGCGCTTCTTCCTTGACCCAGGCGCCGAGATCCTCCACGGTGACCCCCTCCTCCACTTCGAGCCGATGGCTCTCCAGCACGTCGCGCAGATAGGGCAGCGCCTCTTCCGGCTTCACCGTCTTTTCGGGCGCGCCGTTCCGCTTGCGCTGAATCATGTAACGCCCTTCGCCGCCCGTCACCTGAATCAGATCCGCCTTGCGCAGCCGCTCGATGAAATCCGTGAAGGATCCCGCGCCGTAAGCGCGCTCGCTGAAGCTCGAATCGAGTTGCAGCATGGTCGATTTGAGCAATCCCAGCTGTGGACGAACTTCTCTGCGCTCGAGCACCTGCAGCGCTCGTTCGACCAGCGGCATTGCGTGATGCAGGTCCAGAACGGGTCGCTTCGGGCCCTGCTGCTGCGGACGCTGCTCACGCTGCTGCAGGTGCGGACCGCGGTCCTGCTGTCCCTGATCCGGACGAGGCTGATTCTGCGGCCTCGACGGACGCGGCTCGTCCAGCATCGACTCATAACTGATAAACTCGTGGCAGTTCTTCTGCAGGATGGTGCTGGTAAAAGCCTTCCCGCCGACGACGAAGACAATCTTGTCGTACTGCTTCAGCTTGTTCACAAGCGCGATGAAGTCGCTGTCGCCGCTGACGATACAGAACGCGTTGATGTGATCGTGCGTGAAAGCCAGTTCCAGCGCGTCCAGCGCGAGATTGATATCCGCGCCGTTCTTATCCCCGCGCGGTGACGGGTCGCGCTGCACCATCTGAACCGCGTATTCGGAAAGCTGGCGGGTGGAGTTCTCCAACTTCCCCCAGTTCGCATACGCGATCTTGGTGATGATCTCTCCCCGCTCTTTCAGCGCCTCGAGAACGACGGAAACGTCGAACTCGCGCTGCAGCGTCGATTTGACGCCAATCTCGATGTTGTCGAAGTCGATGAAGACTGCGATTTTGAGGTGCCTGTCCATTTCCACCCTCGAAAAAACCATCCTCTTTCGCGCTTGCTGCGTACGTCTCAACGGGCCTTCACTGGCCGGCGGCTTCCCGCACGCTGGAAACTATGCTATCCAGCGAGGCTCCCGGTTGGAAGACGCGGTAGACGCCCTGGCGCTGCAACTCCCGGGCATCGTCATCCGGAATAATGCCGCCGACGATCACCGCGACACCGGTCATTTCCTTTTCGCGCAACAACTCCATTACCCTGGGAACGATGGCATTGTGCGCTCCGGAGAGAATCGAAAGCCCGATCACCCGCACATCCTCCTGCAGGGCCGCGTTTACGATCATTTCCGGCGTCTGTCGCAAACCAGTATAAATGACTTCCATGCCCGCGTCTCGCAAGGCGCGGGCGATGATTTTCGCTCCGCGGTCGTGACCATCGAGGCCTGGCTTGGCGACCAACACTCGTATGGGCGGTTTCAGGCTCGCGTTCCTTTCAGAGGGCGGGGCGCTCCACCCACGAGCCGAAGACGTCTTTCAGCGCGGCGCATATTTCTCCGAGCGTAGCGTACGCCCGCACCGCTTCGAGCAGCGCGGGCATCACATTCACATTCCCGGTCGCATCCTGGCGCAGTCGTTCAAGAACGCGGCGAACCTCGCCCGAATTCCGCTCTGCCCGCAGTGTGCGGAGTTTGGCCCTCTGCGCCTCTTCCGCAGTGGAGTCAATCCGGAGCACATCGACCGGCTGCTCCTCGGACATTTGGAACCGGTTCACGCCGACAACCACCGCTTCTCCGCTCTCCACCTTTCGCTGATATTCGTAACTGGCCCGCGCAATCTCGCTTTGCGGGTAACTGCGCTCGATCGCGGCGATCATGCCGCCCATCTCGTCGATTCGCCGGATGTACGACAGCGCCTGCGTCTCGATCTCGCGCGTCAGGCTCTCCACGAAATAACTGCCGCCGAACGGATCCGGAACGGAAGGAATTCCGCTCTCATGCGCGATCACCTGCTGGGTTCTCAGCGCGAGCGTCGCCGCGTGTTCGGCGGGCAGAGCCCAGGCTTCATCGAGCGAATTCGTGTGCAGAGACTGCGCGCCTCCGAGAATGGCCGCCATCGCCTGCACGGTGGTTCGGATCACGTTGTTATACGGCTGCTGCCATGTAAGGGTGCAGCCCGCGGTCTGAGCGTGAAAACGCAGTTTCAGGCTGCGCTCGTCCTTTGCGCCATAGCGGGTCCGCATGATTTCGGCCCACATGCGCCGCGCTGCCCGATACTTGCAGATTTCTTCAAAGAAATCGTTGTGGGCATTAAAGAAGAAGCTGAATCGTGGCGCGAAGGCATCGATGGGAAGGCCTCGTTCGCGCGCGTGCTCGACGTACTCCATCCCGTCCCGAAGCGTGAAGGCAAGTTCCTGGACCGCCGTCGAGCCCGCCTCTCGGATGTGGTATCCGCTGACGGAAATCGGATTGAAGCGGGGCGTCTGCTCGGCCGCAAATTCGATGGTGTCCGTCACGAGACGCATCGAAGGGTGCGGAGGAAAGATGTACTCCTTCTGCGCGATGTACTCCTTCAGAATGTCGTTCTGAAGCGTTCCGCCGAGGCGAGACAGATCCGCGCCCTGCTTTTCCGCGACCACCAGAAACATCGCCCAGATCGGCGCGGCGGGCGAGTTTATCGTCATCGACACCGACACGTCTTTAAGAGGGATGCCGTCGAACAGAGCCTCCATATCGGCCAGGGACGAAACCGGCGCGCCGCATTTTCCAACCTCGCCTTCAGCGGTAGGGTCGTCCGCATCGAGACCCATGAGCGTCGGAAGGTCGAAGGCCACCGAGAGACCCGTCTGTCCCTGCTCGAGAAGGTATCGGTAGCGGCGGTTGGTCTCCTCGGGCGTCGAAAAGCCGGAGAACTGGCGCATGGTCCAGAGCCGGCTGCGATACATCGTTTCGTGAATGCCGCGGGTATACGGGAAGACGCCAGGCGCTTCTGTGGGAACCGACGGCGCGTCCGCGGGGCCGTAATAGGACTTGACAGGAATGCCGCCAAGTGTGGCGCGCTCCCTGTCAGGCCGGATCATGCTTAGATTGTAGGGGTTTTCACTACTGGTAATCGCAGTCGCTTCGGCGTTCCCGGGCCACCCGGGAATAAGAGCGCCGCGAGCGCGACAGACAGTAAGAGCGCGATGGTCAGCAAGTCCTGACTTGTCATGATTGATCCGATTGGGTTGAGTTCTATAAGTGTAGCATAGTGCTGGAAATCACTATTTGTAATCTCTGAAAAGTCTCACAACGGCAAATGTTTTGCTCCCTCTTGTGACGGAGGAAGGGAATGCGATTTTCAACACTGTGCGCGATCATCGGGCTGGCCTGCGGCCTGGCGATGGCGGCAGATCACCCCAGTTTCGCCGGCACGTGGACGCTGGACGCCGCCAAATCGACAGGCGACGCTCCCGGCTGGGCCAGTATGACCGTGGCGGAAAAGGGCCACTGGTTCCGGATGGCTCAGAACGACAAAAACGGGCGGTTGATTCGCGCCATCGAAGGCGAATGCAAGACCGACGACCGGTTTCACCCCGTGGCGGGTGGCGATGGCGGCTCAATCAAATGCAAGTGGGAAGGATCGAGCCTCACCACGAATCAGCACTGGAACGACGACCACAACGAGCGGTCCATGCGGACAACCCTTACTGCTGACGGGACGCTGATTCAGGACGTACACGAAAGCGGGCCCGACGGAACAAAGGACGCCCACCTGATCTGGAGTCGTCAGTAGCTTACACTGCCTGAGTGCCATTTTCGAAGCCGCCGATCGGCGTTGGCGAACGCGCGCCTGACTTCGCGCTCAGAGACCAGAGCGGTTCGCTGGTCGCCCTGAAGGACCTCATAGGCAACGGCCCAATCGTACTCTTTTTCTACCCGAAGGACGACACTACCGGCTGCACGAAAGAGGCCTGCCGGTTTCGCGATGACTACGCTCGCTTTCGCGAAGCCGGGGCGAAAATTCTGGGCATCAGTTCGGATTCAGAGGAGTCACACCGGCATTTCGCGGCAAAATTCTCCCTGCCTTATCAATTACTGAGTGACCCTGGCGGGAAAGTGCGCGCACTTTATGAGGCGTCGTCTCTTTTCGGGCTCATACCGCGACGCGCGACCTTTACGATCGACGCGGCAGGCGTGATCCGAGACGTCTTCCGCTCAGACGCCCGCTTTGAGCAGCATGTGGAGAAAGCGCTGAATTCCTTGCAGGCGTTAAGCCGTTAGTTGGCTGGTACAGAACGCGCAGCGCCGCGCCTGAATCGGGATCTCGCTCAGGCACTCGGGACACTTCTTCGTCGACGGGTCCGCCGGCGGCTCTTTGTGCGCTCTCGAAACCAGCGCGTTTATCGGCAACACGACCAGGTAGTACACGGCTGCCGCGATGATCAGAAATGCAATCACAGCGTTGACGAAATCTCCTGGCAGGAACTTACTGCCGTTAACCGTGAACTGAAGCGCCGAAAAATCGGGCTTGCCCGCGACCGCCGCAATCAGCGGCGTGAGCAAGTCCTTGGTGAACGCGGTTACGGTCGCGCCGAAAGCCGCGCCCACGACAACGCCCACCGCAAGATCGACGACATTCCCTCTGAGAAGAAACTGCCTGAATCCATCCGCCATGTTTCCTCCTTCACTAATAGCGGGAACCCTTACTGCTTCAGAAACCGGCCGAGCCGTTCCATTGCGGGTTCCAGAATCGCTTTGTCGGCAGCGTAACAGATTCGGACGGAGCCTTCACCCCTCGCCCCGAACGCCACGCCCGGCGCGAGCCCGACCTTCGTCTCCATAAGCAGGCGTTTGCAGAAGTCGAAAGAATCCTTAAGGCCATCCACACGCGGGAAAAGGTAAAAGGCGCCTTCGGGCCGGGGAACCGTGAGGCGAGGCATCTCCGCCAGCGCAGCCATGCAGAAATCGCGGTTCTCTTTCAGCCGCTGAAGCATCGCGGCGATCTCGGCCTCCCCGTCTCGCAGCGCGGTCTCGCCGGCCTTTTGCGTAAAGCTCGGCGCATGCGACACGATGAACTCGTTGAGTTGCCCCGCCTGCTTCGCAAGATCGGCGCGCGCGATCAGATAACCAAGCCGCCATCCGGTCATGCAATAACTCTTGCTGAACGAATGAACCACCATCACGGAATCGTCGCGATTGGCTTTTCGCAGGATCGAGGGAACCGGAGTACCGAGCCGATCGGTTTCGTACCAGAGGCGGTCGTATACTTCATCCGCGAGCAGCCAGATGCCGTGTCGCCGGCTGAATTCGAGGAGACGATCCTGATCGTCCTCCGTCGCGGTCCAGCCAAGCGGATTGGACGGTGAAGTATAGATCAGCAGCCGGGTACGCGGCGTGACGGCTGACTCGATTGCATCCCAATCGATGCGATACCGGCCTCCTTCCAGCGCATGCGGAATCTCGACAGCCTTCGCGCACGTCATCGTGACAATGGCCGATCCGTTCGGCCAGGCGGGCGTAAGCACGATCGCCTCATCGCCCGGGTCGAGCGCGCAGCGGATCGAAACGTTCAGAGCCTGAACGCCGGATGCCGTGACCACGATTTCCCGAAGGGGATCGAGCTCAACGCCCTGCATCCGCCCGTAATGCGCCGCGATTTCCTGCCTCAGCGAAAGCAGACCCGCGTTTTCTGTGTAGAAGGTATAACCAGATTGCATCGCCGCGATTGCGGCGTCTCGAATAAAAGCCGGCGTTGGCTGATTGGATTCGCCGAAATAGAGGCGCAGTACGCCGTCCATCCGCATCGCGATTTCCGCCAGTTCGCGAATCCGGGAATACGGCACCGCCGAAACAGAAGGCGCGACTTCAGCGCGCATGGCCCGAACCGGAGAGGACACACGCGCATTTTCGCACCTCAGGCAGCAGACAGCGAAGGTTTGGGCGCAGTTCGATGCCCACCGCTCAACGGGGATCCTGGCTTCTACGAAGCACTGGCCAGTTGTAATGCGCCATTTGCGAACGCGTTGGCGTATCGACCCAGCAGCGCAACATCGACAGCAGCGGGCCAGCGGTCGGCGGGGCTGTGGTAGACGTCGCTGTCACAGGCGAGGGTAACGAACCTACCGCCACCTTGCTGCACCGGTCCCACCTCGGCGCGGGCTCGTGCATCGTGCGCCACCCTTGCGTTCACGCTTAGTCCTTCTTTCCCCAACGCTGAGCTGATCCACTGCTCTAGTGCCTCATCGGAGGCGTGTACAAGGTTAGGCTGCCGCGGAACGCCAATACCCGATCCAAAGAAAATCCACGCCTTTGCGCCTTTGACAAGTTCTGGACGCTGTCTGATAAATGGCTCGATTCCCAGAAGTCCGAGTTCGTGACCGCTCAGAGCGATGAAGATGCAGTCCCGCGCCGGCCGGTTGGCAGCCAGAACCCGGACCGCTTCGAGCCAACACGCCAGACGGCTTCCTTGCTCCGTTACACATTGCCACCAGGCGCTGCGCGGCGCCATAAGAACGAGCGGCCCAAGGACCGGATTGGTCCCAGCGATCTTCGCGACAACGTTGGAAGCATGCGCCTCAGTCCGTTTTGCGTAGACCACGAGGGTCGCCTCCGTGCGCGCAGCAGCCATCTTTCGCAGCCAGTCGCTTTCCGAACTCGATATCTGGAGCATAGGCGGTCCAGATGGCTTGAGGAAATCGGCGGCGTTTAAAAGGTGAAGTCCCGGCCTGACGCCGCGTGTCAGCACTACAACCCCTTTGTGCTGGCTGCGCCGCGCCTTTAGGACCTGGTCGCGCTGTTCGATCCCCGGATCGCTGATCTTCGCTGCCTCCGACTCCACTAAAGCAATCTCGGCATCGCTGCCAAGAGGCCCCAGTTTACCCCGGATTCCTTCTGCGCCGGTGAACCCCGCGTCAAACACCGGCACGCTATCAATTCGGCGATCACCGACGCGAAGATAACACGACTGCGGATCGACGCGATTAAGGGGGAACGACTCAAGGGACACCTTTGCGCCGTGCCGACGGGCTTGCTCGGCCAGCCACTCGGCGGATGCGTCGTCTACTGACGTCCCCGTCCGGTGGTTTCCCTGGGCGTCATACGCCTGCAACACATCCGCAACCCGCTGCTCCAACAGCTCGCGTGACGCTCCGGGCGCCTCTTGACCGAAGACGCTATCGTGTCCGATCGCGTTCGCTGCGACTGTGGAGACGACCACCCGGCCGCCGATAAAGAGTAGGTCTCGACGCTTCATGTTCCCCTCCGGTTGGCTTCCTGCTGGCAAGCGAAATTGTGCTTACCGCATTATGGCCGAAACCCGCGCCGCAGTCGTCCTCTGTGGTCAGTCTGCGGCGAGTTCGGGGACCATGATATTCAGCGACCAACGATCGCCTGCGCACCAGCGGCTCAGAGCATCAGGATCCCCTGCCGAATTCCCGCGCCCACTGCCTCGGCGCGGCTCCCGGCCCCAAGCTTACCGAGAAGCGAAGAGACATGAAACTTGACCGTATGCTCCGAAAGCCCGAGCCGATACGCGATCTCCTTGTTTGCCAGACCCTCCGCGATGAGTTTCAGTACTTCGATTTCGCGCGCGCTCAGCCCCGAGTGCGCCGGAGACGCGGTGTGGCTCTCGGCGCTCTCGGGCGAGAGCACTAACAGATCGGCGGCCGCCGCCTGCAACGCGGCGCCAATCTGCGCGCCCGAAGCATCGGGCTGAAGAACACCGCGAATACCGCCACGGAGATATTCGAGAGCCGGTCCCGCGGTCAACAAAACAACAGGCTGTCCCGGCATCGTTTGAACAACGGTGAGAGCGTCGTCTTCCGGCGACAACTGCCACAACACCACGTCCGGATGAAGCAGCGCTGCTTGCTCCACAAGCTCCTTCGGATGCGCCAAGCCCGCAACCGCGCAGGCCTGCGTCTCTTCGACGAGCGACTTCAGACCCGCGCGAATCACCGGTGACGCAGCCGCCACGAGCGCCGAAATCACGCCGCGCGCGCCCCCCGTCCGGCCGTTACCGTCAGCGCCGCGTGCCTCCCCGCTCGAATGATCGGAAGTTCCCCGGCCCCGCCCGTCGTCAGCCGGAAGAGCCACGAGCGCAGTTCGTCGGCGGAATACCGAATGATGTCCCCGACGAGCAGACCCGAACGCCCCGCAAGACTTGCCTCCTGGATGCCGACGACAACAAGCCCTTCAGCGACAGGAATCATTTCGACCCCAAGCCGTACGGACTCGAACTCCCCACCAGCGAAAGCCCGCGCCTCATTCGACGGAATCGCCAAACCAAGGCCGCCGAAAACCATCGTGTTGATTCCGATGACCTCGCCGTTGGCGTTCGCCAGCGCGCCGCCCGAATTGCCGGGCGCAAGCCGCACGTCAGCCTGAATCCAATCGCGCCGACTTCCTACGGTCATCGGACCGACCGCGTGAATCGAACCCATAGCGACCGCGCCCGATCGCCCGAGCGGATTCCCGACCGCCCAGACGATCTCTCCTGGTTTCACCAGCGAGGAATCGCCGATGGCCACCGGCTCAGCGCGAAGGTTTGCGGAAAGAACGGCAAGATCGCGTTCCGAGTCTCGCCGGACCACGCGCGCAGGCGCCTGCTCCCCGCGCGAATTCATCACAAAAACCCTTTCGCCTCGAAGCACGTGGGAGTTCGTCAGGATGAACCCGCCCGGCCACGCGATTCCGGCTCCGCCGCCCGAGCCGTTCGAGATTTGGAATGTCGAATCTCGCAGCCGGTCAATGCCCAGCCCATCAATGAAAGAGGAGTCCACGATTAAGCTCCTTCCGGCCGCCGGTCCGCCGGTGTGACCTTCAGTTCCAAAGGCGAACCGCCGCGCACGAGTCCCACCGAAATCGTTTGTCCTATGCTGCTCGATCCCAGATGAGTTTGCACATCGTCCGTATCTTCGACCGGCTGACCATTAATCGAAACCAGCACGTCGCCCACGAATACCTGCGCGCGGGCCGCCGGACCATCCGGCTCGATACTCAGAACCACCAAACCACGACGACCGTCCGGCAGAGAAACCGGATGCAGCCCCACGCCGAGATATCCCCGCCGCACATGGCCTCGCGCGAGAAGCTCTTCGACAACGCGCGTAACCGTAGACGCCGGAACCGTGATGCCGTAACCGCGCGAAAGACCCGATGTATTCAGGCCGATGACCGATCCCTCCGCATCGACCAGCGCTCCCCCGGAAAAACCGTGATAGATCGCGACATCCGGCGCGATGAAGCGATCGATCTGACCCCCTCGCCAGGTACGCCATGCGCCGCCGACGGAACTTACAACCCCGAAGCTCACTCCGATTCCGTTTTCGCCCCGCCGCCCCAACGCCAGAACGAGCGCTCCCGGTTTAATGGATGCGTCGGCGGCGAATTTCGGCGCACCCCCAACACTCGACTCGATTCGAAGGACCGCCATATCGGTACCGCCATCCCGGCCGGCAAGCGTCGCCTTCACATTCTGACCGTTGGGCAAAGTCACACTGATGTCTTCGTTTCGCTTCAGCGTGTGGTCCGTTGTGACCACGGCGCCGTCGCGCCAGAGAATCCCGCTCGAAGGGATGTGGGGCCGTCCATGAACCGCCACGACCGAACGGCTGCCGATCTCCACCGCCTGCGTCAGCTCACGCGATAGTTCCGCAAGAGAATTAGGTGTTGCCATGCCTTCAGCTTCGCGGAGAAGCCTGGCACGACGCATCACCCGTTCAGGCAGGTCAATCGGGCAGCCAGAGCCAGAGCGCCGAGCACGCCGGACCGTGCGCCAAGCGCGGGCATGACGATAGAAGGCAGCGCGATGTAGCCATTGAGAAGCTCAGAAACCTCGGATGTAATCCGCCCCAGAAGGCCGTCTTTCATCATGACCCCGCCGCCGAGAATCACGACCTCCGGAGAAAGCACGCAGGCGAGATTCGCCACAGCCAACGCGAGGTAACGGCTTTCCAGTCGCCATGCTGCGTGATCCAGAGGCAGCGCATCCCCCGCCACTCCCCAGCGCTGCTGTATTGCGAAGCCAGATGCCAGGCCTTCCAGGCAGTCGCGATGGAAGGGACAACACCCCGGAAAAGGATCCGCTTCGAAATCGTGCGGCAAGCGCATGTGACCCATCTCCGGGTGCGCCGTTCCGTGCGCCAGCGAGCCTTCGACAATCGCCCCGCCGCCCACGCCGGTTCCCACCGTCATGTAGATACAATTCCGCGTTCCCTTCGCCGCGCCCCAACGCGCTTCGCCGAGTGCGGCGGCGTTGACATCGGTGTCCAAAGCCACGGGAACGCCAAGCGCCCGTTTCACCGCGCCGACGAGATCGGTGTCCCGCCAGCCGTCTTTCGGCGTAGAGGTGATGTACCCGTATTTCGCGGACGACGGATTCAGATCAACCGGCCCGAACGAGCCAATCCCGATAGCCCCAACCGATTGGCCATTGAAGAACGCCGCTACACGCTCCAGCGTCTCCTCCGGAATCGTCGTGGGAATCGTGGTGGTCACCAGATCGTCAGGCCCCGTCCCAACCCCGCAAACGAATTTCGTACCACCCGCCTCTACGGCGCCGAATCGCGTCACGATAACCTTGACATTACCGCGAATGAAGATTCGAACCCTTTTGCTCCTGTGCCTCTCATTGGCCGCGCTCTCTTGCAATCGCTCGACCGCCAAGCGCATCGCATTCGTACCCAAAGGCCGGGCTCACGTGTTCTGGCAATCGGTGCACGCAGGCGCGATCGCGGCGGAACGGGAGAACCCCGGTTTCACCGTCGTATGGAACGGCCCCGCTTCGGAGACCGACTTCGAAGGGGAGATCCAGATCGTCGACGCCGCTATCAATCAGCACGTCGATGCGATCTGCCTGGCGCCCATCGACAAGAAGGTTCTTGTGGCCGTGGTGGAGCGCGCCGCCGCCCAGGGAATCCCGGTCATCATTTTCGATTCGCCGATCGACACCGATAAATTCGTCGCGCAGGTCGCAACCGACAATTACGCCGGCGGTCAACTCGGCGCAACGCGCATGGCGGAGATCCTGAACGGAAAGGGCAAGATCGCGGAAGTCGCTGTCCAGCCCGGCAGCGCCTCCACTATGGCGCGCGAACAGGGCTTCGAAGAAGAACTCGCGAAGAAGGCGCCCGGTATCAAACTCGTCGACAAACAATACGGAATGGCGGACTTTGGGCAATCCCTCAAAGTCGCCGAAAACATGTTGACCGCGGCGCCCGATCTGAGCGGGATGTTCGCCAGCAACGAATCGAGCACAGTCGGCGCGGCGCGTGCGGTGAAAGATCGCCCCGGCGTAAAGCTGGTGGGATTCGATTCCAGTCCGCAACTGATTGAGGCGCTGAAGAGCGGGGTAATTGACTCCCTGGTCGTTCAGGACCCGTTTCAGATGGGCTACAAATCAATGGTTGCCGCCGTCGCAAAGCTCAAAGGCGGCACGCCGGAGCGAATTCAGAACATCACGCCGACGCTGGTGACCAAGGACAACATGTCCGATCCGGAGATCCAGAAGAAGATCAATCCGGATCTGGACAAATACTTAAAGTAATCAGCCGTTTTTGCGCGGCGCGAAATTCAGCGAAGCCGAATTCATGCAGTAACGCAGGCCGGTGGGTCGAGGCCCATCCGGGAATACATGGCCGAGGTGTCCATCGCACCGCGTACAAGTCACTTCAGTCCGGTCCATGCCTAAGCTGGTGTCCCGGTTCTCATGAACGTTTTCTTTGGCCAGAGGCTGATAAAAGCTCGGCCACCCGGTGCCCGATTCAAACTTGGTCTTCGAATCAAACAGCGGCGTATTGCAGCAAACGCAGTGATAGATGCCATCAGCGTGATTGTTGGCGTATTTCCCGGTGAACGCGCGCTCCGTCCCCGCCTTGCGCGTAACCTCGAACTGCTCCGGAGTAAGCTGCTTGCGCCATTCGTCGTCGCTCTTAACGACCTTCTCGACTTCTTCCACACCCGTGCGTTTGCCGGCGTCGTCGAACTCCACGATCTTCACTAGTTTTGCCTTTCCTTTATCGGATGCGGCAAACGCCGTGGCGGACGCGCCCGCGCCCAACGCCACGATGAATCCGCGCCGGCCAATCTGATGACTATTGAGGCTCATTCGAATCTCCCGAATCCTAGTGTTTGTACCAATCCGGATACGTTTTCTTCAGATGTTCGATCAGCGGCAGATCCATCGAGACGATGTAGGGCTGCGTCGGATTGTTGTCCAGATAGTGCTGATGATAGTCCTCCGCGCGGTAGAAACCGTTGAGAGGAACCACAGCCGTCACCACCGGACGGCCGAAAACGTTGTCCTTGTTCAGCTCCGCAATGTAAGCCTCGGCGAGCTTTTTCTGATCTTCATCCGAATAGAAGATCGACGACCGGTACTGCGTTCCCACATCATTGTGTTGACGATTCAAAGTCGTCGGATCGTGAGCCACCGAGAAATAAATCTTCAGAAGCTGTCCGTAAGAAATCTTCGCCGGATCGTAGGTGATCTTAATGGATTCAGCGTGCCCGGTATCGCCCTGCTCGATGCGCTCATAATGAGCCGTGTGCGCCGAACCACCGGTGTATCCGACCTCGGTGTCGGTGACGCCTTTGACGTGCTCGAATACGCCCTGCATGCCCCAGAAGCAACCACCGGCAAGGACCGCGACGGCTTTCTTCTGAGTCGCGGGAGCGGCGCCGACGGTGGGCGGGTCCGGGAAAACGGCGGCCATCAACCCGGCCGCGAGAACCAAAGGCGCGGCAACCGCGCAAAGCATCGTTCGCATCAATATCCTCCCTCTGTTCCGCCTATTTATTCTACGCTTACAGGCGGAATTCGGTTGTTCGCCTATTCGCCAGCGAGCTTGCGGAGCAGCTTTGAAATCGGCCCGCCGGTCACCTTCCCGCCGCACACCTGGCACTTCGCCGAGCCTTTACAGGCCTCGCAAAGGTCGCCGGGCACGTTGAGGTGAGTGTTTTTTCCAGTCCCGTAGCACTCCTGACACGCGCCGGAACCCTTGCAACGGGAACACTTCTGATTGCCGAACATACTTCCGCCCGATTATATAGATGCGCGGGAAAGATCAGCCGATCTTGACGCGAGCGGAGCCGGTACCGGAAGATTCGGAACGGGCGGGCTTGCGCGCCGCCCCCGATCTAAAACGCCGCAACTGATCGGTGACGCAGACCAGGAACATCGGCTGCTTCGCATTCTTCAGAACATCAATAATGCGTCCGGGCTCGTCCTCGAGATAGATGTTCTTTCCGTCGGTGATGAGGTGGATTTCGCTGTCCGCGCCCAAGGCATCGCCGAGACGCTTACCCATCTCCTTCTGCAGGAACCGCAGCACGCGCCGGATCTTCTGCAGCGAAAACCCTTTGCGCCGTAATTCGGCGATAACAGAAACCTCGACCACTTCCTGCTGCAAATAGACGCGCCGATGACCCTCCTGCCGCGGGGAAACAACGTTTCGCTCGTCCCACCACTGCAACTGCCGCAGGCTCACGCCGGCGATGCGGGCGACGTCGCCGCTGGTGAAACGCTCCTGATCCACATCCACGACGGCATGCTGTTTTTTTGTTTTGAACATTTCCCGGCGCCTCTGTGTTCGGTTAACGTTGGAATTCTACCAGATTCCGCGCCCGAGAGTATCCCCCAAACCCAAACCCCCAAACCCAAACCCGGAGGACTATGACGGCAGGGAAAGCCCTACCGCCCGCCAGCTTTCATCACGCGAGTGGCGAAAGCCTGGGCGATATCCAGTTGCTCGCGCGCGCCATCGAAGTTACCCGCGTCGGCGTCTCGTTGAGCGGACCGAATAGCAGCTTCCATCCGGTTGTAGTTCGAAGTGATGTCGGGATGCACGACTTGCCCCAGCCGGCTGGAACTAGCGGTGAGGCTGTCGTACACAGACTGCGCGCTCGATTCCTTCGCGGAAACCGTATCCATAAGATCCTGGAGGTCAGTCGGAATCCTTATGGGTGCTTCGATCGGCTGCTGTGGCGGAGCGGGCGGCTCGTTTGGCTGCGGCGTAGAATTCAGCCGCCGAGAAGCGGCGGGAGCAGCGACTGAAGGCGGCACGGCGCTCACGAGTGGAACGGGCGTTGGACCGCCGGGCCGAGCAAGAGGGTCGCCGCTCAGAAGAGCATCCGCGGCCGAATTCGCTACATGCTCTTTCTGCGGCGACGTATTGCGATAGATTGCGGCTGCTTCGCGGAACGCCCCCGCCAGTTCGCCGGCCAGCGCGGGATCCTGCGCAGCGAATGGTTTCACTTTTTGCAGATAATTGACGCCGCGGTCCAGCAGCGCCTTGCGCTCGGTAGTTAAAACAGCATTCTTTGCGCCCATGTCCGCATGAATGGCTTCGCGCAGTTTGCGAACATCCTCGACGCGCGTGAAATTGGCGCCATCGCCAACGCCTTTCCGGTCCAGCGCATCGAGCAGCCGGGAGATTTCAGCATCGCGCTCGAGCGCCTTGCGGGACTCAAGCTGCGCCTCAAGCGTCTCCCAGGCACCGAACACCGCGAGCAGCACCAGGGCTGCGCACGCCGCTGCCCCCAGGCGGTTTCGCCCGACGAAACGCGTGATCCGCTCCGCGACAGGTCCTTTTCGTGCCGTGACAGGACGACGGTCCAAATAACTGCGCAGATCCGTGGCAAGTTCTGCGGCGGACCCATAGCGATTCCGCGGATCCCTCCTCAGACACATCAGCACCACCTGATCGAGATCGCCGGAGATGCGAGCGCGTAACTGAGAAGTCGTCTCCGGCGTGCGCTGCAGGTCTTCGCGGATTTTGGCGCTGGGAGCCGAGGGTTCTGTCGTCAGTTTCTCGACTGGCTGGGCATGAGGCAGCGAGCCGGTCAAGAGCAAATAGAGGATGACGCCGAGAGTGTAAATGTCCGAAGCCGCGGTGACTGGCGCGCCGGAAAACTGCTCCGGGCTCGCATAGCCTGGGGTCATCATCCGTCCCTGCACAGCGGTCAGGCCGGCATCCGCCGCCGGGATCTGCTGCTTCGCGATACCGAAATCGAGAAGCTTGACCGTGCCTTCACCCGTAACAAGAATGTTGGACGGTTTCAGGTCACGGTGAATGATCAGGTGCTGGTGGAGATATTGGACGGCATCGCAAATCTGGACAAACAGCCGGACGCGGCCGTCGAGATCGAGTTTTCGCTGATCGCAGAACTTGTCAAGCGGCAGCCCCTCGACATACTCCATCACGTAGTAGGGAAGGCCGTCGTCGGTCTGGCCGCCATCCAGAATGCGGGCGATGTTGCCGTGCTCCAGATTGGCGAGCACCTGACGTTCCTGATGGAAGCGAGCCACCAGATCCGGGTTGGCCTGTTCGCGACGCAGAACTTTCACCGCCACGGACTTGCGGAAAGACCCGTCGTTGCGAAGCCCGAGATAAACCGAGCCCATCCCGCCTTCTCCGAGCTTTCCCCGGATCCGCCAGGCCCCAATCACCCGCTCTGGTTCGGCTTTTACAGTCTCGGTGGGCGTCGCCGCAGCGAGGTGAGCATCGCGCAACTCACGCGCTTCCGCCAAAAGGCTCGCGTCGGAGCCGCATTCTTTGACCAGGAAAGCGTCCTGTTCTTCCTCTGGAAGAAGAATGGCTTTATCGAAAAGCTCTCGCAACCTTAAGAACCGAATGGTTTCCACGAAAGTCCTCGAAGTCAGATCATGCGGGAGAGTTTGTCGAGGTGCCCGCGAGCGCGAACCAGTTGCTCGCGGAGCGCTCCCATATCCTTGTCGCGAAGCGCGTCTTCGGCGCGCTGAATCGAGCTTTGCAGGAGCGCGCGGCGCTCGAGAATGGCGGGATTGATCAGGTCCCCGTTGTCTCGAGCGCGCTGTTCCATCGCATTGACCGTTTCGATCATCGCCGCCGCCTTCGCTGAGAGATCGTCGAACTCGCTCTGTAGTTTGCGGTCAACCTGCTGAGCCGTGGCCGCCAGCGCGATCGCCGGTATCAGCGCGGCCGGGCGCCTCATTTCAGAACCAGTCGCGCGGCGTAGCCTTTCGGCGTAGCGAGCACAGCGGCGTTGAGCGGCTGTCCCCCATACTGGCCGATCGAAATTTTGTCACGAACCGTGCTGACGATAAAGTCGCCGACCTTCACAGTCTGCTTGTCGAGAACCTCTTTGGTTTCGGGGTCGAGAACTTCTTTCAGGATTTGGTGGATCTCGAAGTGATCGCCCACCTGCACGCCGTCGTTTCCGCCTACGCTGATATACAAAGTGCAGCCATCCATATTGGCTACCCGACCTTCAATGGTCCGCGTTTTCGCCGCGATCGCGGGTACCTTCTGATCGAGAATGGCGGCGATCTTGTTCACTGCATCCTGCGTCGCTTCACCGATAATCGTCTCCGCGAAATTAGAGCTCGTCATGCTTTGGCCGGCGCCGGCCGCGGCCCCGCCAGTCCCGTATTTCCACCCCGATGCCATGCCGGCCCAGTTCGTACTCGTCCTGGTAGACTCGCCGCGCGCTTCCGCGGCGTCCAGCGTCTCTCCGGTCTCGGCATCCACAATTCGAAGGTTAATCGCGACCACCGCTTTGTCGGCAGTCCAGGAGTTAGCCATCGCCGCGCCGACCCGGCCGCCAAAGAAGGAGCCCACCGCGCCGCCCACGTTGTTCCTCTTGGTTTTATCGTCGCGGCCGAAAATCACGATGTCGCCGAAGAGCATCGCATCGGCGCCCGTGATCTTGCCGATCTTCGCCTGCGAACCCTGTTTGACGCGGTTCGTGGCGCCGAAATCCTGTTCGGCCATCACGGCTTTGATCTTTTCGCGCTCCAGCAGCACGACGTTCTTAGATTGCGCCATCTTCACGCCCAGCATTGCGCGGATACCTTCTCCGATATTCATGTCGTTGCCGAACATCGCCGTAACATTGGTCTTCACGGCTGAGTAGTCAAACGGACTAACCGCCAGGCGACGTTTGGCTGAATTGGCCGCGGCGCTCACCGCGGCAGGCGCGGGACAGTCCACTCCCCCTGTTGCGGCGGGAACTGCAGCCGGGGTCGCGGTGGGAGCCGTGGCGGCCGCCGGGGCCACCTTTGCCGCAACAGGCGTCGGCGCTGCCGCAGGCGCTGGCGATACGGGCGCCGCAGCCGATGATGGATCGATGATCGCGCCGATGAGGTTATCCGATGCGCCCGCCTCCTTCAGCTTCACCATTTCGTCCGCAGTCGGCGTGTAGGGCTTCTGCTTCTGAATGGTTTTCAGAATCAGAGACTCCGACATGCCGCTCTTGAGCAGCTTCACCACGCTGTCAACAGGCGATGCGGCCGCAGCAGCAGCGGGTTTTCGCGCCGGAGTGGCCGTGGGTTTGTCCTGTGCTAGCGCCAGCAGGCCGGCCAGCGCCAATATTACTGAGATCTTTCGAAACATCTAACGGCTCCTTCTTTACTTGGGCGGCCCTGTTTCCGTAAGCGAAAACCGCATGCCCTAAATGGTCAGTTCTTTTCGCCTACCGAATCCGTCATCTGACGTACCAGCCAGGCCTTCGCAAAGTTCCAATGCCGCCTGACGGACGAGTGAGAGCATCCCATTTCGGCGGCGACCTCCTCATCCGTCATGCCGGAGAAGAACTTCATTTCCACTACCCGGAAAGCCTCCGGATCCTTTCGCTGCAGCACGTCCAATAGCCTGTTCAGATCGTCGAACTGGCAATCGTTGAGAGGCGAGCCATGAAGCTTCTCGTCGAGAGAAACCTTGAGGCCCGCTCCGCGCTTCAGCGCCCGAAATTCGCGGCCGTGGTCGGCGAGCAGGCGACGCATCTGGCGCGCCGCAACCGCGTAAAAATGCACCCTGTCGTTCCACGGCACGTCGGCGCCGGAGAAAATCCGCAGCCAGACTTCGTGGACCAGGGCGGTGGGCTGCAGCGTGTGATCCGATCGTTCACCCGAAAAAATCCGATGAGCCATTGCGCGCAAATCCGTGTACACGGCATCCATCAACTGTTCGGCGGCGTTGTGATCGCCGGCGCGAACCTCGCATAACAACTTCGTGATCTCAGCCGTGTCCGCAGCCATGAATGGAAACCAGTATCCTCGCGTTAAAGACCTATAGGAAGTGAACATCCAGGTGAACGATTCGCTACCACAGTGACGAACTTCCGGGACATCACTGAAGCGTCAGGACGACGGTCGAAGGAGTCGTGACTCCGCCGATGGTCGCCAACAGCGGCTTGTCACCCGATCCTGCGTTCGGCACAACCACGTTGAACTGGAACAAACCGGATTGAACCATTCCGCCGTATGCCACAGGGGCGTTAACGCCACCGATGGTGATCACGGGCAGCGCTACGGAAGGAGCAGGGCTTGCGAGCGGGGCGCCCGCCGGTACCGGTGGGTTAGTCGCGCCGAATCCCACGCCATAAAGCACTACGGTTTCGCCTGCTTTTACCGGTCTTGCGGCGAATGGCAGGCCCGTCGTCGGCCCGATGTAGTCATATCCGTTTCCGCTGTTGCCCGGCCCCGACGTCACCACAATCGCCGCGGCATGCTTGCTGTCAAAAAGACTGAAAGAGGGGGCGTACTGAGCCAGCGTCACCACGGACGTCGCGCTGCCCGCCGGCGTAGTCACCACGACGCTGACTGTTCCGGTCGACGTGTCGTCGGGCACTTGAAGATTGATCTGCGTCGGGCTGACAAACCACAGATAGGCGGGCTTGGAATCGATCGTGACGGTCGTGTTTCCGAGCGTCGTCGGAAAATCTCCGTTCCACACCGTTTGGCCGCTCGCAAGGCCCGTTCCATAGATGGAAACCCAGGAACCGGATTCAATCGTTGTCGCCGTACTGTAAACGGGGACCGTGCTCTCGGAAGTGATTATCGGCGCGCCCGGCGCTCCGATGATGAACGAAATGTTGTCCGCAAGCGAGCCGCCAGTATCGGCGGCATTAATACCGAAATGGAAGCTGAGCAAGATATTTACCCAGCGTGTGCCGACAGGCAGAACTCCCGTCTGAGTCTGGCTTACAAGGGATGTGTGCGTGATGCCAATAGGACCGAGTTGCCCCGTCGCCGCAAGCTGTTTTCCCGTCCAGTCGTAGAACGTGTACGTGAGTGTGGGGCTCTGGTGCGCCGACAGCCCGCCAAGCCATGCCGACATCTCGAACTGCACGCCACCCTTATCGATCACGGACGCGGCCGCGGAAACATCAACGTTCTGATACATGTCGGAGGTAGCCGCCGTCGGACCGCCATAGAAGACGTTCACGCCTCTGTCGGAAGGGCCAGGATCCGCATCCGTAATAAAGCCTTGGTACCCGTTATAGGGCGAGACTGACGCGCCACCGGAGGTGGACCAGCCCGGAATGTAAGCAGCGTAGCCAGGATTCGCGATACCGGGGCCAGCCTCAGCGCCGGGGTTGACCACCAGATTGCTACCGAGAATCGTCAGCGGATTGGTCGAGATCTGATTCAACACCAGTGACAGGCTGTCCGCTGCCCCATAGCCGCACTCCGCCGCATTCAGGCAGCCGTAATTGAGTGTGAGCGTAACGACAATCTGCGCGGTGCCCGCCGGTACCAGCCCGATCTGCTGCTGAAGATTCAGACCGTTATTAAATCCGAGCGGACCCAGTTTCGCGGTCGTAAACGTCTGACCAGCGGCATTCTCGAAATCAACAGACATTTGAGCATTCGACACATACCCGGCCGCGCTCGCCGAGCCGAGAAAAGCGGAAATGGAATATTCAATTGTTCCCGCCGCAATCGCGGGGGCGGCCGAAGAAACGTCGATCTTCTGTTGCAGCGTCGATACGGCCGGTCCTGCAACGAAATACTGAAACTGGCGGTCCATCGGCGCCGGGCTGTTGGTTTGGATTGCGCCGCTCAACCCATAAGGAAGAACGTTGGGCTTTCCCGTAGCGGTCCAACCCGGAATGCTGGAGGCAAGAGTGGTGAAATTGGTCCCCGCGGAGCCGGCCTCCGCGTTCCCGTTAACGATAAGGTTGGTTCCCAGAACATTCTGTTGCGCGGGGGCCGTAGCCGCCATCGCGAAAAAGCCACTGGCTACAAAGGCCGGTCGCAACCACAAACTGCGTGTCTTACTCATTCTTCGATCTCCGTGGAATTTCCTTATGTGGGTGCGCCGGGCTAGCGGTTCGGACAAGGGCAAGTGAGCCGTTTTTGCTTGGCTCAAGATTGCGAGTGACTTCCTCAGCCCGCGCGTTTCTCCAAAAATGCGTTGCGCGCGTTGATATCGAAACGCTCGGGTGAGGAAAGGAACACTACCTGGGATTCATCGCCGCTTCGGCGCTCCTCTAACTTTCGAAAAGCAGTATCACCGGTCCGATCCGTCGGGCGGAAGTGAGTTACGCCCGTTAACCGCGCGTGAGGAACGGGCGGTTTTGGTCAAAATATTCCCGGCTTTAATTTGAGCAAGCGCGAGGTTTGACCTTCGCTCCTCGGGCATGAAACCTAATGCCCGATTCGATTTTGTTTTCATAACCATCGATGACCGCGCACGGTTCCTGGAGTATGTCGAACTGAGACGGCGCGCGTACTCGGAAGAATATCGGTGGCTACCCGCGGAATTCGGGACAGAAGATGAGACGGATTGTCATAGCCTGATCGCGGTGGCTCTGTCGGGAGGCGCGGTAGCAGCAGGAGCGCGCCTCACCATCTCGAGCCCCCATGACAACCAGTTACTGCCCCTCGAGGAAGGCGGCTTTCGCCTCAAGGACTACCTGCCGACACGAGAGTTCCGCCTGGACATCAATCCCTACGGAGAAATCTCGCGCATGGCGGTAGATCCTTCGTTGGCCCGCGGCTTCGAAGGGTCGGCGGGCGTCGGAGATATGCTCTGTGGCGCCGCGGCCCGGCTCGGGCTCGACGTGGTGTTTTCCATCTGCCCGGAGAAGCCGGCTCGGATCAACGCGATGAATGCGCGAAGGCGCGGTGTCCCGTTCCGAAGATATGAGGAGTTGGAAACCGTGTTCGGAGTGGAGATGTGGCTGTGCGCTTTCTCCGGACTCCGAAGCGCCTACAGCGCGGGCCATCGGAGCGCTGCATGAGTACGGACAACGCCACGCAGATTCTGGCCGTGGGGTGCTTCGTCAGCTTCGGATGGGGAATGGTGCGCCACTTCCGCAGGATCGGAAAACCTGCCGCGTGGACGCGAGTGACCGCAAGTCTCGCCATTCCCTGCGCTCTGGCGAATCTCGCGTCGCTCTTCTGGCGTGAGATCCGGTTTCCGCTTGGCGCCTCGATGCTATACCTCGCGAGTCTTAGCCTGTTCTGGAGCAGCGTAAGCGTGTCGAAAGGCGCCCTCGCCGCCTGCGGTCAGTCCCATGTGTCTCCTTGTCTGGTGACACGAGGACCCTATCGGATCATGCGCCACCCGTTCTATCTCAGCTATGACCTGGCCTGGATCGGCGGATTCGTCGCCACGGCGTGGTGGCCGCTCGCAGTGATCGCAATCGCGATGGCTGCGCTCTATGAGCGATTTGTGAGGGAAGAAGAACGCGGCTTCCTTTGCGGCGTTCTGGCTGCCGAATACGCAGCCTACAAAAGGCTCACGGGGAAGTATTTTCCGAAGTCAATTCTCGATTAGCCCTAGCCCAGTCATCAGCGAATCGTAACGCGCGTTGCCTTTAAGGTGCCGCGTCATCGGATAGGCCCGGAACAAAACAGTGAGAGGATCTCGCTCCTCAGCGGCGCGCTCCAGGCATAATGCGGCCTCTTCGTGATTGCCCGCTCCGATCCAGCACGCGGCGATCTGGCTCTGAGGAATATGCTTTCCGGTCTTCCCTGCCGCTCGAAGCCATTGAATTCGGCGCAGAGCAACCTCCGGCGACCCGCTGAGTCCGGCGAACAGGCCGCGCAATCCCCAGGTTACTGGCCGCTCCATAAGCCGCAGGGGAGTCTCATTGAGCACGCGCAGCGCTCCTGACGGATCTCCCTGCGCTTCCAGAAGAATGGCGCGGTGCAGATGATGTTGATAATAGGCCGGGGAACATTGCAGTCCCGTTTCAATCACTGTTTCGGCGCCTCGGTAATCGCGCGCCAGAATTAACATGAGCGACAGGTCCCCCATGCAGGTGTGATTGTTGTAACCGGTGTGATCCACTGCCCTTTGCAGGTTGCGCGCGGCCTCCCGGGCGCGGCCTCTCCCAGCCAGAAAAGCCGTGTACCAAACATTCATTTCGGCCTGTCCGCTGCTCGACTCTATCGCTCTGCTGTAGCACTCTTCGACTGCCTGCCAGTCCCGGTCCAGCGCTTGCCTGACAATCCCAAGAGCCAGCCAGGCCTGCCAGGCCGGATGAAGCTGTTCGACTGCGCGGCCGGCGAACACTCGCGCCTGTTCGAGGTTGGGCCGTGGCCGCACTCCGTGAATCGCCTGTGATGCGAGCGCTTCAGCCTTGAGCGCGAGAGCGACTGAGCAATTGGGATCCTCCGTAAGCACAGTGTCGAGTTTGCCGATCGCCGCGCGATACCCCGAAACGGTGCGCGCCTCCATCGACGCGCGCGCGCTCCACAATTGCGAGCCGGCCTGCGGCGACAGCACGCCCCACGAGCAGAACTCCGGGACATAGGTACCGGGATGCAACTCGATCCGAACCCGGTCCGACTGACCGCGCGTCGCGTAGTAGGAACCTAACGCGGCTCGCAGATTTCCCGCAGTGGTGCGAACGATGGAATCGGAGCGCGGATTAAATGACGTGATCTCTTTGCCAAAGACATCGGCCGCGATCACCTTCTGATGCAGATTCGATGCCCGCCCCGCCAGTGTCTCCTCGACCAAATATGAAAGAAGACGAATCTCTCCCGGGGCCAGCACGCCACTTACTCGAATGGAGTTCAGAGCGTGAGTAACGTCGTACACGTCTGCCCGAATCGGAGCGGGGGTCAATCGCCTTATTATCCCCGAAATTCCCGAAATCCTAAGAATTCATCGACACGAAGGAGCGTTGCGGCGCACAAAAGACCTATAACAAGAGAGGCACAGTGTGAATGGTTAGCGCATCACATCTCGCCACATCGTTTTCTGTCGCCCTTGCGGCGGTAAAACCCGTGACTGGCTTGAGGATCAAACCAGTCATACCTGAGATGGTGTGCAAAGCCGCCATAGAAAGAGTTGCCGGAAGCGTTACTTTCAGCCGCGCGGAACAACTCCGCCGCCTCATTCGCTGGCTCGGCAGCCGTTCGATCGAATCATCCTTACCAAGTCCTTCAGAGAGGGAGATCGCGGCTGAGGTCTTGGGCCGTAAGGATTTCGATCCACAGACTGATTCGCTGGTTCGCAAGGAAATGAGCAGGCTGCGCGATAAGCTCGCGCGCTATTACGACCTTGAAGGCACAGCCGACGAAATCCGCATCGCCGCCGGCGCCGGCTACTTGTTTACTTTCGAGCGCAGCGAGAACCTTCCGAGCGGAACCGGCAGGCCGTGCTGCCTGGTCCTTCCGTTTCGCTGCGAACCGGGCGCTGAAGAAGCCGGCAACCAGCTACTCGAAGACCTGATGTTTGGATTGAGCGAGCAGGGCCGCTACGACCTGGTCGCAAGGACAACAGCGATGGCATACCAAGGACGCGCTGGCGACGTGCGACAGTTTGCGGCAGAGTGTGGGGCCGACTTAATCGTCGAGGGGAGCCTCCGCGCTCCGGAAAATGGCATTGAGGCGACAACCTGGCTGGTCGACGGCAGAGCCGGACGCGTTCTTCGGTCAAAGAAGATACGGGGTAATACCGCCAGCCAGGTCGCAACAATCGCCGCCGCCTGGCTGGCAGAACCGAACCCCGATTCGGAGCAGTGAGCGCTCGCCTGTGCTCAAGCTCGCTAACTTATTGAACGTGTTAAAATAAACCTTCAACTCCATCCAGAGGTTTTAGTGTCAACCCATCTCACGCGCAAAGAACTGAAGCACGACAACGTTGCGCTCAAAGTCGAAGAAACTGTCGACTTCCTTAAAGTCAACCGCCAGCAAATGGTCCGCTACGGCGGCGCCGCATTAGCTGTCGTCGTAATTGTGGCGGGAGTGTTTTACTATCGCTCCGCACAGCGCGACGTTCGGCAGCAGATGCTGGCCGACGCCCTGACGTTGCAGTCCGCTCCCGTAGGAACTGCCCCTCCCACTGGTGGTCCGAGTTTCCCGTCTGACGCCGCAAAAAACGATGCAGTGAGACGCGCCTTTACTAAGGTCATCGACGAACACGGCGGGTCTACCGAGGCCTACACGGCGGAACTCTCGCTCGCCACCATTGATGCGGACGCGGGCAAGATGTCCGATGCCCGCAAACGGTATCAGGATATTGCCGACCACGCGCCGGCCGGATTCGCGTCGATGGCGAAGCTCGCTATTGCGCAACTCGACTTCTCCGACAACAAGACTGCCGAAGCTCAAAGCATCCTGAAAGACCTGCAGGATCATCCGACCGAAATGGTTTCCAAAAACCAGGCGACGTACACGCTCGCCAAAGGACTCGCGCCGACGCAGCCCGAAGAGGCGCGCAAACTCCTGCTGACCCTCGTAAGCGCTCCGTCCGATGTAAGCCAGCTCGCCGTCACTGCACTGGGAGAGCTTCCCTCGAAATAACGGCAGCATGCTCAGGCGCTGATGCTGCGACATCTGCGGTTTCCGGTCGAAGCGTCCGCGGGGCGGCGTTATCCGGAACCCGAGCATCCTTACCGGAACGCGTTTCAGCGCGATCGCGATCGCATCATTCACTCTCGCGCCTTCCGCAGGCTCGAACACAAGACGCAGGTCTTTGCGCCCGCACTCTCCGATCATTTCCGAAACCGCCTCACCCACACGATCGAAGTCGCGCAGGTTGCGCGAACGGTCGCAAACGTCCTCGAACTCAATGAAGATCTGACGGAAGCGCTCGCCCTCGCGCACGACGTCGGTCATCCGCCTTTCGCCCACGCCGGCGAAGAGGCGCTGGACCGGATGATGCAGCGCTACGGCGAGCGATTCGACCACAACATTCAGTCGCTTCGGATCGTCGATTCGCTGGAGCGGCGGTATCCCCGTTTCCCGGGACTGAACCTGACTTTCGAACTGCGCGAAGGCATCGTGAAGCATTCGCGCGATTACGCGCCCGGCGAAATTCCCGCGCTCGATCAATACCTTCCTTCACAGCGCCCTCCATTGGAGGCTCAGTTGATCGATCTTGCGGACGAGATCGCCTACAATGCGGCGGATCTTGACGACGCATACGAAGCGGGATTGCTGACGCCCGAACTCGCGGCGGCATCGGTCCCTGCCTACAAGGAGATTCTGGCGGTCGTTGATACCCAGTTTCCGGGCGCGACAGATCGCGAGCGTTTTCAGGAGTCTATCCGGCGCTTAATTGACGATCTGGTATCCGGACTGATCGAAGGAACGGCGAACGCCGCGCGCGCGGCCGACCTCCATGATGTGGAGGCCATTCGGCGCCATCCAACGCGTATCGCGATTTTTTCGGATGGAGTCCGCGATACCAATGGGGCCCTGAAACGGTTCCTGTACGAACACGTTTATTCCTCCGACGATCTCGAGCGCGATCGACGTGAGTCGGTGGCAAGGCTTACCCGCACGTTCGAGCATCTGATGGCCAACCCTCAAAAGGTGCCCGGCGTCGAAGACGCCGCGAGACCGCTGCACCGCACAGTCTGTGATTTTATTTCCGGGATGACCGATCGCTACTTTTTTCGCTTTTACGAAGATTTATTTGGGTAGTCCGCAACGCGCGCTAAACTGGGGGAACGCGATGAAGCGGAAGGCGATCTTTGGGCTGTTGTGCTGCGCGATATCGCTTTGGTCCGCTGAGAAGAAACCCGATAAGAAGCCCGACAAGAAAAAAGACCCCACCGAGATCGGTGAACGCAACGTCGCGGGACGCTTCAATAACTTCTACAGCATCGATAAGGAACTGGCCTTAGGCCGCCAGCTATCGATCGAAGTTCGTAAGCAGGCGCGCGTCATCGACGACCCGATCGTTTCCGAATATCTCAACCGTCTGTGCCAGACCCTCGCCCGGAATTCCGATGTGACATTCCCGGTCACCTGCACGCTTCTCGATTCGGCTGAAATCAACGCCTTCACGTTGCCGGGCGGCTTCGTTTTCATCAACACGGGGATGTTCCGGCTTTCCGATAACGAAGCCGAACTCGCGTCGGTGCTCTCACACGAGTTGGGTCACGCAGCGGCCCGGCACGCCACCCGTCAGGCGACCCGCAACGACATCCTCGCCGCAACCACAATTCCGCTTTACGTATTCGGCGGAGTGGCCGGACTGATCATGCGTCCGGCGGCCGCTGTCCTCGAACCAATGGCGTTTTTCTATTTCTCGCGCGAGTTCGAATCCGAAGCCGATTTACTCGGGATTCAGTATCTCTGGAAATCCGGCTACGACCCGAGCGCCAGCGTCGATATGTTCGAGCGCGTGGAGTCCACCGAACGCCGTCATCCCGGAAGCGTCTCGAAACTGTTTCGTACCCATCCGCTGACCGCCGACCGAATTGAGAAAACGCAGAAGAACATCAACGAGATTCTCCCAACGCAAAACGAATACATTCTGAACACGTCGGAGTACGAGGAAGTGCGCGCGCGCCTCGAAAAAGTGTCGAAAGCAGCTGACAGACCTGCCTCCGCGCACCCCACTCTCCGCCGCGCCCAGTAACTACGGGCGCAGAGCGCACGAAAAGTTCGCGGCGTCGTCCGAACTTCCGGAACCTTTATATACAGCCACCTGCGGATACGGACAAAGCGGTCGAGTGCGCGCTGGATTCGCATGCGAAGCGATGATGCGATTCGGCGCCCGCCCCTTTTCGACCCAGTTCTCCAGTTCCGGAATCATCTCGAAATTCGATGTCCCATCGCCTCCTGCGCAGTGCGTCATTCCCGGCACCATGTATAAACGCATGGCATCGGTCGCCGCCGAAATGCCCATCGTATAGAGTGCGGTGCTGAAGTAATCGATGCTGTTCTCCGGCGCAATGAGTTGATCATTCCAGCCGTGATACATCAGCAGCTTTCCGCCATGCCGGAAAAAAGGCCGCAAATCGGGATTGACTGCGTCCATGCCTTCCGCAAACTTCTTTTCCAGCATTGAAACGCCAGCGTCGAAATCGATCGTCTTCCAGTCCCAGTTGGGATCGTTATACGCGACGTATTTGAAGGTGTCGACGGGAATCGCCATCGGTTGAGCGCCAGCCAGCCCGCCCCACCCCATCTCGCTGCCTGGCTGCAATCCCGGAAAAATCTTCAGCCCCGTAGCCGGGCTGATGGCGCCGCTATAAAGTTTGCGAACCGCCGTCACCTGCTCGGATGTGAGGCACCCCGAGGTATCCTCGCCATTGCACTTCAGCGACTCCGGATCGAACCGGCATCGCCGCGGGTCGTCGATAACCCCGTCTTTCACCCCATCCGCCGCATCGCATGCTTCGATCACCGCCTTGTGAATCAGCGGATATTTGGCGGGCGGAATGTAGCTGGCTTCCGTATCGTGCACGGCCTTCGGAACCCACAAAGACCACACCTGCAGATGTGACATGTAATTTGCCGGAGCGCCGGCGATGACGCCGTCATAGTCGTCCGGATAACGCTGCGCCTCCATCAATCCCTGCCGTCCGCCCGTAGAACATCCATTCCAGTAAGCCCGGGAAGCGCTCGACGAATAAAACGCCGTCACAATCTTCTTCGCCTGCACGGTCATTTCATGAACAGCGCGATAACCAAAGTCCGTCAGCTTTTCCGGATGGCCCATCGCAAACGCCGCGCCAGGCGTCGAGTGGCCCGTATCTGTGCTGGCCGTCGCGTATCCCTGCTGAACAGCTTTGGCCATCGCGGGATAGCTGATCGTCCCCGCCCACCCACCGTTGCCGACCGCCTGAAACTTGCCGTTCCACCCCGAGACAGGAAGCCAGACCTCAACCTTGATATCCGAATCACTGGAGGGCGTGAGCGTAGCGGCGACGCGACAGAACTCCGGCACTGCATGGAACGCATTTGCGGCAGGCCCGCGCCCCGGCCCTGCCGGAGGCGTAAAAGCGCCCGCTGCGACTACGGTGGCCGAAGTGATCTTCCCGTCCGTCAGTTTCAGGCCGGAAAGGCTTTCGCAGTTCGCGGCAAGCGCGGGCGCGCCGCAAAACAAGGCAGCGATCGCAAAACGGGATTTCATTCTCGAAATATCCTACCTAACGCATCTGGGACACGCGACTTCAGTCGCGTACGACTTTTTTCAGCTTCCTGCCTAACCAAAAGCCGTTCACATAGTCAGACTGTTGTATAGTCCGACTATGGGAACAACACGGCCGGAAATTCCGCCGGGCTCGCTTTACATGCTGATTCTGAAAACACTCGCGCGTCTCGGATCGATGCATGGGTACGGAATCGCGCAGTATATCCAGCAGACCTCCGAAGACATCCTCCAGGTCGAAGAAGGCTCTCTCTACCCCGCCCTGCAGCGAATGCTGCTGAAAGGATGGGTCGTCGGCGAGTGGCGTCAATCCGAAAACAATCGCCGCGCGCGCTATTACAAACTCACGCCGGAAGGCCGCAAACAGCTTGCGCGCGAACTGAAAGAATTCGACCAGGTCATCGCGGCGATCTCACGCGTAATCGAAGCCGTATGAATCAACTGTGGCGCAGAGTGAACTGGTTCCTCCACCGCAAGCGTTTTGAGGAAGAACTGGACGAAGAAATGCGCCACCACCTGAGCATGAAGGCCCAGGACATGAAAGCAGCCGACATGAAAGGCGGCGAAATGAAGCAGTTCGGCAATCCGGCCCTGTTGAAAGAAGACAGCCGCGCCGTTTGGACGTCCGTCTTCTGGGAGCAACTGATTCAGGACATCCGCTATGGCCTGAGATCGATGTCCGCCAATAAGCTTTTCACCACGATGGCGGTTCTTTCCCTCGCGCTGGGAATCGGGGCCAACACCGCGATCTACTCCTTCATGGATGCCATCCTGATCCGCGCTCTGCCCGTCGCCCATCCCGAAGAACTGGTCGTCCTGAACTGGCGCGCGAAAGGATGGCCGGAAGTCGCCCACTCACAGCACGGATCGAGCTATGAAGAGCCAGGCGGAATTTCGGTCAGCGACACCATGCCCTATCCCGCCTGGGAACTCCTCGGACGCAATAACGTCTTCACATCCCTGCTCGCGTTCCTCGGCGCGGGACGCCTGAACGTCGTGGTCAATCATCAGGCGATCCTGGCGCACGGAGCCTATACGTCTGGCAATTATTTCGACTGTCTTCAAATGCGGCCGGCCGCTGGCAGGCTCATCGCCGAACAGGACGACAAGCCCGGCGCTCCTCCCGTTGCAGTTGTCAGCTACCCGTTCTGGCAGGGCAAACTCGCGGGCTCTGCCGACGCAGTAGGCCGCGTCATCACTGTCAACGAAGTTCCCGTCACGATTACCGGAGTCGCGGCGCCAGGCTTCTATGGCCTCAATCCGAGCGAAGCCCCGGACCTGTTCCTTCCCATCCACACCCGCCCCCTCCTCGATCCGCGCTCGCAGCCCGAAGCCTTCCACGACGCCACCAACTACTGGGTGGAAACGGTGGGAAGGCTTCGCGACGGCGTCACGCTTCGTCAGGCCGAAGCATCACTCGCCCCCCAGTTCCACGCCTTCGTGGCGGATTCGGCAAAAACCGACAAGGAACGGGCGAACCTCCCCGCCCTCTGGCTTCAGCAAGGTGGTTCCGGCATCGACTCGCTCAAGCGCGAGTATTCCAAACCCCTGTACGTGCTGATGACGATGGTGGCCCTCATTCTCGCCATCGCCTGCGCGAATATCGCGAACTTACTGCTCGCCCGCGCCACATCGCGCCGGCGCGAGATCGCCGTGAGGCTGAGCCTCGGAGCGGGCCGCTTGCGCGTAATCCGTCAGTTGCTCACAGAGAGCGTGCTCCTCTCATTGACTGGCGGCATCGCCGGAATGGGCATCGCCGCGGCAGGCATCCGGACACTAACCTCGCTTCTCGCGAACGGCCGAGAGAACTTCACCCTGCACGCGCAGATCGATATTCGCATTCTGCTTTTCGCCACCGCCGTTTCGCTCTTCACGGGAATCGTTTTTGGCCTCGCGCCGGCGCTGCAGTCCACAAAAGTCGAGATCTCTCCCGCCCTGAAGGAATCCCGCCTCGGAACAGGCCGCTCGTCGCATTCCGGCCTGCGTTTCGGATTGATGCACAGCCTTGTCGTCGCGCAGATCGCGGTTTCACTTCTGCTCGCGATCGCCGCGGGCCTCTTCGTCCGCACGCTCTCGAATCTTCACTCCGTCACCCTCGGCTTCAATCGCGAGAATATTCTGCTCTTCAGCCTGAACGCGAAGCAGGCCGGATACAACGACGAAAGCGGAATACAGTTCTACGACCGAATGCGCCGCAGGTTTGCGTCAATTCCTGGCGTCACCTCCGCAACCATAACCGACATGCCGCTCGTGGCGGGATGGTCGAGTCGCACGAGCGCCACGATTCCCGGGGTTCCCGAGCCGAACGGCAAGCGGCCAGCGACGAACGTCGCCCTCGTCGGACCGTCGTATTTCGAAACCATGCAGATCCCGATCCTTCGCGGCCGATCCATCGAAGAACGGGACCAGACCGGGCGCGTCGCATCGGTAGTCGTCAACGAGGTATTCGTTCAGCAGTATTTCCCCGGTCGCGATCCCGTCGGCCAACGCTTCACGCTGGGAGGAAATAAAAACGCCATCGAAGCGCAGATCGTCGGCGTTTCACGAAACAGCCGCTACGCGTCTCTCAAGCGGGAGATTCCGGCGGTAACGTACATTTCCTGGACACAGCCCCCAATGCTTTGGCGCGCCGGTGGAATATTCTTTGCGTTGAGGACCATGGGCGATCCCATGCAAATCGCCAACACGGTTCGGCAACTCGTTCATCAGGCCGATGCCAACATTCCGGTCGCTGATCTCACGACGCAGGCGCGCCGGATCGATGAAACCATCGTGTCCGAACGAACCTTCGCCGACCTCTGCGCGTGCTTCGGCGTCCTCGCCCTCCTGATCGCGGCAATCGGGCTCTACGGAACCATGGCGTACGCAGTCGCGCGGCGCACCGGAGAAATCGGCATTCGCCTGGCCCTCGGAGCGCAGCGCCCGCGCGTGTTGTGGATGGTTCTGCGCGAGGCCACAGTAATGCTGATCGCTGGCGTGGCCATCGGCGTCAGTGTCGCGTGGTGGGCATCGCGTTTTCTCGCCTCGTTCCTTTTCGGCGTGAAACCGAACGACCTCGCCTCGATCGCCGTCTCTGTTGCCGTTCTCGCATGCGCCACGATTCTCGCCGGATACTTCCCAGCCTGGAGGGCATCGCGCATCGATCCGATGCGTGCGCTTCGCCATGAGTGACCTGTTCCGCAAACTCCAGTGGCGCCTGCGCAGCGAGCAGTTCGAACGCGATCTTGACGAAGAAATTCAGCATCACCTTGCCTGAAACGGGAAGCAATGAAGCGCGAGGAAGGTTGTGAAAGCGAACTAAAGCAGTTCGGCAACATCGAACTGGTGAAGGAGGATAGTCGGGCTATGTGGACATGGGCATTCTGGGAACAATTGGCGCAGGATCTTCGCTACGGCATTCGATCGATGAGCGCGAACCGGCTTTTCACCGCTATGGCCGCGCTCTCCCTTGCGCTCGGCATAGGCGCGAACACCGCCATCTACAGCTTCATGGAGGCGATCTTTCTCCGATCCCTTCCGGTCCAGGACCCGGCGTCTCTCGCCGTGCTCCGGTGGCGCGTGGCCGGACGCAGCGCCGTAATTCACGGCGTTAACGGAAGCATGTTCGGGGACGGCGATCACGGCCGAATGAGTCCGAACTTCCCATACGCCGCATTCGAGCAGCTTCGCGAAGACAAAACCGTGTTCTCGACTTTATTCGCCTACAACCCTGCCTACGAGCTCAACCTGGTAGCGCGGAACCAGGCGGAGGTCGCCCGCGGAATGTACGTCTCGGGCGAATTCTATTCGGGACTCGGCGTTTCGCCCGCCGCCGGTAGACTGATCGACGTCAGGGACGATCGCCCCGGAGCCCCGCCGGTCGCGATGCTCTCGTACGATTACTGGAAAAGCCGGTTCGCCGCTGATCCTTCGGCCATCGGCCAGCCGATCGTCGTCAACAACATTCCGTTCACCGTCGTCGGTGTGACGCAGCGTGGATTTTTCGGCGTGGACACTTCGGGAGATCCGTCCGTATTTCTTCCGCTGCACGCGATCTCGACGATAGCGCCGAAACCCGCCGATGACGAAAAGAGACGCTTCTTCAACAAGCAGTTCTACTGGGTCGAAATGATGGGGCGTCTCAAGCCGGGCGTCACGCTCGAGATGGCGCAACAGCGAGTCGCGAGTAACTTCCGCTCGTACGTTCTGGCGACAGCTGGCGCAACCGAAGATAAGAAGGTTCTGCCGCAGCTCTTCCTCGAACCCGGCGCGCTCGGCCTCGATTCGCTGCGCCGCGAATACTCCAAGCCGCTCTACGTGCTGATCGGAATGGTAGGCCTGATCCTGACCATCGCGTGCGCAAACATCGCGAATCTACTCCTGGCGCGCGCGACGGCGCGGCGCCGTGAGATCGCGATCCGGATGAGTCTCGGGGCCAGCCGCTGGCGCGTCGTTCGTCAGTTGCTCACTGAGAGCATCCTGCTTTCGGTCATCGGGGGAGCGCTGGGTCTGCTGGTGGCGCAATGGGCGATTCGCTCGATCATCTGGCTGCTGTCGACCGGCCGGGAGCAGGTGTTCCGGGCTGAGCTGAATCTACCAGTCCTGGGATTCACGCTCGCGCTCGCGACGCTGGCGGGAATCGTATTCGGTCTCGCGCCCGCCCTCCAGGCGACCGGCATGAACGTCGCTCCGGCTCTCAAGGAATCCCGCATCGCCGCCTCGACCGGACGTTCGCGATTCAGCCTGAGCCGGCTGCTCATCGTTTCCCAGATCGCGCTCTCGCTGCTGCTCGTGTTCGCCGCGGGCATTTTTGTAAGAACGCTCTCGAACCTGCATTCCGTCAGCACCGGACTGAACCGCGAGAACATCCTGCTCTTTAACCTCAACGCGCGCCAGGGAGGATACAAGGACGCCGCGCTCGCGCAGTTTTACGACAGCCTCCGCAGCCGGTTCGCAGCCATACCGGGAGTGCGCGAGGCAGGCATGTCGAATTACCCGCTGCTTGCCTACAACTGGGACGACGAATCGGTAACCATCCCCGGCGCCCCAGCGGAAAAAAATGGAAGACCTCCCTCGACTGCGTATCTCCAGGTGAACGCGGCATTCCTGCGGACGATGCAGATTCCGATAACCCTGGGCCGGGATATGAACGAACGCGACATCAACTCCGGCAAAGGCGTGGTGGTCACGGAGGAGTTCGCGAAGAAGTTCTTCCCCGGTATGAGTCCGATCGGGCAGCATTTCGGAATCGGAGAGAAGGCCCAGGCCGCCGACCTGGAAATTGTCGGGGTAGCCAAGACAACTCTCTACAACAACATCAAAGAGAAAAACACTCCCCCGCTGGCCTACGTCCCCTATACCCACGACCTGCAGGGTCTGGGTGGGGTCACGTTCGAGTTGCGCACCGCCGGCGATCCGTTGGCTCTCTCGAACACCGTCCGGAAAATCATTCACGAGGCCAGCGCAAGAGTGCCGGTAGCGAAATTCCGGACACAGCAGGCGCAGATCGATGAAACAATCTCGCAGGAGCGCACCTTCGCGAATCTCTGCACGTGTTTCGCGCTGCTCGCGCTGATCATCGCGTGCATCGGCCTTTACGGAACAATGGCGTACGCAGTCGCGCGGCGCACCAGCGAGATCGGCGTCCGCATGGCGCTCGGCGCCGAGCGGCGGCGCATCCTCTGGATGGTCATGCGCGAAGTGCTCGTTCTCGCCGCCATCGGGCTCTCGATCGGAGCGCTGGTCGCGACAGAGACCTCGCACTTCGTCGCCTCGTTCCTCTTCGGCGTAAAACCGAACGACCCCGCATCATACGCGGTGTCGATCGCGATCCTCGCGGCGGCCGCGATCGCCGCGGGCTACGCGCCGGCCTGGCGCGCCTCCCGAATCGATCCCATGAGCGCCCTCCGCCACGAGTAAGAACAGTTAGTCTGCCGTTTCTGAAATAAGCGATTCGAATAGCGCGTCGAGAAACGGAACTGTGAAATTCTCGCCACCTTTACTGGCCAGGACATCGCCCCCGGCGCAGCGTAACCACCCGAGATAGGACCCGACAGTCCATTCCAGGACCACGTTCGGGAATATCGAAGGCGTCAGTCAATATGGAGCGACCAACACCGATCGCAGTGACGCGGATTACGCTGCGAGTAGGTGAAAACCAGCGGCGCAGAGCCGCATACGAAAGGAGTTGGTCGCCTTATGTCTAAAGTACGATTTATCGGTCTGGATGTCC
>DATFSM010000003.1:0-4312 GCA_035262625.1 Bryobacteraceae bacterium
CGAAACGCCTTGTTCCAGCCGCCGGACGGCGGCCAGCTTAAATTCCTGCGTGAACTGCCTGCGCGACAATCCCATGACTCAATTCTCCATTCGCTGAAAAATGAGTCTTAACCCTTTGTCTCAAAATCGGGGACCAGTCCAGGGACGCCCTTCGCGATCCTCGCGGGACACCCCCGTAATTCCCGCTCCTGGCGGGGCACGATCGGCGATGTGGCGATCGACGGCGGATCGCCCGCCGTCAGTTCGTTCGACCCGGTCGTCGCGTCTTCCGTATTATCCTCTGGAAGGTGAGCTTCCCGCGCCTGCCCTTAAGGAGAGAATGCTATGGAATCGTTTGAACGGCGGAGACTTTTGGCATGGTCCGTCGCTCTCGGCGGAATAATCGCGGCGTCCGCGGCCATCGGCGCGGAGTCGCCGTCGAAAAAGGCGATCGCCAGCTTCACGGCAACTACCGCCGGTGTCGCAAGCCCGGGTCAGACAGTCACGATTGAACTGTTTGGGTGGTCCAGCGACAGCGATCGTGATCGGTTTGTGAGAGCCTGGGACATACCTGCGCCCGCGCCCGCTCCCCCTCCGGCAGCCCCGCCGACCGATGCTCGGATGGCAGCCTTGGTGAACAGTAGCTGCTCGGGCTGCCACGGGATGGACCGGATAAACCAAAAGAGGGCGGATAAAGCAGCCTGGACGGCCACGGTGGGACGCATGCTCCAGCATGGCGCGAGCCTCGGTGACACGCAGGTCACTGAGGTTATCGATTATCTGTCGAAGACTCGCGGCCCGAATTCGAATGCGGCGTCCGCGGGCGGAAGCCGCGACGAGCCTTTGACGCCAAGCCGATCGCTTGCACAGGCTCTGCAGAAGTCGCCGACGATCGGACTATTGTGGGACTCGGGAGCGGCCGGTTATTCCATTCGCTATGCCTACAGCTTGCCTCAGCCCGATGGCGGTGAAAGAATCCTCCTGCTGACCGACCGGCGCCTTAGTCCGTGGAGCCCCTTTTGGAAACCTGCCGCCCCGTCCCAAACTTCCACCGACTACGAATTTTCCATGATCGAGCTGCGCGTGAATGCACAGGGATTGGGAGACGGAAAGGCGTCGCTCGACAGCCCGATCACCGTAGACACAGGCGCAAAGTCTATTGCTCTCGATAAATACGACAGCCTGCCGGTGGTATTCACAAAGGTCAGACGGCTGAAGAATTAGAACAGACAACGAATCGACATAGCGGCGTGCTCGATAAATATCGCGGCTCGCCGCCTCGCTGTCACAGCGACGACTTCACCAGCTTTCAGCAAACCTTGCGATGTTCCGTCGTGAATGATAACGGACGTTATCGTTCAAAAACGAGCTGACGGTATCGCTCCCGTGAAGTCGGCATCGCAATCGGAACCGCCCGAAACCTCTTCCGACGAGACGCGTTCCTGATGCGCGTTTTACAGGAGTAATCTGCCGGAGGCTAACTTCCGGATAGCGTGACTCGCTCCGAACTGCGGCGACGCCGTCCTGCCAGATGTACGATGCGATGACAACCGATCAAGCTGGATGCGTCAGCAACTTCTCTACGGAGATTTCTCCGGGCGCAACTTCTGACATGAGCAGCGAATCCTCCGTCTGGCCGCATACCTCCGCGGATGACGGACAACTCGCCGTCCTCGAAGCCGTCCGTGCAGCGGCATCGAGGCTCCTGGTGTTTCGTATGCCGACAGCCGGGACTTCCAGGACAACCTCCGAAGCATCTCTGGATTGGCGCTCAACCAAACGGCTACTCCATCTACCGCTTGACATCTTGAAAGCCCAGGGCTATTCTGCCATCAGTAACTGAGGTAACGAATGAGTAAGCCGACAGGCTTAGTGCAGGGGACCCTGGACCTCCTCATCCTGAAGACCGTCGCCCTGGAGCCGGTGCATGGCTGGGCGATTGCCCAACGGATTCGCCAGATGTCGAGCGAGGTGTTGCAGGTCGGCGAAAGCGCGTTGTATCCCGCGCTGCACAAGCTGGAACAGCGAGGTTGGATCGAGGCGGAATGGAAGATTTCGGAAGCGAATCGCCGCGCCAAGTATTATTCGCTCACGCGTGCAGGCCGCAATGCCCTGGCAACCGAAGCGGAGGATTGGGAGAGGCTTTCAGGCGCGATTTCGGCGATCGTGCGGATGGCTTAGGTGGCATGTGATGCGGCGACTTCTTCTGATGCTTCGCTCCTTCGCTCAACAGGATCGCGAACTGGACGAGGAGCTTCAATACCACCTGGATATGCAAATCCAGGAGGGCTTGAAGTGCGGTCTCACTCCGGACGAGGCCCTCGCAGCGGCGAGGCGAACGCTCGGTGCGATCACGCAGCATAAGGAAGGGATTCGCGAGGCGCGGCCTTTCAGCTTCTTTAACGGCGTGCTGCAGGATGTCCGGTATGCGCTTCGTGGCATCCGGCGCAACCTCGGCTTTTCAACCCTGGTTGTGCTGATCATGGCGCTCGGTATTGCCGCCACCACGACAGTGTTTGGCTGGATCGACGGGATGGTCCTGCACCCATTCCGCGGGGCCACGGATGACGGACAACTCGCCGTCCTCGAAGCCATCCGTGCCGGCGGCATCGAGGCTCCTGGTGTTTCGTATGCCGACAGCCGGGACTTCCAGGACAACCTCCGAAGCATCTCCGGATTGACGCTCAACCAAAAAGCTCCAGCCTCTATTGGTGACGGAGAGAACGCCTACTCCGCGTGGTTCGAACTCGTCTCCGGAAATTATTTCGAGGTCCTGGGTGTAAAGCCACACCTCGGCCGCACGTTCGCTCGCGAGGAATACGGCGACATGGCCAAAGCGTTCACAGCGGTCATCAGCTACCGGCTGTGGCAGAACTACTTCGAGGGCGACCGGTCCGTTCTCGGCCGCACCGTCCATATTAATCGGCGCCCGGTCACCATTGTGGGCGTGGCGCCTCCGGAATTTCAGGGCGACTTTCCGGGAGTCGCGCTGG
Source organism: Bryobacteraceae bacterium (assembly GCA_035262625.1). GTDB lineage: Bacteria > Acidobacteriota > Terriglobia > Bryobacterales > Bryobacteraceae > BOG-234. The sequence continues at coordinate 2,973 of DATFSM010000003.1, forward strand.
ACGTATGGGTTCCAGTGCCGCTCGTCGGGGAAGGCGATCGCAATGCGCGGCGCTTCGGGGCCATCGTCAGGCTAAAACCCGGCGTCAGCGTTTCCCAGGCGAGCGCCGAAGCGGCGACGGTTGCTGCGCGCCTTGCGGGTGCCTTTCCGAAGACCAACGAGGGAGTCGGCGCCCGGATCGTACCGATCTGGAAGGCACAGGAGGGGGCCTCAAGGATTTTGGCCTCGCCGATGGCGATCCTCGGTGCAGCGTGCGGACTCGTGCTCCTGATTGCGTGCGCGAATGTCGCCAATCTTCTTTTGGCTCGTTCCACATCCCGGCAGAGGGAGTTCGGCATCCGCCTCGCCCTGGGCGCGGGTCCGGGCCGCTTGCGGCGGCAGTTATTTTCCGAAAGCCTGCTTCTGGCGACTCTGGCGACGCTTGCGGGGTTGCCTCTCGCTTTGTGGTTTCAGAACCTCCCGGCGCATCTCGCGCCGCCCACGGGTATACCGGTGTACTTCAACGTCTACCCGAGCGTGCGGGTGTTCCTTTTTGCCGCGTTGGTCTGCTTGATTTCCGCTCAGATTTCCGGTCTTCCGCCCGCGTTTCAGTCGCTGCGGCGCGGCATCGTGGATGCACTGAAACAAGGAGGAAGAAGCGATACCCAGAGTGGGCACTCGCGGCGAATCTCCGGGCTACTGGTGATCGCCGAGGTGGGCCTGGCGCTCGCGGCTCTCGTGACGATGGGATTGTTTCTCCGGAGCCTTTACGGATTGCAGAACACGTCGGCAGGTTTCGATCCCCGTAACGTGACAGTGTGCCGTCTTTTTCTGGCGACAAACAACTACACTCCCAGCGAGGAGCAGCAGTTCTCGCGGGGGCTGCGCGAGCGCCTGATCGAGTCGCCGGGGGTGACCGGCGCCGCTTATTCCGACTCGATCCCGCTCGGTTTCGGGCTGGGGAAATGGAACGACGTTACGGTCGAAGGATATGCGGCGAAGCGCGGCGAGAACCTGGGCGTGCATCACGCCTCGGTGTCGCCCGGCTTTTTCGATGTGCTGAAGATGCCGCTTCTCGCCGGACGCGATTTCAAACCTGAGGACAACGAAAACGGGCGCCGCGTCATGATCGTGAACGAATCCTTCGCGCGCCGCTTTTTCGACGGACGCGACCCGGTGGGGCGCCGGGTGCAGATTTACGGCAAACCGTTCACGATCGTAGGAATGGTGAAGGACAGCAAGTATCTCAGCCTGTCCGAAGCTCCGCAACCGTACTTCTACATGTCCTTCGACCAGGTGCACTACGGCAGTGGCGAAAACGGCGTGGCCTTCTATGCGCGCACCGACCGCGATGCGCGCGGT
>DATFSM010000004.1:0-2405 GCA_035262625.1 Bryobacteraceae bacterium
GCGGATTCGTTCCCCGCAGATATCTCTTTACAAACGCCTCGTTGACGATCGCCACGGCTCGCCCGCCCTGAGTGACCGGCATCAAATCGTGATCGTTGAAATCGCGTCCTGCCAGAATCCGGACCCCCAGCGTCGAGAAGAATCCCGGCGTAACCGCATTCAGATGGATGTCATCATCGGTGGGAAAACGCCGGTTGGTCTGTATCGTCAGTGGGTTCCCCCAAACGCCACCCAGCAGCAATGGCATTGCCACCATCCCGTAACCCTGAGTGGCCGGGGAATTGCGGACCCCGTCTTCGATTTTTCGAATGAGCTGGCTTTCGGCGGATTTCGAGTAGCCGTTCAGTTTGGGTTTGACACTGAAGGAGACGAGACCGGATGTATCGAACCCGGGACCTTTCGCGATTAAGCCCATCAGCGTCCGGACAAACAGTCCTGCTGCCACCAGCAGAATCAACGTGAAGGTGATCTGCGCCGTCACTATCACTCGCCGCAGCCGAACACCTCCGAAACCGGCGCCTGAACGATCGCGCAGCGAGGAGATCAGTGATTCACCGCTTACATGCAACGCAGGCGCGCAACCGGCGAGGAAACCCGTGGCCATACTGACCAAAAATGCAAAGAGCAGCAGGCGCTTATCAACGGACGTCGTAAGACCGTTTCCGGCAACGTCCTGAGGCAGAAACGCCATGAGCGCACGGATCGCCATCGGCGCGATCGCAATGCCGACCAGGCCGCCCGCCAGCGCGAACACAATACTATCGGCCAGAAGCTGCCGGCCAATTCGGCTAGGCAATGCGCCGATGGCGAGTCTCGTACTAATCTCCCGCTGTCTGGCCGACCCGCGCGCCAGGAAAAGCCCGGCGACGTTCAGGCACGCGAGAGACAACAGCACCGCGGTCGCCGCGAAGAGAACCCAGAGCGGCCGCCCCAGGGTCCGCCTCAGCAACGAATGACCCTGCGGAGCAGGAATCACGTTCAGGGTGGAAGCGAGGAACTCACGGCGCCGGTTCGGGTTGACGTTGGAAAAACGCGCACTGCGCATATCATCGTCCAGCATGGCCTTGAACCATGGTTGCAATCCCGCCTTTGCCTGGGGGGCCGAAACATCAGGCCGCAGGCGGCCCAGGATTTGCACCCAGCGCATCCGCCGGTCAAGCATCCTGTTCATCCCGGGAATGGCCTGTTCCGACATCACAGCCGGAATCCAAAGCGACGGAATCTCCCCCACGTCAATGCCGTGAAATGTGGACTCCGCGACCCCAACCACGGTCATCGGATATCCGTTCACCAGGACCTTGCGGCCGAGGATATCGGGCGCGCCCGAGAATTCGTTTTTCCAGAAGTCATACGAAAGCACGACGATCGGACTCGATGCCGGCGCCCCGTCATCCTCGTTCGTAAAGAGCCGGCCGAGCATGGGCTTGACTCCCAGCACGGAAAAATAGCCGCCGGATACGAGCTCAGCTTCGGTCGGCTGCGGATCGACGCCCGTCGAGAAATGGATCACCGTGAGAGCGCGGCAGAATACGCCGTCGAAGAACTCATTCTGTTTCTGAAGATCGCGGCAGAGCGGGTACGACATCAGGTTGAAACTGCCGATTGTGTCCGCGAGTTGCGCACCTTCCCAGTTAAAGAGAACCAGACGTTCAGGATGATCGACCGGGAGCGGGCGCAGAACGATCTGATCGACCAGAGAATAGATAGCGGTCGTCGCCCCAATCCCCAGCGCGAGTGAAAGCACCGCAGTCAGCGTGAATGACCGATCGCGGATAAACGACCGCGCGGAGAACCGCACGTCGTAGACGAAATCGCGGAGCCAGCGCACCAGCCACACATCGCGCACCTCTTCGCGAATCTGCGCGGCGCCACCGATTTCCAGCGCAACCCGTCTGCGCGCCTGAGATTCCGGCAGCCCCAATTCAACCAGGTCGCTAACGCGCCGTTCGATATGATACGCCAACTCCCGATCGAGATCATTCTCCAGCTTCCGGCGCCGGAACCAGTTCAGGATGTACTTCATCGCGCTGCTCCTTCGTCGAAGATCAACTGGACAGCCCCTGCCAGACGAACCCAGTTTTCTCTTTCTTCGGTGAGTTGCTTCCGGCCCGTCCGCGTGAGGGCGTAGAACTTAGCCTCGCGTCCTGTTTCCGATCGCCTCCAAGCGGCCTTGAGCCAGCCTTTCTGCTCCAGACGGTGGAGCGCGGGATACAAAGATCCCTGATTGACCTTGACAACGGATTTAGAAATCTGTTCGAGCCGCCGGGCGATGCCATATCCATGCGCCGGCTCCAGGGAGAGAACCTGGAGGATGAACATGTCGAGCGTGCCTTGTGGGATGGGAAACCGGGATACGGGCATTGATACCTCAACCTTCTACACTTCACGATATCAGGGAATAGGTC
>DATFSM010000005.1:0-4012 GCA_035262625.1 Bryobacteraceae bacterium
ATCATCATCGCCGGCTACATTCCGATTTACGCGCTGCGAGGGCCGGCGGGACTGCTGTTCCGGCCGATGGCGAACACCATGGCCTTCGCGCTGTTGGGAGCATTGCTGTTCACGCTGACGCTGGTGCCGGTGCTGGTGTCGTACTGGTTCCGGAAAGGCGTCCAGGAGAAAAGGAACCGCGCGTACGAGTGGATCCGGCAGGAGTATAGCCGGGAATTGAAGTGGTGCATGGAGCGGCCGGAGCTGACCCTGGTGCTGGCGGCGCTGATTTTGGGAGCCACGCTGTTGCTGGTGCCGTCGATAGGCGGCGAATTTATGCCCCATCTGGATGAAGGAGCGATCTGGGTGCGTGCGACGATGCCGTACACGATTTCCTTCGAAGAGGCCAGCCGGTTTGCGCCACGGGTGCGCGCGCTGCTTTCAAGCTATCCGCAGGTGACGGTGGTTGGGTCGGAGCTGGGACGGCCCGACGATGGGACCGATCCCACGGGATTCTTCAACTGTGAGTTTTACGTGGGGCTGAAGCCCTACAGCGACCCATCATGGAAGGACGGAAGAATTCACAGCAAAGCCGAACTGACGGACGCAATTGAGAAACGCCTGCAGGCTTATCCTGGAGTGATTTTCAACTATACCCAGCCTGCCGAAGACGCTGTGGATGAGGCACTGACGGGGTTGAAGAGCGCGCTGGCGGTGAAGATTTTTGGCCCGGATCTGAACGTGCTCGAGCAGAAGGCGCTAGAAATCAAACGGGTGCTCGGGCAGACCAAGGGATTCACGGAGCTGACCGTGGTGCGCGAGTTGGGCCAGCCGAGCTTGCTCGTCGATGCTGACCGGCAAAAGATTGCGCGGTACGGGATAAATGTGGCGGACGTTGAAGCCGTGGTACAGGCAGGAATCGGCGGGCAGGCCGCGACGCAGGTGATTCAGGGCGAGAAACTGTTTGACCTGATCGTGAGGATGGAGCCGCAGTTTCGTTCGAATGCGCATGAGATCGGGGATTTGCTCGTTCCGGCGCCGGCCGGGCAGCAGATTCCGCTGTCGGAGCTGGCGACGATCAAGGAGTCCACGGGAGCTTCGTTCATCTATCGCGAAAACAATTCGCGCTACATCGGGATCCAGTTTTCGATCGAGGGGCGCAACCTGGAAGGAATTGTCAGGGCCGGACAGGCAGCGGTCGGGAAGAATGTAAGGCTGCCCGAGGGCTATCGACTGGACTGGGGCGGCGAGTATAGCGAGCTGCTTGACGCAAAAGCGCAGTTAATCGTGATTGGACCGTTGGCAGTGATTCTAATTTTTCTGATCCTGTTTGCGCTGTACGGGAATTTCAAGTTTCCGATTGCGGTGGTGTTGAGTGTGATCATGACCGAGCCCGTGGGGGCACTGCTGGCGTTGAAGCTGACCAACACGCCGTTCAGCGCGTCCTCCGTGCTGGGGCTGCTGGTGCTGATGGGGGTTGCGGTGGAAACGGCGGTCATCGACGTTTCCTACATCAACAAGCTACGGCTCGAAGGGCAGGATGTGATGCAGGCGACGTTTGACGGGTCGCTCGTGCGGTTGCGGCCGATTATGATGACGGCGCTCGTGGCCTGCCTCGGATTGCTGCCGGCGGCGATGTCCACGGGAGTGGGATCGGACTCGCAAAAACCGTTTGCCATTGTGATTGTGGCCGGGCTGGTGTCGCGCCTGTTTCTCGGGCGGATTATTAGCCCGATCTTGTACCAGCTGGTGGCCCGCGAAGGCGACGTCCTGCAAGTGTAGCTCAGGCGAGCAGTTGGGCGACGGCGCGTTGCGCTTCGAGAATGGAGAAGCGATGGTCCATGGCGCCAGCCAGATCGGTGTTCGCGAAAGCGATGCGCCCGAAGGGAGCTTTGCGGAGAATTTCGCGCGGCGCGGGCAGGCCGTTTGATCCAAAGAAAAATCCGGGTTGCGGGCTGAGGTAGGCGTGGCCCCAGCGATTCAGAATGATTCCGGCGATGTCGCGCTGGGCGTCGAAGCCGGAGCTCGCGAACATGCCCGTGAACAGCTGGCGGATCTGGCGTTCATAATCACGAAAAGATGTGGACAGCAGTTCGCCGCGGCCGCGATGGCCCTGGGCTTCGGTCGAAAAGCCCGGATAGGAGTACAGAACCTTTAGCGAGAGGACGGTGGGGGAATCCGGGCTGATGGTGGGTTCCTCGTTTCCCGTGAGTGCGAGTTTGCGGACTTCCAGGTAATTGCCAAGGCCGCCGCCGAACCACCGGCAACCGGTCATTCCCATTTCGTAGAGAAAGCGCCAGTTACGCACGGCGACGTTGGCCATCAGGCAAGGCGAACGGTAAAACTGGTGGTAAGCCTGGCGATGCGATTCCGGGAGATCGCTGACGATGTGTTTGGTGGTCCAGCTACCGCCGGCCATGACGGCACAGCGCGCTTTGAGGCCATAAAGTTTTCCGCCTTTTTCGTAGACCACCGAGACCGTGGAGGATTTTGCCGGATCACCGTCGTGATGAACGGAGATGACCGTCGAATTGAGGCGAAGTCGGGCAGAGCTGTCCGGTGCGTCGAAAGCGGCGAAATGCGCGGAATTCCGCGAGACCGCTTCGACCGTGTCCGGTCCAGGGATCGCTGAAGGAATCAGCGTTCTGACCATGAGGCGGGCGATGGTGGTGTTGCCGCCAGGAAACATTTGATCCATGGCGCCGGATTCATCGGCAACGGGTTGCAGCAGGGTGTAGGCGTAATCGCAGTAGGCGGACAAGGCGTCGGGGCCGAGCCCGGAGCCGCCACCTTCAACGGGCGAGAGAAAGGTGCGGACGGTTTCCCGACTAAGGCCGTAGCGTTCCATGTAGTGCTGTTCGAGAGTGATGGAATCGAGATAACGGGAGACGGCGTCGCCTTCGACCTTGGGAGGTTCGAAAGGCTTTGCGGATACGGGTGTGCCGGTGAGCCAGCGCAGCCATTCGATGCGCGTGGCGTCGGGGATGGGCGCGCCTTGCAATTTCTTGCGAACCGGATCCCTGACCCACAGTCCGGGATTTTGGCCGAATTTGGCGCCGAACCAAAAGCCGTATTGGCCGATGTCCAGGCCGACGGCGTCGTAGGGAGTGCGCGAGAGCGGCATGGCGGGTTGCGGGCCCGACCATTCCTGGTACGTGAGCTTCGGGGTTTTCAGCCCGATGGAATCGTAGAACTGGGCCAGGAACGATTGTGGCTCCTGCAGTTGGTAGAGCGCAGAACCCTGGTGCGCGATGAGACGTTTTCCGTCGACAAGAAATTCGTTTTGCTTGGCTTCGCCGCCGAAGATGGGATGATTTTCGAGGACCAGACATTTCGCGGAGGGGCCGGCCTGGCGTTGGTAGAACAGCGCAGCAGCCAGGCCGCTGATGCCGCCACCGACGATGACGCAGTCGTAGGATTCGCCGGTATCGATGATGTCTTTGGGGAGTGGCCGATCGGCATGGTCGCGAATCCTGTGGCCGGCTTCGAGGACGGACCAGGTGTTGCCGTTGGAGTTGCTGTATTCGCCGATGCCACCGTAACCGGTGAAATCGTCGGAGGCGGCGAGAAGTTCGGCGGGAGTGAGGGGGTGAAGGAGGGCTGCACCGGAAGCGAGAAGCGTGGAGCCGAGGAAGTCGCGGCGGGTGATCGAGGTGTCCATGCCAAGCGAAGAGTCGCTCGGAAGGCTGTCAGGACGGTGCTTTGTCATTTTCGATCGACATTGTAGCGCACTGCCGGGAACGAGGGTGGGCAGGGAGACAGCGCCCGATGTGTATGGGCCGGCGGGAGGCCGGCGCGGCAAGGCAAAACCGATGTGAGTCCGTTACAATGGCAGTGAATTTTCAGGAGACATACGCGATGAACTACCGGAGGTTTGGGCGGACCGGCTGGCAGGTGAGCGAGATCGGGTACGGCATGTGGGGGCTGGCCGGTTGGAGCGGCTCGGACGATAGGGAGACCCTGGCATCGCTCGACCGGGCGATTGAACTGGGCTGTAATTTTTTCGATACCGCCTGGGCCTATGGGGACGGGA
>DATFSM010000006.1:0-65270 GCA_035262625.1 Bryobacteraceae bacterium
GGGAAAGATCGCGTGGAGTTTCCATACGATTCCGCATCCCGGCGAATTCGGTTATGAAACCTGGCCGCGGGACGCATGGAAGTACTCCGGAGGGACCAATACCTGGGGCGAAATCACGCTGGACGAGAAACGCGGAATCGCGTACTTTCCTACCGGATCGCCGACCTACGATTACTATGGCGCCGACCGCATCGGGGCGAATCTGTTCGCAAACTGCCTGATCGCTCTTGACGCGCGTACCGGAAAACGTCTCTGGCATTTCCAGATGGTGCACCACGATCTGTGGGACTACGATGCGACGGCCGCGCCGCAACTCCTGGCGGTTCGCCACGAAGGCAAAGTCGTGGATGCAGTGGCCGAATCGTCCAAACAGGGCTTTCTGTATGTGTTCGATCGTGTGACGGGCAAGCCTCTGTGGCCGATTGAGGAACGTCCTGTGCCGAAGAGCGAAATGCCCGGAGAGCAGACGTGGCCGACGCAGCCGTTCCCCACGGCTCCGCCTCCGTTCGCGCGGCAGAAGATCAGTGCCGATGACGTGAATCCGTATGTGCTGACTGCGGACGAACGTGCGCGCTGGAAGGACAGAATAGCCTCGATGCGCAACGAAGGGCTCTTCACGCCTCCGGGCATGACTGAGACGATTTCGCTGCCGGGAGCTCGCGGGGGATCGAACTGGGGGACCGGCGCGGCGAATCCGTCGAAGGGCCTGATGTACCTGACCACGCAGGACTGGCCCACGATTTACAAGCTCAGCGCCACGGACCCTTTGGGCCAGCGCGGCGGCGGAGACCAGGCAGTGGCCGTTTACGAGGAACGCTGTCAGGGGTGCCATGGCGCGAAGGGCGTAAGAACGGGCGGTGGTCCGCCGCCGCTCGCGGGGATTTCTCATCGGGTCTCGCTCGAGTCGTTTCGATTGACCGTTCATTCGGGGCGAGGAGAAATGCCGGGCTTCGGCGACCTGGATGACGGCGCTCTTCGACGGCTATACACATATCTTGGCGGCCTTTCGGGTCCGGATACTGTGCGGCCCGCGCCTGCGGCAAGAGGCCCTGTTGTCGCCTCTGGAGGAGCGCCGGGCGGCCTGGAAATTCCGCGTTCGACCGGAGCGCACTATAGTCCGCTCGGCGGCCCTGCTTATCCGCAGGGGACCAAAACGCCTCATGAGCGGTACTACACGAACTGGGGCTTATATCCAGATCAGCCTTACGTCATTGGCCCGCCGTGGTCTTCCGTTGTCGCCTATGACCTGAACAGCGGGACCATCAAGTGGAAAGTTCCACTCGGGGAGGATGCCAAAGCAGCCGCTCAGGGCGCGCGCGATGCGGGCGCGTTCATGGCCGAACATCACGGGATGATCGTGACCTCCACGGGACTGATCTTCGTAAGCGCGAGCGACAGCAAGATTCGGGCGCTCGATGAGGAAACCGGCGCGGTTCTGTGGACGGCGGACCTTCCGGCGAGCGCCGAGGGAGTTCCCGCGATGTATGAAGCCGGAGGAAGGCAATACCTGGTCGTTTCGGCCTCTTCAGAACGCGGTGCGGAGGAGAGGTCGGAGCAGCCTCGCGGCTACGTCGCTTTCGCACTGCCCGCAAGGTAGAGCTTACACGATGCGGCGGGCTTCGGTTCAGGAGATGAGCCGGAGCGTTCTGGATGCCCGTCAGCACCTCGGGCGGGAAGCCGCCCTGATGCATGCATAAGGAGGGATTATGGCAACAGTTGATGTGAATGTTCTGACCAGAGAGTGAGCCTGATTGACGGGCAGAACCTGCCGGAAATGCGACAGCCGCGATCGCGCAGCTGACGAAACAGATAGCCGGTCTGAATCAGACACTGACGAATATCGTGAATATTCTTGAGACGGCCATGGCTGACATCAGTCAGCGGCTCAGCGCGCTTGAAAATGAGTTCAGCGCGCTGACGGGAGGCTAATCCGGCGACCTCGATGACATAGGGGCCGTGGCGGATAACCTCCTATCTGCCGTGCAGCGCTTCCTTCCCGTGCTGGAATCCTGACATAATCCCAGAACTTCATCCGGTGTTGCGACTGATATCTTCGTGGACGCAAACAACTCCTCCCGAATGCGCCATTTATGCCAACTACGGCTGATTGTCCATACAGCACAGCTGACCCTGCGTCGCATAATTGTAGCCATTACAGTCCTGCGATGTTGCTATGGAACTGACGGTCGTACAATTATCGTAACCGGAGCAGAAGCCTACCCCATCACCCGGATAGGTACACCAAACCTGACTGATGTATCCGAAAACGCTGTAGCTCCAGTTGTAACTCTGATAACAGTTTTGCAGCGGACTGGGACAACTCGAGCAGTAGACATAGCTGGACGGCGTTGTGCATTGGCCGCGCAAAGACGCGCGGCTGCCAAAGAGGGCGAACGTGGCAATTGTAATTACAGCCGTAGACAAAAAACGCTTCATGGTCTATTTCCTTTCTGCGCTAGGGAAGGTCATATGTCAAAACATCACCGCCAATGGATCCCAGAATAATCTTCGATCCGGTACTTTCAATCTGACTAAGCCCGGGCATCGCTGCCGGCACCTGAAGCTGTAGCCGGGACACCAGCCGCCCTGAATAGTCGAATTTCGAAACTGCCGGCCCGACACTGCTCTTGTACGGCCAGATCAGAGCGTACCAACCTGACGCGTCGGACGCAGTGTCCATTACCACTATCGAGCGGCCCGGCTGGGCTCCAGAGCCTGACTTGGCGATCCGCGCGGCAGCCTGAGTCTGCACCTGAGCCATGCCTAATGCCTCTTGGATTTCAGGCGATGTAGCATTTACCGTGCTGACCAGCGCGCGAACGGGGTCATTCAGAATCGTCTGACCAGTCGCTTGATCAATGATGACTAAAGACCCATTAGATAAAACTTCCGCCAGTGCTCCAGGCCGAACCCACGACTGAACCTGCGTACCGCTCGGATAGGTCGTGATTACGCCGTTAGGGCAAATCGCGGACGGTTTCCCGCCGATGGATAGCAAACCACCCATCCAGGAGCACTGCATGGGGGTACTTTGTAGCATATTTCCACTGGGGTCAAATTCAGTAAGGAAATTGGTAAGTTTCCCTGAGCTACCCGCCTTCAACAGAACTGTCGCAACGCCGCGCGCAGTCGGTGTTAATGCCGCGGCCTGTTTGACCTCCGGCGGCGCTTCAGTAAAGGTTAGGAGTTTCCCGTTTTTAACCGAGATGAGGGCAAACCCTGAAGGTGAGGCCTTTGACGCGATCAGAAACCACGTAGTTCCAGCCGACACCTTCATTTCTCGCACGGTAAAGGATGACCATGAAGGCCTTGCGACGATCTGTGAGAGATTAAAGTTTGACGTTGGGTTTAGTGATAGGACATTAGGCTGGGCGTAACTGACAATCACGCCGCTTAAGCAGGTAAGGACGGCAATTTTTGCCCCTATATGCATTGTGCGGTTCTCCGTTCTGGGTCAGGGTAACCGATGATAAGATTCGAGTCAAGTGCAAAGCTGACAATTTGTACGGATTTCTAGCTAGTCGTCGGACAGCCTCATTATTGAGAAAGAGTCACAATACTGTCGCATTAGCGACAAACCCATCATCGCGCCGAACCCGGGTGAGACTTCTCTAGAACGTGTCCAGCGCCAGATGGGTAAGGCGCGTTGGATCTCTCCGCAGGTGCGACGTGCGCAGCGATGTTACAGTTTCAGTTTTGCGCGGGACGTAGTTGGCCTTGCATGTCCGGCAAGAAAGAATTGCCGGCTGGGCGTGCCGGAACCTGCTATCGCTGTCGAAGGCCTAAGTCAGTAAAATGATGGGGATCGCCGCTGTACGCCAGAATGAGCTGTTATCTAAAGGAATTGCTGAAATCTAAGGTCAGTTATTAAATAATGGGAAAGAAATACATAGCATACGGGCGCGCGTCCCGGTTCCACATCAATCCCTGAGCGAAACGCTCTCGACCGGATGGTGTTTGGGCCACCACTTGCATCCGGTGCGGAATCGCTTCCCTTCCCTTTTCGTGATCTCGTAAGTCCCGAAGATCTTCTCGCCCCAGTCGCGCGCCACGTCGTTATCGCATTCGCTCGGATCCGGCCTCACGTCAGGGTGTGAATGGACTGTGCCAAGCAGCTCGAGTTCCAGCTCGGCTGCTTTCTTTTTTTATGGCCTGCCAGTCGTCGTCTTCGTAGACGCACTGACCCTTTGAAGCTGTATGGGAATCTTCCAGATATCCCGGATTTCAAACCGTCCGCCGCAGTGACTGCCGATCAGCACCTCGACGTATTCGGCGGCATATTTGCGGCTTGCTTGAAGCTTATAGCGTCTGAGCGCGGTGCGGCTGACGACGATTTCCATCAGCCCGTCTCAGCTGAGGTTTTCGCGGAGATGCTTGAGTTCGGTTACCGCACGGTCTTTTTCGATTCGAACCGAGCGAGCATTCGTCTTTTCCCCCGACCAACGGACGACGGTCTGCCGCGACACGCATTATCGGCTTAACCGGTTCAGGCTTCCGCCAATATCTCCGCGAGCGTCACCGCATTCCGCCGCGGCGCTGTCAGGCCCGGCCGAGACGGCTGGCAAAACGCGTCCGATTTGTGCGGAGACGGCGAAATGCTGACCTACATCGCGCTCACCACGACGAAGGCGAGCCGAATCAGCGGGATGATCCCAACCATCCGCAGAAAGCAGCTTCACTTTGCCGTTAGTCCTTTTCGCGTGTGACAGGGGGGCTCGATCCTGAATGGATCGGATAGTGATCTCTAATCACCTAGCTAGTCCACTAAACCCAGAACCATCACATTAGGCCCCACCACGACGCCGATCAATTCCTTGCCATCGAAATCGTACGCCATAGGCGATGCGTGCCAGTTCGCATTCAGGTGAAGGGTCCAAAGAGTCTTGCCTGTGGCCGCGTCCGCCGCGACGAACGCTCCGCTATCCTCGCCATAAAAAACTAGGCCCGACGCAGTGGCGAGCGTGCCTCCCCAGGAGTCAGCGGTCCCGATTTGCGGGACTTCCCATTTCACCTTGCCGGTTTGCAGGTCGAGCGCTCGCAAAATCCGCTTCGGCTTCGGTTGCGCGTCGACTTTTTGGGCGCCGCCCAGGAAGTCGCGTCCCAGCGCGAATTCATCGCCTCGTTTCGTGTAGACCGAACACTTCTCGTTGGTCTGCATGAAGAACAGATTCAGCGCTGGATTAAATGAAGGCGAATACCAGTTCGTGGCGCCGTCCTGGGAAGGGCAGACATGAGTCCCGGCAGCCGAGGGCTCCTGGCCGGAAACGAGAATCGGGCGGCCATCCGGCCCGATGCCTTTCGCCCAGGTCAAATCATTAATGAACTGCTTCGCGAGCAGCAGCTTGCCATCGCTGCGGTCGAATACGTAGAAGAAACCGTTGCGATTGCCCTGGACCAGGAGCTTACGGGGACGCCCTTCCCAGTTTGCATCGACCACCAGCATCGTTTCAGTGGTGTCCCAGTCCCACAGATCGTGGGGCGTGGTCTGGTAATGCCATTTCAGCTTGCCGGTCTTCGCATCCAGCGCCAGGATCGAATCGCTGTAGAGGTTGTCTCCCAGGCGATCGTCGCCGTTGTAATCTTCACCCGGATTGCCGGCCTGCCAGAAGACTGTGTCAGTGCTCGCGTCGTAGGAGCCGGTGAACCATGCCACTGCGCCTCCGTGCTCAATTCCCTTTCCCTTCCATGTCTCGGAGCCGGGTTCTCCGGGCGCGGGAACCGTCCAAAAGCGCCAGACCTCCTTGCCGGTCGTCTGATCAAACGCCGCAATGAAGCCGCGCGCGCCTTCCTCGCCGCCCGCCGAGCCGGTCACAACCAGGTTGTTCACGGCCAGAGGCGCAGAGCTGGCGCTGTAGTTCAGATGCGAGTCGGCCACTACCGAATCCCAAAGCAGTTCTCCGTTAGAAGGATCGAGCGCGATGAGATGGGCGTTATCCGTATTCATAAAGATGCGTCTGTTCGCGTACCCCAGCCCGCGATTTGCGCCGCTCGCGCCTCCACCGGTGAGTCCACGGGTGCGTGGCCGCTGATAATGCCAGATCGGATGGCCTGTGCCGGCATCGAGCGCATAGCATTCGTTGCTGGCTGCCACATACATGACGCCTTCCACCACGAGCGGCGTTGTCTGCGAACCGGAGGAGTTGGGAAGCGTGAACATCCATCGCGGCGCGACGCGCGTCACATTAGACTTATCGATCTGCGTTGCGCGCGTGAAGCGATTGCCGCCGATGTCGCCGTTGTAGCTAGGCCAGCCGGCCTTAGACGTCACCTCGCGATATTTCCCCCCGCTAAGTTTGCGCAGCAAATGGATTCGGCCGTCGGCCGTGCGCAGCGCGGCCTCGTCGAACGCTTCCGAGATGATTGTTCCTTCGAGGGCGCCCTGGCCAGTCAGTTCGATCTTAGCTGGATAGGATTGAAAACCAAGGCCGCTCCGCGAGGGCCGGAGCGTGTGGAGAAACGCGATCAGCGGAGCAAGCTCGGTGTCCTTTAAGTTGGCGGCCGCGGGCATTCCTCGTTCAGGAAGGCCGTCCAGAATGGTGGTTTTGATTTGAGGATCCGGCAGGTTCGGAATGCGCCTGGCAATGGCTGGCCCCATCTCGCCGCCGTTTCCGTCTGCGCCGTGACAGACGGAGCACCGCGATTCGAAGACTTTGCGCCCTTCGGCAACGGGGGTCTGGGCCTGAAGGGCAGAGGCGGCGAGCGCCAGACATGTCAGAGTCGACGCTTTCTGGGTGGTCATCAATGTTTTAGTCAGGATATCGACATCCGCCCGATGGCACAAGGTTAGGAACCGTAACTTGCTCAGAATCATGGGGCTGGGTCTGGTTTGGCCTCGATCGGGGACGAAAGCCGAAATTCGTATAGGATTACGTGGGGAATATATTGGCAGCCGTCTGCCGATACGAGCGAGGAGATCAATGAAATCACGATTCCGTCCGGGTCTCGCGATCATCTGCTGTTTTGCCTGCGCGCTGCTGTTCGGGGCCGACCCACCGAGCACGGAAATCAGTAATGGACAGATCAAAGCGAAGATCTACCTGCCCGACGAGAAGAACGGATTCTACCGGTCCACGCGCTTCGATTGGTCCGGCGTTATCGGCAGCCTCGAATACAAGGGCCATGCGTTCTATGGGCCCTGGTTCCACAAGCTGGATCCCGCGGTCTACGACTACAACTACGACGAACAGGGCGTCGTCTCGGCGCCTTTCACCGCGATGATCGGTCCGGGCGAAGAATTCAATACCGATGGAACGGCGCTCGGATTTGCGGAGGCCAAACCCGGTGGCACCTTCGTCAAGATCGGGGTCGGCGTATTGCGCAAGCCGAAGGCTGGAGAGGCTCCGATACCGCCGCGTGTCCCGCCCCCCGCCACTCCAGCCCCCACACAACCGCCTCCGGCCACCGTAACCGCGCAGGCGGGGGCTACGGACCGATATGACCATTCGAGGGTTTACGAGATTGTGGATCCCGGCAAATGGACGGTGAAAAAGAACAAGGACTCAGTGGAGTTCACCCACGTGCTCACCGACACGGCTGATGGCTATGGATACGTCTATCGAAAGACAGTGCGACTTGTCCCTGGTAAGCCGCAAATGATTCTGGAGCACAGCCTGAAGAACACGGGCACGAAACCGATTAAGACGACCGTGTATAACCACAATTTCCTGGTGCTCGATAATGAGGGTCCGAGCAAGGATCTTACGATCACGGTCCCGTTTCAGATCGAATCGCCCCGGCCGCCTACGCCTGGGCTGCTGGAAGCGCGCGGTAATCAACTTACTTATCTGAAGACACTGACGGGCACCGAACGCGGGACGGCCACAATCCGCGGCTTCGGAGAAACGGCCAAAGACTACGACATTCGCGTGGAGAACAAAAAGTTAGGCGCGGGGTATCACGTGGTGGGGGACCGGCCGCTCTCGAATATAGCGGTCTGGTCGATCCGTACGGTAAATGCGGTGGAACCTTATAGTTCGATGTCGATCGAACCGGGCCAGGACTATACGTGGAACCTTACCTACGATTACTACACGACCGACAAGTGACGCGCTACAGAGCCAAGCTGCCCTGATACGCCATCCTGGCGAGATTGAATGAGGCGGTGAGTTCAAAACGCGGGTCGGCAGACTCGAAGACGACCTTTTTGTCGGCGAGCGAAAGCAATTCCGTCCGAGGGAACAGCACGATGACTAACAGAGCGTTGCCAGCGGGCAGCGTCATTACGCGCTCCGCCTGAAGTGCCTTTTTTCCGCTCCTCTTCAGGAAGGTCGATCGCTGAATTTTCCGGCTCATCCGCTCCAGTGCGGCGTTCGCGGCCTCGGAATGCTGCGGAGCATTGTCAGCCGGGAGGGCCGGATAGCCGCTCATGCTGAGGATGTAGAAATTACGGCTCAACTGCTCGAATTTGCCGCCGAGGTTGGAAAGGTAGAGGACCTTCGACACACAGGAAGAAAACGGCTGCTCCATACCGCCCCTGGCGCAAGCTTCGTAAACGGGCAGCGCACTCTCCCATCGCACCAGAATCCGTGGCGCTGCCGATGGCGGCTCGCCTGCCAGTCTCGCGGCCGCTGCCTGGTCAGGATCCGGACCGATCAGTGACGGTGTCGGGCCAGCGGACCCCATGGCCTGATTTGCCGGACGAACCAACGCCTCGCGAGCCCACGGCGAGTCCGTAACCATTTGCCTGACCTCGGAAGCAGACCATGTCTCAGACCCGCGCAGTAGCCAGAAATTCTCCGCGGCGGCTCCGCAAAAGCAAGGGAGCATGACGGCGACGATGGCGGTCCACCGCATGGCAGCTTTTCCGGATATTATCAGCCGTTGTGAGAACGGCGGTATTGCTCTCGTTGTTTGCGGTCAGGGCAATAGCCCAGAATCCCCAGCCCGAAATCCTCGCCCCGTATTACGAGACTCCGCAATCAATCGTGGAACGCATGTTGGCGCTCGCCGGTCTTAAACCGGGCGAGAATATGTTTGATCTTGGTTCAGGCGACGGCCGAATCGTCATCACTGCGGCGCAGAAATATAAAGCCAATGCGACCGGCGTGGAACTGGATCCCGCGCTTGTGAAACGAAGCCGAGCGCGTATCAATCATCTTCGGTTATCCTCGGGGGCGCGGATCATCGAAGGCGATCTCCTCCGGCAGGATTATTCATCCGCCGACGTGGTGACGGTCTTTCTGCTGCCGATCGCCAATGAGAAGCTGATCCCCTTGCTGGAGAAGCAACTGAAGTCCGGAGCCAGGGTCGTGTCGCACAACACGGCATTCGCGCCGTGGGTTCCGGCGAAGGTCGAAACCATAGATGACGATGGCGAGGGACACAGCCACAAGCTCTACCTGTACCAGCGGTGACGTCAGGGACTCGCAAATTTTCTATACAATGTACGCGCCCGCGGCTTGCATGAGCGCGGGCCGAAGGAGGACGCGTGAATTCCGTTCCGAGATCCCTGGGCGCGATTGGCGGCGCTCTTATGCTTGGGGCCGGGCTCCTGATTCCGGCGTCGTTTGTGGGGCCGTCCTTCAAGCCCGACGCCACGGTCAAAGGGTCAGGCCTCGCCGGTTGGCGCACACTGGGCCACGCCGAGTGGAAAATTCAGAACGGCGAAATTACAGGCGCGCCCGGACAGGATGGCGGCTGGCTTTTATTGGATCGTTCCTTTCAGGATGTCGCGGTCAACACGCTGGTGCGGTGCGGCGAGGGATGCAAATCCGGCGTGCTCTTGCGCGCTGAAAATACGCCGGAGGGGATGAAAGGGATTTTCATCTCTCTGGCGCCAGGCGATGTGGCGCCCTACCGGATCACGCTCGATCGCGACGGGAAAGAGCTTACGCGCGAGCGTCTGCGGTTCGGCGGAGGGCAGGTGCGAATCGCGCCTCCCGCGGACCCCAATACGGTGGGCCGCGGCGGGCGCGGCGGCGGAAGAGGGCGCGGAACAACCGGCGGTCCCGCTCTGCCTGTGACACGCCCGGTGACGGATTACCGAACGGACGATTGGAATCAGATCGAGATTCTGCTCGACGCGAACATTGTTCGGACGTTCCTGAATAATGGCGGAGAAAACGGCGGAGTCGCTGAAGCGGAGTTCGGGAACTATGGGCCGATTGCTTTGTACGCAGGCGGATCCGGCGAGGTGAAATTCCGCAATTTCTCGTACAAGGATCTGGCGATCAAGGAGACGCCAAAAGAGCAGGTCTCGGCGAATTTTCGCATGCAGCGCTTAAGCCCGTTTTATTACGCGTGGGGCGCAGCGGCCGCGGACTTCAATCACGACGGTATCCTCGATGTCGCCGCCGGTCCCTACTATTACCTGGGGCCCGACTACACCAGGCGGCGGGAAATCTATCCGGCGGTGGTGCGCAATCCAGGCCGCGAGTATTCGACCGATTGCTGGATGATGTACGCGGCGGACTTCACGGGCGATGGCTGGCCCGATGTGATCACTTCAAGCTTCTCGAACGACGGTGGGCCGGGCGGCGATGTTGGCGTGTGGCTTTACGTGAATCCTAAGGGGGAGTCAAGACGCTGGGATAAGTATCTGGTGGTGCCAGCCGTCCAAAGCGAAATCGCCGTTCTGCGCGACGTTGACGGAGACGGAAAGCCCGAGCTCGTTTACATGGGCGAAGGATTCGTCCGCTACGCCAAGCCCGATCCCGCCAATCCTACCGGACCTTGGACAGTTCACACGGTGTCGGAAGCGGGCTTCGGGACGGCGCACGGAATCGGCGTTGGAGACATCAATGGAGACGGGCGGATGGACATCGTGAACGCCTTCGGCTGGTGGGAGCAGCCTGCGGCAGGCGCCAGGCAGGAGCCGTGGACTTATCATCCGCAGGCCTTCTCGCGGTTCGGGCGCAACATCGTCGGCGGAAGCGTCATGGCGGTGTACGACGTGAACGGAGACGGCTTGAACGATGTGGTTACCGTGCTGCAGGTCCATGGTTACGGTATGGCGTGGTTCGAGCAGAAGCGAAGCCCATCCGGAGCGATTTCTTTTGTAGAGCACATGATCATGGACGATTCGTCGACCACTAACGCCGGCGGCGTGACGTTCAGCGAGGCGCATGGAACGACCTTCGCCGATGTCGACGGCGACGGCGTACCGGACTTCATTGTGGGGAAACGCTTCTGGGCGCACAAAGATTCCTATCTGGATCCGGATCCCTATGGCCCCGCGGTGCTCTATGTGTACCGCACCGTTCGCAATCCAAAGGCGCCCGGCGGAGCGGAATTCGTTCCGGAACTGATACACAACCAGTCGGGCTCGGGATCGGATGTGCTCGCAGTCGATCTGAACAAAGACGGAGCGATGGATATCGTCACGGCCACGAAGCTCGGAACTTTCATCTTCTGGGGCAAGCCGCGGGCGAAAGCGCTTCCAGCCCCTGCAGCGAAGTAGCAGACACACCGAAAAACCGCGCTCGTTCGAGGGCCAGAAAGGTCATTGACTCGGTCTCCGTTCATTGATAGCATCAGCCGCGAACTGTGAAATCAGTGTTGCGCTATACGCAAAACTGAAAAGGGGACATTCCAGTAAAGGAGTCTAGCGATGCCACGTTGCAGTCTAGAGGCAGCTCGGCGTTTGAGCTCTTCCATCGTTCTGGCGTATGCGCTTTCCATGACAGCGCTTCCTGCTCTGGCGCAAAGCGACCGAGGCACCATCACGGGCACGGTTTCCGATCCGGCGGGAGCAGTTGTTCCTTCAGCCGCGGTGAACGTCACGAACGCAGCGACTGGAGCAATCTACGACACCGTCACGACGGGCACAGGCAACTACACACTGCCGTCGCTGCCCTCGGGACACTATAACCTGCAGGTGACCGCACAGGGATTCAGCCGGTACGTTCAGGAAGGCATCGAAGTGCAGGTCGCTCAGACTGCGCGTGTCGACGTGGTGCTCAAGATCGGCCAATCGACCGACACTGTGACTATCATGGCGGACGCGCCGCTGCTGCGCACCGAAAACGCGGAGCAGAGCCAGACGCTCAATGGCGACGACATCAACAAGCTCCCCCTTACATTGGGTGGCAACAATCTGTACGGCACGCGCAATCCGCTTGCCGGATTGAGCCTGGCCCCGGGAGTAGCCCAGGTCACCGGCACCAATTTCCAGTTCCGAACTAACGGCAGCACGGATACCGCCCGATTTCTCTTAGATGGGCAAGACATGACGACAGCCGGGATGACATCCCAGCACCTTTCCGAATCGCATCCTTCAGTCGAGGCTGTCAGCGAGGTGACTCTTCAAAGCAGCAACTTCGCCGCGGAATTCGGACAGGTACAAGGCGGCTTGGTCAATTTCACAACGCGCTCCGGGACGAATCAACTACACGGCGCCGCATACGATTACTACACCAATGAGTTCATGAACGCGGGGCGTCCCTTTACGGATGACGGGAAAGGCCACCTGATCCGCCCGCGACAACGGAACAATGACTACGGGTTCAGCGTCGGTGGCCCGGTGTGGCTGCCGAAACTGTACAACGGAAAAAACAAGACCTTTTTCTTTTTCAACTTCGACCAGTTCCGGAATAAGTCGACCGTTTCCGGTTCCGCCGCCACAGTCCCGACGGCAGCGTACCGTCAGGGAGATTTCAGCGGGGCGCTTACCGGCAGGACACTCACGGATTCGCAGGGACGGCAATACCAGGAAAACGCGATCTTCGATCCCGCGAGCAACACGACCGTGAACGGCCAGGTTGTTCGCACTCAATTCGTAGGCAACGTGATTCCAACGAGCCGCCTCGATCCGGTCGCCCTTAAGATTCAGGCCTTGATTCCCATGCCGACGAGCCCCGGGAACACGAACAATCTTGCTGTGGTCGATGAGGTGGCTTCGACGACCACGCTTCCCAGCCTCAAGTTCGACCAGAACATCGGGGAGCGAAACAAAATCTCGTTTTTCTGGACCGAATGGATTAACAACGTTCCCAAGAGCACCGGGGACGGCATCCCGTTCCCGATCTCGAACACGCGTCAGTTCATTACCCACTCCAACACCGAACGGCTCACGTTCGATCGGACGATCACCCCGACGCTCCTGTTGCATCTGGGAGTTGGATATCTGCGGTACGCGCATGTCGATTCGAGCCCGGATATCAGCCAGAACTACGATGCGCCGGGAAAGCTCGGCTTCGTCGGAGGCGTGAAGAATGCAAACGGAAATACCGGCTTTCCTGGGATGACGGGATTGTCCGCGCCGCAGGGCGGTTTTCTGAGCGGCAACGGCTCCAGCATCGGATGGACGAATGGAGTCAATGACTGGGACGATAAGCCGACGGCGACCGGAAGCGTGTCCCTGGTGAGGGGCAACCATACCTACAAGGCTGGTGGGGAATGGCATAAAGATATCTGGACCTTCCGGAACCTGGTTGGCGCGAGCAGTAATGCGTTCAGCGCCGCCGAAACGGCGCAGCCCTACCTCAACACCACCAATATCGGAGGCGGCTCAATCGGGTTTCCCTACGCCAGCTTTTTGCTGGGGGCCGCGGATTCCGGCTCAGTGCATCCCGTGAGTGATCCGCAAGTGAGAAAGTGGGCCTGGTCAATGTACGTTCAGGATACTTGGAAGATCACCCGGAAAATCACGCTGGATTACGGCGTGCGATGGGATTACCAGACGGGCTGGCACGAGATTCATGATCGCTCTTCATCATTCGCGGCGGGAGTTCCAAATCCCGCGGCCGGAAATTTGCTTGGAGCCACTGCTTACGAAGGCTCGGGCGCTGGTCATTGCAACTGCAGTTTCACGAACACCTATCCTTATGCCATTGGTCCGCGTCTCGGCCTTGCGTGGCAGGTCAATAGTAAGACCGTTGTTCGCGCCGGTTGGGGGCTGGTCTATGGCCAGACTCCGGTTCTGAACTACTTCACCACGGCGACCGTCGGAGTTGGGTTCAACACGCTGACGTTCGCCAATTCCACTGGGCTGTTTGGCGATCCCGCGTACTACCTGAAGGACGGCCTGTCGTATAACCCGGCCGCTCTCTATGCAGCCACCTACGATCCGGGAGTGCGACCGCAACCGGGAACGATCAACTCGCCGCCGTCATACCTCTCGCCGCAGGGCGGCCGGCCTCCCCGAATTAATCAATGGAACATCGCGCTCCAGAGGGAGGTTCTTCCGAATCTCTCGCTCGAAGCCGCCTATGTGGCGAACCGTTCGGTCTGGATTCTGGCTAACAACACCGTGGAGTTGAACGCGCTTTCCCCGCAGATGGTTGCGGCCCGAGGCTTCGATATCACTAATCCCACTGACCAGGCGATCCTGAATGGGCCCTGGACAGCGCCCGCAGCCGCGGCGCGCGGTATCAAGGCACCGTATCCCGGATACCCGACATCTCTCACCGCCGCCCAGACTCTCCGCCCCTACCCCCAGTTCGGGAACATCGGTGTGCAGTGGATGGACAACGGCGACAGTTGGTACGACGCACTGCAGATGAAGCTGACGAAGAGATACTCGCGCGGCCTTCAGGTCGTTAGTTCGTTCAGTTGGCAAAAGGAGACGGAATACGGGATCAATGTTCCCAACAACGTCTATAACGTGCCCGTGAACAAAACAATCTCGGCATATTCGCAGCCGTTAAATTTCGCCATAGGTTTCGACTACCAGACACCGGCATTACACCTCAACCGCTTTGTCAAAGCCGTATTGCGCGACTGGACATTCGGCGGCTTCCTGAGCTACTCGAGCGGGCTGCCGATCGAATCCCCGATTGGGCAGAACAACCTGCAGACTCTGTTGTTCCAGGCCAATAACACCTCGATCTCCTCCGGGCAGAACTCCTCCACTTCCGCTTCGGGCACGTTCATGAATCGGGTTCCGGGCCAACCTCTGTTTCTCAAAGACCTGAACTGCCATTGCATTGACCCGAATAAGGATTTCGTTCTTAACCCGGCTGCGTGGTCGAACCCCGCGCCCGGCACATTCGGTACGGCCGCCGCCTACTACAACGATTACCGATACCAGCGGCATCCCATCGAACAGCTCAGCTTTGGCCGGCTCTTCAGAATTCGGGAACAGATGTCGCTGCAGTTGCGAATCGAGTTCTTCAACGCGTTCAATCGCGCGAATATGGCAGACCCGATTTCTGTCAACGCGCTCGCGACGCAATCGAGAAATTCCGCGGGTGTTCCGACTGCGGGATTTGGTTATATCAACTCGCAGTCGCTTGGGAACGGCTCTACGCTGAATAACAACACCGGTCTGGGCGGCAATCCGCGGCAGGGCCAGTTGCTTTTGCGGTTCCAGTTCTAAGCTGGGGCCGCTGGCGTCTTTGGCGTATATAATTTCGGACCTCGGATCCGCTATGACTCTTTTGGCTCGAATAGTCACGCTTTCGCCGGCTTTGCTGGCGCTCGCCGCGATGCCCGCTTTGGCTCAGGGATTGTCGGAAAGTACCGGCGTGAATCTGTTCAAAAACAATTGCACGCGCTGCCATGGAGCGACTCCGGTGGAACATGCCCCGACCGAAGCCACAATCCGGCAGATGCCTCCGGAGCGGATTTACGAGGCAATCACCACCGGCTCCATGAAAGAGAATGCGGCGGCGCTTACGGATGACCAGAAGCGCCTGCTGGCCGAGTTCATGGGCGGCCGCAAGCTTGACAAAGACGATGTTGGCGACAAAAAGAGCATGCCGAATGCGTGCGCCACGAATCCGCCCGTGCGGGATTTAAGCGCACCGATGTGGAACGGATGGGGAGACCTCTCGAACACGCGCTTCCAGTCCGCTAAAGCCGCCGGCCTTACGGCGGGCAAGGTATCGCGGCTGAAACTCAAATGGGCTTTCGGATTTCCGGGAGCTACCGCTCTCTACGGCCAGACCGTTGCGGACGGGCGGGTCTTCGTCAGCAGCAATGCCGGATATGTGTACTCTCTCGATGCCGAGACTGGTTGCGTCCATTGGTCCTTCCGGTCGCCCGCAGTAGTGCGAAGCGGTATCACGATCGGCCCGCTGAAGCCTGGCTCAAACCGTATCGCCGCGTTCTTCGGCGACATTCGGGGAAATGCGTACGCGCTGGATGCCTCGAACGGTGAGTTGCTATGGAAGGTCGCGACCGACAGTCATCCGCTCGCTCGGGTAACCGGTAATCCCCGGTTGTCTGAGGGCCGGCTCTATGTACCGCTCGCCTCACTTGAGGAAGACGAATCCCGCAGTCCGCAACATGTCTGCTGTACCTTCCGGGGCGTTATAGCAGCGCTCGATTCGGAAACGGGCCATCAGATCTGGAAAACCTATACGATTCCCGAAGAGTCCAAGTTCATCAAAAAGAATTCCATCGGCGTGGATTACATGGGACCCTCCGGCGCTGGAGTCTGGACCACGCCGATCGTCGATACGAAACGCCGGGCGCTGTATTTTGGCACGGGAAACAGCTTCTCCGAACCGGCGCCGACTTCCGATTCGATCATGGCCCTGAACATGGATACGGGCAAGATCCTTTGGTGGCAGCAGGCGATGAAAGACGACGTCTGGCATGGCGGCTGTGTCCAGACCGTTCCGGGTCGAACTCCTGGGCAGGGGCGTGGGGGCGCTGGCCGGGGCAACCAACCGCCCTATCCGGCCGACAACTGCGTCGAAAAAACCGGACCGGATTGGGATTATTCGGCGTCCCCAAGTCTGGCGACCATGCCCGATGGCCGAACGGTCATCATCGCTTCGCCGAAACAGGCGGTTGTGCGGGCTCTCGATCCCGACAAGAAGGGAGCAACAATCTGGGAACAGGATGTCGCTCGCGGCGTTGGCGGCGGCGCGGGTGAGATCGTTTTTGGCGGGGCTGTAGACGATCAGACCGCATACTTTGGCCTGCATCTCGGCAACGGTATCGTCGCCCTGAGTCTCGCCGACGGCGTGGAGAAATGGTTCCGGCCATTGCAAACGCCACAGCCGATGGCGGCCCATCGAGGGATTGTCGCGGCGGTGACTGTCACGCCAGGCGTTCTCATGACCGGAGGCATGGATGGCATGCTTCGGGCGGTTTCACCGACCGATGGGAACATCATATGGGAATTCAATACCGCTCAGGAATTCAAGACGGTGAACGGCGTTGCCGCTAAGGGGGGCTCGATCGGCGCCGGTGGACCTACTATCGCTGATGGCATGTTGTTCGTCGGCTCCGGATACGTCGGCTTCCAGAACGGTGTCCCCGGAAATGTGTTGCTGGCGTTCGCGCCGTAAGGCTGCCACGGGTCACCCGATCGAAATGTAAGACTTGTAGTTGGATGCAGGCGGCGCCGGCAATCACACGACGGAGCGAGGCCCGGGCTGTTCCCGCCGTCGCGCGGGTCGCCGTTTGGATCAGCGTCGTCATCGCAGTTGCCGCAGTGATACGCCGCCTGTTTGCGCTTGCGTCACCGTCCTCTTCGGGTCCACCGGAACTGGCATCGCTCGATCAGACATTTCAGCAGCACGCAGTATTGACCGTTGCCCACATTCTCCCGGCGCTGATCTTTGTCTTGCTGACGCCGCTCGTGCTCTTCCGGAAATCCGGTTGGGCCGAACGCCTCCTCTTCCCGATCGGCGCAATCGTGGGCATAACCGCCTATGCGATGTCCGCCTATTCGGTCGGCGGCTGGATCGAGCGCTCCGCAGTCCTGCTCTTTGATTCGGTTTTTCTCTACTCCCTCTGGCGCGCGTTCGGACAGAGGCGTGATCCGGAAATAAAGCGCCGCTGGCTGCTGCGCGCCATCGTGGTGCTTCTCGGAATTGCGACGACGCGCCCCGTGATGGGAATATTCTTCGCCACCAGCCGCATCACTCATTTGAACCCGAGCCAGTTCTTCGGGATTGCCTTCTGGATTGGCTTCTCGATCAATTTCCTGGCCGTGGAGATTTGGGTTAGAAACCGCCGCCGGGGCGAAAGGCTTTAGTTCGCAGTCGGCGCTTTCTCTATTCGATCGACAACCAGAACCTCGACCGGCCCTTTCCCGCCTACCAGCTTGAGTCCCAGTTGCTCCTGAATCGCCGTAAAGATCGAAGGCTTAACTGTTCCACCGGATTCAGGGCCGTCCGGCGGCGTTGCCTGCGTTTCGCTCGGCGACCACTCCAGCGTGAAGTCGAAAACCCCGCTGAGGTTCGTAGCATCGATAACCGGCAGTCCCATAATTCGCCCCAGCAAATCCGCCAGCTTTTGCATGGTGATCCTGGTTGCTTCCAGACGCCCCGGCCCACCGGAGGTACGCGCCTGCCCGTCCTCAACCGCATGGATCTTCGGCCCGCTCTTCGCAACAACGAGCGAATACAGGGGAAGTTGCCGAGTCTCTCGATGCAACGACAATTGGAAGCGTTCGGATAACAACGTTTGCATCATCTGGCGAACCTGAGATACCGAAGTCTCGGCGGGGAACGCTGCGTCGATATCAAAACGCTCGGTCGCAAGCCAGGGTGGGCCCTCGACCGTGTAGTCCCTGTCATCCGGGATGCCGTAGGCGTTCAGGAGGACCTTCTTCAGAGAGACATTCTCCATCGATACGCGACCCTTGGAAAGGCGAATGGCGCTCCCCGTGACCAGGGACCGATTCGGTTTGATGGACGCCACCTCGAACGCCGTCTGCGCGCCCGCCGTGAGGACAATGACTGTGAGCAGCCCCAGGTTTTTCATAAAACCTCCCGACAGCTAATACGCGCGAACACGGCTGGAGGTTGACACGCGGAGCCTGCCAATCGCGCCCGGTGATATCATTCGCGCGAGATCGATGTTCCCTCACCGAAGCGCCCTTCCGGTCCTGATTGCGCTCATAACTTTCAGCGCATCCGCCGCGGACCTGCCTGTCGAATGGATTGACCCCGATACCGGCCACCGCATCGTTCGCTTGTCGCGGGACGACGGTACGCAAAGCCTTTACTTCCATCAGAACGCCTATACTCCTGACGGCAAGCAACTGATCGTCACGACCGCGGGCGGTGGCATCGCGACCATCGACCTCGCTACGCGCGCCATCAAACCGCTCGTCACGGGGCCTGTTTCAGTTCTGGTGGCTGGTCGCAGAAGCGGCGACGTTTACTACACGAAGCGCGCGCAGGGCGGCGCGACCGTGTTCGCGACCAATGCCGCCACCGGCGCGAGGCGCGAAGTCGTCAAGCTTCCTCCCGGACGGCAGGTCTCATCGCTCAACGCCGATGAAACTTTGCTTCTCGGAAGCTACGTGGATGGCCGCGATCCGCCCGTCCCGGACGATCGCCGCCTCCCTGGCGTCGATTCCCGCTTCGGACAGCCCAACTACGAAGCGATCGGCCCCGATGGCAAGGCGATGACATACGCCGAAGCGAAGGACCTGCGCCTCCACAACACGCTGATGGCTGTGCGAGCGGGCGCTCCACGTGTTCTGTTCACGGTGAATACAAAGACCGGACAACTGAAAGAAGTTCTGCGCGAGCACGAATGGATCAACCACCTGCAGTTCTCGCCCACGGATCCGAATCTGATCATGTTCTGTCACGAAGGAACATGGCACGAAGTCGATCGCATCTGGACCGTGCGAACCGATGGTTCGCAGCTGACAAAAATCCACACCCGAACCATGAATATGGAGATCGCCGGCCACGAGTTTTTCTCCTCGGATGGCGCGACGATCTGGTATGACCTGCAAACGCCGCGCGGCCTGGACTTCTGGCTCGCCGGTTTCGCCGTCGCCACCGGAAAGCGCACCTGGTATCACCTCGACCGGAACGAGTGGTCGGTTCATTTCAATGTTTCGCCGGACGGAACGCTCTTCGCCGGTGATGGAGGCGACAGTGAAATGGTGGCGCGCGCTCCGGATGGCAAGTGGATCTACCTCTTTCATCCCCACCGTGTCCCCGATGTCGTCGGCGTGAAGAATCCGAATTCCGACAACCTGATCAATCCCGGCTACTTCGAATCAGAGCGACTGGTTAACATGAAGAAGCACGATTACCGGCTGGAGCCGAACGTCACATTCTCGCCGGATATGAAGTGGATCATCTTCCGTTCGAACATGCTCGGCCCCACCCACGTGTTCGCGGTTGAACTAGCGAAGGTTAAAACATGACGCCAGGATTCCCCGAGTTTCTCCCCCTGCCCACGAAAGTAATCGACGAGAACACAGCCACGACGCTCGACGAACAGGGCCAACCTCACCGGGTTTACTACAACGGCCCCACCGATCAGTTGAAAGCGATGATCGTCGGGAGTCTCCTGCTCGACCCAGGCAACAGCCCGCACCCGCCGCACCACCATCCCGAAGAGGAATTCATGCTGGTCACCGAGGGTACCGGCGAAATCTTCGTCGACGGAACCACTTATAAAGTGGGTCCCGGAGCCATGATGTACTGCGCCGGCGAGCGCCTCCATGCCATCACTAACACCGGGTCCACCGAGATGCTCTTCTATTACTGGAAGTGGCTGGCGAAATAGCCGCTCTGCTCAGAACTTGAACTTAATGCCGATCAGGGCTGAGCGGCCGGCGCCCAGTACGATGTGCGCCGAGTGCAGTTGGTCGTAGTAATAACGGTCTGCCAGATTGTAAATATTCGCGTGAAGCGTGAGGTGCTCGGTCAGCGGATGCTCAGCCATCACGTTGAACACCCAATAGCCGGGAGCCTGTTTCACAAGGCCGGTTACGGGATCAAAAGGAGCTGTCGAGCTGGCAGTGCGAGCGCCTACGAAGTTCCCGCCCGCGCCGATGGTCGTGCGGTAGGGCAGCTGGTATGTGTGCCAGAACGTGAAGGTATGCCGGGGAACATTCGCCAGTTGCGCGCCAATTGAGGCCGGGTAATAGTTCGAGGAAACGACGGCGGAATCCAGGTACGCATAGCTGACCTGAGCGCGCCAACGGCTGGTCAGGTTCCCGTCAAGACCCGTCTCGACGCCACGCACGCGCTGAGTTCCCGCAAGCACGTTCAGCAGAGAATTCGTTGGATCGGGTTCGCGGGCGTTGTACTTGTTCGTATCGAACCACGCCGCGCGCAGTGAGAGCCGCGGACTCGCCAAATCCCACTTAGCGCCAAGCTCGACTGTCCGGTTCTTCTCGGGCGGCAGACTCGCGGTGGAGGCGCTGAGAGAAAGCGACTCCGCCGACGGATTGAACGAAGTGCCGGCGGACGCATACAGGGTTGCCGCGGCGATCGGCTTGTAAACCACGGCGGCATGCCACGACGGCATAAGATCCAGCCGATTGTAGGCGGACGCGGGCGGGACCGATTGGGTGTAGTGGCTGTTGAAGCGGTCCAGTCGCATCGAGCCGGAAAGCTGAAGATGGGAGCCGAACTTCATCGTGTCGGTAACGTATCCGGCGATGGTATTCGCGCGGGTGCGAACGTTGCTGCTCGGCGCGGCTGTGCCGGAGAACGGCTGCGTGTAATCGGGATTCAGCAGACTCGTCGTCGGCACATAGGTGTACTTTGGACGGATCGGATCGGAGTCTTCGCGATCGATTTCGAAACCGCCTACTGCCTCGTGACGGATGGAACCGGTCTGAAGGTGCGCAACCAGGTCGGTTTGATTCGCAAGAAAATCCTCGATGCTGTTGGACGCCAGTTGATTGCGGCTGACAACAATATTCTCGAGAGGCGTGGAAGGAGTCGGGGCGCCGCCGGTCGTTGTAAGCGTCGCCTGCGCTTCCGTGATTCTGACGTCGCGGTCGTATCGGGCATACCGGCTTTGGTTGCGCAGTGTGAAGTGGGAGCCGAAGTCATGCTCCACCTTGAGATTTGCGATGTTATCGCGCGTGCGCAGATAGTTCCCGCCGTTATCGAATCCGTAGTAGTTATGCCGTGATACCGGCGCGGGACCGTTGAAGAGCCACGGAATTCCGTAGTCCGGCGTATCGTCCGCTTGCTGGTTCAGCGCGCTGAGCGTAATTCTCGTCGGGGTTCCCAGCCCGAGAGACAGCGAGGGAGCCACGCCATAGCGCCGGTTGTGAACAACCGGTCTCCCCGCAACACCGCCCTCGTCGCCCATCAGATTCAGCCGGAACGCCGCTGGCCTGCCGAAGGCCGTAAAAGGCTCATTGATATCGGTCGTAAGACGTCTTGTGCCATCCGTGCCCGCATCGAAAGAGCCGGAGATGAAACGAGACAACTCCGGAAGCTTTGTGGCCTGGTTGACGACGCCTCCGGTCGAACCGCGTCCGAAATTCGTCGAGTCCGGTCCCTGCACGACTTCCACCTCTTCGAGGTAGAACGGATCCCGGTAATAGCTGCCGAAATCGCGCATCCCGTCGACATAAAGATCGTTGCGCGCGCTGAAACCACGAATCGTCAGGCTGTCTCCCTGCGCTCCGCCTTCGCCCGCCGCGATGCTGATGCCTGCTACGTTTCTCAGCGTATCCCGCAGCGTCGTGGCATTTTGTTCCTGCATGGTTTGCTGGGACACCACGTTGATGGTCTGAGGCGTGTCGCGGAGAGGCTCCGTGAATTTCGGCGTGGAAAGGGCGATCGCGGAAACGCTGTCGGTCACCTCCACTGTCTGGGCCGTGGACGTCAGATCGAGAGTTATGGACTTCTCGCCGGTGAAGCGCCACTGCACTCCCGTATTCCGGGTCAGAGCATCCATGGCCTGTTCGGGTGTGGCAACGCCGCTCACGCCCGGAGACGCAAGTTGCGCGATGCCGTCGTGTCGAAGGGTGACATCAACTCCCGTCTCAGCATGGAATGCGGCAACGACATCGCTCATCAGCCCCGCCGGGATATTAAATCGCCGGGATTGCCCAGGCAGCGACTGAGCCGGTGACTCGGCGACGCCATTCGCCGCGAGTTGCGCGCCCCTCACGATCTGGCATCCGATTGCGGAATAAATCGCGAGTGTTCCTGCTGCAATCCACCGGCAGGTAACTGGCCATGAGGAACTCGGGATGTCTTTAAAATTGCTGCAGCTACGAGTCATGATCTCCCGTCGAGACAGAGCAAGCCGAGCCCCCGACTACGAAGCTGATCTTTGCTGTCGAAATAGGTTTGGGATCTCCGCCAGACCTCACGTCCGCGTCGGCAGGCAAGCCGTGCGGAACGAGGACCAGAATGATCCGGGTTCAAAGAAATAGCTTAACTTCTATCGGCCGCGGGGTCAAGAGAATTTTGCAACTCAGTTGCAAAAAACTGAGCTTTGCCCGTTTTTGCTAATAAATTTCGGGCAAAAGCACGCCCGGAATTGCAAACGTGTTGCGGTGCCCTACGCGCTTCTTGCTTCTGTATCATAGCCGGATAATGAGGCATTCTTGAATGACTGATATGAGTCGCGCTCTCCTGCTCACGCTCCTCGCCCTTCCCCTCTTCGCCGGGCAACCTCACATCTATGTCGCGAACAGCGACGACGACAAAATCACCGTGATCGACCCCGCCACCAATCAGGTCTCGCGCGAATTCACCGTCTCCGCCAATCCGCACGGCATCGTCCCGTCCCCCGACGGCAAGCGCTTCTACATCTCGAGTGAGAGTAAGGACGTCCTCGACGTAGTGGATCGCTCAACGATGAAGATCATCCGCAGCGTGCCCATCGGGATGCGCCCGAATAACGTCGCCATAACCGCCGACGGCAAGCGCGTGTACGTCTGCATCCGCGGCAAGTCGTGGGTGGACATCGTTGACACCGCTTCGCTCGAAAAAGTGAAGAGCGTCGAGGTCGGCAAGGGTCCGCATAACGTTTACCGGACCCCCGACAACAAGTACATGATCGCCACATCGATGGACGGCCAGAAGCTCACGGTGATCGACATCGCGACCGAGGAGCCTGCCTTCTCGATTCCGGTCGCTGGCGTTCCCCGCCCCATGACAATTGACGCGAATCCGGACAAGACCATCAATCGCCTCTTCGTGCAGCTTTCCAACCTGCACGGCGTTGAGATCATTGATTGGGCCTCCCGTTCCATCACCGGCAAAATCATGCTGCCGCCCTATCCGCCCGACGCCAAGCCGCTCATCCCCGAAACCTTCTCGCATGGCATGGCTATCTCACCCGACCACAAAACCCTCTGGGTCGATAGTCTGCTCAACAACGACGTGAACGTTTTCTCGATGAAGGACCTGAAGCAGATCGCCACAATTCCCGTCGGGCGCGGCCCCGATTGGATGGTCTTTACACCCGACGGCAAACGCTGCTACGTGTCGAACGCCGGATCGAATTCCGTTTCGGCGATCGACGCCGCGACCTACAAAGAACTGGCTCGCATCCCCGTGGGCAAAGTTCCCAAGCGCATCATTGAGACGGAGTAGCCGGAGACGGAATAACAATCTTGGCGACCGAGGTGTTGTCGTTTTCATCGCTCACCCGCACCGCGATCGTGTGCTCGCCGGGTGTCAATCCCTTCAGCGTCAGGACGTAGTCGAGCGCCTTCGAGTCCGAAAGCCGGCCCTCCGGATCCACCACCGTCCAGTCGCCGCCGTCGATCGAGTACTCGGCGCGATAAATCGTGCTCAACGCGTCCGCGGCATGCCAGCGCACCGTTGCGCCGGCCACCTTGAGATTGGAAATCGCCGGAGGCGTGTTGTCGATCGTGAAAGGATCGCTCTCCTCACCCCCGGTCAGTGCGTTCTCCGGCGTATTGGAAGGCGCGTCCGAAGCCGCCACGCGCAACCGGTAATCGCCATCCGGAAATGCCGTCGAATCGAAAGAATAATACCGCTCATGAAGTCCCGCCTTCAGGTTCTTCCAGTTCTTTTCGTTTTCTCCGCGAATCTCGATCGTGTAGCTCAGCGAATCGCCGTTCTCGTCAGACGCCGCCCACCGCGCCCCAACGGCGCCCTTCTGGTACGTCATCGCCGGATATGTCGTCGACTCGGTGGTCGGATGAGTTGGAGGGAACTTCGCGCCCATCGCGGGCAGCGTCAGCGTCGCCGAACTGGAAAGCGTCAGCGTACCCACCGGAGCTGGGAACCGGTAATTGAACGGCGTGATCTCGATCTGATCCACACGCGGCGCGACATTCTGCCGCAGATACGCAGCAGTCACGGAATCCAGCCACGGCGACGAACCGTCCTTCCCCGCCGTCAGGATCGCCTTCCACTGCAGGAATCGCGCCGCGGGAACATTCGCGCGCCCGCCCTCCGCGCCGGTCACCGGCTGCGACCACGAGCTCCAGTTTTGCTGCGGACGATCCAGATTCCCCGAGCGCGCCGCGATCGAAACCGCCCCGCCATTCAGTTCCGCCGCTGTCTGCAGGCGCCCCCACTCCGAAAATCCGCCAGAGTCGAAAACATCGCTTTCGATAGAACCCTCGCGCTCGCGCTCTGGGCCGACTCGGTACACCTTGCCCACATTTCCCGTCGCAACATAGACCGCGCCGCCGCCGTCAGAGAGCAGGCTCGTGACCTGCTCAACCGGAAACGCGACCAGCGTCTGATAGAGCGAATGGTCTTCCATTCGGTACAGGGCCCCTTTATTCCCCGCCCCGATCAGCAGATGAGCCCCCTTGTCGAACGCGAGCGCATAAACCACATCCTGCGCGCTGCTCCAGATCCTGCGCGGGCTCTGGCCCGAGACAATCTCGTAAACATCTGATCCGCCCGCGACATTGGCTGGGGCGATCGGAGTGAACGACGTCGCAGGCGTTGCCGCGACCTGAGGCGTGACTACAATCGCTGTCGTCGGGGCAATCGCTCCCGGAAGAGGCGTCGCCGCTGGAACTGGCGGCGGCGCTCCCGGAGCAGGACGCGGGGCAGACTTCAACCCCACTCCCGCCGCGTAAATCTCTCCCTTCGGGCCTGCCGCGATCGCCGTGACTTCGCGCTTCGCCATCTGATACACAACGAACCCTTCGCCCTTCGGCGAGATCCGTATCACCAGGCCGCCGGGCTCCGTGCCCGCGATCAGATTGCCTTCCTGATCCAGCGCCAGCGAACGGATATGCGTTTCGTCGCTCTTGAAGAACACCTCGCCGTGCCCATCCGGCGAAACTTTATGGATCTCGCCCTGATCTCCCGTCGCAACGAACAGGTTTCCCGCGCGATCGAACAGCATCGACCAGATGTACTTTTGCTTCGGGTCGTAAAACAGGCTGCTCTTTCCGGCGCTGTCAACCTGGTAGATCTTCCCATCCGGCGAGGTCGCGGCATACACGCGGTCTTTAGCGTCGATTGCGACCGCATGAATCTCCAGCGCGTCGAACTGCGCCATTTTCTCCGGCTTTCCTCCCGGAACAATCCGCAGCAGAGTCGCGCCGGGACCGCCGCCGGTATAAAGGTTCCCCTTCGAATCCCGCGCCAGCGTCCACAGGTATGCCGCGCCCGCGTCGCCGACCTCCGTTTTCCTCGGCGCGAGCGACAATCGCCCATCGCTGCGAATCGAGAGGTGCGTCCTCACGCCTTTTGAGAAGTCGGCGAAATCGGACTGGCTCCAGGTGAGCGTATCGCCGCAGATGCCCTGCGCCGCCACGGCGAACGCCAGAATTACAGTTTTCATTCGATGTTCTTTTGAACTGCGCTCACTTTACGGGTCTATTTCACCGGATTTATTTAACTGTGATGCGCAGCGTATAGCTTCCGTTCACCACATAATCGAACGGCAGGGAGGTCTGCTCGCTCGCGCTCTCAGGCGAAGTCATCACCGACGTCGCCGCCGTCCGCCCCGCCTGCATCACGTTCAGAATCGAAGACGGCAAACTCGGCAGCGTCTTGTCCTCGTAGAACGCCGTCGGATTATTCGCCATCAGCGAGACGTAGAGCTTGTTGTTCCCGCGTTCCTGATTCAGGAGCGAAACAAGCTGCGGAACGTCGATATATCGATTTGACGCGAATCCCAGGGCCTGCAGCCGGTTCGCCGTGTCCGCGTCACTCAGCAGAATGCGGTGCTCACCCTTCGCAAGACCAGCCGGTAGCTTCAGGCTGAATTCCCGTTCCATCCGCTCGCCGCGCCACGGACGCAAAAACACCTTCACGGGAATCTCTTCACCCGCCCGAACATCCGTGTTCGGCGTCCACGCGTTCTCAATCGTCGCGATACGCCGCTCCGGCAGCAGATCCACCGTAACTTCCGCGTCCTTCAGCGTCGGGGCCTGCGCGGCGTCATTGAACAGCCGGTTAAACTTGTCCCCCCACCACGTCGCCATCGCCATCGGAGCGGGCATCGGCGAGTCGCTCGTCGCCTGCATCGTGCTCAGATCCAGCCTTCCGTTCCCCCCCGCAAGATTTGCAAAGCCCTTGAGCCGATAGGTCGCCTCGTCCACCGCTTCGTTGATGCCCGTCAGCGAGTTGTACAGCGTCATCATCATCAGGTAGGGCGTCCACTTCTGCTGCTGAAACACGTTGAAGTGGTAAGTCTTCTCGGCCCGCACGGTGTTCCCGTCGCCGAGCGACCGCACATGCACCGTCACGGGAGCCATCGGCGCCTCATCCCCCAGCACGCCCATAATTCCGCTGTGCCGGTCCTGATGCAGAGCACCCACGATCTCGGTGGCGTTAGCAATCTTGTTCGGCTGGTACTGCGATCCCAGCACCATGAGCACTTCGCCTTTGCTCATCGGCATATCGATCGGGCCGATGTTGAAAAACGGATGGCCGAACGCCAGAATCCGCTTCCCATCGTTGTAGGTCACGGTGCCGAGCCCCGTCACCCCCATATCGCCGGAGACGAGCACCCCCGCAACGCTCTGCCCGGGCTGTAGCGCGTCCTTCCAACCGGCTGCCGGTTTCGTGGAAAGCGTCGTCGAGCTTGCCCCGCCCTGCACCGCCGTCACGCCCAGTTCATTGAAGAGCGGCGAAAACGCGTGCAGTGAGGAGTCATTGAAGCCCGAGAACAACAGCGGCGTCGCGATGGGAGCCATCCCGCCGGCAGCCGCCCACGCGATTGATTTATCGGGCGACGCGCTTGCCGCAGCCGCACGCGATTGCCCCGCGCGGTCCGGAGTCTTCGCGTCCTGAGGTCGCGTCTTGTCGAACTCGTTGATCTCCAGCATCAGCTCGATCGGCGTGATCCCGCAGATCGCGTCGGGAGAAAACGTGCTCAGCCGTAGCGCCACGGCCCCAACCAGTTTCCCGTCGATGTAGACGGGGCTGCCGCTCATACCGCCCGCCACATTCGTGCGCTCGGCCTTGCCGCCCATTTTTCCGAGAATCACATCCTGCCCCGGACCCCACATGTTCTTCCAGGTTCCGACAATCTCGATCGGCACCGGTTCCGGCGTATCGCCCTGAAACACCGTCCACGCGACCGCCTTCATGCCCGGCTTTATGTCCGCGGCCTTGAAGATTTCCACCTTCCCCGCGTGCGGCGGCTTGAGTTGTGAGTGTGAGGGATCAGCCTGAGCGAAGCAGATTCCTACAGCGGCCAGTGCGGTGGCGCACAGCCCGGCGGCTTTGAAGGACATTCCGAAGATACTCCCGGATGAAAGAACCCAGTGTAGCGCGCCGAATTCAGGACATCTTCAGCAATCCGGCGAAGCCTTCCACGTCGGTTCGTTTGTATTGACGTGCGAATCTCGCCAACTGTTCCGCTACTTTCAGTGGCGCGGCCGGATCCCAGAATGTCGCCGTCCCCACTTGCACCAGCGAAGCCCCCGCGATCAGAAACTCCGCCGCATCCTCGCCAGAAGCAATTCCGCCGATCCCGATCACAGGAATCTTCACCGCCCGCGCCGCCTGATATGTCATCCGCAGCGCGATCGGTTTAATTGCCGGTCCCGACAATCCCCCGAATCCCGCGCCGATTCGTGGCGACCCGTTCGCCGCATCGATCGCCAGCGCGACAAATGTATTGATCAGGGAAATAGCATCCGCGCCGTTTTCTTCGGCGATGCGCGCGAACGGCTCGATCGCTGTCACATTCGGCGAGAGCTTCACAATCAGGGGACGCCGCGACGCCGCCTTGGCGTCGCTCACGAGTTCCGCCAGCGCGCTTTCATCCACTCCGAACGCGAGGCCACCGTGTTTTGTGTTCGGACATGAAACATTGAGTTCATACGCCGCCAGTCCGTCGGCGTCATTCAGAATCCGGATGACCTCGACGTAATCTTCGGCGGCATATCCGAACACATTCGCAAGAATCGGCGTCGGATATTTCCGAAGCAGGGGGAGTTTTTCGGTTACGAATGCGCGCGCGCCGACGTTCTGCAGCCCCACGGAATTCATCATTCCGGCTCGGGTCTCCCACAGCCGCGGCGCCGGATTTCCCGCAATGGGCTCTCTCGATAATCCCTTGACAATAATCCCGCCCAGAGCCCCGAGATCCACTAATTTCTCGAATTCAATCCCATATCCGAAGGTCCCCGAGGCCGTCAGCACCGGATTGCGGAACTGGATTCCGCAGACTGTACAGGGAAAATCCATGGCCGTCAGGAGTTTAGCAAAGCCACGAATATGTTACACTCCTGGGTTTAGGTGCCAGGTTTAATATGACCCCCGATATTCTCGGACTGAGAGATTGGCGGCTTCGCAAAGGTATTGCGCTTGATGACATCTCGCAATCCACCAAGCTGAGCGTGCGCTTGCTTGAGGCGATCGAATGCGGTGATTTTCGTAAATTGCCGGGCGGCATTTACAATACGAACTACATTCGGCAATATGCGCGGGCAATCGATTTCGACGAGACTGCCCTTCTGGCGTATTATCACCGCGCCTGCAAGAGCGACTCGGACCGGAGCGCAGCGGGCGCGGCCTTCCAGATCTAACTCTTCGGCGTCCGTCGCGGCGCCGTAACAGAGGACGTCTTCTCGCCCTTCAGAACTTTATCGATTTCGGCCCGGATGGTCGTCTCGGCGCCGACGAAGAACTTTCCTTCGGGACCATCCACCGTCGCGCCCGTCACCATATGTACGGAGCGGATGGTTCCGGTCTTATCGATAAACACCAGAACTGGCACGAACGGCGGATCCGTCTCGGGCTGCTGCAAAAACTCGAGCACCGCCTTGTTTGTTGCGGTTCCGCACGGAAAACCGGTCGCGAATACCGCATTAAATTGTTTGATCCGCTTGTTTGCGTCCGCGTCAAACGTCGCCCCGAGAACCTGAACGCCTTTCCCTGCGTATTCCTTTTGTATCTCGGAAAGCAGGGTTGCATCCTTCTGGCAATGGGGGCACGTAGTAAACATCAGCGCAAGGACCACGGCTTTTCCGCGGTAGGAACTCAGAAGCGTCTGCTTCCCATCGGGCATCTGAATGACGAATTCACTCGCCTTGCGGGGAATCTGCGCCCCAAATGCGGTAAGGGCGAGCACCAAAGCTGTGGCGAAAAGAACGATGACTTTGCGCATTGCTTCGACCATTTTATGCGATGCGGTCGTGCCCGAACACCGACTTCCCGAATCCGGACACTCCGGCCGCGGAGGGTTTTGTAAATGCCTGAAAATCCAAATACCCGGCGGGGCTTTCCGATTGCGCTCTCCCGCATCATGCGGACGTCTGCGTTGATTTCCCTGGCCTTTCTGTCCATGGCGATGCTCACCGGATCCGCGGACCGTTCCGAATCGGTGTGGAACGGCGACCCGGATACGCGCCGCATGCGGGAAGATCTCTCGGCCGTCGAGATTCAGTTACTTGGCGTAATGCGTACCGATCCTGATACCACTTGCGCCCTCGAACAGCGCCAGAAACAACTGCAATACAAATTACAGTCGGAACCGCTCAGGCGGAATAAGTCAGTTCATCGTCGCGATGCGAAACGATGGGAAGACCCTTCGCTCGCCTGCCGCGCTTCCGACGAAATGCCCCAAACGTAACCGCCGCCGCCAGCGCAAGCATCAGCGCCTCTTCAGCCAGTCTCTTCGGCCCCAAAGCGGTTTCGCCCGATCCGAAACACCCGCAATCGACCTGCAGGCCCATCGCGTAAGACCGGATCAGCACCGCAAAGAACAGCGCCAGCACGAGCGTTGCGATCAGCCCAGTCCAGCGCAGCAGAACTCCGGACAGAATCGCGATCCCCAGCGCGAGTTCGCACCAGGGCAGCGTCCGCGCCACCGGTTCGAGCGCGTTATCCGGAAGCAACTTGAAGGTGCTCAGCGAAACCGCGAACTGCAGCCACGGCTCTCTGAGTTTGGCGTAACCGGCGTAAATAAAGATTCCCGCGAGAATGACCTGGCCGATCAGGAGAAGTGCGCGCTTCATCCCTTCGCCAGGAGCTGGTCGAGGTAGCTCTTCAGAATTGTGAACGGTACGGCCCCGTCAATCTTCGTCCGCTTGCCGTTCCGCACGATCACCAGCGTGGGAGTCTGATTCAGCCCGTCGCGATTCGCGATCGCAATATCCGAGGTGACCGAGTCATCCAGATGCGCGTCGTTCTTTACGATTTCCCGAATCTTCTGCATGCTGCCCGGCGGAACGACTTTCGCGACTTCTCCGTCCACATTTCCGTTCTGCTCCCAATCTCCCTGAGTCTTGAAGATCTGGCCCGCCACCAGGTCGTACATTCCGACCTGCCCCGCCGCATTCGCGTACTTGGTCGCCGTCCGTGAATACTGATGCTGCGGCAGCGGAAAATCGCGATGGATCAGCCGTACCTTGCCCGGCGCTACATACTGCGAGATTACCTGCGGAAGTACGTCTTGGTAGAACATCCGGCAGGACGGACACTGGTAGTCGGTAAAAAGCTCCAGGGTAATCGGCGCGGTCGGAGAGCCGGTTTCCTTGAAGTTCGTCGCCTTCGCGGTCGTTGTCGCGGCAACCTTGTGGGTGGTCGCCTGCCCAAACAAAAGCGCGGCAGGCAGCAGTAACAGCAGGGTACGCATCTGCATTTCATTATGATGCATCGAGCGGACGGTCAATCGTTCGGATAGAATTATCGGCGCGGCCGCGGCCGTCTGTAAGGGGGTTTATGCGCAACCGAAAATCGCGAGAATCATCCGGATCGATATCTATGAACCGCCGTGCGGTGCTGAGTGGCGCCGCCGTTGTGGGTGGAGCGCTGGCGAGTATGGCGCTCGATCCCGCGCCCGCATTGGGCGCGAAGACCAGCGATGCCCTGAAAGCCGCGGATTCGCCGAATATGAACCCGCCTGTCGTGCAGGTGAAGGGCGGCAAACTGCGCGGCTTCCACGACGGTAAGACGACCGTCTTCCTCGGCATCCCCTACGCCGAAGCGGAGCGATTCGAAATGCCGAAGCCGGTAAAGCCGTGGGACGGTATCAAGAGCGCGCAAGCGTGGGGTCCGGTGTGCCCCATTCCCGCTCAGGCCAGGCCCGGCGCGGACGAGTTCGTGTTTCCGCACCGCTACTGGCTGGAAAACGAAGACTGCCAGGTACTGAACATCTGGACCCAGAACGCCAGCGCGAGCGTGAAGAAGCCCGTAATGTTCTGGATGCACGGCGGCGGCTTCACCAACGGCTCGTCGATGGAGTCGTATGCATATGACGGTAAGAACCTGAGCGAGTTTGGCGATGTCGTTGTCGTCAGCGTAAATCACCGGCTGAACATCATCGGCACGCTGGATCTCTCGGCGTATGGCGCGCAATATGAGAATTCGCGCTACACGGGCATGGCGGATCTGGTTGCCGCCCTGCAGTGGGTGCAGGACAACATCTCTCAATTCGGCGGGGACCCGGGCAACGTGACGATCTTCGGCCAGTCCGGCGGCGGCAGCAAGGTGACGCGGCTGATGCATATGCCCGGGGCAAAGGGTCTGTTCCATAGAGGGATTGCGCAGAGCGGCGGCGGTCTCAACTACCGTACCGTCGAGCCTGCAACCGCCATCAAGCGGCAGCAGGCCGTTGCGGCGGCGACCCTGAAGCAACTGAACCTCGACGGTTCGCAGATCGACAGGCTTAAGAAGGTTCCCTATAAGGACCTGATCATTGCAGGTACGGCAGGGGCGCGCGAAGTGGCGCAGGCGGCGGGCGGCGGACGCGGTCCCGGCGGCGGAGGCGGCTGGGATGTGATCGCCGACGATAAGTACGTGATGCGTGAAATCTGCGATTGGGCCGACACGATTCCGCTGATGGCGGGAACCGTGTTCAGCGAAATGCAGGGGACAATGACGCGCGGCGACGGGCGCAAGAATGAATGGAGCCAGGCGGAGATCGACGAGAATCTGACCAAGGCTTACGGCGAGAAGAAGGCGCAGGTGGTAGCGGAATTCCAGAAGGCGTTCCCGCGAAAGAAGGTGCAGGACGTCCTGTACTTCGCCAACGGTTCGCGCCCAGGGGTAAAGCAGACGCTGGCGTGGAAGCTCGAGAAGAGCAAGACGCCGGTGTGGAATTATCTGTTCGCCTGGGAATATCCCGTGGATGGCGGGATCACCGCATTCCATTGTTCGGAGATCGCGTTCGCGTTCCATAACGTGACCGAACCGCACATCAGAATCGCGACCGGCGGGGGCCCGGTAGCGCTGGCGCTGCAGGATAAGGTTGCGGGAGCGTGGGTCAGCTTCGCGAAGACAGGTAATCCGGGCGCGAGTTTCAAGCCATGGACGGCGGCCGAACCGAACACGATGGTGTTCGACACCGTAAGCGAATGCAAGCCGCTGAGAGACGATGAACTCGTCACGCTGATGGGCAACACTGCCGGCGGCCGGGGAGGCAGAGGCGCGGCGTAGACATCGCCTGGAATGCGCGAAAGAAAGGCTCTGTACCTTCGGGCGCAGAGCCTTTTTAGCTTTATCGCGCGAAGGCGCATCTATGCCTATCGACCGTTTTCGCGGTCTTGCGTTCAGGTCATCAGAATAGTAAGGGTGGGCATCGGGCTAATCAGTGCCGGCATAATGCAAGCAAAGTTGGCCAAACAGATGAGGGTCCGGCGACCTGTCTCTCCCCGATAATGAAACCGATGACGGACGCGACGGTACTCGCCCACATCTCAAAACTCCCCAAAGGCCGCGCCAGTCTCAAACACCTCTATCGCGACCTCCGCCTCCGCGGCGAGCAGCGCGACGAACTCGACGCCATCATGGATCGTCTCACCGCGCGCGGCGAAGTCGTCGAACTCAGCGCGGGCCATTACGTCCTCGCATCCGCCAGCCGCGAGTTCATCTCCGGTCGCGTCAGCGTCCACCGCGACGGCTACGGCTTTCTTATCCCCGATCACCCGATCCCCCG
Source organism: Bryobacteraceae bacterium (assembly GCA_035262625.1). Lineage (GTDB taxonomy): Bacteria > Acidobacteriota > Terriglobia > Bryobacterales > Bryobacteraceae > BOG-234. Next base: position 33,907 of record DATFSM010000006.1, read on the forward strand.
CATCTCCGGCGACATCTTCCTCGGCCGCGACTCTCTCGCCGGAGCCATGAACGCTGATCGGGCCGTCGCGCGCATCACCCATATCGGCCCGGACGGGCGAGCCGAAGGCGAAATCCGCAAGATCCTCAAGCGCGCGCACCCCACGGTGGTCGGCGAGTTCCGGATCACCCGGCGCGGCATGTACGTAGCGCCCCACGACGAACGTCTCAAAGAATGGGTCGAAATTCCCGAAGATCTCGCGATCCCGGCTCCGCACGACTCAATCGACCGCATCGGCGTCAAAGCGATCGACGTCTCCAGCCCCGCCGATCTCGACGGCATGATCGTCGACGTCGAAGTCCTCGATTACGGAGACCATCGCAGCCATCCCGTCGGTCGCGTCGTCGAAATCCTGGGCGCGCCGGACGACTTCGGCATCGACGTCGAAATCGTCATCCGCAAGCACCACATCCCCAATCGTTTCCCCGCCGAGGTCATCGAGGAAGCCGAGTCCATCCCGAACATTATCTCGGCAGCGGAACTCAAGGGCCGCGCCGACTACCGTGGTCTCCCCATCGTCACCATCGACGGCGACACCGCGCGCGACTTCGACGACGCGGTGCTGGTCGACCGCCTCCCGAACGGCAACTACGCCCTTCAGGTGCATATCGCCGACGTCAGCCACTACGTCCGCCCCGGACGCGCCATCGATATCGAAGCGCGCATGCGCGGCACGAGCGTCTACTTCCCGGACCGCGCGGTACCCATGCTCCCGTTTGAACTTTCCACCGGTATTTGCTCGCTCAACCCGCATGTGGACCGCCTCGTCACCTCCGCGCTCATCGAGATCGACCGCCATGGCGATCCCGTGGCGTATGAGTTCAAACGGGGCGTCATCCGCAGCGCGGAGCGCATGACCTACACGAATGTTCACCTGCTGCTCGAAGGTGACGCGTCTCTTCGCGCCCGCTACGCCCCGCTTGTGGAACGTTTCCAACTGATGCGCGAACTGGCGGAGCTCCTCATGAAGAAGCGTTATCGCCGCGGCTCCATCGATTTCGATCTGCCCGAGCCCCTCATCGAATTCGACGCAGCGGGCGAAATGGTCGGCATCGCGCGCGGACCTCGCAATATCGCCCACCGCATCATCGAAGAGTTCATGCTCGCCGCTAACGAAGCCGTCGCCGCGCATCTCGAACAGACCGGCCATCCGGCCATCTACCGAATCCATGAGCAGCCTGACCCTAAGCGCGTCATGGAATTTGAAGAGATCGCCGCGCAGTTCGGCTATTCGCTCGGCATCGGAGCCATCCCCGTCTCCAGACACCGGTACAAAGATCGAATCGGCCACAAGGAAGTGATCCTGCCCTCACCGGTCACCGTTCCGTCGAAGGCCTACCAGCGCCTCGTGGCGAAGATCGAAGGCAAGCCCGAGGAACGCATCCTCAGCTACCTGATGCTGCGGTCCCTCAAACAGGCGCGCTACAGCGAAGAGAACACCGGGCACTTCGCCCTCGCCGCGGCGCACTACACGCACTTCACTTCGCCCATTCGCCGCTACCCCGACCTCATCGTCCATCGACTGCTCGCCGCATCGCTCAACGGCGGAACCTATTCCACCGAGCCAGAGCTCAAAATCATCGCCGACGAATGCTCCCTCACCGAACGGCGCTCCGCCGACGCCGAGCGCGAACTCGTCGAATGGAAGAAGGCGAAGTTTATGGAGAACCGTGTCGGCGAAGAGTTCGACGCGCTGATCATCTCAACGGCGAAATACGGCGCCTTCGTCGAACTCACCGATCTCTTTGTCGAAGGCCTGGTCCCCATCGATACGCTACCCGGCGACCGTTACGCCTATCACGAGAACGTCCGCAAGATCGTCGGACAAAGAACCCGCCGCGAATTCTCCATCGGCGATAAAGTCCGCGTCCTGCTCGACCGCGTCGATCCCCTCGAACGTAAACTTCAGTTCGCCATCGTCGAACGCGCGCCGGTGCGCGGCAAAAGGCGTCAACCCAAAGGCACGTGATTCAGATGCGGCGTCTTCACCGCCACATACTCTGATGGAACAATCCCCGAAAACTCCCGGAAATCGTTATTGAAGTGCGACTGATCGTAATAACCGCACTCGAGCGCGATCTGCGCCCAGTCCGGCGCTGCGGGACTCTGTAACCCCCGCAATGCGCGCTGAAACCGCCGCACCCGCGAATAAGCTTTCGGAGTCAAACCAACCGCGTCCCGAAATACCTGAGTCAGCCGCCGCGAACTCAATCCCGAACAAGCCGCAACATCCGCAACAGACCGCGCCGGATCGTTCAGGGCCTGCGCGGCATATGCTACGTCGGCGCGGATCTCCATACGTCCCGATGCGACGGCCAGCAATTCCCTCTCGAACTGCCGACACCGTTCCATTGCGGCCGGAATCTCCAGCAACCGCTCCCGAATCCGCCGATGCTCCGCGCGCCATACGTCGCCGATGGAAACATGCAGCCCTTCAAGTTCCCCCGCGGGAGCATCCAGAAACGGAAACGCGCCGCCCGAAGCGAACTGCGCCCCAATCACGTTTCGCTGCTCCGCGGTATCGATTACGAAGAACTCCGTCTGCGCGCCCATGAAAACCGCGCCCTCCAGACGGCTGAACTTCGTCAGATTTTCCGGATCGTAAATCCGGACGAAGTTGTCATCCAGATTAATAACCACACCCATCGATCCGTCCGGCATCAGGCGCTCGAACGCATGCGGCTGCGTATAGCCCTCGTAATACCAGATCGTTTTTACGAACCGGCCCAGCGGCCACGCCGGACGATACCGAATCGCCGCGCCCACGCCCGTCAGTTCTCCAGCAGAATATCCGTTGTCCTCGCGAACTGATGCCCCGCGTCGTCAAGCGCCGTAATGCGTAACTGGTAGGCCCCCGCATCGAGGTCCGGTGCGCTGAGAATCAGTCCCATGGGGACAGTCGGGTTCCCGGTCAAAGGCGGCATTTTGAGGCGCGTCAACCCGAAATCTTTCTTCACCGCTCCCGTCTTGGGGTCGAGCAACTCCATGCGAATCCCGAACGCCGGAACGGCCGACTCCTTCTGATCCGGAACCGCCAGCGCAGGCTCATACATCTCGGCGTAAATGTAGCTTTTCTCCGTCTTCTTGAACCGATTCGATCCCGTGGGCGTGACCTGAATGCCGTTCACGATCAGCGGTACGCGGTCGTCGAGCAATTCGCTGCCCAAGCCGCCGAGCACATCGTTCGCCGGCTGGACGCTCTTGCTGAGCGCCAAACCGCTCAACGAAAACGCCTGCGCATCCCACGGCTCCACCTTCAGCGCCGTATCCACACGTCCCAACTGACTCGCGCCTGAACTGAAAACCACCTTCAGGTTGTAGGTCCCCGGCGCCACCTCGAACTGCTTCTCGTAGTGATAGGGCTTCGCGCTGAAGGCTTCCACTTCCTTTTTATCGTCGAAGATCAGCTTTACGCTGTCGCTGAACCTCGCCGCCACGGAGCCGTCCGCCAGGTACGCGAGCCCCATCACGTTCATGGTCGAGTGAAACTTGCCCTTATCCTTTGCGAACTGAATCGCGCCCGCCGGAACCTCGAGCGCCACGTTCACGCGCGCCGTGTTCGGCCCGATGTAGAAGAAGGGAATCTGCATCGCAGCGCCGGTAACCGTCGGCGTTGCGTTTGACGTGATTCGCGCCTCCAGATCGCGTTCCGCCGGAGTCCCCGACAGGACATCCACCGTCTTCGTCTCGCAGTATCCTGTCCGCGCCCGCACCACATCGCCGCCTTTATCGACTTTCACCTTGAGGGTGTGGCATGCGCCGGGATCCGGCTCCTTCGAAGGCGCATAGCCCAGAATGTAGTACTCGTTCTGCTCCTTGCCGATCTTCTCCAGCCCGGCCGCCATGTCGTTCGTATTCACGATGACGAACCCGCCCGTGCCGCTCGCCAGGGCATAAAGCGACTGTTGCAGTCCGCCCGCCGCCGGATCGATCCCCGGCATGATGTTCCGAAGCGCATTCATGCGGTTCATGGGATTGTTCGGGTCCATCGGGTTGTTGGCATACCGATTGTTGGGATCGTTCGGGTTCCCGGGATAGTTCGGCATACCCGGATTATTCGTCCGGCCGCCGCCCGGGTTGGGACCAGGTGAGGTCGGGGAGGGATTCACCGGAGTCCTTCCACCGCCGCCGCTCACGGGCGAAGGCGATCCGCCACCCGGACTCGATCCGCCACCACCGCCCGGAGGCGTTGCGCCGCCGCGTCCCTGAAACGCCAGCGGACCTGTCACCTGCGTCGTTCCGAGCATCGCCAGTTGCGCCAGTCCGCGAAAGCCCGGCAATCCTCCGAGCGGACCGATCCCCGGAGCATTTCCCAGGCCTGCCAGCCCGCGCACGTCGATCGGGTAAATCGCCACATTGGCCCGGTTGCAGGCGTCAATCGTCGCCGTGACTTCGGTTATCGCCTGCTGCGTCATCGGAAATCCGCCGGAAAAAAACACCAGCGTCTTCCGCCCGGGAACGTTGTTCAGTCCCTTCGCCACGTTTCGCAGGGCGCCTAGAACGCTCCTGATCGAGTAGTCCCCGAACATGATCGCCTGGGCCCGCTCGGCCGCCGTTTGGGGCATTCCCGGAATGTTTCCCGCGACGCCTCCGGACGCGCGGCCGACCGACGCGATCTTCACGCCAGCCACCGCCTGCTTCAGCCGGTCCACGTCGTCAGTAAAGTTCTGCGCGACCTTCAGCGCTCCGCCGAATTCCGCCACCGCGATCAGCCGGTTCTTACCGGCGTTCGCATCGATGAACTTCGTCGCCGCCCGGCGCGCGAGTATCTGCTGCTGCGGCTGCGCATTGGAGTTATCGAAGAACAGCACCATGTAGTGCTTTCTGTCGGCGTTCGCCCCCGACCCGCTCTCGAATGAGAACGAAGTGATCGCCTGTTCCTTGTTGTCCTCGTAAACCTTGAAGTCCTTCTGGGTCAGGTCGCGGATATAGTTCCCCTTCTTGTCCGTGACCACCGTGTCCACCAGAACGAGCCGCGTCTCCGTATGCAGCATCGTGTGCGAATCGACCGGTTCGCTCTTGTCCTGCCCGTACGCCTGCGGAATCGAAGCGCAGAGCGCTCCGGCCATCGTAATCGCGAGAAGATGCTTCATCTCTGATATCTCCAAAGGCGCCCCTCGCGCCGTTATGGAATCTCCACGGCGCCGTTCTGCGCCGACATCATTTGCCCCTCGGCGTCGCGCACCACGAGCCGAACCACGTACCGTCCCGGCGAGACCTTAAAATCCGAACGCACCGAGATGCCGGAATCCAGCCGCGTCGCCAGCGTCTCGTCCTTCAGCCGCATCTGAACCTTTTTGGATACCGCCTGCAGAAAGTTGCCGTTATGGTCGAACAGCCCGGAGACCACCAGCATTTCGTCGCCATTGCGCCCGTCCATCTTGCGGTAATGCAGTTTGCGAATATCGAGCCGCGTCACCACCACCAGACGCGCTTCATCCGGATTCGCCTTGAAGAACTGCGTGTGCATCTCCACCGGAATGTCGCGCGTCTCCTCGCGCGAGAAAAGAGCCTGTGAGATTTCTTCCTTGGCCTCTTCGTCGGCGTCGGTGAGATGCCGCGGCGCATAATAGCCGCGTCGCGCCTTCGCAGTAAGCCCCGCCGGGTTCCGGAGCGTCACCTTCAGCCCGTGATACCCGCCGTCGAGCTTCAGATTCTGGGGCGAGAACGCGAGCACGTAGTACACCTCCGGCGGCGCCGAAAGGTCCCTCACGCCCCCGGCCAGGTCGTTGCTGTTCTCGATGAACGTCCCACCGGTACCTGCCGCGACTTCCGCCAGCAGGTCGGAATCTGCGCGCGCCGCATCCCGCTCGTAGCCTTGCTTCCGGCTCAAAGCCGCAAGTGAGAGGGTTCGCTGGGACGCCGGTGGCGTATCCGTATAAAGGCCGCGAGCATCAAGGGCGCTGATCGCCACGTTCGCCCGGATCGCCCGATCGATCAGGTCCGTTTCGTCCTGAATCTGATAGACCTCGCGGAAAAACCCAGGAGAGATCATGACGATCAGCCGCTGCCCGGGCATGGCGCTCACGCGCCGCACCACATCTTTAAGAGTCATCAGCGAAACCTGTGTCTCGTGTTCCCCGCTGGCAAGCACGCGCTGCGCCGCCGTTTGCGCGAAGCGCGCCGCGTCCTGCATCGTCTGCGGGGGCACCATGTGCAGGCAATCCCAGGTTTCCTGCGCGCTCGTCGCCAGCGCGTTTGGATCGTTCTTATTGATAATCAGATCGGCGAGGTAGTAGCTGGTGTCCGGGCATTCCTGAGTCAGAGCGCGTGCGATGGGCCTCGCTCTGAGCTGCGCCAGCCCCGCCCGAAGCTCCTGGAAGCTGTCCGTGAAATCGACCGTCGTTTGCCCCGAACTTGTATAAATCGCCGTTCGGCGCGATTCGTCCAGGCTCGAAAACAGGTACTTCTCCGCCGCTGCCCGCGCCTGCATCAGGTCGGATTCGTTCAGATGGACGTCATCGAAAAACCACGCCGTGAAAGTCGTCGGCGCTGCGGCTCCCGCGGGCGCGCGAGGCGCGTCATCGTCCGGCGATTTGTCCAGGCTCTCAATATTCGGAATTCGCGTCGAACCCGGACGCTCCACCAGAAATCGCGTAATCGTCTGCGCTTTACCCCGGTCAAAAATCTGAAAATCGTCCTTCGTCAGGTTCCCGACCGGCTTGCCCGCTTTGTCGCGCACCACTACCGGAACGAGGACAAGGTTCACTTTCGACTGAAATGTGATCGAGGTGTCCTGCGACGCCATCTCGCTGACGTTCTGCTGAGGAGTCGGCGCCTGAGAAGCGGGGGGCGCTGGCGCTTGCGCAAACAGCGCGGTCAAAGCAAAACCCGCGCTCAAGCCCAATCGCGCAATGAAAGCCCGCAACACCATCGAGAATGTTGCTTGATTGTATATCGAATGGAGGGGGATATCGGCTACGAAGGAGGGAGTGAACGTATGAGACAGGGGTTGCGCTCTACGGCGCGACCCCTGCCCTGAAAGTTATGCGAGGCTGACGTCCTGAGCCTGCAGGCCCTTCGGCCCACGGCCGACGACGAACTGAACCTTCGCGCCTTCATCGAGCGAGCGGTAGCCGCTTGCCTCGATGGCCGAAAAATGGACGAATACGTCCTCACCGTTCTCGCGGGAGATAAATCCATATCCCTTCGCCGCGTTGAACCACTTCACTGTTCCTGTTTCTTTCATGTCTTCTTTCCAGCGATGAAACCACCGGAAGCCGCTTCAGACGGTACAAACGAAAGGAGTGACGATCGAGTGGACACCGAACGATGCTGCGCGGGGATCAAAAGCTACCGCGAGTGTAGCACGGGAGAAGACAACGCCCAAGCCGGACCCGCCTTAAACCGGCTGCTGACCCGGAACCGGCAGCCCCATCCGCCGCGCCGCCTGCCAGGCTGCCGTCCGGACGACCGCCAGGGGATTCGGCGCGATCTTCCACTTCTGCTGGCCGATCGCCTCCGCCACGGCTGGCGCCATCTCCGCCGGCATATTCAGCTTCTCTCGCACAAATTCCGCGAACTCAGGCGAATCCTGCGCAGTCTGACTTGCCGCCTCGATCTCCGCGTAGCCCAGCGGTTTGTGCGTCCTCCGCACGGGTTCGTAATTCTTCTGAGGCGGCACGAGCGGCCCACGGCTATTCACGATATCTCTGGCTTTGCCCCGCCGGTAAGATCCCATCTATATACCTCTACTTCTGTGACGCGAAATTGAAAACTGAAAAAAACGAATCCTCAGAGCCCGATGGCGTCGGCATTTCGCTGCATCGCCGCGATGCAGAACGCAATATGCTCGTCGAGGTCCACTCCCAGACCCGCCGCGCCATTCACAATGTCCTCCCGGCTCACTGACCTTGCAAATGCCTTATCTTTCATCTTTTTACGGACTGTTTTCACATCCACTTCCGCAACTCTCCGGGTGGGCTTTACCAACGCGCACGCGGAAATAAATCCGGACAGTTCGTCGCAGGCGAACAGCGATTTCTCCAGCTGCGTATCCCGGGAGACACCGCTGTAGTTGGCGTGCGACAGGATCGCCCGGCGTATCTCCGCCGGAACTCCCCGCCCAGCCAGAATCGGCTCGCCCTTCATGGGATGATCCGGAGCCTCCGGATGCATCTCATAATCGAAGTCGTGCAACAACGCGGTCACCCGCCAGTCCTCTTCCGCCCCCCCGAAGCGGTCGGCATACGCGGCGACGCAGGCTTCCACCTGCAGCGCGTGCCGCCGGAGACTCTCCGATTTCGTGTGTTCGTGCAGAATCTCGAGGGCTTCGGCGCGCGTCATCGTCTCGCGAATGTCAGGGGGCGTTCCGTCGGAAAATGTCCTTAAATCGCAAGATACAACATTTAGCCCGGTTTGTGTTCCGCCTATCGTCCGAAACAGGTCTATTCGGTTTCACGTAGCCGGTTCCAGACCGGCGCGTGGAGCGCAAAACGCATGGAACCGGGGCTAGTAGGGACAAACACCTGCCGCAAACGCCTATGTTAAACTTCCAATCGGGAGAGTCCCGAAATTTTCGATTCCAGATTTGGAAACGACTGCGCGACTACCGCCGTCCATACCGAAGGATCGGTCCACCGACATGTCTGAAGCAACTCAACCTGACGATCACCTGAGCAGGCTGCTCGCGCCGCAGGACGCGGAATTTCCGTGGTACAAGTCGCTTTATCAGTCTATCCATGACCTGATCAAGCCGGAAAAACTTCCTCCCCTCGAAATCACCTCGAAGCCCGTTGCAGTAAAACCGATGTGGGGGCTTTACAAGAATGACCCCAAGAATCTGGCGTACTCGGTTTTGATTCAGGGCGGCATTCTGGCGCTGGCGGTCTGGGGCTTCAGCAATCCCACCGTTCAGAAAGCCATCAAGCAGAAGCTGGATCTGATCGATCCCAACCTCAAGCCTTACGTTCCGGACCTCAAACCGAAACAGAACACCATGCAGGGCGGCGGCGGCGGCGGCGCGCGCGAACCACTGCCGGTTTCCAAGGGTAAACTCCCCAAGCCGTCCATGAAACAGTTCGTCCCGCCCATGATCGTCGATCACACGCCCAAACTGGCGATGGATCCCTCGATCATCGCGCCTCCTGACACGCCGCTGCCTCAGTCGACTCTGAATAATTGGGGCGATCCGCTCGCCAAGCTGATGAACGGATCCAACGGCAACGGCTCTGGCGGCGGAATGGGCAACGGATCGGGCGGAGGCGTCGGTTCCGGTAATGGCGGCGGATTCGGTCCCGGCAGCGGCGGCGGAGTCGGCGGAGGCGTATTCCGCGTCGGCGGCGGCGTCAGCGCTCCGGGAATTATCTACAAGGTAGATCCCGAATACTCCGAAGAAGCTCGCAAGGCCAAGTACAGCGGCACGGTAATCCTCTCCGTGATTGTCGACTCGGAAGGCAAAGCGCGCGATATCCATGTGACCAAGAGCCTTGGTATGGGCTTGGATGAAAAAGCCATCGAGGCCGTCCAGAAGTGGAAATTCAAGCCGGGCATGAAGGGCGGCATCGCTGTTAATGTCCGCGCTTCCATCGAGGTTAATTTCCGCCTGCTCTAAGGCGTAAGCAATCACGTCAGCTAGCGTTCCTTTCCGCGCGTGGGCGCACAAATTGCGGGGAACACCTGCGTGCCACGACGAGGAAAGGAGTCTTGTATGGACAAAACGCTTCTGAGGAACTTCGGCGCTGCTCTTGCAGCCGGAGTATTCCTTTCGGCGAGCGCTTTCGCTCAGACACCCGAAAAAGTCTCATCGGCGGACACGAGGTTCGCCCGTGAAGCCGCGATGGGCGGAATGGAAGAAGTGGAACTCGGGAGGATCGCAGTTCAGAACGGTACTAACGACCAGGTGAAGCAGTTCGGCCAGCGGATGATCGACGACCACAGCAAGGCCGGGGACGAACTCAAGGGCATCGCCTCCAAAAAGAACATCACGCTCCCGACGGAACTGGACGCGAAACACAAAGCGGCCGTCACCAGATACTCGAACATGAAGGGGGCTGACTTCGACCGCGCTTATATGCGGGACATGGTCAAAGACCACGAAGCCGACGTGGCCGAGTTTCAGAAGGAAGCCAACGGCGGTTCGGATAAGGACATCCAGGGATTTGCAAGCCACACGCTGCCAACCCTTCAGGATCACCTGAGGCAGGCTCGCGACACGGCGAAGACTGTCGGCGTCGTCAGCATGAAATAACCCCGGCGCTGCTGAGATAGAATCGCGGGGCATGCGCGCTCCCGTTCTGCTCTCAGCAGCCCTCTTCTTCTGCGTCCCGCTGTTCCCGCAGGGCGGAGGGGGGGTCAGTTCCGCGACTACAAAGGATCAACGCCCCGGTACAAGCCTCGTGCGTCCTGCGCCACGTTAACCGGCCTGACCGGCTACGAATTCTCCGTCTACTCCGCGACCACAATTCCCGCCTCAACCGCCGCCCCCGAACACTGCCGCGTCGATCTTCTGGTTCAGCCGGATATGAGCATCGAGGTCAACCTCCCGGCCCTCTGGAACGGACGACTCTACATGTTCGGCAACGGCGGCTTCGCGGGCCAGTCATTCGAAACAGCGGGCCGCATCGCGAATCGCGCGCATGGACTCAAAGCCGGCTTCGTCACTGCCGCAACCGATACCGGCCATTCTGCCCAGCGCGAACCGGGCGGAACCTTCGCCCTCAACCGCCAGAAGTTCATCGATTTCGGCTTCCGCTCCCTTCACGTCACCGCCGAAACCGCCAAACGTCTCATCGCCGCCTACTACTCCGACCCGCTCGCCAAAGCCTATTTCGACGGTTGCTCGACCGGTGGCCGTCAGGCGTTGATGCTCGCGCAGCGCTTCCCGGCGGACTTCGACGGAATCATCGCCGGAGCGCCCGGACTCAACTACACAGGTGGCCAACTAGCGCGCGTCTATTGGAAGCAGGGGCTCCTCGCGAATCCGTTCCCTGCCGCCAAACTCAACCTCCTGGCCAACCGCGTCTACGAGAAATGCGACGCGGCAGATGGCCTCAAAGACGGCGTTATCGACAATCCGCTCCGCTGCGACTTCAAACCCTCTCGAGATCTTCCGCGTTGCGAAGGCTCCGGCGACGGCGTTGATTGCTTCACGTCAAATCAGATCTCCGCTCTCGAACGCCTCTACGGCGATGTGAATCGCCAGGGCAAGCGCATGTTCCCGGGCTGGCCCGTCGGTTCCGAAGTTGTCGGGCCCAACGGACAAAGCGGATGGCTCGGCCAGCACATCGACACCCCGACCGGACAGAGCGCATGGAACGGCTACGCCAGCGGATTCATCCGTTTCATCCTTGGTCCGGGCACGCCGCTCGCAAACCTGAATGAGGCTGACGCGATGCCGAAATTCGACCTCGACAAAGACTACGACCACCTGGCCTTCGCGAGCGAGGTTCTCGACGCCACCAACCCCGACCTGACCGCCTTCCGCAATCACGGCGGAAAGCTGCTGATGTACTTCGGATGGGCGGACCCGCAGCTCAACCCGCGCATGGGCCTCGAATACTACGAGGACGTCGTGGCGAAGACGGGTCCGTCAACGACCGACTTCGCGCGTCTGTTCATGGTCCCCGGCATGTTCCACTGCGGAGGCGGCATCGGAACCAGCACCTTCGACACAATGACCCCGCTCGTCCAGTGGGTGGAAGAAGGCAATGCCCCGGCCTCCATAGCGGCGGCGCGCGTCGTCAAAGGCCAAACCAATCGCACGCGCCCGCTGTGTCCCTGGCCTGAAACCGCTCACTATAAGGGTTCGGGCAGCATCGACGACGCCGCGAACTTTACCTGCCGGCGAGAATAGCGACCTGGTCGAAGCAGGTCCACAAGTCCTCGTGCCAGCTACGCGGAAATGCAGCGTACCGGCAAGGGAGGTGAACCCATTTTCGACCAGGTAAAAACGCGCTGTTAATGGAGCGCGAAGGCGAACAGCTTGTTATTAGGAGTTCCCGGCGGGATGTGAGCGTAGCCTGAGCCCCAATATACGAACTGGCCGGCGATTGAGGGGCCATCGATCACGGACCCGCCACTCTGAAAGCTGAAGAGCTGGGTACCGGTCTTGGCGTCGAGCCCATACATGAAGCCTGAATAGGAGCCTGCATAAACGACGCCGTTGGCCACTGTCACCGAACCGGTATCGATCGCTCCAGATGTCGGATCGGGTATCTGCCAGATGATTCTCCCGGTGGCGACATCGAGAGCGGCCCACGATCCCCAGGTGATAGTCGGGCCGTTGTTCGCAAGAGCGTACGGGATGTGGCCGTTATTTCCGATTGCGGCATAGATCCGCTGGCCGTCGGTGGCTGTGCCCCACTCGATACCTCCCAACGTGCCGCCCGGACCGACGAAGCTGCTCCAGATGACGTCACCCGTGTCTTTGTTCAGAGCCCAATAGATTCCACTTTTCTGGCCGAAGCCAACAAAGTTTGGCAACAGATTCGGTCCGGAGCCTCCCAAATCGAAATCAGGGCTGCTCGGGGCCGGACAATTCGTCCCGGGGGGGGGCCGAGATACAAGCGAGCGTCCAGACATCGAAGGTCTGGAATTTCCTTGCCCATTTGACCTTTCCGGTCGCGAGATCGAGGGACAGCGCCGTGTCGAAGAGATCGTTTGGATCAACGCAGGCCGCGTTCGGGTTCTGTTGCATGCATGCCATTACTGAGGCCGGAACGGAATAATTATTGCCCGTGCCGATAAAGAGCGATCCGCGCGAGGGATCAATGGCTGGAGGTTGCCAGACCGCGCCGCCGGTGTAGCCTCCTGGGACGCCGCCATTATCAGGCACGACGAAAGTCTTCCATCGAATCGCGCCGGTATTCGCGTCCAACGCCACGATGCTGCCCCGGAAAGTGCAACAGGGGTAATTGTTGTTTTGAGCGAGTGTCTCTTCGATTGAAGACACCCCGACATAGACCGTGCCGTTGAAGACCACAGCCGAACCGGTTATGACCGCGGCGGGATTGGTATCCACTTTGGTGATCCAATGCAAGGCCCCTGTCTGCCGGTCCACAGCCATCATGTTGGCGCCGTTGTGCGTGGCGCGGGTGCTAAGGACATCGCCGAAGATGAGGTCGTTTCCGTTAACCGCAGGACTGACCCGAGCCACTGATCCCGGAACACCATCGTAGTCCGAAATCAGATGTTTCCAGAGAAGCTTCCCTGCGTTTTTGTCGACGGCGTACAGGTTACCGGCCCAATCGGGAAAGTAGACGGCATTTCCGGATACGGTCGGAGTGACGGAGATGTCGCCCCCAGCGGTAAAGGTCCAATTGGGAGAGAGTGAGCCTACGTTCGTCGGTCCGATCTGAGTTTCGGCAGGTTGGCTGCGAGTGTTATCCAGGTCATGGCCCATGGAAGTCCACTGGCGGAGCCACTTCCCGTCTGCGCGTCGAGAAGGGAGTTACGAGCAGGAAGGCTCCTGCGAAAACAATTCCATAATTTCGATATTGCATGCTGCTCCTTCCGTTTAATTCTGATATTTCTCTCCGATATGTGAGTTTTTTCCTTTTTAATTGTTGGTAGTTTGCTGGAATTTGCGTTGGATGGCGGCGCTAAGTCGAAGTCTAACCCCGCCCAATCCCGAGCCGCAAGCAACCAGATTTTCAGGACTGTGCGCTTGGCGACCGTTCCTATCTTAAAGCAGTGGCGAGAAATACCCGCTCGCCGATAGCCGCCAGATGGTTGCGATAGAGCAGACAGTCGCAGTCAGATGGTGAAAATGATTCTCTCGGAATATTCTGGTTATTCAGTTATGAACAAACGTGATTTCACGCCCATTAGCCATAATATTTTACAACTTGGCAACATCTTTAAAGCATTTCCCGCTCATACTAACGGCAGAGATTCTTCTCCTGGAGTACAAAGGGTCACGCAGCATCGAGGCAACCAACTTCGCATGACGGCGGGCGGATTAGCGTCTCAGAGCGGTAGATCTACCTCGGCGCAACCCAGGGTGAACGCGAAGGGAAACGGTCCCGGCTTGCCGGTCGAATAGAGCCCGTCAAAGAAGATCAGCGCCCGATCTTTGATCTGTTCATCAAATTCGAACGAAGGTTTCCAGGGACCCGCATGCCATCCATAATTCTGAGCGGTCATGATCTGGAGCGGCCTGGTCCAGTCCGAAAACTTGCCCGATGGCTGCTCTGCCCGGCACCACCATAATCCGGTGTCAGGCGGCGGCGCGCCTCCTCCGACCCAAACGCGGGAGAATACCGCGTCAAATCCGTGCGCCCTCGGTCGCACGCAGAAGTCGAACATCTTCATCTCGGGCGGCGCAAAGATTTGATGACTACTCCATCCGGTACGGCCATCCGGACTCTCGGAGTATCCATGGACCAGATAATCCTCCTGATTCGATCCGGCGACGTACCACATCTTCCACTTGCCGTCGTGATAAATGAGGTTTGGCTCGTAGACGCTTCCGTGTTCCCACTCTTCAGAGGCAATGAATGCGGGTGCAGCCTGATCGACCCATTCGCTTCCGTCCCACTGCAGAAAGCCGATAGTGTAAGGTCCCCAGAGATGATCGGCTGCCCCCGCATAATAAATGCGCTCCACCGTCTTGCCTTCAGCGGGATCCCAACCGGCAACGTACGAAGGGCAGTGCCTGCCGCCGCTACCATCCCAGGCGGCGCTGCGGTTTCGTGCGGCGATCGGCGCGATCGCTCCCGCGTCATCGCGGACAGGCATCCATCCCGTCGCGCTCAGCGGCATCTTCGGCGGCAGCGACGCGCTGTAAAGATCGGTTGGCCCGTACCCGGCCGCCTGCCCCGCCAGAAACATCCACCATTGGTCCGCCCGCCGAATCACGGTGGCGTCGACCAGATCAGACCCGGGAGCGGCTCTCGCAGGATCGCCGGCATCGAAAATCTTAGTCCGCGCTCTGAGTACAGGAGCCCCGGGAGCGGGCACGCCAATACGCATACAAGGTCCACTATTTTGGCAAACAGACGCTGGGATAATCTACGGTTAATCAGGCAGAGACGCGCCTGCCAGCGCGAGTCCAACAGCCTAAGCCGTTCCTTCGTGTCTGTCCTCAGCGGGGTGAAGAATCGGCCGCAGTTCCGCCGTCGGAACCGAGAGGAGGACCGCGTCCCCTACCGACTGAATCGCGTGCACTGGCAGGTCAAGCGTTGCCGCATGAAGGATGCCACGGACAGCGCCGACCTGTTCCGCCGCCGCTTTATTCAACTTGATCTGGAGCGCGACAACGGACCACGCCGAGGTGTCGATAATCATAGCGCCCACTTCGCCGATCGCCTGTCCATCGGCCGCAATAACCGTGCGCCCTCGAAACTGTTGATCAGAAATCTGCACTTTCGAACCACCTTTCCTGGTAATGAACGCCTGAATCTGCGCTGGCTGCGCTAATCACCGAGTGTACGCCTCGCGCTCTGCCCTGTCGTCGAACGGCGTGAACGGAAACCGCGTCCAGAATCAATCGTGAATCGCCCGGACCGCCCGTCTCCGGCCGCACCATTTGTACGTTCCCGGACCTTGCTGGATCACACAGCTCACGCCCGTGACGCAAGAATAAAGGCGGCTGCCCGCAGTGCCGGCGCAAACGCATCGCCTTGTCCACCACGTTCCTTGTTCTCGCGGTGATCGCTCTCGCTATCCAGAGCCTCATCCTGTTCCTGGCCTTCTTCGGACCCGATCTCCCCTACGAAGTGAAAGAGCCGCCCGATGCCACTCTGGATTCGGACCGCTTCTGCTCGCTCCTCTCCGTCCTGACCGATGCGCAGCCGCAGCCTGGGAACCAAATCGAGGTCCTCACCAATGGCGGCTGCTTCTATGAAGCGGAACTCGACGCCATTCGCGCCGCGACCCGCACGATCAACCTCGAAGCCTACATTTTTCATCGCGGCGAAATTGCTCGCCGCTTCGCCGAAGCGCTTGCGGGACGGGCCCGCGCAGGCGTCAAAGTAAATGTGATTCTCGACTACATCGGCAGCTTCAGTATGTTTCGAACGTACTTCCGCGATCTCACTGAAGCTGGCGGACGCGTGGAATGGTATCACTCGCTTCGGCTGGATCTTCTGCCCCAAATCAACAATCGGACTCACCGTGAACTTCTGGTCATCGATGGCGCGACCGCTTTCATCGGCGGAGCCGGCATTGCGGACCACTGGTACAAAGATTCACCGCGAAATCCCCGGTGGCGCGATACCGTCTGCCGCGTAACCGGCCACGTGACGAGGTCTCTGCAATCGGTATTTGCGGAAAACTGGCTGCGCGTTACCGGCGAGATCCTCACCGGCGATGAATATTTCCCGCGGATCGAATCGCGTGCGGGTTCCGTCGCGATCGCGGTCACGAGCACCCCTTCGGCGGGCTCCACTCGCGCGCGGATTCTGTTTCAGCTTCTTATGGCATGCGCCCGCAAACGGATCTACATCACAACGCCATACTTTCTTCCGGACCGCAGCGCAAGAAAAGCGGTGCGCCAGGCTGTGGGCGAAAGAAATGTCGATGTTCGCATCCTGACGCCGGGAAAACGATCCGATCACGCGATGACCCGAAGCTCGAGCCGGAGACTCTACGGTTCCGTATTGAAAGCGGGAGCAAGGGTGTATGAATACCGTCCCTCGATGATCCATGCCAAGGTCATGATCGTCGATGACCTCTGGAGCGTGGTCGGCAGCACGAACTTCGATCATCGCTCGTTTGAGTTAAACGATGAGGTAAACATGGCGGTGCTCGATCCGGCGCTCGCTGCGCGTCTGTCCGAAGACTTCCGCCGTGATCTTGCGAACAGCGCGGAGATCGATTACCGCGAGTGGCGCAGGAGGGCCCTGTTTCGCATCTCCGAGTGGCTGGGCACAGTCCTCGAAAAGCAGGAATAGATGCGATTCCGCGCCGCGACCTACAACATTCATAAGTGCCGCGGGATGGATTGGCGCGTTCGTCCGGATCGCATTGCCACCATACTCGAAGAAATGGACGCCGATATCATCGCGCTGCAGGAGGTTCGGGAAGATCAGATCTCCTGTTTTTCCCGTACGCTGCGTTGCGCTAACGTATTTGGCCCGGCCCGCAAGCTGGGCCATATGGATTACGGCAATGCTATCTTCACCCGGTTCGCGGTAATGGAGACAAAAAATCACGACCTCAGCGTGCTCGGTCGTGAGCCCCGCGCATGTCTGGAAGTGAAGCTTCAGATTCCCGACCACGGGGCGCTTCATGCATTCGCCGCGCATCTCGGTACCTCGTGGTCCGAGCGGCGCCGGCAAGCCGACAAGCTTCTCTCGGAGACGCTGCTGGGACGTCCGGCATCGGCGTCGCCCCTTCTGCTCCTTGGCGACTTCAACGAATGGACTGCCGGAATCACCACCAGATCTCTTTCCCGTCACATGCAGAGCGTGAATATCCGGGCTCATCTCGGACGCGCTCGCACCTATCCAGGGCTATTGCCGTTTCTGCATCTCGATCACATTTATCACGACCGCGCCCTCCGATTGGTGGGCATGCGCTTCGTCCGGACGCGCCTTTCGCTCATTGCGTCCGACCATCTGCCGTTAATTGCGGATTTCGAGTGGTAACCGCGGACTTAGTCCCGAGTCAGGCTTCGATGCCGAAAGAACAGCACGGCAAGAAGAAAGAACACGACAGCGTGATCGACGCCGTAGGCCAACGCCGTTGCGTGATCAGTCCAGGGAATCGGCTTCAACGTGGCGCTGGTCAGGCCGACAAAGCGCGCTTCCCCCAGAAGATTTGTGACCGGCAATAGAGTGTAGACAATCACCGCGAAGAAGCCCGGGAGGTCGCGGCCCGAAAGAAACATCGCAGCCATGGCGAGCATGACTACGATTCCGAACGTGAGCACGGGATGGAGTCGCGCGCCCAGCATCGTGCCGAGCGCGCCGTAAAGCAGATATCGGACCGCCGGATAGGCAATCAGCGCCCAGAACGGAGCCTTGATGCTCTGCCCGCCGATGGCCGCGGTCAGATAAGTGAACCCGAAGAGAAAGACGACAAAGACCGCCATAAGCATCTGCACGCCCAGAAAGCGGCCCAGCAGGTATTCCCAGCGCGGTACGGGTCGCGCCATCACAGCGAGGATTGTGCCGGATCGCATTTCGCTCGAGGCGGCGTTTGCGGACGACCAGGCCGCAAGCAGGCTCCCGAACCCGCTCGCGAGCGACATCATGACAGCAACGAACCCCAGCACCGTGGATTCCATGGTCGGATCCGACGCTAAAGAGCGCATACTGTTCAGCGGCGACAGCATCAGCAGCATGATGCAGCCGAAAAGAGCGCAGAGGATGACGATCATCCGGTCGCGCACCAGACCGCTGAACGTATTCAACGCGATTGCGCGCAGCCTCATTTCCCGTCCTCCCCGGTTGACAGCAGATGCAGAAACTCGGCTTCGAGCGATTTTCGCAACGGATTCATGCTCGTGACTTCCACCCCGGAATTCCAGAGCAATTGCGCGATGTCACGCTTCCGCCCCTCGTCAACAAAAATGGTCACGCCCGTCGCTGTTCGTTCGACCTCGGCGCCGTAGCACGCCAGCTTCTCTTCCATGTCGTCCGGCAATGCGGCCACCCGCATCTCGGTGCGGTTTCGCGTGTCCAGCATTTCGTTAAGGCGGCCGTTGTGAATGACGCGGCCGTGGTCAATGACCACAATCCGGTCCGCAATCGATTCCACCTCGGGCAGAATGTGCGAACTGAGCAGGATTGTCTTTCCCGCCGTCTTCAGTCGTCCGATCAGATGCAGCACATCCTGGCGGCTGGCCGCGTCCAGACCGGAAGTCGGCTCGTCAAGCACAAGCACTTCCGGATCGCCCACCAGCGCCTGCGCGATGCCCACGCGCTGCATCATGCCTCGCGAGTACTTGCCGATCCGGACATCTTCGTAGCCGGTCAGCTTCACCTCGCCGATCAGGCGCTCGATGGCGCCTGCCGGAGGCTCGCCGATTCCCGCTAGATTGAAGTGGAACTTAAGAAGCTTCGGCGCCGTGAGGTACCGGTAAAACGCAAAATTCTCCGGCAGAAATCCGACCTTACGCCGCGCCTCGATGTCGCCAGCCGGATGCCCCAGAATCGCGGCCACGCCGGAGTCGGCCTCGATGAACCCCATGAGTATGTTGATCGCGGTTGTCTTGCCTGCGCCGTTCGGGCCGAGAAATCCACAGACCTCGCCCGGTCCGACCGCGAACGAAACCTCCGAGAGCGCCACGAGCGACCGCCCGCCCATGGACGTCCGATAGCTCTTCGTAACGTTTTCGAGTTCAATTGCGGCGGGCATTCGGTACCTGGAACTCCGGCTTATAGTCATTTATGCCCAGCCAGGCGGCCAGCATGAGATCGATTCCCGGCTCTGCGCCCAGGTGAAAGTTAGTCACTTTGCCGGTCTTGTCCACGACGAACAATGCCGGAATGCTTGTTATGTGCCAGGCGTCTGCGATCCGGTTCGACGTATCGATCGAAACGGGAAAAGGCAGCTTGGCGCTTTCGGCATAGCTAACGGCTGACGCCCGTTCGGTATCGATGCTGACTGCCACAATCTCGAAATCGGTGTGGTTCTTGTGAGCAGCTTCGTAGAACCGCTTCAGGAGCGGAATCTCGATCCGGCAGGGAACGCACCAGCTCGCCCAGAACGCGACGACCACGTTATGGTTATCCCTGAAATTGATAAGGGAAACGCTTCGGTCGTCCAGAGTCGTGACGTTGAGCTGCGGCGCTGTCTTGCCCACCAGATCGGAGGTTCGTGACTCCCCGCGAAGGCGCACGTCCATCTTCCATACCTGCCAGGACAACCAGACTGTGAACAGCGCCAGGAGACCGCCGAGGACGAGCGCGCTGCCCCGCCTCGAAGCGGAGTTTGGAGCGCGTAGGGTGGAGGCGGCGCCTGTCAAAGGTCAAAAACCCCAGCTGGTATATACAGTGAAGAATTTACCTGCGGCGTGACAGGCGCGCTGGCCAAAAAGCGCCCAACGATATACTGATCCTTCTCCCCAAATCAGAAAGGAAATCTCTCGATTGCGAAACAAAATCACCGTCATCGGCGCGGGTAATGTCGGCGCGAACTGCGCCGTCTGGGCCGCCAAAAAGGAACTGGGCGACGTAGTCCTCGTCGATGTCGCCGAAGGCATCCCTCAGGGCAAGTCCCTCGACCTGCTCCAGGCCGGTCCCGTCGAAGGCTACGACGTTTCCATCACTGGCGCCAACGACTATGCGCCCACCGCGAACTCCGACGTCGTCATCATCACCGCCGGCTTCCCCCGTAAGCCCGGGATGAGCCGCGACGACCTTCTGGTCGCCAACTACGAAGTCGTCAAAGCCGCCACCGAGCAGGCCGCAGCCGTCTCGCCCAACGCCTTCATCATCGTCGTCACCAACCCGCTGGACGCCATGGCGCAGGTCGCCCTGATGGTATCGAAATTCCCCAAAAACCGCGTCATCGGGATGGCCGGCGTCCTCGATTCCGCTCGCTTCCGCACCTTCATCGCGCAGGAACTCAACGTGTCGGTCGATAACGTCACTGCCGTCGTGCTCGGCGGCCACGGCGACACCATGGTCCCGGTCGTGCGACTCTCCAGCGTCGCCGGTATCCCTCTCACCGAGCTTATTGCCGCAGACCGTCTCAACCAGATCGTCGATCGCACGCGCAACGGCGGCGCTGAAATCGTGAAGCACCTCAAGACCGGCAGCGCGTACTACGCCCCCGCGGCGTCGGCGGTCGAAATGGCCGAATCCATTCTGCGCGACAAGAAAAAGGTCCTCCCCTGCGCAGCGTACCTTGAAGGCGAGTACGGCATTAATGGCCTCTATGTCGGCGTGCCCTGCAAGCTCGGCGCGAACGGTATCGAGAAGATCTACGAGATCAAACTCAGCGCGGAGGAGACGGCGGCCCTCCACAAGAGTTCCGGCGCGGTTCAGGAACTCGTGGACGTCATTAAAAAGAAGATGGCGGCATAGCCCATTGCCCCCGTCCCTCTCGCTTGCTAAAACATAACGAGAGGGTTTTGTCATCGTACGGTTCTGTGTACTGGCCAGCGGGAGCAGCGGTAACGCGGCTTTCCTGGCCACTTCGAAAACGCGCATACTGATCGACGCCGGTCTGAGCGTCCGCGATCTCACGCGCCGCCTCGCCGAAATTGGCGAAAAGCCCGAAGACATCGACGCGGTGCTCGTTACCCACGAGCACTCCGACCATGTCGCGGGGCTAGCGCGGTTCGTACGCTGGCGGGCGAAGCGCTCAAAGCCCGTCGCGGTCTTTGCCTCGAAGCACGCCGCGCCCATAATCGATTGGGAAGAGGATGGCCCGCCCGAGCGTCTCGAACGCTTCCAGGCGGGTTCCGGCTGGTTTGTGGGAAACATCGCGGTCCACAGCTTCACGATTCCGCACGACGCCGTCGATCCCGTCGGCTTCGCGTTCCATGCCGAAGGCGTTAAGATCGGGGTTGCGACCGATCTCGGTTATGTTCCCGATTCGATCAAGGTCCACCTGCGCCGCGTGCAGATCCTGCTGCTCGAATCCAACCACGATCTCGACATGCTGAAGGTTGGTCCTTATCCCTGGAGCGTCAAGCAGCGCGTCATGGGCCGCAACGGGCACCTGTCGAACGCGGTCACCTGCGATTTTCTCGAAAACGATCTGGATCGCGGCGTCCAGACCCTGATCCTTGGCCATATCAGCGAACACAACAATCACCCCGAGCTCGTCCGTATCGGCGCCGAGCAGTCCCTCGAGCGCGGCGGCATCAGCCCCCGTCTCGTTATCGCCGAACAAAAGAAAGCGACAGAGGTTTTTACTTATTGATTCCCCGCTACACCCGCGCGCAGATGGGCGCGGTCTGGACCGACCAGAACAAGTTTCAGCAGTGGCTTGAAGTCGAACTCGCAGCCTCCGAAACGCTCGCCGAACTCGGCGTTGTTCCGGCCCAGGACGCGAAACTCCTGCGGCGGCATGCCTCCGTCAACGTCGATCGCGCTCTCGAGATCGAAAAGACCGTCCGGCATGACGTGATCGCCTTCACCACGGCGGTCGCCGAATCCATGGCCGCTGCCGGATACTCCGAAGCGTCGCGCTGGTTCCACTACGGCATGACATCGAACGACGTGGTCGATACCGCCCAGGCGCTTCAGATCGCCCAGGCCGCGAAGATCGTCATCGAGGACATCCACGCCCTTCGCGTCACGCTCAAACGCCGGGCTTTCGAGTTTAAGGACGCCGTTCAAATCGGGCGCACGCACGGAGTTCACGCCGAGCCCATCACTTTCGGCCTCAAACTCGCCATCTGGTACGAAGAAGCCGGGCGCGACCTGCGCCGCGTCGAAGCTGCCGCCGAAGACCTTCGCGTCGGAAAAATCTCCGGCGCGGTCGGAACATTCGCGCACATCGGCCCCGAAGCCGAAGAGCGCATCT
The DNA here is from genome assembly GCA_035262625.1 of Bryobacteraceae bacterium. Lineage (GTDB taxonomy): Bacteria > Acidobacteriota > Terriglobia > Bryobacterales > Bryobacteraceae > BOG-234. Next base: position 56,314 of record DATFSM010000006.1, read on the forward strand.
GCGCGAAGCTCGGCCTAAAGCCCGCGCCCGTCGCTTCGCAGGTGATCCAGCGCGATCGGCATGCGTACTTCGTCGCCGCGCTGGCCTCCGCCGCCGCGCTCTGCGAAAAGATCGCGCTCGAAGTCCGCCACCTCCAGCGAACTGAAGTGCGCGAAGCCAGCGAATACTTCGCGCGCGGCCAGAAGGGTTCGTCGGCCATGCCGCATAAGAAGAACCCCATCACCAGCGAACAGATCTGCGGCCTCGCCCGGGTGGTTCGCGCCAATGTTCAGGCGGCCTTCGAGGACATCGCCCTCTGGCACGAGCGCGACATCTCGCACTCCTCCGTCGAGCGCGTCATCCTGCCTGACTCCTGCATTCTCGCCGACTATCTGCTCGACAGCACCAACAAGCTGGTCGATACGATGTTCGTCTATCCCGATCGCATGCGCCGCAATGTCGATCTGACCAGAGGCCTCGTCTTCTCGGGCCAGTTGCTGCTCGATCTCGCCGCAGCCGGGATGCTCCGTGAACAGGCCTATGCGCTGGTGCAGCGCTATGCCATGGAAGCCTGGGATTCGGACGGCGATTTCCGCGCCACCGTCGAAGCGGATCCTGAAATCGCGAAGCTTGTGAGTCGCGAGAAGCTAGCCGAGACGTTTTCGGTCGAGCGCCAGCTGAAGCATGTGGATGCAATCTTCCGGCGTGTCTTCGGGGCGGTCGCCCAGCACGGTTGATTCGCCCCGCCCCATCGGAGCCCAGCGGTACCGAAAGGCTTTCGACGGCGCGCCGCGGAATATCGTAAACGAGCGCACTCCAGACGCCGCGGCCGCGTGTTGTCCGGCCGAGTCATAACCCACGTAGACGTTGCTCCGGGAGATCACCGAAGCGAATCCCGCGAACGATCCTTCCCAGAATCGAACTTCGATCCCCGACGTATCCACAGCGGCGGTAACGCGCTGCGCCTCTTCCCCGCCCGCCCCTCGGTCAACCCAAACGGTCCGGTACCGTTCGCCAATGAGGCGCAGGAGACGCGACTCGAAATCGCCGCCGATGCGCTTCGACTCGTTCTCGCCGACCCCGAGGCTCACCGCCGCGATAGGCCGCTCACCCTCAATCGCCACATGTGGAGGCGCGATGTACGCCTCGCCCTCGACGCCAAAAACACCGAGAAGCCAGACGTTCGTCAGGTCAGTAAGGTTATCCGTCTCGCTGCCCATGGTTCGGCTAGGGAAGTGAAAATAATGCTCCGGTTCGCATACCGGTACAAATCCCAGTTGCGTAATCCGCGAATCGGGATCGACAACAATCCCGTCCTGCAATCGCTCTCGTAAATGGCTCGCCCAGGCGATCCGCGCGCTCACGGGCCCCTTCCGCGGATACTCCACCTCGCAATGCTCTACCGCAAATAACTCCGCCGATTTCCGGCCCCCGACGAAAACCACCCGAGCCCCCGGATACCGCTTCCTCATGGCATCGAGCACAACGCTGGTGATCTTGATATCCGCGCCCAGAGTCACGCGGGAGAGCACATAAACGATATCCGCCCTTTCCGGCGCGCGCGATGCGCTGGATAACGGCCGCAATCCCCACGCGCCCATCAACCGCTCGTACTCCGAGGCCTGAGCCGGATCGAACGAATCCGCCAACCCCTCCACGATTCGAAAGAACTCCGCCGGTCGCGTCTCCCCGAACGCACGGACCTCCGCCAATGCCTCTTGAGCCAAACTGCAACGATAGCAACTACATGCCGTGTGGCTACACTTCGGGCGCGGCGCGCGGCGGATGAGGGTTGGCCGAGGCGGGTTATGCGGCGATGTCGCGCCTCACGGCGGCGGGATTTCCGCAGCATCGCTTGTATTTGAGCCCGGAGCGGCAGGGGCAGGGCTCGTTGCGGCCGACTTTGTGGCTGGAGGCGGGAGCCGGAGTCGCGGGTTTACGGAACGAACTCACGTTCTCGCGGATCTCGGCGCAGAGTTGTTTGTCGGCCTGGGCCATCAGGGCTTCGAGGGTCTTCATCGTGAGGGATTCAGTCGGTTTGGCGTCAGCGGGCGCGTCTTCGGCTCCTTCGGGTAGAGGCACCGAGTTCAGAGCGCGATGGATCGCGAGCGTATCGGCGAGGCCGGGCGTTACGCCGGTGGTTCCGAGCTGGGCGCGAATGGCGCGCTCGGTCTGAAGGCGGCGGAGCTCGGCCGAGGAACGGCGGATGATGTTGTGGGAATGGGCGCGAGCGCGATCGACGGCGCGCTGGGTCTTGTCGTCGGGATCGGGAGCGTCGGCGAATTTCGCTTCGATGATGCCGCAGCGGCGCAAACGCCATGTGGCGGTCATGATTTCCTCGGCGAGCACCTGTTCGAGAACACCTTCGGGGGAGAGTTCGGTCATGAGGGCTGTGTCCAGCCGCGCAAATTCGTCTTCCTCGCCGGGAAGGATGCAGGCGCGTTCGGCGTAGAAGCCGTGTCTGGTGGCGTTGCGGGATGAGCGGGCTTTGCCTTCTTCGGTGCGGGGGCCGGTGGGTCCGGGGGAAATGGGTTCGTTCATGGCGCCTCCTTGGCGGTTTGAGGATAGCGGGCCGGCGGCGTGTTTTCGGGGCCGGGGTCGCGAAGTAGTTGAAGGAATTGGGTGATAAAGGCGGAATTTTTCGGAGAGCGGAGGGAGCGCTATCCGAAGTACTTACCTACGATCGGCCGCAGCTTATCTAACGTGCCCGGTGGAACCAGGGATTTATCGGTAATCAGCGCATGCTCCAGAGCCGAGCCGCACTTACAGGACCGTCCCTCCGGAATCGCCTTCACCGCCGCCGCGACGACATTGCAGGCGTTCGCGGCGTTCCGCGTCAGGACGCGAAGGATATCGGTTACCTCGACCGCGTCGTGGCCTGGATGCCAGCAGTCGTAATCGGTCACCATCGCTACGGTGGTGTAGCAGATCTCGGCTTCGCGCGCGAGCTTTGCTTCCTGGAGGTTCGTCATGCCGATTACGTCCATTCCCCAGGACCGGTAAATGTTCGATTCGGCTTTCGTTGAGAAGGCCGGGCCTTCCATGCATAGGTAAGTGCCGCCGCGCTTCACGTTCACGCCGGCGGTTTGGCAGGCGTTTTCCACTGTCTGGCAGAGTTCCGGACATACCGGATCGGCGAAGCTTACGTGCGCGACCAGGCCGTCGCCGAAGAATGTTGAGATCCGCCCGCGGGTGCGGTCGAAGAACTGATCGGGGATTACGAAATCGAGCGGTTTGTGCTCTTCCTTAAGCGATCCGACGGCGCTCAGGGAAATGATCCGCTCCACGCCGAGCGTCTTCATCCCGTAGATGTTCGCGCGGAAGTTCAGCTCGGAAGGCGATAGGCGATGCCCCCGCGCATGCCGCGCGAGAAATACGACCTCTCGACCCTCCAGTTGCCCCACGACATAGTTGTCGGAAGGCGCGCCGAACGGCGTTTGCACATTAACCTCACGCTGCTGAGTGAAACCGGGCATGTGGTACAAACCACTGCCCCCGATAATCCCAATTGACGGCAAGTTCTCCCTTTAAAAGGCCCTCTGACCCGGAACGAACTCCCATCGTACAACGCGATGGCGATGACAACGCGCGCGTTAGTCGAAAGAGCTGAATCAAAGATCGCTGCTCATCCAGCTGGTGCCATAAGCCAGCTCGACATCAATTAGCTGGGCAATTGTCGGCATAGTGTCCGTTCTGCGGCGTGTAGCGAACACACACTTTGCAGTGGTTCCCAACACCGGGGTTCGCATCACATGCGATCGTTACCGTACGGCCGCCTGAATGGTTTTCGGTATAGGAGGCAGACGCAAACTGGTGACCGGTCACGTATAGATCGGAACCGTCATTTGCATACTGAGGGTCGTGGTCCGCGCGAACGAGGATGGTTCCTGGAAAATCGGTGACAATCGGCCCGGGGCTACTTCCGAAGCTACCGCTACCGTCGCTCGCCAGGCAACATTTCATGGTCATCACCGTCGTGCCCCCGGAGTCGACGGCTGTCAGCGTCCAGGGAGGAGCTGGCGTCAAGGAGGTAGGGGCCGGATTGCCCGGCAAACCCTGAGCCGTCGCATGCTTCCACTCGATCTCGGGTACTTGGTAGGGAAGGTTGCCCGCGTCGTTGTCAGCGACGGTGACTGTTGTGGTATTTCCATTCGGAACGATTTGTACATCCGCCGTCTGGCCGTTAGCCTTTGGGCCACCCTTGCGATGGAAATGCGTTTCGGGCGAACCGTCCGAAATGATAATCGGAGAATCCATTCCGCTGCCCGGATACCGAGTGGTACGCATCCCATGCCGGGAGCCGCAACTCTCTCCGCAACCGGCCAGCACGATCGCCAGCGATAGTAGGAGCGCAAATCTCATAGTTCGACCTCCGTTAGTGTAAAGCGAAAAACGGAATAAGAAAAGGTCACGAACGAATTCCAGCGTCCACTAATGACGCAATACAGCCGCGGAAAGCTTCGCAACGTCCGGGCGAGCGACATAGGTCTGATATGCCGAGTCCCCCCAGAGGTCCGAAAGGCTCTTCAGCGCCGCGCGAGCGGGACCCGCATACTGCCTGTCGACCGACGCCGCCAACGCTAACGCGCGCCATCGCGATTCGGGATACGGTCCTAGCCGCGGCCGAATTTGTTCGAAAAGGCGGGCAGCGTCCTTCTTGTTACCTCCTTGGATGAGGACTTCGAGCATCACCAGGTCCGCCCCCAAAGCGGCCGATACGGCGTGACCCTCCGCTAAGCCAGCCCGAGCGCTGTCGCATTTTGCGAGGGCATCCTTCTTTTTGCCTTGGGCTCCCAACGCTAACCCGATGAGCTCGTCAAACTGGTTCTTCATGAGGGGAACCCTGTCGCCCCCATGGGAAAGACCCGTACTGGCGAGTTCCTCCGCCTCGCGGAATTGGTTTCGACTGAGCGCCATATCGGCGCGACCGTAGATGAGCTGCACTCTGAGGGGTCCGAGTTTCTTTGCGACGGTATCGGCGCGCGCAAACGCGGCCTCCGCCTCCGAGTAATTGCCCATTTGACAGAGCGTGTTTCCGCAAGCCAGGTTCGCGTACCCCGCCTGCTCGTCGGTCGCTGCCAACTGTAGCATCTTCCGGTACTCGTCGAGAGCCTCGGGATAACGATCCAGTTCGAAGAACGTCGAACCAAGGCCTTCATGCGCCAGTGAAATCTGCTGTTTGTCCCGGCTGCTCTCCGACTTGGCGAGTTCGCTTCGGAACGAGGCAAACGCGCCGTCATAATCGCCCTTATCCCGCTGAGCGCGCCCGAGGAGAGCCAGACACTGCAAGGTCTCCTTCATATAGTGATTGGTCTGGTAAAACTTCAGCGCTTCCTGCGCGTCCGGGACTATTTCCTCCTTCGGACGGTCCATGACACCGTGTACCGCTGCGAGCGAAAGGAGGCTCAGGGCAACCATATGTTCTGATCGGGTCTGACGGGCCAGATCCAGCGCCTCACGGTACTGTTGTTCGGCAGCCGGGTAATCCTGTTTACGGACGTACGCGTTTCCAAGATTGATCAAACCCCGCACCGCCAAACCGTCGAAATGGTAGCGCTGCGCCGTTTCGAGCGCCAAACGCGCGTACTGATCCGCGCCCGTGGCATCTCCGCTCATAAAGGCGTTCTGGCTTAAGCGCAGAGTGGCAGTAATCTCTTCCGGGAGGTTCTCCTGATTGCGCGCCATTTCGATTGCCTTGCCGAGCAGGCTCGCCCCCTCATCGAGTTGGCCTACCGCGTTGGCCGCAATCCCACGCTGCAGAGTTACCTCAGTCAGGCCTTCGAAGTTACTACTCGTAAGCTTGTACCGTTTTTCCGCCTCGTCGAACGCCTGCCGCGCCTGGTCTCTGTTTCCCTGAAGCGTGTAGAGCACCGCGAGCCGAAGCCACGCCGCCGGACTGTGCTGCGGACTCTGAGCCGCGCGCAGATAGCTTCGTTTGGCCTCGTCTTGCCGGGCGGCGCCCTCGTAGGCGTGCCCCAGATCAACCGCCACCGTCGCGTCGTCCGGCGCGAGGCGAAGCACCTTCTCGTACTTCGCCGCGGACGCCGCATACTCCTGGGTAGTCGATAAATCAATCGCGTCGATCTGAAGCCGCTCGGCCTCCGGCAAACTCGCCGTATTCTCCCGCCGGACCCGCTGCGTTTCCTCGCGCGCCCTCTCGGGCATATCCAGGGCTACCCATGCTTCCGCGAGCTTCGCGTGAATCTGAGGAGAGTGGGGCGCCAGCTTCTCCGCTTCGTCCAACGCTCGGGTCGCAGCGAAATAGGCCCCCGCCGCATTATCTTCCGCGCCTTTCTGGTAAAGCGCCTGAGCCTCCGGCGAGAGGCGCAGACTTGCATCGGGCCATCGATACCAGGCAACGGCCCCGCCGGCAAGGACCAACAATGCGATCCCGGCGGCAATCGCGTAACGAAAGCGGATCCACCATGGCTTCGGCGCCGGGAGCACGGAGGCGTCGCCTTCCAAGGCCTGAATAAACGCTTTGGCGCCGGACATTCGTCGGGCCGGGTCCGCATCCAGCGCGGCAAGAATCGCGGTTTCCCACGCCGCACTCAGACCCGGAACGGCCACGCGCGGCGACGGCACAGGCTCGTGACACCGCTTCACGGCGGCGCTCAGGGGTTTGTCTTTCGGGAACGGCAGCTCTCCGGTAACCATCCGGTAGGCCGTCATCCCCAGCGCATACACATCGGAAAACGCCGTCGCCGGAGCACCCCTCAGAACCTCCGGCGCCATGTAATCGAGCGTCCCTTCCCGCGCCCCGCTCAGCGCAGCCGTAGGACCGCTGGACGCGCGAAACTGCCGCGCAAGGCCGAAATCCGTCACAACCGCCCGCACCCCTCCCCCGGTAGGAACCAGCATCACGTTCGAAGGCTTAAAGTCGCGGTGAATGATGCCCATCGCGTGGGAGGCGTCGAGCCCCTCCGACATCTGGCGCAGCAGAGGAAGCGCTTCGGCCTCGCTCATCCGCTTGTGACCTTTGAGCCGGGACTCCAGCGTCTCACCGGCCAGAAACTCCATCGTCAGGAAAAGAACCGGGCGGCCGTCGGGAATATCATGCCGGCCCAGATCGTAAACATTGCCAACGTTGGGGTGGTTGATTCTTCGCGCGAGAGCCATTTCGCGCTTGAAGCGCGAAATCATGGACTCATCTCCCGCGATCGACGGTAGCAGCGTTTTGAGGGCGACCGTCTCGCGCACTTCCTCTTCAATGTCGAGATCGAGCGCTTCGTACACCTCACCCATGCCGCCTCGGGCCACATAGCGAAGAATGCGATAACGCCTGCCGACGATCTGGTTCGCCTGAAAGACGGGCAGCCCGGCGCGATCCGGCGGATAGTCCAGAGGACCGGTGTTGTCGCGGTCCCGGAGCATTTTCATCACTTCTTCGAAAAGCTCCGCGTCACCGTTGGCGGCTTCCTGAACGAACTCCTCGGCTCGCGACGGAGGCTGCTCCAGCGCGGCATTGAACAAGGAACAAATCCGGCTCCATCGTTCCGGCGTCATGGATGCGGTCGGATGAATCGTTAGCGCCTCTAATCTATGCCCCGCCGAGCTGCGCGTGCAGCCATGCGCGGGCGGCTTCCCAGTCTCGTTTGGCGGTCCGCTCGGACACGCCGAGAACCAGCGCGATCTCCTCCCAGGACATTCCCCCGAAATACTTCATCTCGACTACCCTGGCCTGCCGCTCATTGAGTCTGGCCAGCCGCTCGAGCGCTTCGTGAATCGCCAGGGTTTCGAGGCCGTCGCCTTCGCCGGCGACCTCAGCTTCTATGAAAGGGATACGAAGGTCCTCTCCTCCGCGTTTCCGCGCGGCCTTCGCTCGCGCGTGGTCAACGAGGACGCGGCGCATCGCCTGCGCCGATACAGCTATAAAATGAGCGCGGTCCTGCCAGCCGCCGCGCGGTTCGCCGCTAAGGCGCATAAAAGCTTCATTAACAAGTGCGGTCGGCTGAAGTGTGTGTCCGGCGCGCTCGCGCCTCATATACGCCCCCGCGAGACGGCGCAGTTCAGGATAGACCAGAGCTAACAAGCGGGTCTCGGCTTCCCTGTCACCCTGGCCCATCAGAGCCAGCAGCTCCGTGACTGATTCGGAAGCAGCCTGCATGCGAAAAATTATGGCACGATTTGAGGTAATTCAACACTTTACGCGAGTATAATCCTCGCATGCCGCGGTTTGGCCGGATTCTGCTTGCTGTCGCGGTGACCACGTTAACCGCCGGGCAGCAAAACATTACGCTTACCGCAGACGACGGCGGTAAAGTCTGCGCGAACCTATACGGCCAGGGCGCGCGGGGCGTTGTCCTCGCCCATGGCGGCCGATTCACCAAAGAAAGCTGGAAGGATCAGGCGAGCGCCTTAGTGTCCGCAGGCTATCAGGTCTTAGCCATTGACTTCCGAGGCTTCGGATGTTCCAGCGGTCCCGGCCAAAAAGACTTCGACAACGCGCCGTTCGAAAAAGACGTTCTCGCCGCCGTCCACTACCTGAAAACTCACGGCGCCAAAACCGTTTCGGTAGTCGGAGGCAGTTTCGGGGGCTCCGCCGCAGGCGACGCGTCCATCAAATCCACGCCCGGCGAAATCGATCGCGTCGTCTTCCTCGGCGCGGCGCCCAATCTCTCCGCCGACAAACTGAAGTCCCGATCCCTGTTCATCGTCGCCCGCGATGACTCCAACGGCGCCGGCCCGCGCCTCCCCGGCATCCGAGCCCAATACGAAAAGGCCCCGCAACCGAAAGAACTGATCGTCCTCGACGGCGACGCCCACGCTCAGTTTCTTTTCCAAACCAGCCAGGGACCACGGGTCATGCGGGAGATCCTGCGCTTCCTCTCAGCGCCCTAGAAGTCTTGAAGTAAAGAATCTGAAGTGAATGCGTCAGATTTCAGGCGGCGAGTGAAGCTTGCTGAATGCGCCCATTAACCTCCCGATCGATCGAATCGAAGGCGCGTCGCAGCGGACCCGCCGGCTGCGACAGATCG
>DATFSM010000007.1:0-88330 GCA_035262625.1 Bryobacteraceae bacterium
GCTGTCGCCCAAGCCCGTGAAGTACGTGTTCATCACCCACCACCATGGCGATCACGACTACGGCAGCGCTGTCTGGACCGCAGAAGGCGCGACCACCTTCGCTTATAAAGCCGTTGTCGACGAATTGAATCGCTACGAACCCGCGCGATGGCTCTCCACCGCACAAACCCGCGACGATGTGAAATCTCTGAACCTCAACGGTCCCGAGTATCCGAAACAGACCTTCGACAAATCACCCTTTGTTCTAAAGGATTCTACGCGCGAAGTTCAGTTCCTCTTCTTCGGATGGGCCCACACGCGCGGCGACGGCTTTGCATGGCTTCCGAAAGAACGGATACTCGCTACGGGCGACGCATCCACCAATGGTCCGTTCAACAACACGAACGACGCGAACCTTGAGAACTGGCCGAAAGTTCTTGCGTCCGCGGCAAAGTTGAAGCCACTCCATGTCCTGCCCGGACACGGCCCGGCTGGTGGCCCCGAGATCCTTACCGGTCAGGCCGCATTTATGACGGAATTGCGCAAAGCTGCTGCCCAGGCTGTAAAGAGCGGCAAGAAGCTTGAGGACATTGTGACGCTCAAAGAGGGCAAAGCCGTTGCGACCTCACTGACGCTGCCGGAGAGCGTCCAGCATTGGGTCAGCAACTCTCTGGCAGGTCACGTTCAGAACGCATACAACGAAGTTGCGAAGGGCCAGCCTGTAGGCGCGCAGCCCCACCCCTGAGAGAACGAATTACTGAAGTGCAGTGAATCACTGCCTGTGTGCAAATCAGATTTATGCACTGAAGACCGAACTTTGTACCAGAGCGCTACTTCACAGTGACAATCGCCCGTCACCCATAACGAAGTCGATGACTACATTGCCAGGAACGCGGCCCCGATTTAACCTGCAAGCAAAGGCCGGCGCGTATGCCAGTTTGTTGCTGATTCATACGCGTGGGCCACTTGAAAGAGCGTAGCCTCATCGAAGGGACTGGCGCAGAATTGAATTCCCAACGGAAGCACCGGAGGGCCGGCGGTGAATCCGCAGGGCAGGACAATGGCCGGAATGCCGGTGATGTTGGCGAGGTTATAAGAATCAGGGCGCCGAGGTAACGGGGGGTGGGGCGCGGCATCGGTCCCCACGATTTCTCCTTCCAGTTTAGGGGCCGCGTTTCCCGCCGGCAGCATCATCACATCGCAGGACTGGAAGATACGACGCATTTCTTCCATGAGTAATGTTCGGATCCGCAAGGCCCTGATGTAATCGACCGCGGAATTGAACTTGCCGGCTTCCAGTCGTTCACGAACCAACGGATCGAGAAGCGCAGCGTGTTCCTTCAGCCTTTTCTCGTGGAACGCCGTTGCTTCGGAATCAAGAATGAGAGAGGAAGTCGCGCCGCAAAGATCGGCATTGGCCACCTTGACATCCACCGTCACTGCTCCCATTTCTTTTAGTGACGCGATCGCACGGCGTAGCGCAGTTTCGGTCTCCGGATACACATGATCGAAGAAATGTTCGGTCGGAACACCGATACGCAATCCTTCGACGCCACGATTCAGCGCCTCGCCGTAATTCGGAACGGGATGATGGGATGCAGTTGGATCCTGAGGATCGGGACCCGCGATGACTTGAAGCACGCTCGCCACGCCGGCAACCGTTCGCGCCATCGGACCCGGGTGATCCAGCGTCCAACTGAGCGTTGTCACACCGAAGCGGCTGGCTCGTCCGTAGGTTGGTTTCAGTCCAACAACTCCGCAACTTTTGGCGGGATTGCGAATCGACCCGCCAGTATCGCTTCCAAGAGCCAAAGGAACCATGCCCGCGGCCAGCGCCGCGCCGGAACCGCTCGATGAACCGGAGGGAGAATAGCCCAGATCCCAGGGATTGCGCGCCGGCCCGACCAGTCCACGCTGGCCGCTGCCCATCGCGAATTCGAGCAAGTTGAGTTTGCCAAGCATGATTGCGCCCGCCTCGTTCATTCGCTGCGTCAGGGTGGACTCGTGATCGGGCACCCAGTTCGCGGTTACCTTCGAACCATTCGTCGTGCGGATTCCTTTGGTTGCGAAAAGGTCTTTGGGAGCGTAAGGAACCCCATGCAGCGATCCGCGATAATGGCTGGCGGCAATCTCCCGCTCCGCCCGACGCGCTTGTTCGAGGGCGTGCTCACCGGTGACCGTGATGAACGCCATCACCTTGGGATTCAGAGCTTCAATCTGATCCAGGCAAGCACGGACCAATTCAACCGGAGAAAGCTGGCGCGTCCTGATCATTGACGCCAGTTCATCCACCGGCTTGAAGATAATTTCAGGTATCGGCATGATGGAGAACTAGTTGTCCAGGATTCCCTGAGTTGGCGCCACGCTATCGTCGAGTTCGAATGCACGCAGGCGCTGCAGGCCGGGCATCCGTTGTTCGAGGACCGGTTTGAGCAATCGCAGCCGGTCGTCGCTCAAATCCAGCCCATTGAGCGCAGACGCGTTGTGAAGGGCACTCAAGCTGATGCCGGACTCCGCCCCCGCGACCGGCGTACCGGCCCCCACCGTGAGTGCTGCAACGTTGATCATGCGCCTTCTACTGAGAGTCATAATTTTTCTATATATTAGCGGTCGAAACGTCGTTACAGTAAAATCGTGGCCAGGGTGGAAAACTGATCTTCCTCGGCTTGATCAACGAAAGGATCTCGCTCTTCGATCCTGACCTGCACCGAGCGAAACGATCCTCGGGGGTGCAACGCGCCGGCCTTATTGAACCGCGATGCCCACTGACGGACCGGCAATCCAAGCCCTGCTAAGCACAATTCGCGATGGCTTTGACGATGCTGGCTTGGCGGTTGAGCCACAGCGGAAATCTCGGTCCATGGTTTCGGGCCGGGCACATTCCATCGGCCAATCGGAAACGTCGATGCGGCCATTAGATCAAGAACCTGATGATGCTCCGCAGGCCGAACCAGTGACCGGTCGTTGTGTCATGCCCTGAGCAATTCTTCCACAGGAGCCGCAATCACCGAGTAAACTTCAGGTCGCCGATCACGGAACAGCGCGAAGTTCCGGCGCGCGGAGAATACGTCCTCGCGGGAGATGTCCAGCGTAAGGATGGCTTCTTCGGATCCACTGGCTTGAAGCGCCACTTTACCTCGCGGCGTGATCACCATGCTCTTGCCCGACATGCGCCAGTCGCCTTCCTGGCCAACATGGTTGCAGACTGCGAGAAAAGCGCCATTCTCGAGAGCGCGCGTGGTCAGGAAATTTTCCCATGGATCGTCGACCGGCGTGGCATACGGCGCAATGATCAGTTCCGCGCCGCGCACGGCCAGGCAGCGGCACGATTCCGGGAAGAGGTTGTCGTAACAGATCGAGAACCCTATGGTCCACTCGCCCACTCGAAAGACGGGAAACGATGAGCCACCGCGGAAGTAGATTTTCTCGAGGCTGAGCAATGCGGCCGGATGCACCTTGCGATATTTGCCTGCGTTGATTCCACCTGAGTGACCGTCCCACACCGGTCCGCGTCGGTCTAACCCATGAGGTCCAAATACGGTCCAAAAGGTTCCGGGCGCCGGGCTTCGGATGCTCTCGGTTGCTGCCAAATGCCGGAAGACCGAACGGATTCCTTTGAGTTGAGTCGGAAACCGGGACAGCAGAATCGATCATGCTTAGGAGATGCCGCTCAGCGGGGCACCTCCGGGTCAGCGCCGTCATTCGATTCGCGGGCGGCACGGTCAAGCTTCAGCACGGAGCCGACGGGGATTTCCCAGGCCCGCTGCGGGATAAGAGTCCTCTGATCGCCGACGGCGACTTCCCGCTGGTATTCATGGCTGCGGATTTCTCCCTCGATCGCCATATGAGCGCCTATGCCGAGGGTGCCGGCGAAGTCAGCCAGCTTTCCGACGGCGACGCATGTCCAAAACCGCCCGTTCTTGACCAGCGCCAATCCTGAGTCTCCGCCGAACCAGATTTCCCTGTTCTTTCCGCGGATGACTCTGACGATGCCAATATCGATTCCGTCTGCCCGCGAACATGCGTGAAGCTTAGGGTGGGCATACTTTTCAGGCATACCGACCCAAAAACAGCAACAGATCCGGATGAGAAAACCGCCTTCAAATAACTGATTTTATGGAGTTTATTCTGGTGCGCCCGGAGTGATTCGAACACCCGACCTTCTGGTTCGTAGCCAGACGCTCTATCCAACTGAGCTACGGGCGCGGTTTCAGCGAGTTACAAGCAAACCGAGACCGCAGGAGGCTCGGTTGTGGAGGGAAAGCCTACAACTTTTCCCACTCAGACGAGTCTACCATACGCTCCCAAACGGCCCCGGCTCTTTCGTTTCGCGCTTATCCGGAGTGTCGCTCGACCCGAATGCGCGCTCGAGCTTTTTGAACCCGCTGCGCGCTTCCGGCTGCGAGAAGCCCCAATCCCAAGCCCAGAAGTGTGAGCGATCCGGGCTCTGGGACAATCTGCGCATCAATCTGAGCATCCAGCATCTGCAGCTGCGCCTGAGACAGTTCAGCTGAAAGATCGACGCCGCCGCCCAACGCAGTATTGAGATTGGCTACGCTGCTCAAATCGCCGTCAATCGCGGCTTTCAAAGCGAGCGGACTCCGGACGCCGAGGTTCAGATCGACGAATCCCCAAACCATACCGTTCTGCACGGTCACAACGGTCGGGTTCTGCTTAGTCCCCGCATTCGGGCCGCCCATAACGTAGTAGAGGGTCGCCAGGAAGTAATACGCGCCGGGCGTCGATACCAGACTCGGAGCGTCAAGAAAATTGGACGCGTCGTTGTTTTCTCCGAACACGCCGTAATACGGATCCATGTTGTTCGGCATACCGGGAGCGCCGCCGTTGTCGAGCGGCAGCAGACCCAGATTCTGTTGCAACGTCTGTATCCAGCGGCCGTTGTTCGCCGCCGGGTTCACGTTGGTGACGCTGAAGCCGTTGCTTTCTCCTGCGACACCCTGGTTCATCTTCCCGTTCGCAGCCGAAAAAATGCCGTCGCAGGTGCCCTTACCGTTATTGAGCCCGGGAGGACACGGATACGCGGCCGCAACCTGGTCCGACGTCACTACGAGACTGTTAGCGGGAAGATTGTTCCCAGCAACGAACTTCCAGCCATTGTTGGGCGTGAAGCCGGCATTCGTCAACGTGTTCATGAACGAGATGAAGTTGTAGAGTCCGGTGGATGTGTCAATAGCGACCGCGGTATTCGACTTACCGTTGAAAGGTCCGAGGGTTACCGTGCCGGCGTGTGCCGTCGGCGGCGTAAACAAAGCAGTTGCGATGGCCGCAAGCACGAGAGCCGACACTCCCGTGGAATTGCGCAAAGACATGGGGAGCCCTCCTTAAGCGGATGGATCATATTGCCATTTGTCGCCCCAGGCCGCAGTGACCTCCCATCGCGCCGAGTCGCGGTGATTCCAACCAATCGCCGCCGTCATCCCGAGGCGATCATCTGCCGCGTAGTGCCTGCGTGCGCGCCATTGTTTCAGGCGCATCGAAGAGCGCGTACGTGGTACTTCAGCGCGCGAGCACGGCCTCGTAATACTGCTCGTACTGTGGAATGATGCGGTCCACCGCGAAGCGGTTTTCCGCGTTCTGCCTCCCGCGTGCCGCCATCTGCGCGTGTAGTCTCTCATCGGTCAGTAACTCGACGGCGCGCGCGGACTGCGCCGCGATGTCACCAACCGCCTCCAGAAAACCGTCCTCGCGATCAGTGATCAGTTCGGGCACTCCTCCCACGCGCGTCGCGACAGGCGGAACTCCACAGGCCATCGCCTCAAGCGCCGCAAGCCCGAACGATTCCATATCGCTGGGCATGAGCAAAACGTGCGCGAGCCTGATGAGTCGCTCGACCCCGTTCTGTTTGCCGAGAAACTCCACATGTTTCCCCACCCCGAGCTGCCAGGCAAGATGCTCCGCCGGACCGCGCTCGGGTCCGTCGCCTACCATCAGCAAGCGCGCGTCCACGGTTTTGCGGACCTCCGCCAGCACGCGGATGCAGTCCTGAACGCGCTTCACCGGTCGGAAGTTCGACAGATGGATCAGGAGCTTCTCGCCATTGGGAGCGAAGCGCTCGATCCCGCGACGCTCCGGGTCCGGCCTGTATATCGAGGGGTTGATGAAGTTGTGGATGACGCGGATCTCATTCTGCACCCCGAAAACGCGTACCGTTTCGTTTTTCAGATCGTGGCTGATCGAGGTAATACCGTCCGATTGCTCGATGGAGAATTTCGTGATTTCGAAATACGAACGGTCGGCTCCAACGAGCGTGATATCTGTCCCATGAAGCGTGGTGATAAACGGCAGTCTCCGGCGCGGCTGCATCATCTGTCGCGCGAGCATTGCCGAGATCGAATGCGGGATCGCGTAGTGAACGTGTAACAGATCGAGATCGTAGCTTTCGGCCACGTCGGCCATCCGCGAGGCAAGCGCCAGGGAGTAGGGCGGATATTGAAAGAGCGGGTAGTTGGAAACTTCGACTTCGTGATAGTGGATTCGGGGCGTCGAAGCGTCAAGCCGAATGGGATTCGCGTAAGTAATGAAGTGAATTTCGTGACCGCGGTTCGCCAGTTCGAGGCCGAGTTCGGTCGCGACGATGCCGCTTCCCCCGTAAGTGGGATAACACGTAATGCCGATGCGCATCGGCTATCTGATGTACAGGAATAGAGTGTGGCTTCGCCCTTCGCCGTCGTCGGGAATGGTAATGGTTTTGTCGGGCGTCCAGCCGCCGATGCCAAAGTCATGCGCCACCACCCGCGTGCCCTTCTTCAGTTGCGCCTCCAGGATCGGCCTGAGCTTCAGATTCGAATCCGGCAGCAGGTAAACGGTAATGAGGTTGGCGGAGGAATAGTTCTGCTTCAGGATGTCGTCGTGAATGATTCGGGCCGATTTGCGAAGGCCGAGCTGCCGGATTTTGGCTTCGCTCGACACATAGAGGTCATCGTCCAGTTCGACGCCCGTCGCGTCCGCGTGATACCGCTGCGCCGCCATAATGACGATTCGCCCGTCGCCGCTGCCAAGATCGAACATCTTTTCGCCCGCTTTCAATTGCCCCAGATCGAGCATGCGCTCGACGATGGTTTCGGGCGTCGGATAATACGGCGCGAGTTTTTCGCCGGTGGGTGCCGCGGCAGGCGGCGTTTGAGCGGAGGCCATCAAAGAGACAAGAAGTGAGAAGAAGATGTTCACGTTTATTCCATTACTGAGGACCAGCCGCGCCGAGTGAGATCCCAATAAATGGCTGCGGCGGCTATTATTGCGACGGCGAGAAACGCCAGTCCGGTTCCCGTTTCGAGCAAAATCAGCTTGCCAATCCCGAACAGCGTGCAATAGATGAGGGCGCAGCCGCAGACCCAGTCGAAGAGATTCCAGCCGAGGTCGTGCGAGACTGGCGTCTCCGGCGTGAGGGCCGCAATCCGTTTCCATCCAGCCGGCGAGGGCCTCACCCGGCGGTAAAAAGCCAGTAGCGTCGCATCCGTTTCCGGGGCGGTCAGGAACGTTGCCGTCAGCCAGACCACGGTTGTGACGGCCACCGTTATCAGAATCATATGCGCGAACGCAACCGGATCGTCCGTATCGTATCCGAAAACGCCCTGCAGGAGAAACGATGTCAGGGCTGCGCATAACATTGCCGAAATCTCGCTCCATGCGTTGATGCGCCACCAATACCAGCGCAGGATATAGACCGCCCCCGTGCCCGCCCCTGTAGCGATGAGGTACTTCCACGCGTTGGCGATCGAACCCATATACCAGGTGATGATTGCCGATGCGATGGTCAGCAGAACTGTGGCGATCTGGGACGCTGTCACATAATGGCGATCCGAAGCGGCGCGATTGATGAAGCGCTTGTAGAAATCGTTAACGAGATAACTTGCGCCCCAGTTGAGTTGGGTCCCGACCGTTGACATAAACGCGGCGGCGAATGCCGCGACCATCAGGCCCCGCAACGAAGCCGGCAGGTAGTCAATCATCACGCGAACATATCCGGTCTCCGGGTCCGGCAGGTGCGGGTAGAGGATCACGGATGCCATCCCGACAACAACCCAGGGCCAGGGTCGCAACGCGTAATGGGCAACGTTAAACCACAGCGTGGCCAGGAGGGAGTGGCGCTCGTCCTTCGCGCTGAACATCCGCTGGGCCACGTAGCCTCCGCCCCCTGGCTCCGCGCCGGGATACCAGCTTGCCCACCACTGAACACCGACATAGACAAAGAACGTGATGGCCGGCATCCAGATAGAATGCAGGTCGGGAACGAAGCTGAGGAAGGCGCTGCCCTCGCCGCCGAGTTTCTGCTTCATCGCCTCGACGCCTCCCACCGCTCGCACGGCCGCGACGCCGAGAACAATGACCATGCCCATCTTGATCACGAATTGAAAAAGATCCGTGACAAGCACACCCCAAAGACCGGACAGCGCGGAAATAAATGAGGTGAGCGCGATGATACCCACAACGACCCAGAGAGCCTGGCTTTTCGAAATTCCCAGCACTAGACCGAGAATCTTGACCATTGCGAGGTTGACCCATCCGAGGATTATGCAGTTCATCAGGACGCCGAGGTAAACCGAGCGGAACCCGCGAAGTATCGCGGCGGGAGGGCCAGCGTAGCGAAGTTCAGCGAGTTCGATATCCGTCGTAACTCCGGAGCGCCGCCACAGCCGGGCGAACAGGAATACGGTGAGCATCCCGCTCGCGACCATGTTCCACCAGAGCCAGTTACCCGCGATGCCGTTGCGCGCTACAAGACCGGTAACGACCAGCGGAGTGTCCGCCGCAAAAGTGGTCGCGACCATGGACGTGCCGGCCAGCCACCACGGAACATTCCGGCCGGAGAGAAAGAATTCGCCGATACTCTTGCCGGCTCTCTGCTTGTAATAGAGACCGATCAGCAGGTTGAACAGAAAGTAGCCCGCGATGATCGCCCAATCGACGCCCGTCAGTTTCACTGGCTGACCCGATCGCAGATATCAACCACGGGCGTGAAAAAACCTGTGGAAAACGATAGTCCCAGTACCTCAAAACCATGGCACGCAACAGAGATGTAACAAAGTGCACCCAATTTAAGCAGATCCGGGCTACGCTGCGAAAGGATTCGCATTTTCATGAGGATAGAACCCGTAAGGGTAACTTTTACTCGCCTTATATCCAGACTTTTACCAGTGGTAGCCCTGAATCGCACATTTCGCAACCCTCTCCGTTAGCGTGGTAGCTGCCGTCCAGTTTCGCGAGGTAATAAAGCGGGAGTGAACCGAAGTCGCGTGTCTGCTCAGTCGGCTGATAAACGATCACCGCGAGACCGATGACGATCGCGCCGAAACTCTCGATTGCGGCCTTCAGGTCCGCCAGGTTCCTGCCGGAGTGAAGGATGTCGTCCACCAGCATGACGTGCTCGCCGGGCTCGGGTTCGAGGAACGGCCGGAATCGATAGTCTTTTCCGGGAGCCTCGCGTTCGGCCCAATAGACCTTTTTCGCGCGGAGCGCTTCGCAGATTCCGTATGCGACCGGCAGTCCCCCCATGCCCGGCGCGATCACCGACAGTTCCGGGATGACGGGCCGTATTTCGCTGTTCGACCGCAGAAGCCGGCTCAGCGCCACGCTGAGAAACTTGGCGTGCTGGAAATGGCGGAACGCCAGAGGCACCTGCAAATACTCGTTGGAGTGCGCGCCGTTTGCGAATTCGAAGTGGCCGTAACGGAGGGCGCCCGTGTCGCGCAGAATTCGCACCACATCTTCCGGCGTGGGTAGTAGCGTCATAGTCCGCCTCAAGGATATCGTGATGACCGGTTCAGTTCGCCCGACCCGAGAGGACCTGCGGGATCGTCAGCAGGATGATTCGCGCATCCAGACCGAGCGACCAGTTGTCGATGTACTGAAGGTCGAGCCGCATCCAGGACTCAAAGTCCACCTCGTCGCGGCCCTCGAGAGCCCAGAGGCAGGTGAGGCCCGGACGCATGCGCAGCCGTCGGCGCTGCCATCTTTTGTATTGAGCGACCTCCCCGGGGACGGCCGGGCGCGGACCGACGAGCGACATATCGCCTTTGAGCACGTTCACCAGTTGGGGGATTTCGTCGATCGAGAAGCGTCGCAGCCATTTGCCGACCGTGGTGAGCCGCGGATCGTTGGGGATTTTCGTGACAACGTTGCGTGTGTTCAGATGCGCCACTTCAGCCAGGCGGTCTTCGGCATCTGCCACCATGGAGCGGAATTTATAGAGAGTGAAGGTGCGGCCGTTCAGCCCGCAGCGTGTCTGCCGAAAGATGATCGGCCCCCGCGAAGTGAGACGGATCAGGAGCGCCGCAATGATCAGGGTCGGGCTTAGCGCGACGAGTCCCACTATCGAGAGCGCGACGTCCATGGATCGCTTCGCCAGCAGGAGCACCTCATCGTCAGGAGCCGCGGCAAAGGTCAGGAGCGGCGTGGCGCCAATGCGCTCCAGCGCGAGGTCGCTGTTCACATGCGGGAAGAAGTCCACGGCGATACGGCTGCACACGCCTTCCTCGTCGCACCAAAGGAAGACTTCTTCGAGCGACGGAAGCTCATTGGATTCCACGGCGAAGTGGATTTCGTCGATGACGTGTTCCGCGAGCAGGGATCTGAGATCGCTGAGCGGGAAGACCGGATAATCGCGACCCAAGTGAATTCGGTCGGCCGCTAGGCTCGCGCCCGGCGCCAGAAACCCTTCGATGCGAAGTCCGTCCTCGTAATATTGTTCGAGCTCAGCGGCCAAACGCTGCGCGCGTTCGCCGAGTCCGACGATGAGGACATAGCGCTTGAGCCCGAAGCCGCGCCGAAAAGCGGGGATCAGATTGCGGCCAACGATGCGAAATCCCGCAAGGAAGACCCAGCTCAAAAAGACAAAAATGACAAGAAACGGGCGGCTGATCTGCCACTTGAGCTGATGAAGCCCGAAGACGATGTAAATGAGCATCGCGACGGCGCTGTAAGCGACCTGGCGGGCGGAGTCTCGGAGAATGACGCGGATGCGCGCGGCGTCGAGCTTGGAATAAACGTTGAGCCAGTAGCCGGCAACCACACAGGTCAGCGAACAAAAGAAGAGGAGCAGGGTCTTGACGTCGGGGAGCAGGTAGAACTCGTTCGGGAAGCGAAGCCAGCGGCGTAGCTCGTAAGCGGATTCGAAGGCGATTGCGGTGAGAGCAAAGTCTGCTAAGCCAAACAGAATCTTTGTTTTACGCTGCTGGCTCCGGAACATGCGGTCGAAGTGTTCAGCGTATCATGTATGACGAAAAGAAGGTGGATGGTAGACTCGATAGAAGTAGCGGGCGCGTAGCTCAATTGGCAGAGCAACTGACTCTTAATCAGTAGGTTGAAGGTTCGATTCCTTCCGCGCTCACCACTGCACTGAATCACTTACAAGTTATTGAATCGTGGCGATCTGAGCCACTACAGGGACTTTCACAGGGACCACCTCTGAAATTCCGTCCGAAGAACTCCGTTCTTTGTGCCGAAGAGTCACGCCCGCGACAGCATGGCGCTTAGCGGCCATCCTGATGTGCGAATAACGTTCGAGCATTGCCCTGCTCATGTGACCCATGAGCGCCAGCATGGTGGATTCGGAAACTCCATTCTCGGCGAGCCGCCTGGCGAACGCGTGCCGAAGATCGTGCAGACGGCAACGGACGCCGGTGTCCTTGCGAAGTTCGTTCCAGCCCCAGCTAATGTCAGTCGCGCGCCGGTTCGGATCCGACGGAATCGGCTTGGCCGAGCATGCCCCGTAAGTGTTTTACGGCAATGTACGCGCAACCTGGAAAACGATCAGCCGTTAGCCTGAGCAGAAACTGTTCCGCATGATCGCTGAAGAGATCGCTGCAGGAAGTTGCCGCATTAGCGCCTTTGCTGCGTTCCATTCCTTCTTCCTCAGCAAGAGATCAGCCCGGCAGGTTAATCACGCCGAGTTGCGACAGCAATGCGAGCCGATCGTAGTAAACAATTTCCGACTTCAGTCGATCGTCGCCGTCAAAGGTGAAGATGGCGCAGAATGGGATGGCGACGGGCTTCCTCGTCGGCTGGATTCCCATCCACTCGCCCGTATGCGTACCGCCGAGCATCCCTTCCACCACGACCGCGTCCTGGGCTACGCGACGCTGCTCCACATCCAACCAGAAATCCGGAAATCCGCGAAAAAGGTCCGAGTAAAAGCCGCGGATCAGATGATGACCGTTCAGCACTTCATCCGCAGCCCGATTGTGCCATTCGGGCTCCGAACCGAATGTTCCGATAAGCGAATCGAGTTCGTGAGCGCATTCAAAACGGATGTGATCGTCTACGATGCGCAAACGGGTTGCGGTTGTTGTGAATTCCGATTTCAACGACATAGCGTGGGTTCTCCTGTTCGCAGTGCCGGGCGGTCCGGTTGGGCGTTCAGACGAGGCAGCCGTTGGCGGCGCAGAATCTCGTCATACCGCGGGTGAGATCGCAAGGGCGCGTTGGGTGGATATACCTCGACATACAACGCCTGAGGATCCGCTGCGTCCACCGCGCGCTCGAGGTAATCCATCCCGCGATCCAAATCACCAACAGATGCATACGCCCAGGCGAAGTGGATCGCGCGGGCGGCCGATGGATCCTGCAGTGAGTGCAACCGCGTGAGGCTCTGGCGCGCCGCTTCCGGATTTCCATGCGCCCCTTCCACAAAACAGCGCAACGCCAGAGTCATCGGAATGGCGCCGGCGAGCTGATCGGCGCGGTCCAGCGCAGCGGCCGCAGCAGCGTACTGGCCGCAAGAAGATTCCGCGGCGGCTAAGGACCAGCAGGACTCCAGAAAGTCCGGATGCAGTTCCACGATGCGCCGCGCCTGTTCCGCAGCTTCGCCGTATTGCCCACAGCAGATGCGCACCCAAACGATTTCATTCCCGATCTCCGGGGAAGCGGGGTCGAGATCATAGGCGGCGAAAACGGCATCGACCGCTTCGGCAAAGCGCAGTTGCGGTATCAGCGCGACGATCGCCAGCCAATTGAGCGCGAGAGCGCTATTGGCATTCGCCTTCAGGGCTGATTGAAACAGGCTCTCGGCCTGTTCCCAACGGTGGTTGAGCGCCGCTTCCAGAGCGCCGCGCGAGCATAAGGCATCACCACAAGTCGGATCCAGTTCCGCGGCTTTCATCGCATACGCCAGTGCTTGCTCCAGTACCGGGCGCGGATAGCTCACTTCCCAATACGCGCGGAGAACCCCGATATCGGCGAGCCCGGCATAAGCGGGCGCGAACCCCGGGTATCGTGCCAGTACTCCCTCGAAGCAATTTCGGGCATGGTCCAGATTGTCGGGAGACCAACGGTGAAACCAGGCGCGTCCGGCCAGATAGAGCTGGTAGCTTTCGAGATCAAGGACTAGTCGCGGCGGACTTCCGCCCATGCGTCGGGCGCCCAGATTCGACGCGACAAAGAGCGTCAGCGCATCTACGGCGGGCTGAATCGTATTGTCGAAGGAAGCGACCGGGGTCAACTGATCGCCCCGGGTCCGGCTGAGGGTCGCCTGCAAATTGACCCCGTCCAACCGGCAGTGCAGGATGGCGTTGGCCCCGAGCTGTTGTACCGCATCGATCGGATTCCGCGCCACAAGTGAGGACGAAGGGGCGAGTACCTTGACACCGCGCAATGCGCCCAACTGACGGATCAGCTCGGCGGTAAGGCCTTCCGCGGTGAGCGAATCGGATGCTTCGACTCTAACGGCCAGTCGGCACTCGACAGCCTCATCCCCAGCGCGCCGGACAGTCGGGAGATATGCGCCGGGCTGCAGTTCGATCCGCCACACGTCCTGGCTACCTGCGTGTTGATAATACTCACGAAGCCGCCTTCTCAGGCGATGGGCTTCCACGCGCACGATTGGGTCTCGGCGAGGGTCATAGCCCGGATCTCGGCCGAAGAACTCAACGCCAATCAGCGTTTCTTTCGCCTGTCCATCGACCACTTGCCGCTTTACCAGATAGCGAAGGAAATCCCGAAGCCGCGGGCTTGAGCGAAAGCTTTCACTGAAACACACGCGTTCGGCGATCGCTTGAAGCTGACTGCCCACAGGGCCAGAAGTATAACAGAGGAACGTCGAAAATGTGGCGCTCCGGTAACCCCTTGTAACCCAGGCATTCCTCCGCCGTTGGCGGCCCCCGCATGTAACCCCTGTTAACCCATCTCCGCTTTCAGACAGGCCGGTGGTGCGTTAGCTTGTCTGAGTAACGACCTACAAGTCTCGGAGGAATATCGATGTCCAATATCGTAATTACTGGCGCAAGCCGCGGAATTGGGATGGCCGCTGCGCTGGTGTTAGCGCGCGCCGGTCACACAGTTGTCGCCACGATGCGGGATCCGGCCGGTAGCCCTGAGTTGGGCCGACTGAGTGCTGGCGAACGCCTCCCGATTCGCATCGAAGCAATGGATGTCGATTCAGATGCGAGCGTCCGGAGTTGCTTCTCCCGAATCCATTCCAAGATGGTCGTGGAGACGCTCGTGAACAACGCAGGCGTTGAACGTCTGGGCTCGGTGGAAGAGACGCCTCTGGCGGACTTTCGCGCCTGCATGGAAACGAATTATTTCGGAGCCATCCGCTGCATCCAGGCTGTCGCGCACCGGATGCGCGAGCGCCGTCACGGCACGATTATCAATGTGTCGTCGGTTGCGGGAAAAATCAGCGCCGCCCCCATGACGCCGTACGCGGCATCAAAATTTGCGCTTGAGGCGGTGAGCGAAGCCCTGGCGCAGGAGATGAAGCCGTTCGGTGTCCGAGTGGCCATTGTCGAGCCGGGCATCATCGACACGCGAATGGCGCGGAATATTCAGGCGTCCCCAGGGTCAGCCGTTTACCCGCAAGGGAGGCGCATCGCGGCAATGTTTGCAGCCTCGCTGACAGCCGGAACCGCGGGCCCGGAAATGGTCGGTCAGCGTATTCGGGAAATTGTCGAAAGTGGTGCC
This sequence comes from Bryobacteraceae bacterium, assembly GCA_035262625.1. GTDB lineage: Bacteria > Acidobacteriota > Terriglobia > Bryobacterales > Bryobacteraceae > BOG-234. Next base: position 14,896 of record DATFSM010000007.1, read on the forward strand.
TGGAAGCTACGTCACGCGGCGAGTCCGGATGCTGGCCCGTTTCTGGCCTGGCGAAGCTCGCTGAACGATGAGCAATGGGCAGACTGGGGCGCTCTCGATGATGCCAACTGGGCGGCTGTCGTTAAACGAGATTTCGGTATTAATGTGGAGTTGTAAATCGTTTCCGATCGCTGGTAAACGAGCGCTCTCGGATCTTAGGCGCGCGCGGACAGCAATTTCCACGTAGGTCAGTTCAATACCGCATCTGCCCCCGGGCGCGAAATCGTTGTCACCTTCTCGCCAGTCTCCCGGATGCAGTCCTTCTCAGGTCGTTGTCGTCGAAGAGTACCGGCATCCCGCATTAAATCCGGCGCCTTGGTGGCCGACACGTCAACCGCACGCTTGGGTATCGGGATGTTACGCAAGGCGCAGGGATCCCGCGCGCCGAACTCGTTGTGAGGCCGGAACTGGAGCTGCCGTATCAGAGACTGGGGTGTCGGCGGACCGCCCAAGAAACCGGCAACCCCTGAATTTAGGCATAATGCGGGCGTTTATTACGTAAGCTTCAGGTATTGCACGGAATCGCCGTAGTACTTGCGGAACTAGCTAAATTGAGATCTTTACGTCGGCTCTAGGTGACCTTGTTAGACTCCGCTCCCATGGGTGAGCCGGTGGAACCATTGGGCGAGGCAATATCGCGCGCCGCAGACGACACCGTTCTGTCTGTGATCAGTCTCGCCGTAACAGTTGTCGCAACCGTAATCGTCGTGGCTGTTATCTATGTCTCAGTCATTCTTGTAGAGCGCGGAATGGGGCTTTTTGGGGCCGCCACACGGTAGACAGCAATTCTGCCCTGACTTCTCAGTGACCTACCCTCAGATCCGCGACAGCCTCTGCGATACTCGCTACCGGGACCGGCCAGGCCCGCGCAGAAGCGCGCGCGTCCGGCTCTCGGGATGCTTGCCAACCGAATATTCAAAAAAATCAACCCGAGTGCGTCTGCCGGAGCCGGATCGAGGCTCCGGCAAGACTGACGGAAATCGCTTTTGCAAAAACAAAGCCAATCCAGAAACTAAAAAAGCGGAGAAACGAACCGAATTGCAGGGGCGACGGATTAGCGGCCGGTTCTTCTTCTGGTGGTGAGGAGCAACCTGCCCGGCATCATCTCTCTGGCCACTTTCATCGCCTCGACAAAACCCTTATAGGACGCTCGGGCTTTAGCATCAGCGAAATCGTCCATCCCGACGCATGGTGGCGCGGCCCCGATGGGCGCGGCCCCGATGGGCTCGTCCACTACACTGGACTGAACCCAATGCGCGTTCCGCCCGCTAGACCGATTGTTACTGTTCTCGCCGCTACGCTCCTGAGCGTTTGCCCGCTTGCCTGCCGAAGAGCCAGGCCTAACGGGCAGCGCGTGCGACTCACCTCCAACGAAACCGCCAACCCGGTGCTCAGTGGGGCAATTTCCCCGGACGGTCGCGTGCTCGCATATTCCGATTCGGGCGGTATTCACATACGGAATCTTCAAAGCGGCGGAACGCGGGCGGTGGTCTGGCCCGAAGGTCTGGCGCGCGGGTCGAAGACGGTGGTAGCCGATTGGTTCCCCGATGGATCCGCGCTCCTTGCGAACACCGGCGAAGGGGCTTCGTTCGCTGTTTGGGTCGTTCCTGCTGAACGAGGCGATCCCCGAAAGATTGCCGACCATGGCGTGGGTTGGTCGGTGTCGCCCGATGGCCGCCTGATCGCATTGACTCGCGGTAGCGAGGTCCATCTGATCGAAGCGACTCGGGGTTCCGAACAGCGAGTCCTTGATCTCGGCGCGGGCGGCTCTATCTCCCGCGCACAATGGTCACCGGACGCCGATCGCATTGCGTTTCTGAGGCGCACACAAACAGCCTCCGGCCAAACCGTGACAATTGAAAGCGTGCCGGTCTCCGGCGGAGTCAGTGTCACTCTGTTTTCCGATCCGAATCTGAATGATTTTTCCTGGCTGACGGACGGCAAACTGGTCTACACAATCGAAAACCGTATGCAAGCGACGTGCAACCTTTTCGTCGCGGCTTCGAACAAGAGTGGAACCATGCCCCTGCAGAAACCCGAACGCCGCATCCGATGGCTTGGCGGATGCGCGGAGGGCATCAATCCGACTGGTGACGGGACTTCCGTGTCTGTCCTGGCGAATGACGCGCGCTCGGCCGTGTACATGGCAGATCTCAATAGCTCAACACACCGAATCTCGACGCCCACGGCACTTACGGCAAGCGAGGGTGACGATTCGCCGAGCGCGTGGCTTACAGATGGAAACACCGTCGTATTCGAATCCAACAGCACTGGGCGAAATCGGCTTTTCCTGCAATCGCCGGGAGACATCCCACGGGAGGTCGCAGGCGCGAGCGAGGATGGTCTTTGGCCCAGAGTGAGCCCGGACGGCCAATGGATCGTCTATCAGGTTCTCAACGGACTTGCAACGAGTGGAGAAACCGCTGTGGCCTTCACCGGGAACGTGTCGCTCATGCGCGTGCCCGTTCACGGAGGCCCCGCCCAAACCATATTCAATGCCCATTTGCACCTTTCGCACCGTTGCGCGGTCGGCCCCGGCAAGCCGTGCGCCATCTCTGAACTCGCCTCGGGAGGAAGACAATTGCTGTTTACGTCGTTCGATCCGCTTTCCGGACGAGGGCGAGAGTTGGCGCGCTTCGATATCGATCCGCGGGCTTACTATAGCTGGGACCTGGCGCCCGATGGTTCTCGCATCGCGGTTGCGAAATATGGCGAAGAAAAGATTCACATTCTTCACCTCGACGGCTCACGACCCACCGAAATTACTGTAAGGGGCTGGACACGGCATCAGGGACTCGACTGGTCCGCTGATGGCAATGGCTTTTACCTGGGAACGGAAATGGCGGGTGGCGCGGCGCTGCTTTTTTCAGATCTTAAGGGCAGGACGAATCTTCTGTGGCAACAGCCGAACGCGGCTCACGCATCGGGTATTCCGTCCGCGGATGGGCGCCATCTGGCGCTCGTCGGCTGGAAGGAACAGCGGAATGTCTGGCTGGCGAAAGGTCTCTGACGGAACGTTTACCGCGATTCGAAACGTCGCGAGGTCCTGATAGTGGTAACTGGCCTTTCCGAGCCGCCGCCATCTCCGAGGCGGCGGCCATCACACGGCTGCGCCACAACTCGGCCACGGCGCCTCCGCCTAATCCACCAGCCCCAAAGCCATCACGGTCGGACCGGCCACGATGCCGATCAACTCTTTACCGTCGAATTGATAAACCATCGGTGATGCGTGCCAGTTAGCATTCAGGTGGAATATCGAAAGCGTGGCGCCCGTGTGGGCGTCCGCTGCAACGAACGCCCCGCTGTCTTCGCCGTAGAAAACAAGGCCGGAAGCCGTGGCAAGCGTACCGCCCCAAGTATCGGCGGCCCCGATTTGCGGCGCTTCCCATTTCACATCGCCGGACTGCAAATCGAGGGCGCGCAAAATCCGACGCGGTTTTGGATTCTCGTCAACTCGCTGCGTTCCGCCCAAAAAATCCTGGCCCTGCGCGAATTCGTCGTTTCGCTTCGTATATACCGAACATTTCTCGTTGGTCTGCATGAAAAATAGATTCGACGCGGAATCGAACGAAGGCGAATACCAATTTGTGGCGCCGTCCTGCGACGGACAGACACGAGTTCCGGCGGCCGTCGGCTCTTGACCGGGCGCGAGAACCGGGCGTCCGTCGACTCCGATGCCTTTCGCCCAAGTCAAATTTTCGATGAACCGCTTGGCAAGGAGCAACTTGCCGTCAGTGCGGTCGAAAACATAGAAGAATCCGTTGCGATTACCCTGCACGAGCAGTTTACGTGGACGACCTTGCCAGCTCGCATCGATCACCAGCGGCGTTTCGGCGGCGTCCCAATCCCACAGATCATGAGGCGTGGTCTGGTAATACCATTTCAACTTTCCGCTCTTTGGATCGAGAGCCACAATGCAATCGCTGTAGAGGTTATCCCCCAGTCGCTCGTCGCCGTTGTAGTCCTTTCCGGGATTTCCGGTCTGCCAGAAAATGGTGTCCGTGCTCGCATCGTAGACGCCGGTGAACCACGCCACTGCGCCTCCGTGAGCGATGCCCTTACCCTTCCAGGTTTCGGAACCCGGTTCTCCTGGCGTGGGTACCGTCCAGAACCGCCAGACTTCCTTTCCGGTCGCCTGGTCGAATGCTGCGATGAAGCCGCGCGACCCCTGCTCACCCCCACCGGTACCGGTCACCACCAGATTGCCTACCGTAAGAGGCGCCGACGTGATGGTGTAGTAATGCGAGTCGCCCACTTCCGTGTTCCAAACGGGTTTTCCGGTCGACCGGTCGAGCGCGATCAGGTGGGCGTTGTGCGTGGCCATGAAAACCCGCCCATTTGCGTACGCGGCTCCACGATTTGGCGGCATGCCGCGCCCGCCCGGCGCCTCATAATGCCAGATTGGATGGCCGGTACCGGCGTCGAGGGCAAAACATTCTCTACCAGCCGTCACATACATCACGCCCTCTACGACGAGCGGGGTCGTCTGCAACGAGGCCGCGTTCGGAACTGTGAATGTCCACCGTGGCGCGACTCGCCTCACATTCGACTTATCGATCTGCGTCGCGCGCGTGAATCGATTGCCGCCAATATCGCCGTTGTAAGTGGGCCAATCGCTCTGCGAAGTGACTTCGCGAAATTTCCCGCCGGGGAGTTTTCGCAGCAAATGGAGGCGCCCGTCTGCGCTGCGCAGCACAGCCTCGTCGAAGGCCTCGGAGACAATGTCGCCTTCAACCGTGCCTTGGCTTGCCAGTTCGACCTTCGCCGCGTAGGGCTGAAAATCGAGCGCGGCTGCGGGCTGCAAAGTGCGGAGAAATGCGGTCAATGAAGCCAACTCCGCGTCCTTCAAATTATTCGCGGGCATTCCGCGCTGCGGAAGGCCTTCGAGAATGGTGCTTCGGAGCTGCGGATCGGCCAGGCTGGGAATGCGGCGGGCAATGGCGGGTCCCCTCTCGCCCCCGTTGCCGTCCGCCCCGTGGCAAACTGAACAACGCGATTCGAATGTTTTTCGCCCCTCAGCAATGGAAATCGCGGGGTGAGGGGCGCAGGCGGCAAGCGCGAGGCACGCCAGAGGTGCTGCTTTCAGAGCAGTCATAATCGTTATCTGAGGATAGCGACATGATCGAGTTGCGACCCAGTGCGCCGATATTGTGTCGCTGGGCCGTTACATGAAAGACCGGGTCTCTCGCCCGCTCGATGCGCCCGGTACATCCTGCCTTATTGCTTATCGATCCGCTTCGTGAGTCCGTGTCGCTTTCGATGGCGCGGGGATTTCGATTTTCCGCCTATAATGAACGCAAAATGAAGACGATATCGTGCGCCGTGTTCAGCGCGGCGATGCTGTTCGCGCAGTCTGCGCCGCGGGATTACCCCGTTCGTCCCGTGCCCTTCACGGCTGTTCACGTTGATGACCAGTTCTGGGCTCCCAGGATCGAGACCAACCGGAAGGTCACAATCCCCTTTGCTTTCGGCAAGGACGAAGAGACTGGCCGCGTCGATAACTTCATTCGCGCCGCGAAGGCGCTTCGTGGCGAATCTTTCGAAAATCATAAGTACCCCCCTACCCGTTCGATGACACCGATGTCTACAAGGTCATAGAGGGCGCGTCATATGCGCTCAGCGTTCACCCCGATCCCACCCTTGAGGCTTACGTCGACAGCCTGATCGCGAAGATTGGCGCAGCGCAGGAACCGGATGGTTATCTGTACACCGCGCGCACGATTGACCCGCAACATCCGCACCCATGGTCCGGAGCCGAACGGTGGAGTCTGGAAGGCGTCAACAGTCATGAACTCTACGACCTGGGCCATCTGTATGAGGCGGCTGTAGCCTACTATGACGCGACCGGAAAGCGCTCTCTTCTCGACATTGCTCTGCGCACGGCGAATCTGCTCGATCAGACATTCGGGCCGGGAAAGCGCGAGATCTGGCCCGGGCACCAGATTATCGAGATGGGGCTGGCAAAGTTGTACCGGACGACCGCCGATCCCCGCTATTTGAATCTGGCCAAGTTCATGCTGGACTCGCGCGGGCCTCAGAGCGCCGAGCGCGGCGCGGGGAATCGTTACGTCGAAGCGCATCTGAAGGTCACCCAGCAGACGGAGGCGGTGGCCGGCGGACACGCGGTCCGCGCCATGTATATGTACTCCGGAATGGCCGACGTCGCGGCCCTGACGGGGGATCAGGAATATGTGGGAGCGCTGGACAAGATCTGGGAGAACGTCGCATACAAGAAACTGCACGTGACAGGCGGAGTCGGCGCGCGCGCCGCCGGAGAGTCTTTCGGCGAAAACTACGAACTGCCGAATATGAGCGCCTACAACGAAACCTGCGCCGCCGTCGGCAACGATTACTGGAATCACAGGATGTTTCTGCTTCACGCCGATTCGAAATACATCGACGTGATGGAGCGGACTCTCTACAATGGCCTGATTTCCGGCGTTTCGCTGGATGGAAAAACCTTCTTCTACCAGAACCCGCTGGAAGCGACCGGAAATGCTGGGAAGGATCAGCGCAGCCCGTGGTTTGGAGTCGCCTGCTGCCCTGGCAACATCACGCGGTTCATGGCCTCGGTACCCGGCTACGTTTATGGCCAGAAGGAGAACGCCGTCTGGGTGAACCTTTACATGGGAAGCAGCGCCGATATCAAGCTCGACAACGGGCGCACGCTGAAGATTGTCCAGGAGACGAAATATCCATGGGAAGGCGCCGTGAAGATGACCATCACGCCGGATCAGGCTTCGGCCGCTGTAGTGAACGTTCGAATCCCGGGTTGGGCGCGCAACGAACCAATGCCGAGCGACCTTTACCGGTTTGCCGACGTGAGCGCCGCGACGCCAATCCTGAAGGTCGACGGAAAAAGCGTCCCCCTGACTCTCGACAAAGGATACGTCGCGATCAACCGTACCTGGCAGAAAGGGGACGTGGTCGAGTTGAACCTGCCGATGCCGGTTCGCCGCGTGATCGCGAATGATCTGGTGGCTGCGGACCACGGGCGCGTCGCAATCCAGCGTGGACCGATCGTCTATGCGGCCGAGTGGGTTGACAATCCGAACGGGAAGGTGCGGAATCTCCTGCTGCCGGATTCGTCGAGGCTGACAGCGGAATTCCGGCCGGATTTGCTGAACGGAGTCGAAGTCGTGAAGGGGCAGGCCGTGTCTCTTGCGAAAGACGCCCAGGGCGACGTCAGGCGCGCGACGCAGGCCTTCACCGCCATACCCTACTATGCCTGGGCCAACCGCGGCAAAGGCGAGATGATCGTTTGGCTCCCCACTTCAGAGGCGTCCGCAAAGCCTACGCCGTACCCCACACTCTCGAGCACCGCCAGGGTAACCACGTCAAGACCGCCGCACGGCGGTCCGGCGACCGCTGTTCAGGATAACGAGGAGCCGACCGAGACCGATCCCGGAACTCACTTCGATTGGTGGAACACGCGCGGAACGACCGAATGGGTGCAATACGCCTTCGATAAGCCGCACTCCGTATCGCGGAGCGAAGTGTTCTGGTATGACGATTCCGCCAAGGGTGGCGGCTGCGCTGTGCCTGCCTCCTGGCGGATTCTCTACCTCGACGGCAACGAATGGAAGCCTGTGGAGAATTCGGGACCCTATGGCGTCGCGAAAGACGCATATAACCACGTGGCTTTCAAACCCGTGACCACATCAGCGCTGCGTCTGGAAGTGAAAATTCAGGACCACATTTCGACCGGAGTTAATAAGTGGCGCGTCGAGTAATAGACTGATCTTGCTTTTCCGCCGAACTCCAGGGCCGTATCGGCAGTCGATTAGCCTCCTCTCAGAAGACGCGATAACCTACGGCGTGCCCAGAGAGCTCGAAACGCTGAGGAGGTTTTGCGGCTTCACCTGGATCATGCCGCCTCGCGGACTGTCCAGGTCGGCCAGCAAAAAGAACGAAACGGAAATCAGCGCCGGCAGCCCGACGAACATCCCGCTTCTAAGCTCCAGATGCGCGCTGTATCCGAAGAGCAGGTTGCCGAAGATGGCCACCACTGCCATCAGAACCCAGACGCCAGTCGGGATGTGGTTCCACCAGGCTGCCTGCGTATAGCCTTGTGAATTCAGAACGTCGTTCATGCCGGACAGGATCAGCGCGGAAACGGGCGTCGGCTGGGCCGCACAGGGGCCTTGGACAACAGACCAGAGGTCGTCTTGCAGCCGCGAAGTCGCGGCGTTGATGCTATCCAGGCGAGCGGTATTCCGCGTCGTGTAAAACAGGACCCGTTGATCCAGATAGCCTTTTAATAAATGCCGCGCCTTGGCCGCATCGGCAGCGGGGAGCAAGGCGACGCGAACATACTCCGTCCCGATCGCGTTGGCCTCGGCTTCCTCATAGTTTTTCCGCTGATCGTACCGTCCGGTGGCCATCGATAGGCTGAACCCGATGATCAGAGCAAGCAGTGTGAGAGTGGCGTTCAGAACGACTCCTAGATCCTCCCGCTCAGATCCAACCAGTTGCGCGCGCCTCCGGCGCAGATGAACACCCAATCGCACCGAAAGCCACAGCGCAGCCAGCGAGATCACCAAAAGTACGCCAGGATAATCCGTTAGATCCATCGTCAAAGCCGCCTGGATTGCCGGCCGGGTGGGCTTCCGATGCTGCGCGAATCCTGACGATTCTAAAAACGGGCTCGCCGATGATGTTCGGCCTCGGACATCCCCATCCCGATTGCGGACAGGACCTGTTCGAATGAAAGAGTACGGGACAGCATCAGCCGCGAATCCGCGGTGGCGAAACACGTGCCCGTTGGAGCAGATATGAAACCAGGGTCCAATTCCGTTGTCAGGTTGGCCTGCGCGCCATTGCTGGCTTTCCTGGCCATCCCACTCTATGCCCAAACCGTCGATAGACTCGCCGGAAAAAACGTCTCTGTGGCGCAAACCAACTTCAAGGGCCGGGGTGCGATCCGGGTACTCGCCAATCCGGACGCCGCGAACGCCTCGTCGTACGCGGTGGTCAGGGACGCAGCATTTCGTGACGGTGTGATCGAAGTGGATCTGGCGGGTCAGCCTGCCGCGGGGGCGGCCGAAGGCGCTCGCGGATTTATCGGCATAGCTTTCCGGGTGCAGGGCGACGGGCGCTACGAATACATCTATCTGAGGCCGACGAACGGCCGGGCCGGCGATCAGGTCCGGCGGAATCACTCCACTCAATACAGTTCGTACCCGGATTTTGATTTCGCCCGTTCACGGAAAGAAGCGCCTGAAAAATATGAGTCGTACGTCGATCTTCAGCCCGGTGTCTGGACGAAGTACAAGATCGAAGTGGAGGGCCGCAAGGCGCGGCTCTACGTACACGGCGCCGAACAACCCTGCCTGATCGTGGACGATCTCAAACTCGATCCGCATGAAGGCGGAGTCGCGTTGTGGGTCGGCCCAGGGACGGACGGCTATTTTTCGAATCTGAAGATTACGGCGAAGTAACGCCACGGCAACGTCATCGAACAGGTTGAATTCGCTTCGCCGGGCCTGCTAAGGTGGTGGTTTATTAACCGGCGGCAACCCAGAAGTGACAGTAACAGAGGCGCTTAAGGTCATTCGCGCGGCTCCCGGGAGCGCGACCGAGTACCACGTGCTGCTCGCCTGCGGCTTCACTCCTCTTCACCTTCAGACATTCCTTACCGCGCATCTTCAGGAGCATCTGCCAACGCGGAAGGTGCAAACGAGCGTCGGCCTGTTCGGGAATCTGGCGGGAACGCTGGAGTCTGCCGCGAAGTCGGACCCGCACGCGATTGCGATTGCGCTGGAATGGGCAGACCTCGATCCGCGGCTGGGGTATCGCAGCGCGGGGGCGGTGACGCCTTCGGTTGTACCCGATCTGGTAGACCAGGCTCGCGCGATGCTGGATCGGATTGCAGCGGCGGTTGAGGGATTACCCGCGGGAATTCGAGTTGCGATATCGCTGCCTTCCCTGCCCTTGCCGCCTTTCTTCCATGCAGCGGGTACGCAGGAGTCGCAGGCCGAGCTCCTGCTGGAACGCGATCTGATGGAGTTCGCGAGCCGGTGCGCGGCGCGGGCTGCAGTCGTGAATCGGCGGAGGTTAGGCGACGAATCGCCTTGCGCGGCGCGGCACGATCTGAAGTCCGAACTGCTCGCGGGGTTGCCTTATACGACGGTTTTCGCCGATGCTTTGGCGAATGCCCTGGCGCGGCTGTTGACGCCCGCGATTCCGAAGAAGGGACTGGTCACGGACCTAGATAACACGCTCTGGCGCGGCATTGTCGGCGAGGTCGGCCCGGCTGAGGTGTCGTGGGATCTCGCGGGCCATAGTCAGATCCACTGTCTCTATCAAAAGTTGCTGGCTTCGCTCGCGGAAGAAGGCGTTCTGATCGGGGTGGCGAGCAAGAACGATCCGGAGGTTGTGAGTCGAACGTTCGAGCGGCCGGACCTGCTGCTGAGTGCGGACAGAATTTTCCCCATCGAGGCCCACTGGGGTGCGAAATCGGGCTCGATCAGGCGCATTCTTGACACGTGGAACATTGCCGCGGACAGTGTAGTGTTCGTGGACGACAGCCCCATGGAACTCGCTGAGGCGGTGGAGGCGAACCCTGGGCTCGAGGGCGCTCTGTTTCCGGCGGACGATTACGAAGCAGGGTTTCGGATGCTCCGACGGTTGAGGGATTTGTTCGGAAAGGAACGTCTGTCGAAAGATGACGCGATCCGACTGGAGAGCATCCGACGGACCTCGGTGGTTCGGGAGAACCTGAAGGGTGGCCAACTCTCCGAAGCGTTTCTGGCTGGCGCCGATGCGCTGATTACGGCGAACTTCACGGACGCGGATAATCCACGGGCCCTGGAGTTGGTCAACAAAACGAATCAGTTTAATCTGAACGGCCGGCGATTCCTCGAAGCCGACTGGCGGCGGACGGTTGCGCGTCCGGAATCGATTCTGATGACCGTGGCGTACCGGGATAAGTTCGGGCCGTTAGGGACGATTGCGGTTATTGAAGGGACGCGCGGCGAAGATGCCCTCGACGTAAGCGTTTGGGTCATGAGTTGCCGCGCGTTTTCGCGGCGCATCGAACATCAGTGTCTGCGGCTGCTGTTCGACACGTTTTCGCCGAGCGTCATTCGATTTGATTTCGCTCCGACGCCTCGCAATCATCCCGCGCGCGAGTTCTTCGCGTCGCTGACCGGCGCGGCGCCGGAAGGGCCGTTCGCGCTGGAACGCGCGCGGTTCGAGGAGGTCTGCCCTCCGCTTTATCACAAGGTTGAAATCCTCAAGGAATCGGAGGTCTATGGATAACCTCAGCGGCCGGCTCGCCCGATGCTTCGAGACGGTTTTTCCGGATCTGCCCGAAAGCGAGATCCAGACAGCCTCCCAGCAGTCGCTGTCGACATGGGATTCCGTCGCCGCGATCACGCTCGCGAACGTTATCGAAGACGAGTTCGCTTTTCAACTGGACTTCGAGGATCTGGCGGATCTCGACAGCTTCGAGCGCATTCACACGTATCTTGCGGAACGGTTGCCCCCGAACCAGAACTGATGCGGCTGCATCACTACGGATATGTCGTGAGTGACGTCCGCAAAGGGCTCGAGAGCTTTCAGCGCACGCTGGGGGCGGCCTGGGACGGAAACATTTTTGAAGATCCGCTCCAGAAGGTCAGGGTGGCGTTTCTCTCCACTAACCGGGACGACCCGCAGTTTGAACTCGTGGAACCCGCGGGAATGGATTCTCCGGTTTATCGATTCCTGACTGAAAAGGGCGGCGGTTTGCATCACGCCTGCTGGCAGGTGGAGGATCTTGACGCCTCGCTCGCGGAGCTGCGCGGGCGCGGTTGTCTGATCGCGAAGAAGCCGCTGCCGGCGGTGGCGTTTGGGGGACGGCGCATCGCCTGGCTGATCACGCCGGAAAAACTGCTGGTGGAACTGCTGGAAAGCTGAGTAGCATGCTGCGAACAGCAGGGCGAATTCTGGTGAGTCTGGCCGTCTGCTTTTCGCTTCTGTTCACGGCGGTCACGTTCTCGCCGGTCCTCGGACCGTGGACTCGGGCCTTGACCGCGCCGTGGTCAGAGAGATCGGGCGGAACGCTGGTTGTGCTGGCCGGCGACGCGACTTCGGATCGCCTTCTAGGGTTAACGTCGTACTGGAGAACCGTCTACGCGGTGTTCGAATGGCGGCGGGGCAGTTATCGCGCGATTCTGTTCAGCGGCGGCGAGGGAATTCCGGAAGCGATGCGCGATTTCGCTGTTGCCCAGGGCGTGCCGGCGAACGCCATTGCGCTCGATACCCGGTCGTTCACGACGCGGGACAGCGCGCTCAACGCAGGCGCTTTGCTGCGAAATTCGCCCACGCCCTGGATTCTGGTCACGAGCGATTATCATTCGCGGCGCGCGTGGATGGCGTTTCACAAGGCGGGCGTGAATGTGGAGGCGCATCCGGCGCCCGATGCCGGGAAGCGAATCAATTCCCTGCTGTCGCGGTGGCCGGTGTTTATCGACCTGACGCGGGAGACGGTCAAATATGCGTGGTATCGGCTGCGGGGCTGGACCTGAGCGCGGATTTCAGCCGGGGGAACAACCGGGGCAGCGAGAGGCCTTCGAGTTCCATGATGAGGTCGAGGGCGCGATAGCGCGAGTTGATGCCGATTCGAGGGATGTCGTAAGGGTCCGATGCGGCTGAAACGAATCCGCCATGCGCGGAAAAGAGAGCGTTGAAGCCAGCTTCCTCGATGATGCGGCGCGAGTCTTCGCGGATGTTGGCGTTGCGCCCGAAAGGGAATGAGAAGAAGAGAATTTCGCGGCCGGTGATCTCTTCGAGCGCACGGCGGCTCTCTGTAACTTCGAAACGAACGGATTCGGGATCGATTTGACCCAGATCGACGTGGTTGACGGTGTGGGCTCCGATTTCGAACCCACGTTCGATGAGAGCCGGAATCTCGGCGCGGCGCAGATTTTCGAAATTGAACGGATACTTAGCCCGGTCATGTTCAAATACGCGGTCGGTATCGATGAATCCGGTTGCGATGAACATGGCGGCGGGGAATCCGGCGGCGTAGAGGAGACGTGAACCGTTGAGCAGGACGTCGCGATAGCAATCATCGAAATGAATGGCGACGCTGCCGCGAGGAACTGACTCGTGGCCGCGGACATCGGTGACTAACGCCGTCGTCGTGGCCGGGCTGTAGTAGCGCCTCAGGATGAGGATCTGTTCCGCGAGAGCGCGCGTGGTGATGGTCAGGTTGTCGCCGGCGAAATCGTTCACGCGGTGGTAGAGGATGATGGCGCCTTTTCTTCGTAAGCGACGGGTCAAATGGAAGATGCCGCAGCGGTATAGGAAGAGATAGAAAACCGTCTTGAAGATACGTTTTTCGTCGGTTTCAATAATGCCGAGGTGCGGAGCGCGTTTCGCGAGTTCGACGCGTTGGCCATGTGTGGGCTTACGGCGCGGGCGGGTGAACGATGGTGGCTGCAGGCGGCGTTTACAGGTTCCCGCTGCGAGGGCGGCGACCGTTTCCGCGAGAAGACGCGCGCCTTCGAGATCGAGTTTGGTGCGCAGAGTGTCGGGCGTTTCCAGCGGATGGATGGTAATTTCCGATGTTCCGACGATATCGCCGGTGTCGAGCCCGGCATCGACGAAATGGACCGTGACGCCTGCGGTTTCTGCCCCGTCGTAGATCTCCCAGAAACCAGGCGGCATGCCGCGGTAATCCGGCACGGCGCCTTTATGCAGATTGATACAGCCCTGCCTCGGAACGGAAAAGATGGCTGGCTTCAGGATGCGAGTTCCGATGACGATGCCGAGATCGGCGTTAAGGCTGCGGAGTGATTCGACAGCGGCCGGTTGATTCAGATTGCCGGCGCGGATCAGTTGCAGCCCGAGCCGCGCGGTGGCGTCTTCAAGATTGAGATTCGCTTCGGGGAAGGCGCGGCGCAGGAGGTCGTCGATTTGGCGTTTGGGTACAAGCCGCGCCGCGCGGGCGTCAAGCCAGTCACGCAACGCGCCAATGGCCCGGCGGTAGAGATAACCAACGCCTTCACGCGTCATGTTGCGGCGAAGGTTCGCCATGCGCGCGCTGCGCGGCGTTACGCCGGTATCGAGGAGAATGCCGACGACTTCGATGTTTGGGAGGCGGCACACGGCCTCGATCGATCGCAGCGTCGAGGGCGTATCGCCGCCAACAAGGAACGCAACCCTCATAACCGCAGCATTCCTGCGAAGAGTCGCTCGTAGCGGAGCACGACGCTCTCAGTGGCGTATGTAGCTTTGACCCTCGCGCGGGCGGATTCGCCCATGGTTCGGCAGGCGGATTGGTCGTTCATCAGCCCGAGAAGGCTCTGCGCCACGGCAGCGGAGTCACCGACCGGGACGGCAAGCCCGTGCGTCCCCGATTCGACCAACTGCAGATTGGCCGGAATGTCGCTGACCACGGATGGAAGGCCCACAGCCATCGCCTCGATCAGCGATACCGGGAGACCTTCGAGCGAAGAAACCAGAGCGAAGATATCGCTCGCCTGCATGAGTCGACGCACATCGCGAACAGACGCCATGCCGGTAAAACGGATTGAGAAACCCATGAGGCTGCCCGCCGACGCTTCCAGTTCGGTTCGACTGGGGCCGTCGCCTGCAAGCGCCAGGATGGCGTCAGCGCGATGCTCCAATACCTGGCGGAACGCGGCGATCAGGGAAAGTAATTCCTTTTCAGGCGCGAGTCTCCCTGCGAAAAGCACAACCGGCGCGTCAACGGGAAGATTGAATTCGCGTCGCAGGCGCGTCTTCTCTTCACGAGTCGGCGGCCGGAAGTCATCCATGTCGACCGGATTCGGCATCCACGCAATGCGCCGCGTATCGAGACCAACCTCCTCGGCTTCGGCGACCATACCGTCATTAAGAACGAGAATGTGATCGGCCCATCGGTTCAGAAGGCTGAGTTCGAGTCGCCCGAGCCACGAATCTTTCATACGGCGAATGAGACTGCTCCCGGAAAACTTCATCAGGATCGGGATGCGGCGGACGCGCGCGGCGGGAAGCCCCGTGGCAAGTTGCAGGCCCGACATCAGGAAATACACGACGTCGTAGGATGCGCGATTGCGCAGGAGGATCCACGCAACTCCGAGCGCGTAGACATAGCCGCGAATCGCGCCCGGAAACCCGGCTCCGATAAGGCGCACATTAATGCCGAGAGGGTCCTTCCAGCGGCGGACCGGAGGCATGGGTGGAGCGCCTTCGCAAATCACTTCCACTTTATGGCCGCGCTTTAGCAGACCGGCGCAGACGCGTTGCGCTTCGATTTCTGAGCCGCCAACGACGGGCGGATAGGACTGGCAAATAAGGGCAACCGATACAGGGCGGAGCGCCTCGGCGGGCGCATCGGCGGCTGGAGCGTCACGAACCAGACGCAGGCGCGGCTCAGGCTCCATCCGCGTGAACGCAGATCGACTCGCGGAGTTCCAATTTCGAACAGGCGGTTTTCCTCCGGAGTATTATGCTTTTAATTTGAATGAAGCTGTCGCTGGTCATCCCGGTCTATAACGAAGAAGAGGTGTTGCCGCACACCCTTCCGGCGCTCGGTTCCGTTCTTGCCCTTCTCAATATAGATTACGAAGTATTATTCGTGGACGACGGCAGTCGCGACGGCTCGTTCGATCTGCTGACCCGGGAAGCGGCGCTCGACCGGCGGATTAAAATCCTTCGCTTTTCGCGGAATTTCGGTCATCAGGCGGCGGTAACCGCGGGACTTGATTTCGCTTGCGGCGACGCCGTGATCGTAATGGACGCCGATCTTCAGGACCCTCCGGAACTGATTCCGGAGATGCTGCGGCTTTACGAAGAAGGCTATGAGGTGGTTTCGCCGCAACGGATCTCGCGCGATGGCGATACGTGGTTTAAGCGCGCGACGGCAAGGTTGTTTTACCGGGTGATGTCCGGAATGGTGGATCGGCGAATGCGGGAAGAGGTAGGCGATTTCCGCCTGCTGAGCCGCGGCGCGATCAGCGCTATGCGGCAGTTTCGCGAGCAGCATCGGTTTCTCCGCGGGATGATCGCATGGCTGGGTCTGCGCGAAGCCATCCTTCCTTTCGAGCGCAAGGCGCGCGCAGCCGGAACGACCAAATACCCGTTCTGGAAAATGGCGCGCTTTTCGTGGACCGCAATCACCTCATTCTCAGCGGCGCCGCTGCATCTCACGATGGGGCTTGGTGTGGCCGCGTGCTGCCTCGCCTTCGTTTACCTCATGTTCGCTATGGTTGCGGCGCTGGTTTTCAAGAACGTGGTTTCCGGCTGGACGTCCATCGTCGCGTTGCAGTGTTTGTTCTTCGGAGTGACGCTGATTTGCGTCGGACTGATCGGGGATTATGTGGCGCGCATCTATGAAGAATCGAAGGGCAGACCTCTCTATGTGATCGGAGCGGCCGTCAACGCCTCGCAACCCGTTCAGCTGGAGCGGGCGATATTGCTCGAACCGCGTCCCGTCACTCATGAAGCAGTTCGCTAAGGCGCTCGTCACATCGCTCGCAATTGTGATCGTTTGGCCGTTCGCGCTGCTGAGCGGGTTCGGAAGAGCGCAGAGCGCATTCGTCGCCGGTGGCCAATTCCTTTCGCTCGTACCGGGCATCCCCGGCGACTACCTGCGGGTCGCGTACTACTGGATAACGCTCGAATCTTGTTCTCTGCGCTGCCGCATCTCCTTCGGTACGTTTTTCTCGAACTCCAGGGCAACCGTTGGTGAGGGTGTCTACATCGGGCCCGGTTGCGTTCTCGGGCGCGCGAGAATCGGCGCCGGAACACAGATCGCCTCGCAGGTGCAGATTCTCAGTGGAGCGCGCCAACACGCGCGGGATGAACATGGCAAAACTCTGGGAAGCCACACCGGCGCGTTTCGCGATGTAAGCGTGGGCAAAGGCTCCTGGATTGGGGCCGCGGCGATCGTGATGGCAGACGTCGGCGACCGAGTAACGATCGGCGCAGGCTCAGTCGTGACCAAGCCGGTACCTGACGGAGTAGTCGCCGTCGGGAATCCGGCGCGGGTACTTTAGTCGCAGCGCGCGGGCGAATTGGCCTGAACCATAATTTCTCGGTTCGTCGGCGGCAGCCATGTGCGGTACGGTTCGGTGAATATGGTCTGGCTCAGGTCCGGCTGAGGGCTGGTCACCATGAAGTACCCCGGGCGCACGCTTGGGGTAAGCGGCCGAAACCAGAATTTCCCGACGGAATTCGCCTCCGGGGCCGATAACACCTCAAACACCACGTTGGGATTCCCCGCTTGTCCGATCTGCCCCGTCGTCCCTAACTGGGTCCAGCCATCATATTCGTAACCTCCGGTCACGCAGGTCCGCGGAACTCCCATTTCCCCGAGGCGAACGCCCGCCCGCGCCCGGGCTTCATCGAGGCGAAATGCATCGTGCGTGATCACGAGGCCGTAAGCGCCGAAGATCAGCAGAATGGGAACCGCGGCGAATCGTATCGCCGTGCCCGGCAAGCGCGCCGCCACGGCCATCGCCCCCAGGTTCAGGATCGGGATCATCGGTAAGAGATAGCGGTCGAAATACCACGCCGGCCATAGCGCCGAGACCAAAGATCCGGCGAAATAGACGGCGCAGAATGAAAAGGCGACCACCCCGAAGATCCTGAGCCGGTTGTCCACGGATCCGCGTTCTCTCAAAGCTCTTCCCACCGCAGGTAAGGCAAACACCGCAAACAATGTGAAAGCGATCACGGCGACTCCCACGCCATGCGTGATGATGCGGTGAAGCGCCACAGGCTGCAGACCGACGAGCCTCTGCCCCGGCCTCATCACGCCAAACACCGTGACTATATTCCCGAGCCAGGGAGCCTTCGTCAAATCGGGATACATTGCCAGGATGCCGATGAGGAGGCAAGCCCCCACGCCGCAAGCCAGCAGTGCGCGGCGCGTCCAGGCTATGCGGCTCCCGAATACAAACAGCAGAGCGGGAAGGCAGTAGAGCGACATGCTCAGCAGAGCGCGGACCAAGGCGTTAAGAGTGTGGTCCGCGATCTCCGCAGGCGACGGCAATGTCGCGGGTACGCCTAGAATCCCATGCCGCGAAGCCCAGATCTCCGCGTAAGCGGCGGCAAGCATCACGGCGGCCATGGCGATGAGGGCGAACAATGCTACGTCGCGTTCCCTGCGGCGAAGGGCGATCAGACCTGAAAGCATTACCAATGGAGCGACCCACATTATCTGGCGGTCGGCGCCGCCGAGAAATCCCGCCACAGCCGCAAGCGCAATCCACTTCGCCGCGCTTCGCGGCGGCGCCTCAACGGCCCGTAGGACGCAGTACAGCGTCATCAACACAAAGAGCAGCGACGGCACCTCCGACATAAAGGTCGTCGACAACGGCACAAACAGCGGACATAACAGCAACTCCGCCGCCGTCAATCCAGCCAGCCACGGGCTTAGTCCGAGCCACTTGGCGATGGCGTAAGTCAACGCGCCACATCCAAGCACGATCGGAATCATCGATGCGCGAACCGCCATGAAGGAAAAACCCGCGAGCTTTATCGCCAGCGCGCCCCAGATCGCCTGCGGAAGAGCGATGGCGCGCGACCAGCCGTCCATCTGAATATGCCCAGTCTGGGCGAGGGAGCGGGCCAAACCGACGTATTGCCAGTCGTCAATTGCGCCAATTTCAACAAATGGATTGCAAGTTACAAAGACAATTGGCACCATCAATAAGCATAGGAGCAAGGGACTTTCCGGATATAGTACCCACTTACGCATTTCTTTTCTATCTTTAACTAAATCAACCGAATGGCGATTGGGAAAAGCGCTTTGCGACAATACTAGCATGTGCGGTATCGCAGGGTTAGCCGCGTCACGACATTCCGCTACCGCTGATCAGGCCCTGCGTAGGATGGTGCGGTCGATGGAACGCCGCGGGCCCGACGCCGAAGGTGTTCACGCATGGTCCGGTGCGATTCTAGGACACCGCCGACTCGCGATTATCGATTTGAGCGACGCAGGCCGGCAGCCTATGTTGTCGGACGACGGACGCGTTGGAGTGGTGTTCAATGGCTGCATTTACAACTTCATAGAACTTCGCCACGAACTCGAACAGCGCGGTCATCGCTTCCGATCCCGCTGTGACACGGAAGTTCTGGTCCGCGGATATCAGGAATGGGGCATAGACGAATTGACTCGTCGCCTGCGCGGCATGTTCGCGTTCGGGATCTGGGACGATGCGCGCGAGACGCTTTTTCTAGCCCGTGACCGGCTCGGCGTAAAGCCGCTCATTTACACGGAGTCACAGGGATATATCGCGTTCGCATCGACTGTGTTTGCGCTTCGGGACGCAGGACTTGTTTCTGAAATCGATCCCGAGGCCGTGCTTGAATTTCTGGAATTCGGTTACGTTTCCGATACAAATGCCATCTTTCATGGCGCCGTTAAGCTCCAGGCAGGAACAATTCTGGAGTGGAACGCGGGCAAAACAAGCGTGCGGCGGTATTGGGAACTTCCGGAAGCGGACGATTCTTCAAGTGTCACGTTCGATGAAGCTGTGGAGGAAACAGAAAAGCTGCTCACCGAAGCTGTGCGGCTTCGCCTGACCGCGGATGTACCGATCGGAGCCCTCCTGAGTGGTGGAATCGATTCGACGCTGGTTTGCTGGGCGCTGTCACGACTGAACGTAAACATAACGGCCTTCACCGTCAGCACGCCGGACGATCCCGCGGACGAAGCGCCCACGACAGTGAAAACCGCGCGGTCGCTTGGCATTCCGCACCGGATCGTCACGCTACCTCTCCAGGAGGAAGGGATGCTGGATCAGCTCAGCGCGGCGTACGGCGAGCCCTTCGGCTGTCAGTCCGCGCTGGCCATGCTTCGGGTTTCCAGCACTGTAAAATCCTTCGCGACCGTCCTGCTGACAGGAGACGGCGGAGACGATGTGTTCCTGGGCTACCCGTTTCATCGCGACTACCTGACAACGCAACGCGTAGCCAAGTGTCTGCCACCTGGGGCCGCGTCGGTATGGAGGGCCTTGCGGCCTGTTGCCAGGGCGGTTCCGCAACTGCGTCGGCCCGCGCATTTTCTGGACTATGCCACGGGCGGACTGGGCGCGGTAACAAGAGCGCACAACGGCCTGCCGTACTACGAGCAACGCGGAATGCTTGGCAAGCGGTTGGCGGGACGGGAACTTGAGCAGCGCAGGATCCCCTTGTCTTCGGCCTCAGCGAAGAATCTGCTTTCGGAACTGCTTCGCTATCAACAAAGGATGTGGTTCGTTTCCGAGTTCATGACGAAGGTGGACGGCGGGACGATGTATCACGCGCTCGAGGCTCGGTCGCCGTTTCTCGATGATAAGTTGTGGGAGTTCGCTGCGCGGCTTCCTTATTCGCTGCGGCTGCGCGGCGGCGCGCTCAAGGCGATTCTCCGGGAAATCGTGCGGCGGAGAATCGGACCTGACGTCGCTGCAAGGAAAAAGCAGGGTTTCACGATACCTGTAGAGCGTTGGCTCGCTGGCCCGTGGGCAGGCGCGCTCCATTCGATCTCCGGCGACTCTCTCCTCCAGCGGCAGGGATGGATCAGGCCGGGCGCAGTCGAATCTGAAATCGGCGCCGCGAAAGCATCCGGCCGGACGCCCGCGCAGCTCTGGTTTCTGGTCGCTCTTGAAGGCTGGCTGCGGCGGAACGAAATCGCCGGGTCAGCGCAACCCATTGAGGTCAGGGCTTCAAGGGTACACTGAGCTGAGTGCCGGAGCATTCCGAACCGGAGTTCGATCGCTACGCGCAAAAGTACGACGAACTGCTGCGCGATCCGATCCGGGATCGATTCGCGGCTGACGGCGAGTTCTTCTTCACCCGTAAATGGGAGCTGATCGAGGCTTGGTTTGCGCGGACGCGACGGGATTTGAAATCCCTTCAATGGCTTGATGTGGGGTGTGGCCAGGGCGATCTTCTGCGCATCGGCTCGCCCCGCGTGGCGCGGGCCTATGGATGCGACCCCTCCGCCGGCATGCTAACGGGATGCGAGGGACTCGAAGTGCGGCCGCAACCTGATCCCGCAAAGCTTCCCTTTGCCTCCGAATCGTTCGACATGGTGACAGCGGTGTGCGTGTATCACCATGTGCCTCCCGAAGGGCGGGCCGGACTCATGAATGAGATGGCTCGCGTACTGCGACCGGGCGGTACGGCTTGCGTGATTGAGCATAATCCGTTTAATCCGGCGACTCAGATGATAGTGCGGCGGACGCCGGTAGACGCCGACGCTAAGCTTCTGACCGCAGGCATGACGCGAAGGGTTATGAGGAAGTCCGGGCTGAGGCCGAATTTGACGGAATACTTTTTGTATTTCCCGGAGGGCTGGTACGGGAAATTGAAAGGAATTGAGTCCGCGCTCAGCGGAATCGCGCTCGGCGGCCAATTCGCGGTGTTCGCGGGCAAGGGTACGCCCTAGTCGGGCCCCGCTAGTTTCGAACTTCCACGTCGTAGACGGCCTGAGACCCGTCCGTATCGCGCAGGGAAATGCGCGCTCCCTCGCGTTCCAGTTCCTGCAAAAGCCAGGGGAACGCGTCTGTTTTTTTGCTGACGACAATAAAGCGTTTGTGAGACGCCGTGAAGGCTCGCGGGTCGTCGATCTGGCAGTCCGAGATCTCGCTCCAATGTTTGAGCATGGCGTCCACCGCGTCCGTGCCTGCCCAATAGCGTGCGAGTTCGGGCGAACTCAAATAGTAGAGGCGAGGCGCAATGTCGGCAGGAGCGTAGAAGTGCGTCTCTACGTATTCGTGCGCCCCGGTGAATACGATAGGTAGTCCACCCGTAGCAGATTGCAGCGCCGCGCGAGGCGTCTGTTTTGGCCCGTCCGGCGTTTTGACAATTCGCAGCGTGAGGAACAGGCTCACGTTCAGCCCGGTCACCAGGAGACAGACCAGGGTCACTTCCCTGCTCCTCCGCAGAGCTATAGGAACCGCGATGCAGAATCCCAGTGTTGCGGCAAGGGTATACCGGAACATGAATGTATTTACCGCTTTGCCCAACATGAGCCCCGCGAAGGGAAGGACCAGGAAGCCGCAGGCGAGCGCCGTATCGGCCGCGCCTTCCCAGGGCTGCTCGCGATCCGCGGGCGTGAACCGGTCTGCGGACTGACCCCGCCAAGCCAGGAAGATTAACGCTGCGATCAACGCCTCGATTGAGGGAAGCAGCGCGGGTCCGAGGAGAAAATCGTAGACCTCAATGAAAGAGCCCGGGAGCGCGATGTGATAGAGAGGGATGATTCTCATAGCCCTCACGGCGTTGATCACCGGCAGAGAGGGCAAAATCACGAGAAGCGAAGACGACAAAGCGGCGATAATCGGCCAATCGATCTTTCTGCGGGCGCGCCATTTAACCGCTTCCGCCCCCAGAAATGGCAGCAGCGACAAGAGACCGAAGTAATGAATCGCGACACTCAGGCATGAGAAGATCCAGAGTCCCGCGATCGCCCATACCCTGTGCCGGTTCCGGTTAGCCGCTTGCCAGCAGACCATCATGCAGGCCCCGAAGCACAGAATCAGCGCATAAGGCCGTGCTTCGTAACTGTAGCTTCGCGCGTTGGTAATCATCGGCAACGTCATGGCCAGGAGGCCGTGAATCCGCGATGCGATCTTCGAAACAAAAACGTAAAGGCACAACGACATCACGAGAACGCCCATGATCTCGGGCAAGCGGAACAGCATCTGATTACGGCCATAGTGAAACTCGCGCGTGATCAGATGAAAAAGAAGTGGTTGCCCGTCGGCGTTCTTCTCGATCGCTCGCATGATCGCGCCGGGAGGCCACACGCCCGACACGTAATAGGAGGCGATTTCATCGAGCCAGAGAGGACGTACCGCGGAGAACCGCGCCAGCGCGATCAGATAAAAGGCGGAGTAGACGGTAACGATTGCTCCGGCGCGGCGCTCGGCAAACGCGATGAGCCCGGCAAGCCCGCCGGAAGGGCGTTTCGGCGTCAGGGCTGGGGTCATTCTGGTTTCGATTGAGTGGCCGACACGCGCGTTGGATTCCAGAGTTTCGCGCTTGGCGCCATGAAGACGGAGACCGCGCAAAAGGCGGCCGCCATCAAGGTCACGAATGTAGCGGCGGGCGAGGTCAGTTTCTTCAGTTTTCCTTCCGGGACGAGCAGATCCGCAAGCGCAAGACCGTAGAAAAGCGCCTGCGTGGCGATCAGGACATCTCTCCAGGGGGCAGGAAGCCCGAAGCTGGCCAAAAGAACGCCGAGCATCGCAAAGGGGAGCAGAAGCCGCGCCAACTTGTACGAGACGAAGTGGAAAAGCATCCTGTTACTGCGGGACAGTAAGGCCGGATACCAGCGCATGATCTGGTAGTTACCTGCAAGCGTACGCACCTTTCGGCGGAATTCGGATTTCAGGCCGGTCGGGTAATCGAACATGCGGGCCCGGGGGTCGACGACGAGACGATATTCGCGAAAGAAGGCGGCCAGCGGGAGATACATGTCATCGAGGAGGGCCTCGCGCGGAATCGGGACAGCCAGTTCGCGCCGCAGCGCATAATAGGCTCCCGTGGCTCCGAAGATGGAATCCAGGGCGCTGAGCCTGACCCGAATCGCGAACTCATACTTCCAATACAGCCCGGTCTGAATTTCCGCTTCTGTCGCGCCTTTTCGGATGACCAGTTCGGCGCTGGCGGCGCCGACTTCGGGATCGGCGAAGTTCTGCATCAGGAGGGCCAGACTATCGCGCGCAAGTTGTTGCCTTACATCGGTGAGCACCAGTATTTCGCCGGAAGCGGCGTCGATTCCGGCATTGAGCGCCGCGCTCTTACCGCAGGCGGGTAAATGAAGCAACCGAACGCCCTGGCCCGAAAACGAGGCGGCGATTTCGTCGGTGCGGTCGGTTGAGCCGTCAGATACGACGATGATCTCCACCAGGTTCCGTGGATAATCGAGCGCCAGAATGCTTTCAAGCTTTTCGCGGAGAAACTCCGCGCCATTCCTGACGGCAATGATGACGGAAACAGAAGGATGAAAGGATGCGCGGTGGACCGCACGCGACCGGCGTTTGGCGATAACGCCGAGAATCAGCGGGTAGAGGAAAAGGACGTAAAGAATGAACCCGGAGAGACCCAGCACGGCGACGATGCTTGCCGTTGCCATGGCGGATTAACGCCCCATGGCGCCAAGGGGAGAAGGGTCTCCCGCTCGGTCGCGCAGAAGCGGAACCATGGCCAGCGCGAGGCCCGCAAGAGTCGGAAAGTAAATCGAATAGGCGAGGGACAGAAAGAACGCGCACGAGCAGAAGAGCAGGAACGAAATCATCAGAGCGTACGCAGCCGCCGATAATCCCTTCATGCCGGCGCGCGATGCCTGCCGGCGAACCTTAATAGATAGCCGGAAGCTTGCCGCCAGGGCCGCGACGAGAATCAACAGTCCCGGGATGCCGGTCTCACTCGAAACCTGAGTATAAGTGTTGTGGGGGGCCATCCAACGGCCGGTCAGCCCGCCGGTGCGTGTCGAACCCTCAGAGACTGCGAAGTCAGCGACGCCGACGCCGAACAAAGGGTGCTGTAGCGTCAGTTCGATGCCTCGCCGGAGCAGATATTTTCGCCCATCGGCTGACGCCACCGCCTCATCCGTGGCGCTATCGGGAGAAACAGTAGTTTGTTCGTCGGGCGAGAGGATGGTGGCGAAGCGCCGCGTCAGTTCGCCGGGAAGCACCGCGAAATAGCCCGCCGCGACCACGGGCACTACGGCCGCCACGATCAGACGCGACGCGCCCCTTCCGGTGAGCACTACAACAACGTAGGTGAGAGCAAGGGCGAGCACTGCGCCGCGCGAACCGGTCCGAAGGGCGAAAGAGAGTTCGAAAAGCATCGTGGGCAGCATCAGGAGTCGCAGGATCTTCGGGTACTCCTTCGAGAGCCCGACGAAGACCACGAACGGCAGAAGCATGAGCAGATGCGCCGCGAAATCGTTGGCGTTACCAATGGTCACAATGCCGGTGAGTTCGAGGCGGCCGCCCACATTGCGGCTCAGATAGGCCGCCGTAAATTCATTTACAATCCCCGCGCACGCCAGAGAACCGATGATCAGTCTCAGGTCGCGCCAACTGCGGGTGAGGCCCGCAATCATGAGGATGATCGGGAAATCGGCCTGGACATAAGTGGACACTGCGTGCAGCGAATTGCCCGGCCAGAAACTGAAAGGCACCGTAACGATGAGCCAGCCGCCGAACATCAGCCACAAAAAAATAGCCTTCTGACGCAATGCGCGTTGAAAGCCTCCGCCCAGGACGACGCCGATCAGCGCGGGAATGCCGAAAAGCGGCGGCAAGTACGAGTGGAGTCCCAGCGTGAGCGCAAGAATCTCGTGGAAAAATGTGAACCGGACGAACAGATAACATACGGCGGAATAGAACCCGATGCGGCGCAGGCCGGAGTCGGGCTCCGAAACGGCCCTCGCGGCGGCGTGAACTGGATAACGCCAGCCCGGATTTGGAGGACGCGTTTGCGCAACCGCGGGACCCGGCGCGCCATTACGCCGTGCGGCCCCCGGCGCCGCGACTGGTGGCTGAAACGGGCTCATGAAACCGCCGTTTGAAGCGCCGCGCGGTTAGCTGAGGTCATTCTTTCCAGAATAGCCCGGAGCGGGATCGCCTTACAGTCCTCCTTATTGTCGAAATTCGCTGCGAAATCATTATGCGTCCGGCAGCGCATAATAAAAGCCTGACAGCGAGGCGTCTATGACAAAACAGGAAATTCTGCTCGCGCAGAAGGAGTTTCTCTTCCCGGCGGTATTCCATTACTTCAAAGACCCGCTGGTCGTTTCCCACGCCAAAGATCAATACGTGTGGGATGCGGATGGCAACCAGTATCTCGACTTTTTTGGCGGCATCGTCACCGTAAGCGTGGGCCACTGCAACGAGCGGGTGAACCGGAAAGTTCACGCGCAGCTCGATAAGCTCGAACACGTTTCGACGGTATTTTCGAATGAGCCGCAAGTGGCCCTGGCGCAGAAACTCGCTCAGATCACGCCTGGGGGCGCGCTGCGCAAATCGTTCTTTACGAACAGCGGTTCGGAAGCGAATGAGACCGCGATCGTCGCGGCGCGTTGTTTTACCGGAAGCAGCGAGATCATTGCGCTGCGGCACTCGTACCACGGGCGCACGTGGGGAACGATGGGGCTTACCGGCCAGGCAAGCTGGAGGCTAGGCCCTCCTCAGGCGGGCATTGTTCACGCGGTGAACGCGTATTGCTACCGGTGCCCTCTTGGCCTCGAATATCCGTCATGCGAACTCAAATGCGCGCGCGATATGGAGGAAGTCATTCGCACGTCTACTTCGGGGCGCGTCGCCGCGCTGATTGCCGAGCCGATTCAGGGCGTCGGCGGTTTCATCACCCCTCCGAAAGAATATTTCCCGATCGTGGTGGAAATCGTGCGCAAGTACGGCGGCATTTTCATTTCCGATGAAGTTCAGACGGCGTGGGGACGCACCGGCGGCAAGTGGTTCGGGATTGAGCAGTGGGGCGTGCAACCCGACATCATTACGAGCGCGAAGGGGCTGGGGAACGGACTCCCTATCGGCGTGACGATTGCGCGGCCTGAGGTGGCGGACGCGATGAAGGGCGTCACGATTTCCACGTTCGGCGGGAACCCGATCGTGACGACCGCGGCTAAGGCAGTTCTGGAATACATCGAGGAAGCCAATCTGTTGCGGAACACCGAAGAGGTCGGCGCCTATCTTCGCGGCAAGCTACTGGACCTCAAAGATAAATACCAGATCGTCGGAGACGTGCGCGGAATGGGGCTGCTGCAGGCCATGGAACTCGTGGAAGACCGCCACACCAAAGCGCCCGCCACGGCGCTGACGCTCCAGGCGATGGAGGCTGCGCGGGAGAACCGGATCATGATCGGACGCGGCGGGCTTTATGGCAACGTGCTGCGGATTTCTCCGCCGATGAATATTGGCCGCGCGGATGTGGACGAGTTCATCCTCCGCCTCGATGCGTCTCTGGCGCGGTGCGAAGCCTCGTTGTATGCCAGCGCGGGGCGGTGATATACAGATAGTTCGCCCCATGAATCGCCGCGAATTCCTTACCGCCACTGCCGCGCTTACCGCGGGATCGAAGGTGCTGTCCGCGATGCTGTCCGCCCGGGAGTCCATCCTTAGCCGGATCAAACCGCCAACGTTTCCGAAACGGGATTTCGACATCACGAAATATGGCGCGGTGAACGGGGGCGAAAAGGACTGCACCGGCGCGATCCGAGATGCCATCGCCGCGTGCACGGCCGCGGGTGGTGGACGCGTCGTGGTTCCCGCGGGCGTGTTCCTGACAGGCGCGGTGCATCTCGAAAGCAACGTCGAGCTTCACGTGGCCGAAGGCGCCACGCTGCGGTTCAGCCGCGATCCAAAGCAATATCTGCCGGTCGTGCTGACGCGATGGGAAGGCACCGAATGCATGAACTACTCACCATTCATCTATGCCTTCGAGAAAGCGAACATCGCGATCACCGGGACGGGCACCCTCGACGGGCAGGCTGACGCCGCACACTGGTGGGATTTCCGGAGTAAGCACGACAACGATCGCAAGGCTCTGATGTCGATGGGCGACAAAGGCGTTCCGGTGAAAGACCGCGTTTTCGGCGACGGTCATTATCTGCGACCGTATTTCGTGCAACCCTATCGATGCGCGAATATCCTGATCGAAGGCGTGAAGGTGATCAATTCGCCCATGTGGGAACTCAATCCGGTGTTATGCCGGAATGTAACGGTGCGGAACGTCCACATCGACACGCATGGGCCGAACAACGACGGCTGCGACCCGGACTCCTGCACGGACATGCTGATCGAGAAATGCACGTTCAGCACGGGCGACGACTGCATCGCGATCAAGTCCGGCCGAAACGCCGACGGGCGGCGCGTCAACGCGCCGACCTCGAATCTGCTGATTCGCGACTGCGATATGCAGGACGGCCACGGAGGCGTTTCGATCGGCAGCGAAGCGTCGGGCGGGATCAATAACGTTTTCGTGGAAAACTGCCGGATGAGCAGCCCGC
Source organism: Bryobacteraceae bacterium (assembly GCA_035262625.1). Lineage (GTDB taxonomy): Bacteria > Acidobacteriota > Terriglobia > Bryobacterales > Bryobacteraceae > BOG-234. The sequence goes on from DATFSM010000007.1 coordinate 42,899, forward strand.
ACCTTCAACGTGCGCTGCGGATCAAGACGAACTCCTATCGTGGCGGAACGATCGAGAATATTACTTTCCGCGACGTGCAGGTGGGCGAGGTCGCCGAAGCGGTGATCGAGATCGACTTCTTTTACGAAGAAGGCGAAGGCGGGCCTTTTAAGCCGATCGTGAGGAATGTGCTGGTTTCCGATGTCACGTCCAAAAAGAGCAAGTACGGGCTTTACCTGCACGGCTACAAAGACGATCCGATCCGCGGTCTGACCGTGACCAACTGTCATTTCGAAAACGCCGCCAACGGCGATTTCAAAGAGAACGTGGCGTAACCGTTACTCGGAGACGATCGGCTCGGGAATCTCCTCCGAGCGCGGAACCACGTCGGGGTGGCCGTTGAGAAAACGCACGCAGGTGTTCCAGCGGAGCACGGCATCGTCGTTGCCATGGGGGCGCAACTTTTCCGCCTGTTCGAAGTATTCCAGCGCGCGGACCATCCAGTCGTGAACCGAGTGGCGCGTGCCGCGACCGCCATTCTCGTGCGCGGCCCTGGCGCGCCGCTCCCACGCGATGCCCGTGTAATAGACGCGCTCGTATTCACCGGTGAGACGAGAAGCCGCGGCGAGAGCGCCCTGAAAAGCTTTGGCGTCGCGAGGAAGCCGGTCCGTGAGCGCAAGGAAATAACAGATCAATGCCTGTTGATTATTCGGCTCGATCTCCAGGATGTCGAGGCAGATGCTTTCCGCCTCCGTGGGCTCATTGAGCAGGCGGTATCGCTCCGCCTTAGCCAGAGCGCTTTCCACGCCCTCGTGCGAAAGTGCTTTGAGCGCGTACATACAGCCTCCTGATTTCAGAGTATCCGGAAGAATTTCTTCAACGGGTCGAAGTACCGATCCACGATGCGCTCTTTCAACGGAATGATGGCGTTCTCGGTGATCGTAATCGATTCAGGGCATACCTGGCGGCAGCAGGTCGTGATGTTGCAATATCCGATGCTGTGTTTCTTCCGGAGATCCTGGATACGGTCCGCCGTATCGAGCGGGTGCATTTCGAGCGCGGCCGCGTAGACAAAGAACCGGGGTCCGATGAACTCGTCATGCTTCCCGTGATTGCGCAGGACATGGCAGACATCCTGGCAAAGGAAGCATTCGATGCACTTGCGAAACTCCTGGACGCGGTCGACGTCAGCCTGCTGCATGTTCCAGGTACCGTCGGGATTATCCGGCTTGCGGGGCTGGAACTTCTGAATGGTCTTCTTAACCCGAAAGTTCCATGAGACGTCGGTAACCAGATCGCGAATCGATGGAAACGCATGCATCGGCTCGATGATGACCGGCATGTCGAGGTTCAATTCGCTGAGACGCGTCATGCACATGAGCTTCGGAGTGCCATTGATTTCGGCCGAGCACGATCCGCATTTACCGGCCTTGCAGTTCCAGCGCACCGCAAGATCCGGCGCCTGTTCCGCCTGAATCCGGTGGACGGCGTCGAGCACAACCATTCCGGAATCGATGTTCGTTTTGTAATCCTGAAAGCCGCCGCCGCTCGCGTCTCCTCGCCAGATGCGAAACAGAGCCTGGTCGCTCATCTATTTCATCTCCTCTATGATGGCCTTCAGTTCCGGAGGAATCGGCGTGACGGGCCGCGACTCGACAATCATGCCGCCGTCGTCCCCACGGCGCACGATGTTGTTCTTCTTGCCCCATTCGGGGTCTTTCTCGGGGAAATCGTCACGGAACTGCGCGCCTCGGCTTTCCTTGCGGACCAGCGCGGCGCGCGTAACGGCTTCGGAGACCGTCAGAAGGTTCTTAAGATCCATCGCGGTATGCCAGCCGTTGTTGTACTGGCGGTGGCCACCGATACCCGCGCGCGCCTCCCGCTTCCAGAATCCGCCGATCTGATCCAGAGCCCGTGACATTTCCCCTTCTGTGCGGACAATACCGACGAGATCCTGCATCGTGTCCTGGAGTTCGTGCTGGATGGCGTAAGGGTTCTCGCCCGAAGGACCGCGGTCGAAGGGAGACAACGCTTCGTTCACCGCGCCTTGAATCTGACCCTCATCGATGGCTCCGGCGCCATTCTTCTTTGCGAATTCGGCGGCATACTCACCGGCTCGCTTTCCAAAAACGATCAGATCGGAGAGCGAATTTCCGCCCAGGCGGTTGGCGCCGTGCAGACCGGCGGCGACTTCGCCGGCGGCAAACAAACCGGGCAAGGTCGACATCTCAGAATCGCCATCCACCTTCACGCCGCCCATCATGTAGTGCGTCGTTGGCCCGACTTCCATCGCCTCTTTGGTGATGTCGATATCCGCCAGTTGTTTGAACTGATGGTACATACTGGGCAGCTTGCGTTTGATGTGAACAGGCGCATCCGCGATGTGCTGCTTGATCCATGCGATGTCGAGATAGACGCCGCCGTGTGGGCTTCCCCGCCCTGCTTTAACTTCACGGTTGATGCAGCGGGCCACGTGGTCGCGCGTCAGCAGTTCCGGAGGACGGCGCGCGTTCTTATCACCTTGCGTGTAGCGCCATCCCTCGTCCTCGCTATCGGCCGTCTGGGTCTTGTAGAGGTCCGGAATGTCGTCGAACATGAAGCGCTTGCCTTCACTGTTCCGCAACACGCCACCTTCGCCGCGCACGCCCTCGGTTACAAGGATTCCGCGCACGCTGATAGGCCAAACCATTCCGGTGGGATGGAACTGAACGAACTCCATATCGAGGAGTTCGGCGCCTGCCCGATAGGCGAGAGCGTGACCGTCACCGGTGTACTCCCAACTATTGCTCGTAACCTTGTACGCGCGGCCGATGCCGCCGGTCGCAAGCACAACGGCCTTCGCCGGCCAGAGAATGAAGTGGCCTTTTTCGCGGTCGTATCCGAAAGCGCCCGCGACGCGGCCGGAATCCACCAGCAGGCTCAGGACAGTGCATTCCATATGCACGTCCATGCCGGAGTGGATGCCGTGGTCCTGCAGAGTGCGGATCATTTCGAGTCCCGTGCGATCGCCGACGTGCGCGAGGCGCGGATACCGGTGCCCGCCGAAGTTGCGCTGAAGAATGCGTCCGTCTTTCGTGCGATCGAACAGCGCGCCCCAGGCTTCGAGTTCGCGCACCCGCTCCGGCGCCTCCTTCGCATGAAGCTCAGCCATTCGCCAGTTGTTGAGGTATTGGCCTCCTCGCATCGTGTCGGAAAAGTGAACGCGCCAGTTATCGCGGTCGTCCACATTCGCCAGGGCGGCGGCGACCCCGCCTTCCGCCATCACGGTGTGAGCTTTTCCCAGGAGAGACTTACAAACAACCCCGGTTTTCAACCCAGTGGAAGCTGCCTGAATCGCGGCGCGCAACCCGGCGCCGCCCGCCCCAATGACCAGTACGTCATAGGGGTAAGTCTGGTATTCCGCCATCTAAAAGATTCTCCAGTCGTGCCAAACGCCCATTGCGCAGAGCCGAACGTAGACATCCGCGAAGGCTACGGAAAACAGGCTCGCCCAGGCCCATTTCTTGTGGTTGCCGTTCAGGCAGGTGACGCAGTCGTAAAGCTTGTGACGCGCGGGGTGCTCCGACATGCGGTCCAGCGTCCCGCCGACGAGGTGACGAAATGCGTGACAACCGAAAACGTATCCGCCGATCAACACAACATTCACAAGCAACACCAAAGTGCCGAGGCCCATCCCGAAGTGTCCGTTGAAGTCGAACGCCTTGATTACATCCCAGACGAGGAACAGCCACACGATGTACGAGAGCCGCAGAAACTGGCGATGAGAGTTCTGCAGGATGAGCGGCATGCTCTTCTCGCCCCAGTACGATTTGCGCGGCTCGCCCACCGCGCAAGCCGGAGGATCCGCCCAGAACGCTTTGTAGTATGCGCCGCGGTAGTAGTAACAGGTGAATCGGAATAGACCGGGAATCCAGAGGATGAAGAGCGCCGGCGAAAACGGAATGAAAGCCGGAAACCACGAAGGCTTGGGGCCGATCAGCGCGTGCGGCGAACTTCCCCACAACTCCGGTGAGTAGAAGGGCGAAATATAGGGCTCGAAGGTGTAGTACTGATTCTGAAAAGCGGCCCACGTCGCGTACACGATGAATCCGCTGAACCCGAGAAAAACCAGCAGCGGGGACAGCCACCAGGTGTCGCGCCGTGTAGTCTGGCCGAAGCGTCCGTTCCGCCAGACCACATCCGGTGAGGAAGATGCCATCGCGTTCCGAAACCCCTTTCCTGTTGAAAGCGTGTCTACGATATCACAGAGGTCATTTTTGGCCATTCCGTGGGCTAACAGCAGGCCCCGCGATAATGAAGCCAGTGCCCGCCAACCGACTCGCTCAGGAAAAAAGCCCTTATCTTCTGCAGCACGCGCATAATCCCGTCGACTGGTATCCGTGGGGTGAGGAAGCATTCGAGAGAGCTCGGCGCGAGGACAAGCCGATCTTTCTTTCGATCGGTTACTCCACCTGCCACTGGTGCCACGTAATGGAGCGCGAATCTTTCGAAAACGATCACATCGCGGACCTCATGAACCGCTGGTTCGTGTCCATCAAGATCGATCGCGAAGAGCGTCCGGACATTGACAGCATTTATATGGCGTACGTTCAGGCGACCACGGGCGGTGGTGGATGGCCGATGTCGGTCTGGCTCACCCCCGATCTGAAGCCGTTCGTCGGCGGGACGTACTTTCCTCCCGAGGACCGTTACGGACGCGCGGGCTTTCCTCTCATTCTGGAACGCGTAGCCGAGGCGTGGAAGAACGATCGAAGCCGCATCATCGAATCGAGCGAGGAGATTCTCGCGCAGCTTCAGCGCAATTCCGCGGGATCGTCGCGCCCGGCAGGCGGCGTCGATACTGCAACGATGGACCACGCCTTCCAGCAGTTCCGCCGTTCCTTCGATTCACGGCTGGGCGGTTTCGGAGGCGCGCCTAAGTTCCCGCGGCCATCCATTCATAACTTTCTCCTTCGCTACTGGAAGCGTACGGGGAACGAAGAAGCGCTCGAAATGGTCGAGCAGACGTTGCTCGCGATGGATCGCGGCGGCATGAACGATCAGCTTGGCGGAGGATTCCATCGCTACTCCGTCGACGAGCGCTGGTTCGTTCCGCATTTCGAGAAGATGCTTTACGATCAGGCGCAGCTTGCGATTTCTTATCTCGAAGCATTTCAGATTACGGGAAACGAAGCGCTGGAGTTCGCCGCGCGACGCACACTGGACTACGTAATGCGGGACATGACATCGCCCGAGGGCGCGTTCTGGTCCGCCGAGGATGCCGACAGCGCTCCGGATGCGGCGAAGCCGCGTGAAAAGAGCGAAGGCTTTTTCTACATCTGGTCGATGCGCGAGACAGTAGATCTCCTCGGCGACGAGCGGGCGCAATGGTTCGCCTACCGGTATGGCATGCAGCCCTCCGGCAATGTGGCGAACGACCCGCACAACGAATTCGCCGGGCTCAACATTCTCTACCGTGCGCGCACGCTCGAAGAGACCGCGCGTCATTTCGACAAGGAAACAGGCGAAATAGCGGAGTCGCAGGCCGGCGCCGAGCAAATCCTGCTGCAGGCGCGGGCGAAGCGGCCGCGGCCGCACCTCGACGACAAGATCCTCACCGCATGGAACGGATTGATGATCTCGGCCTTCGCGAAAGCCGCGGCGGTTCTGGACGAACCCAGGTATCGGGATGCGGCCGAGCGAGCCGCCAATTTCGTTCTGAGTTCCATGCGAACACCCGATGGCGCGCTGTTGCGTCGCTATCGCGCCGGCGAGGCTGGGATCGCAGGCATGCTCGACGACTATGCGTTCTTCACGCAGGCGTTATTGGACATCTACGAAACCACTTTCGACTTTGCCCGTATCGATCAGGCAATTGAATTGATGGACCGCGCGCTGCGCCTCCTGGAGGACAAAGACGCCGGCGGCTTTTTCTCGTCCTCCGAGGCGGACGCGCTCCGGCTGATGCCCATGAAAGACGACTATGATGGCGCGGAACCGTCCGGCAACTCGGTTTCGCTGATGAATCTGCTCCGGCTGTTTCGTATTACCGGGCGCGAGCGGTACGAGACCGCGGCGAATCGGCTGATCGCGGCGTTTTCGAACAAAGCGCAGAGCGGTCCCTACGGACTGCCCCAGATGCTGTGCGCCTGGGAATTCGCCGCTGCGCCGAACCGCGAGATCGTAGTGGCGGGCGCTCTGCCCGCCGATATGATCCGGTTGCTACGAAAGAAGTTCGATCCGAACCGCGTGCTGCTGGCAGCCGGGCCGGAACTTGTGCAATATCATCCCGCCTCGTCCGGGATGCGCGGTCCGGCCGTTTACATCTGCGAGAACTTTACATGCCAGGCGCCCGTCACTAACAAAGAAGACCTCGCCAGATTGCTAGAATGAGGTCTTTCGGCATTTCGTCCCCCAATCGCCCAAGGAGGCTATGACAACCATGGATCGTGCTGGCGCAACAACAATGAGAGGCAATCCTTTGACCCTGGTGGGGCCCGAACTGAAAGCGGGTGAAACCGCGCCGGAGTTTTCGGTCATCGACAGTTCTCTGAAACCGGTTCACCTTAAGGACACATCCGGCAAAACCCGCATCTTCAGCGTTGTGCCTTCTCTCGATACGCCCGTGTGCGATGCGCAGACGAAGCGATTCAACGAAGAAGCGGGCAAGCTGAAGGACGTCGATTTTTACACCGTGAGCATGGATCTGCCGTTCGCTCAGAAGCGCTTCTGCAATTCCTTCGCGCTCGACAACGTCAAGATGCTCTCCGATCACAAGGACGCGTCATTCGGATCCGCTTACGGAACGCTCATTAAAGAACTCCGCATTCTCAGCCGCGCGATTTTCGTCGTCGGCCCTGATGACAGGCTGAAGTACGTCGAATACGTTCCGGAAGTCGCGGATCACCCGAATTACGATGCGGCGCTCGCTGCCCTGGGCGACGCGGCTCTGCATCGCACGTAAAAGAGCAGGTATCTCATCTCCTCCGCCTCCAAGACGATCGAAAAACTCCGCCAAAGCGGCCTGGTTCGAGGCGGTTTTGTGGTGGGGGCGGGCATCCTGGCCGGCAACATCACCGGATTTTTCCGCGTCGCGGTAACGGCATACCTAGTAGGCACACACGCTCGCGCCGACGCTCTGGCCGTCGCCATCGGCCCCATCGACACGCTGAATCAGGCGGTCATCAATACCATGCTCGTGTCGCTGGTGCCGATGCTGATGTTGCGGCCGGAAAGTGATCGCGCCGCCATCTTCGCCCGCGCGGGCAGGGCGTTTGCCTGGATTCTGATCGGCATCGGCATTCTGGTGGCGCTGCTCGCTCCGCAGATTATTTCGTTGCTCGGCCCGGGACTGGATCGGGACCGGCATAACGAGGCCGTGCTGCTGCTGCGATTGTTGGCTCCGGCGACCGTTTTCGGCGGCGGTTCCGCGATTTTCGCTGCGCTGCTCTACACGGGACGACGGTTCGTGGCGCCATCGCTCTACCAGGCTTGCCTCAACGGCGGCACAATCATAGCCGCGCTGACTTTGTGGAAATGGCTCGGTCTGAACAGCTTCGCGATCGGCTATGTAACAGGAGCCTGCGTGCAGCTTTTCGCGACCTGGTGGCTCAGCCGCGATCTGCGGCGGTCGGACCGCGGCCACACCCCCATCGCGTGGAAGCAGATTTTCGCCACGCCGGGACTCTATCTGCTCTATGCGGCGATGATCTCGGCGAACATCATGGCGACCCGGGCATTCGCCACCCATGCGGGTACCGGCATGGCTGCTGCGTTCGATTACTGCCTGAAGTGCATCAGTGTCCTGGTGGCGTATCTGCTGTATCCGCTGGCTAACAGTCTGCTGCCGGAGATCGCGCGGCTGCGCGGAATCGGCCGAATGGGGCAGGCATACCGGCTGATCGATAAGAGCCTGGCGCTTGTTGGGGTGGTATCGGTTGCGGCGTGCGTGGTGGGCGTTCTCCTGCGCACCCGGGCAATTTCGTTGCTGTTCGAGCGTGGAAGCTTTACGGGCGAATCGACTCTGCTGGTTTCGAGTGTCTTTCTCGGCTTCGCGCCGGCGATTATCGGGTGGTCGATGCTCGACCTGATGTCGCGCTGCTTCTTTGCGCTGGATCGGCCGCGCCTTCCGGTAATCGCATCCTTCCTGCCGGTTACCGTGAATCTGGTGGTGATGCTGCTTCTCGCGCACTCCCACAAACCGGAATTCCTGGCCGCCGGGGCTTCGGCCGGGCTGACCGTCGCCTGCGCATATCTTTTCTTTGCATCGAACCTCAGCCGCAAAGCGGCGCTGGTGGTCGATGTCGAAGCTACGCAGGATTTCAGCCTGATTTCGTCAGGTACCAAAACCGCGCAATAAACAAAGCGGTCAGCAGATAAACCATCCAGTTCACTTCGCGAAAGCGGCCGCGCGCGAGCTTCAGCAGCGTCCAGGAGCAGAATCCGAAAGCGAGCCCGTTCGCGATATTGAACGTGAGAGGGATGGCGATCATCGTAAGGAATGCGGGAACGGCGATCTCGGGATCCTTCCACGCAATCTCTGTGACAACGGTCATCATCATGCTGCCCACCACGATCAGCGCAGGGGCCGTCGCGGAAGTGGGAATCGAACCCGCAAGCGGCGCGATGAACAGGGCGACAACGAACAGCAAACCCGTTACAATCGCCGTCACGCCCGATCTTCCTCCCGCGGCCACGCCCGCGGAGCTTTCGACATAGCTGACAACCGTCGACGTGCCGGACAGGGCGCCGACAACGGTCGCCGCTGCGTCGCTGCAGAGAATGCGGTTCATCCGCGGCACGTCATTCGCGCGGGTGAACAGCTCCGCCTTCTTCCCCACAGCCAGCAGAGTTCCGACATTGTCGAAGAGATCGACGAACAGAAATACGAAAACGATTTCTACGAATCCAATGCCGAGAGCGCCCCGGATATCGAGTTTCCCGGCGGTAGCTGAAATCGCTTCAAAGCTGTAGGCCTGCGCGTTCCAATGAGCGACTCCGAAAGCCGCCGAGAGAACCCACGTAACCAAAGCGCCGATCAGGATCGCAGCCTTCAGCCCCGCGCACAATAGCGTCGCGGTCAGAAGCAATCCAAAAAGCGCGAGCAGGGTCGAAGGCGCATGAAGATCTCCCAACCCAACGAGAGTGGCCGGATTCGCTTCCACGATCCCGGCGTTCTTGAGCCCGATCAGCGCGATAAACAAGCCGACGCCGGCGGCGACCGCCGCGTACAACTCATGCGGAATCGCGTGAACAATCGTCTGCCGGACGCCCGCCGCGGTGAGAATCAGGAACGCTGCCCCCGAAAGAAAAACCGCGCCCAGCGCGACGCGCCAGTCGATACCCATGCCCCTGACCACGGAATACGTGAAATAGGCATTGAGGCCCATCCCTGGAGCCAGGGCGATGGGATAGCGCGCGAACGCACCCATCAGCAGACTTCCCACGGCCGCCGCGAGGCAGGTCGCCGCGGTCACGGCAGCGGCGGGCATTCCCGCCTCGTGCAGAATCGACGGGTTAACGAAGATGATGTAGGCCATCGTCACGAACGTCGTGACTCCGGCGAGAATTTCGGTTTTCCAGGATGTACGGAGCGCTTCGAATTCAAAGTAGCGCTCGGCGCGCGCGATCAGGTCACGCAACGCGCTCAACGCTCATGAGGATCCTCAAGGTAGGTGTAGCCGTGCAGCCCTTCTTCGTAGAAATGAACCAGGCGGCCGGCTTCTTCGTAGCTAAGACGTCCTTCACGCACCGCGGTCTCAACGCTGCGGCGGAGGCGAGCGACCAGAGAATCGGTCTTGAACTGCACGTAGTCGAGCACCTCACGGACGGTATCGCCTTTGATGACCTCATCGAGCATGACTTCGCCCGAAGGGCTCAGACGCACGTGAACCGCATTCGTGTCACCGAACAGGTTATGAAGATCTCCGAGAATCTCCTGATACGCGCCCACCAGAAACGCGCCCAGGTAGTAATCGCTGCCGTTATATTCGTGCAGCGCCAACGTGCGCTTCACATCGCGCCGGTCGATGAACTGATCCACCTTACCGTCGGAATCGCAGGTGATGTCGCCCAGCACGGCGTGCCGTTGCGGCTTCTCATTCAGGCGATGGATCGGCAAAATCGGGAATAACTGGTTGATGGCCCAGCTATCGGGCATGCTCTGAAATAGCGAGAAGTTACAGAAATAGGTGTCCGAGAGCATGGCGTCCAGCCCCTCGAGTTCTTCCGGAAAGAATTCCAGGTCGCGCGACAATTTCTGCACCTTACGGCAGATAGCCCAGAAAAGAGTTTCGGCGATGCAGCGCTGCTGCAAAGACAGATACCCAAGGCTGAACAGGTTCAGCGCCGAATCCAGCGCCTGCTGCGCATCGTGATACGACTCGAGAAGGTTGCGCGCGCTCACCGAACGCAGCGTTTCCTGGAGATCGATCACCGGCTGCTCCGGATCGTTCGGCAGTTCCTGCGGCGCCTCTTCCTCTCCCAGACCCGTGACGCCCAGAACGTTGAAAACGAGCGCGCTGTGATACGCCGCGATGGCGCGTCCGCTCTCCGTCACGATCGTGGGGTGCGGCACGCCCGCTTCATCGCAAACGTTCTGCGCGTGATAGATGATGTCGTTCGCGTATTCCTGCAGCGTGTAATTGACGCTCGATTCGAAATCCGTCTGCGAACCGTCGTAATCGATTCCGAGGCCCCCGCCGACGTCGAGATAACGAAGGCCGGTCGCGCCGTCGCGCCACAGCTCCGAATAAAGCCGAGCCGCTTCGTTCACGGCGCCTTTCACCTGACGGATATTCGTAATCTGGCTTCCCAGATGGAAATGCAGCAACTGCAGGCAGTCCGCCATGCCGAGCAGTTTCAATTCCTGCAGGGCCTTTACGACTTCGGAAGTGCTAAGGCCGAATTTCGACCGGTAACCGCCCGAAGATTTCCAGCGCCCTGAACCACGGCTGGCGAGCTTTGCGCGAATGCCGATCGTAGGCCGGACGCCCACGCGCTCCGCGTACTTAGCGATCAGGGAAAGCTCGGTGTACTTTTCGACAACCGGGATGATCCGCCGCCCGATTTTCTGGGCGAGCATCGCCATCTCGATGTACTCGTCGTCCTTAAATCCGTTGCAGATGATCGGAGTGTCGTTATCGGCCAGCGCCATCACGGCAAGCAGTTCCGGCTTGGAGCCTGCTTCCAGCCCGAACTGATAAGGCTTGCCGAATTCCAGAACTTCCTCGACAACCTGGCGCTGCTGATTCACTTTTATTGGGTAAACGCAGCAATATCCGCCGCCATACTTGTGCTCACGAATCGCGACGTCGAACGCGTCGTGCAACTCACCAAGCCGGTGCTTCAGGATTTCGGCGAAGCGCACCAGTACCGGCAGCGAGATGCCCCGGAGAACCAGCGTGTCGATCAATTGTTTCAAATCGATTGCGCGAGCAGGGTCTTTTTCGGGATGCACCATCAGGTGCCCGTTGTCCCCGACCGAGAAGTACCCTTTGCCCCAGCTCGCGACGTCGTAAAGCTCTCCGGCGTCCTGAGTCGTCCACCGGTCCGTCGGTTCTAAAACAAGTGAGCCGTTACGGCCTTTTTTTTCCATTTGCTTGAAATCCTAGTGTCCTTCGGAATAAGCGTGGGGGCAACAAAAAACTTGACCCCTAAAGCGCGCTGGACGAGGCCGCCAGACCCGCACGTTACACTGAAACCAATGGCCGAAGGTCAAGCATCGGCGCCCACCGTGGCGAGCTTCGAGACGTGTCTCGAAGAACTCGAAAAGGTGGTCCGGGAACTGGAATCGGGCGATCTCGCTCTCGAAAGATCGCTGGAACTGTTCTCGCGCGGCGTGCAGCTCAGCGAAACCTGCCGGAAGCAACTCGAAGAGGCCGAGACCCGGGTCGAAACCCTGATCCGAAAAGAAGGAACATACCAGCCGGAGCCGTTTCGTCCCGAAAAGTGATGGAAATCGGCGAATTTCTTAGTGCCCAGCAGCGCCTGGTGGATGCCGCGCTCGATCGGCTGACCCCACCTGAGTCCGCGGAACCCGCGACAATTCACCGCGCCATGCGTTACAGCCTGTTCGCGGGCGGAAAACGGATTCGACCCATTCTGTGTCTTCAGGCGGCCGCCGCGGCGAGCGGCAAGGCGCCCGAGTCGCTGCCCGGCGCAATGAACGCCGCGTGCGCGCTCGAAATGATCCACACGTATTCGCTGATCCACGATGATCTTCCGGCGCTCGACAACGACGATTTCCGGCGCGGCAAACCGACCTGTCATAAAGTTTTCGGAGACGCAATGGCGATCCTGGCAGGCGACTCGCTCTTCACCCTCGCCACCCAAACGCTGACGATCGCGGAGGATCTCGATGCCGAGGGGCGGCTGGCTCTGATTCGCGAGCTTTCTTTTGCGTCCGGCACGGTCGAGGGGATGATCGGCGGCCAGGTGATCGATATCGAGAGCGAAGGCGCCGCGCCTGATGCCGATCTGCTCAACCGGATTCACCGCGCCAAAACCGGCGCGCTTCTCAAAGCCAGCGTCCGAATGGGCGCGATTTGCGGCGGCGCCGACGGCCCGGCTCTCGAAGCGCTTTCCCAATACGGCGAACACGTGGGGCTCGCGTTCCAGATTGTGGATGACATTCTGGACGTGGAAGAGTCCTCCGCCGCGCTCGGCAAGACGGCGGGCAAAGACGCTGCCCAGGGGAAGATCACCTTCCCCGCGGTCTACGGACTCGAAACTTCACGGCGTATGGCCGCCGAAGAGTGCTGCGCCGCGCGCGCCGCTGTGGAACAGTTCGGAGGACGCGCCGAGCGACTGCGGCAGATCGCGGACCTGATCGTGAGCCGGAAATCCTGACCGAATGGCGAAACAGCGCCTCGATCGCTGGATGGTCGAACATGGCGTCGCGGAAACGCGGGAAAAGGCTCAGGCGCTGATCATGGCGGGCCAGGTTCTCCTGAACGGCCAGAAAGCGCTTAAGCCCGGACAGGCGGTGGCCGACGATGCGCGCGTCGAGGTGCTCGCGAAGCTTCGTTACGTGAGCCGCGGGGGTTTGAAGCTGGAAGGCGCGCTGCAGGCGTTTCGAATTGATGTCACAGGGCTTGTTTGCGCGGATTTCGGATCGTCCACGGGCGGCTTTACTGATTGCCTCCTGCAGGCGGGCGCAACAAAGGTTTTCGCGATCGATGTCGGAACCGGGCAGTTGGACTGGAAACTTCGAAACGATCCGCGTGTGGTCGTGCGCGAGGGCGTGAATGCGCGCCATCTTCAGCCAGCGGACCTCGGAGAATCTGTGGACTTCGCCGTCTGCGACGTCAGCTTCATCTCAGCCACCCACATCATCCCGGCGATGGTGGGGGCGCTGAAGCCCGATACCGGCGCAATGGTGGTCCTCGTTAAGCCTCAGTTCGAAGTAGGCAAAGGGCAGGTCGGCAAGGGAGGGATCGTCAGAGATCCCGCGCTTCACGCGCAGTCCTGCGCCGATGTCCGAGGGGTGATCGAAAGCTATGGATTCGTTACGGATATGATAGAGAGCCCCATCACGGGCGCGGAAGGTAACCGCGAATTCCTCGTTTATGGACGCCGTTAAAACAGTCGGTATCTTCGCCAAGCCAAACGCGCCGCGCGCCGCGAAACTGGTACCGGAACTCCTGCGATGGCTTGGGCACCGGGGAGTGGAAGCCCGCTTCGACAGTGAAACGGCGCACTATGCGGGGATGCTGGTCGGGCTTGATCGCCAACACGTCCCGGAAGGATGCGATCTCGCGATTGTTCTCGGGGGAGACGGCACGCTGCTTTCCGCCGCGCGGGCGGTCGGCAACCGCGCCATTCCGCTGTTGGCGGTAAATCTGGGTGGACTGGGTTTTCTTACGTCCATCACGACGGAAGACCTCTTTCCGGAACTGGAGCGCGCGATCGCGGGCTCGATGCGGGTCACGCGACGCAAGATGCTCAAGCTCTCTCTGATTCGCGAGAATTCGGTCGTCGCGACGTATCAGGCGCTGAACGACGTCGTGATCGCCAAGTCGTCGATCGCGCGCATTGTGGATCTGGAGGCCTGGGCGGATGACAGTTTCGTCTGCGCGTACAAGGCCGATGGGCTAATCGTTTCCACCCCGACAGGTTCAACGGCCTATTCGCTCTCCGCCGGCGGCCCCATCATCTATCCCACGATGAATTCCATCTGCCTGACGCCGATTTGCCCCCATACGCTCACCAACCGCCCCCTGATCATTCCGGCGGAGATGGGCGTTCGGGTCGTCAGCAAGGCGATGGGCGAGGAAGCGTTCCTCACGGTCGATGGACAAATCGGCAGTCCGCTCGAAGGAGGCGACGCCGTGGAATGCGGAATGTCGGATTTCGACGTGCTGCTGGCGCAGCCACCCCACAAGACGTTCTTCGACGTCCTGCGCCAGAAACTCAAGTGGGGCGAGCGTTAGCTCCTGGCAGAAAGGAAAGCAAAGTGCTTGACCTTCGGGCGACTTGAATCGTTCCGAGGTCATACGGCTCCTTTGCATACCCCTGATCGCGGTCGCGTCGCGCGCGCAGCCACCCAGCCAGACCTACAGGACGGACGCGTTCGTCTCAAATCATCGCCGATTTAGCCTGATGTCGGCGGATGGGTCCCCCGGGAGCGTTCAGAATCTGATATCCCGGCCGGGCGGGCTGTTCGATGGACCGATTGTAGATCTCGTCAATGTCGAGTCGGCGACCACTTCTTCGCCTCTGCATCAATCGTTTGCTGGCGGCATGACGCTTCAATTCGCGCATCGAAGGCTCGAAATCTTCGGGACTGCGGCGGGCCTGTTTGTCCCTTATCGAAGCATCTACACCATGCCGAACGCCTGGTTTTCCCAAACGGATATCGGAGTTCGATGGGCGCTCGATCCTAACCGGCGCTTCTGGGTCGGTGGAACCGCGCACTACCTTACCGACCTCGCCGAAAAAAGACGTCAGTGGGTGTACGAATCGGCAGACTTCACGGTGCAATTCGGGGGACGCTAACCGGCGTCCCCGGCCGTTGCAACGAGAGTACTGCTGTGATCCGCGGCCACGCTACTTCGCTATTTTCCAGTTCTCGTCGAACAGACCCGCGGTGACGAGATCCGGCACATCAGCCCCCTCCTTCACCTTCACGACCGCATAGTCTCCCCACCTCGGCAGCCCATAATCGCCGTTGTATTCGTTGTCCGGGATCGTCAGTCCGCTGTTGATCACCACGTACTTGGACGGATGCGAGGGGTTGGGGTAGATCAACGCGGGATAGTTTTCCGCCGCCGGATAACTCTGCCCCGCGAGAACCAGCGAATCCTTAGTCCACGTAAGCGGCAGCTTCGGCGCAACGCGGGCGATCCACTTATTGCTACCCGGATCGCCGAATAACACGACCTGGTACTTCGCAAAGTCGGCTTCGGTGACATCTTTATCGTCTTTCACAAACGGATGCCCCCGGAAATACTTCGCCCATAGACGGTCGAACCGCGCAAGCTGACGGAGCGACTGCTGATTCACAGCCTCATTCCACGGCGTGCCGGTAGGTTTCACCAGCAGGAACGGATCGATGAACGCATCGTCAATCGGCCCCTGGAGTGCGTGAGTCTTGTGCAGCCCGGCCCAGACGCCGTTCTTTTCCTGCTTCCATTTGCCGTTAACCTTTTCAAGCGTGAGTTCCGGACCGCCTTTGACCTTGAGAGTGTCGCCATCGATCTTTACAGTCTGGGCGTGCCCGGTTTCGCGAAGCACGAGGCGCGTCACGTTATGCGTAGTGATGTCGTAAGACTTCCCGTCACCACTGCGTTGCGCATCGATATCCGCGCGCTCATAGTGTTTGCCGAGCCCGTCGAGCGACACCCAGTAATCGCGGTTGTATCGCGTCGTGTAGGTCACGAAGCGGATGTGGTCCGGCGAAGTCTGGCCCTTGTCGCCCCACTCCTTCAGAAACGCGTCCAGCCGCTGCCGGACCAGAGGGCTCGTGCCGTGGCCGGTGTCCTGGGAAATGAGAAAAATTCCCGGCGTTCCCTGGCAGTGCAGAAAATCGGGCTCGCCTGTGCACTGGAAGCCTTCTTTCTCAAGCTGAGCGCGCGTCCGCAGAGACGATTCGAGTTGTCCGCGCGTCACCGTACCCGGCGGGAGCGGCGGGCCATCGATCGATGAGACCTGAGTGTCGTGATCGCCGTCGTGCCCCGCAAGAGGCAGGTTGAAGATGTTGAGCGCGTACTTCTCCATGTCCTCCCAGATCGGGATGACCGCGCGTTGCCAGGGCTCCAGATTCGTGAACTGTGCGCGGCGCGACCAGGTACCCGCTCCGATCTCCGCTGCTGCGAACGCATCCGGATGATGCAGCGCGACATGCCATCCGCCTTCGCCGCCCATCGAAAAGCCGCGCAGCATCACGCGCTTATCGTCGATCTTGAAACGCTTCTTCACCGCCGCGATGGCTTCGAAGACATCCGCCTCGCCCGCCCAATGCCACCCCGCGCTGTTAATTCTTCCGAAGAGATCGAGCTGAATCTGGCCCTGATCTGCCACCGGCGCGTTACCCGGCGGCCGCGGATTCATGAAACCGTAAATGAATTCGGATTCCGTCGTATTGTTCTGCCGCCCATGCATCCAGACATAGAGGCGCGTCGGCTTCGCAGGGTCGTAGTTGGCGGGTAACGAGACGTGATACGGCTGCACGGAGCCGTCGATCTCGGAATAATAAGCGTGTATCTGGCTGTTGCCCGAATTCCAGGGCGATTGGCCCGCCTGAAGCTGTTTGCCGCGCTCAATACCCTGATCGAGCACGATCATCGAATGATCGATCGCATTCTGAGTGCCGAACAGTTCAGGAAATTCGAGCAGGAAGTGGCCTGCTTTGCCGTAAACTTCGACGTCGCCCACGAGGGTTGGGTCCGCGTGTTTGGCCTTGAGGGCCGCAACGATGGAGTCGATTTCCTCAGTCTTCGCTTTGATGCGGGCCAATTCTTCAGCCTTAGGCTGAATCGCAGGGCCGCGTCCTCTGCCGCCGCCGCGTCCGGGCGGTGCGGCAGGCTGCTGGGCGAATAGAGCGAATGTAGCGAGAGCTAACGCGGCATATCGAAGCATAGTGGCAGTCTATACTGCGAATGTTTTTAGACTCGCGCAGGCCGCGCGGCAGCTTTACAGCACTCCGGCGCGCACGCTCTCACGCCGTCTCTCATCGCCGCTTCCACCATTTCCCGAATACCCGCGACGAAGCGCGGCTGCGTGCCCACCGTAGCCGCCCGGACGAATTCAATCCCGCGCGCCTTCGCGGCCGCCGCGGCTTCCTTATCGAGATCGTAGATCACTTCCATGTGGTCCGAAAGAAAACCAACCGGGGCCACGATGAGTTTTTGCGCCGCGGTGCTGTTGATGTGATCCAGGATGTCAGGTCCCAGCCAGGGCTGCGAGGGAGATCCGCTGCGGCTTTGGTACGCAAGTATGGGATCGCCCAACCCCAGCCGCTGGTTCACCCAGGCGCTGACGCTCCGAAGTTGGCGTTCATACGGACTGGATTCCGCCATCGACACGGGAATGCTGTGCGCGGTGTAAACAACCTCGGCGCCGGGCAGCGCAGCGACAGCATCCCGCACGCGCGACTCGACGGCTTCCCGAAAACCCGGGTTATCGGGAAAAGGCGGCAGCTTTTCGATCTCCGGCGCTCCTTCCACAGCCGCGCGCGCCCTGTCGATATCCTCGCGATACTGACGGCAGCCCGAATAGGAACCAAAAGCCGATGTCGCCAGCGCCAGTGCGCTCCGGACACCATCGTTCTTCATCTGCCGCACGGTGTCTTCCAGCATCGGAGCCCAGTTTCGATTACCCCAATAAAGCGGCAGATCAATACCGTTTGCGCGAAACTCTTTCCGAAGCGCTTCGATGAGCAGCCGGCACTGCGCGTTGATCGGGCTCACGCCACCGAAGTGGTAGTAATGCTCAGCCACCGCCACCATGCGCTCGCGCGGCACATTCCTCCCGCGCAGCACATTTTCCAGAAAAGGGATTACGTCGTCGCGGCCTTCGGGACCGCCAAAAGATATGAGGAGAAAAGCGTCGTAAGGGCGCGGCATCATGCGGGCGAGCGCCCACAGGGCCATTTTAACGATGCGATTTGTCGTCTGGGCGAGACTTTTCGTCTGACTGGGATTTGTCGTTTGACGGCCGACCGTTAGCGTCGAGCGCGCCCCGCACTTTCTCCCGCGCTGTATGAAGGTCCTTATCGAGTTCCTGGCTCGCCTTCTCGCTTTCCGTTTTCACCTTCTGAGCGGCTTCCTTCGCGTCGTGTTTCGCCTGTTCCGCGGTCTGATGCGCCTGCTCACGGGCGCGCGCGTCTTCCGATGGCGAACAACCGATCAGCGCCAATCCGAGAATGACGAGGACTGTGAGCTTCACGTCATGCGAAACAGCAATTCACGCGCCAATCTCATACCGGATCAGCGCGCCCGCGCTCACTACGATCGCGTCTTCTGCAAGCGCCGCCACGATCTTCGGAAGCCGAACACTCTGCCGGAAGTGAAGCCCCGCGTAAGACGCAGCGATCGCCGCAGTGCCCCCCACGAAAGCCGACATCCATTTCTGGGTCGAAGAGACCTTGCGGCCCGCGATCACATACCCACAGAACGCCCCCGACAGCGCCCGAAACGCAAGGGAAGGCGGTTTCGTGCGGTCGGGCACAAACGGCAGCTTATCCAGCGCCATTTCGCTCAAGGCGAGTAATGATGCGATTCGCTCCGCCTTCTCGCCGCCGATGCTCTTCGCCAGAACTGCGGGCGCCGACAACGAACGCAGCCCACTCAAAGCCCCGATCGCGGCTGGTCCCGCATAGTTCATAACCCGATTTTCGGAGCCGCGAACGCAGAAGCGCAACCGCGCACTGTGCGCTTACACGCCTCACACGATCGAAAGGGGGCCGTCCGATTGCGTCAGCGCGACAAGAATCGATTCCCGTCGCTGGTCCGCTGTCTTCACTGCGGAATCGAGAGCGACCCAATAGACCACACCACCAATGAGCGCGGCGACTATCATCACGCCGACAAACACCAGTTCATTCTCGAAAAACCATCGGCACCAATAAGCCAGCGCGATGGGAAAAAGAAGAAAAGGAGATACCCAGATGCTCAGAGCCTGCATCTTGTTCGCCATCTGATTCAGCCTGTCGGGATTACTGGCGCGCGGCATCCGGACAGAAGAGATATTTCCCATCGCCAGCCAATAAAGTGAGGCAATAATCATCACAAAGATCGTCTCGATGATCTTGCCGGGTCCCGCGGGCAGATGGAACAGCCTTGCGATAACCGCAACCACGAGAATCTGAGGAAGAAGCAGCGACACGACTGTCAGGTTTTTGGCAAGAAATACGTCTCGCATTCGCACAGGCCAGGTGAAATATCCCTGTACGGCGGATCGATCGAAACCGAACGAATTCCAGTAACTGATCTGCCCCAGCATCAGGAGCCCGTACACCGCCATCACGGGGAGAGCGTTCTGCTGAAAGAAGTTCATGGATTGCCCGCGTCGAAGGCTGGGCAGGAACAGCACGATACCGAAAAAACAAGACATCGCGTAGACCATGCGGAATCTTGGAATGCGCGAATAGGTGCGAAGTTCCTTCTCGGTCAGGGCCGCAATCGGGTCGCGGAAGAACCGCGAGGGAAGCCGGAAAAGTCGGTCTGTCAGCGAATCCGTTTTCTCCGTTTTCGTCGTTGCTTTTGTCGCGGCGAAATCGAGATTCAGACTACGCGAGAACTGCCGGGCGCTGAACCACCAGGCTGCGGCCAGCCACACAACTGCCGAGAGGGCGCTGAGGCCTGCAGTTTCGTGAAGCATCAGCCGGCCCACCGAAGCCCACGGCCACACGAATTGAGACGGAGCCAGTCGGAAGAACACGTCCCTTCGGACATGGGCATAAATAAGAATCTGCGGGATAGCGCCTGCTATCACGAACAGAAAGAAAATCGCTTCCTTCAGCTTCGTCCGCAGAAAAATTCGTTCGATCAGGCTGCGCGAGCCCGCTGAGAGAAGAACGTTCGTGACGGCGAACAGTATGGCCCCGGCCACAATATACGGCGCCGCCCTGAACCCGTATTGCGGATTCCGAAGAAGGCCGATAGAAATCCCACCCAGAACAAGAATCATCTCCGCGCACGTCGTCACGCGCAGCAGGACCTCAATCAGGAACAACTTACTTCGGGGGATCGGATACGCGAGCAGTTTGCGCAGATCGAGGGAAGCCCCGAAGCTCGCCGTAACGACCGGCGCGAGTTGCCAGTACAGCATGATGAACGCGAGCCCGCTGGTTAGCACCGGCACGAAAAACGGCACCTGCTCGGGCAAAGAGAAGAACAGCATCGCGCCCCACGCAACAAAGGCCCAAAAGCCGTAGAAGATCAGCCCCGTGAACAATGAAAACGCCATGCCGCCGCGCCGTCCCGCGCGCAGCCGCATGCTCAGTAACTGAGCCCGCAGAATGGCGCCGATCACTATTTGCCCCCGGCGTGCGGCCGGATGATTTCGCTCAGGAGGTCCGGCTTTGCGGCATCGCGTTCGAGGTGCGGATACTGCTCGCCGCCGTGGTAATCGATCGCATAGGTTTTGTAGAACTCGCCATCTTTGACGATTAGGGAGATGGGGCTCGTGCTCCTGACGGAGTCTTCAACAGCATGGCGGATTTCCGGCGTACTGAACTCGCGTCCGTTCACGGCGATGATTCTCGCTGCCGGCGCGATGCCGGCCTTGAAGGCGGGCGACCCGACATGGACATCGCTGATTTCGCCGCTTTCCTGGACTTCCAATCCCAGCGAATAAGTGAGATCGGCGGACTTCCGGACATTCTCATAAGTTTTCTGATAATCGGAACGTTCCGCCGTGTAGACCAGTTTGTAGCCGCCATTAATAATCCCGTTTAGCGGCGCGTGCGGGGCGGTGGATTCCAGGCGCTCCTTCAGGAATTTCGCCCAGTCGTTCGGCTGCACCTGATTGAGCGTCCGTACGACGTCGTCGAACCGGTACGGCTTCACCTCAGGCGGCGTCGCGGGCGGACCTGCCCACAGTTTGCAGAAATCGTCGAGAGACCTTTTGCCCTTGCTGAGAGTCCGGATCGTGACGTCCACATCGAGCCAGATCAGCGTGCCCTCGGAATAGTAATCGACGGAGCGGCGCAGGTCGTGATAGTCCGAACGCGAGCCGTAGAGAATCTGCGCGGCCACCGCGGTGTCGGCGAGTGGTCGCCACGTGCGCCCTTCCTCTTTGTCCAGTTCGGCGGCCTCAACGGCAAGAGAATCGAAGAAATCCTGCGTCGTTGAAAGACCACTGCGCGGAGTCAGGATCTCGCCGAGATATTCGGTGAGGCCCTCGTAGACCCACAACAGGTCGCCCTTCATGGCGCGCTCGTAGTCGCCGGTCGCGAGTCCTTCCGGGCGTCGGAATTTTCCGTTCCACGAATGCACGAATTCGTGCGGAAGCAGGCCAGCGGAAATCCGGCGATGATCTTCATCGACGAGCGCCTCCTCGTCGGTACGATCGTCGCTCGATTCGTGATGCTCGAGCCCGAAGTGCGCCACGTGATCGCTCAGCGTATAGAGGAAGTGGTAGTCACGATAATGTGAAGCGCCGAAGAGCGTCGTGGCTTCCTGAACCAGATTGCGATAGTGAAGTACTTCGACGTCCGGGATTCGCGTCGCTCGCTCGCTGTCCGCCGCGATGTGAAGGTAATGCGGGATCGGTCCGTTCGGCAGCAAATCGACGGTGCGGAAGTGAGCGCCGGTCTGAACCGGCGAATCGATGAGCGTCGTGAGGGACGACGGCTTGAACACGATCTGATTGCCGGTCTCGCTTTCGATGGGAAGCGCCGTTCCGTATCGCCATCCATTCGGCACTTTGAGCGAAGCCTTGTAATTCAGTTGGTCGCTGGGCACGCCCTTGGGATAAAGCAGAAGGTGATTCCAGCTCAGTACGGCCAATTGCGGAGTAATCGATCCGCCGGACGAGAACATTCCTGTTTCCGGCGGCGAGATGAACTCGGCATCCACGGAAATCGAGGTGACGCCCGGAGGGACATCGATGCGGAATTGATATACGTCGACGGAATCGCGCGTCCAGGGTATGGTCTGCCCGGCGGCGGTCACGCGAATGCCGACGAGATCTTCAATCGGACCCGTGGGACCGTGCTCGCCCGGTATCCATTTTGGATATTCCAAAGTAAGGACGCCCGGCTTTACCGGAAATTCCATGTGCATGCGAAGAAGCCGCCGTGTTGCTTCGCTCGCGTCGACATCGACTTTGATGGGAGCCGGCATCTGAGCCGACAAAATGACCGGAACCAGAAAAATCAACAGCCGGGACTTTAGGAAAGCCATTCGAGTCTCTCGTACTCCCGATCCGCGCCCACCGTTTTTACGAATACGTCTTCAAGCGTTTGAGAACCGGTCCTCAGTTCGTCCATGCTGCCTTCCGCCACGATCCGCCCCGCGTTGATGATTGCGGCGCGATCGCAAAGCCGCTCGACCACTTCCAGAACATGGGAGGTTAGAAAAATCGTCGCGCCGTGGTGCACCAGATCCAGCAGGATCTCCTTCATAAGCCGCGCGCCGACGGCATCGACGCCTTCGAAAGGCTCATCCATCAGGAACAGTTCCGGCTTGTGGATGAGTGATGCGGCCATCGCGATCCGTTTCCGCATACCTTTCGAATACTCGGCGATAATCTTGCGGCGTTCGTTGGAAAGTTCGAACAGATCGAGAAGCTCTTCCGCACGGCGGCGGGCCATGTCGCGATCCAGGCTGTACATACGCGCCACGAACTCCAGAAACTCGAAACCGGTGAGACGGTCGAAGAGCAGCGATTCGTCCGGCACCAGGCCGATTCTCCGCTTGATCGCAAGTTCGTCGTCCGGCATCCGCAAACCCAGCAGTTCCACCGTCCCGGATGTGGGCGGAATCAATCCGGTCAGCATGCGAATCGTAGTCGATTTCCCCGCGCCGTTCGGACCGAGAAATCCGAAGAAAGATCCGCGAGGAACCGTCAGACTCAGGCCGTCCACAGCCGCCCTGCCGTCATAAACCTTACGAAGATCATGAACGGCTATCGCGGGCGTGTCCTCAGGCATCGAATTGTTTACTTATGGTAACGTTCGGAATCCGGTCCGATGCGTGCAAAGGGAAGGACCCATGCGGCGTTCGATTGGCATCCTTCTTGTCCTTGCCATGACTTGCGCCGCCCAGGATCCCGTCCTTCGAGGCAAGTCAGAACTGGTTCTTGTACCGGTTACAGTTCTCGACCGCTCCGGACACTATGTGCGCAGCTTCGACCAGGGCGATCTGATCCTCTTCGACGACAATGTGCCTCAGCGAACACAGTTAGAGGAATCGATTCTTCCGATCTCGCTCGTCGTTGCTGTTCAGACTACGCCCGCGTCCAAAATCGTCCTCGACAAGCTGCGAAAAGCGAGCGTGGCGATCAGCGCCGAGATCGCTGGCGCTCATGGATCGATCGCCATTGTCGATTTCGGAAATTACGTCCGCATCGTACAGCCGTTCACCTCGAATGATGACGAGGCGCTGCGCGCGCTTCGGCATCTGGAGCCGACGGGATCCGCCGCCAGCATCGCGGATGCGATGACGACCTCTTTTGATCTGTTGGCCCAACAGCCGAAGGATCGCCGCCGCATTCTGCTCATCCTTTCCGAAAAGCACGATCTTGGCTCAAACAAAGAGCGAGTCGCCGCGCTCGCGGCCGCTGCGCAGCAGGAGAACGTGACCGTGTACTCTTTGACCTTCTCGCCAACGGCCACACAGTGGACGGACCGCATCCCCAAATATTGCGATCTGCCTGCAACCCTCAAAAAGTGCGTACGCTGCACCTGCGGCAACTGCGGGAATCAATGCGACCGCGAGGACGGGAAACCACAGCAATATGTCCCTCCGCAAGTCCCCTACGGCATCGATTTCGGCGCGCTCTTCACCGCGATCGCGAAAGCCGTGCAGCCGAATGCGGGCGACATACTCGCTCGATCTACCGGCGGCAAGCAATCCGGATTCGCAACCAAGTCCGGCCTGGATAAAGTTCTCGAAGATATCGGCCGCGACATCCACGGCCAGTATCTGCTCAGCTTTCAGCCCGCGCCGTCGGAACACGCCGGCTTTCACAATCTCCGCGTGGAAGTCAAAGGCCGATCCGACCTGACCGTGCGAACGCGACCGGTCTACTGGAACTCCGGCATCAACTAAGTCAAACGGCGCTCAGTGATGAGCTGCCGCATACGCCGCCGCCTGCTTGCCCACGATCTCGACCAGATTTCCGATCGTGAGGTTCACATCTACGGTATGCAGACCCCATGCCGCGTTGACTTGTCCGCCCGTCATAATGTCTCCCGTAATGTCGTTGACCCGCGCGCCGGCCGGATTCGGGTGCACGGTCACCTCAAGCCAGGTGGTGTTCCCCTGCGACTTGCACTCCGCGGTAAGCAGGCCGGGCAGAGTCACCCACGGCGTGGGAACGGGCCGATCCGGCGTAACCCAGGTCTTTGTTCGGGTCCCGCTGCCGACCGCCCTTCCGTCGCTGGTGTAGTAAGCGCGAAGCTCGCCGCTTCCGCCGCCCAGAGCAGCCGGATTCATGCACGCCGCGACCATATCGTTCGCAGTCACCTTTCCGAAATACGTGTTGTCGGGCGGGGGAAAGTTGGAGCGAAACGTCGAATAAACGATGGCGCACCCGGTCTGCGAAGCGGACTTGCACGCCGGAATGTGCGGGAACGCCGCGTCACCCGCTTTGGGCATCGGAAGAGTCGCGCCGGGCGCGATCACCGAAACGATGCGCGCCTGAACCGGCTTGCCGTCGATCTCATTACGAATCAGTTCATCAAGGATGAAGGACCCTTGCGAGTGGCCAAAAAGTACGACCCCGCGCCCGCCGTGATCGTGCTCGAGATAGTAATTCCATGCGTCGAGCACATCATCGTACTGAAGTCCCCGATCGAGCCTGACCCCAGGCGCTGCGCCGGTCAACATCGCCCGCAGTCCCGCGAGAGTGACCTGCCGGTACATCGGCGCGTAAGGCCTGCATTTCGCGGCGAACCGCGCAAACTGTTGGCGAACCACATTGCGCTCAGCATCGGTGGGAACCATGCCGCTGTAGGTCGTCGGCTCCAGAGAAACCGTCGGGTAAACGTAAAAGCAATCGATCGGAGCCGCGGGGTCGGCTGCCCAGGTTTCCTTGTTAAACTTGCCATCCGCCGCGATAGCCGTTGCGGTCAGATCGACATCGCACGCGTCGTGCCGGCCCGGTTTGCAAAGCCAGTTGTGGCCGTCGGAATAATCGTTGTGTTGCGGGAATGCGGAGACCGCCGACCCGAGCGAAAGCGCGCTGAGTATCAGGATTCGCGTACGCATTAAGCCCGGAATAATAGCAGATCAATCCGGCGCTGGATCGAGAATCTCGCGCAGCTTCCGCCTCAGTTCCTCGGGCACGAACGGCTTCCGCAGAAAATCCACTTCCCTGCTCGGCCGAGTGATTTCAGTGCCGAGCTCTCCAGACATGAGCAGCGAGCGCGTGGCTGGTCGCTCGGCCCGAATGTTCGCCGCGAGATTTACGCCGTTCATCCGGGGCATAATAACGTCCGATAGAAGAAGGTGGATATCGCCACTGTATCCGCGCGAAAGTTCCAGCGCCTCCACGCCGTCGGAGGCCAGGAGCACGGAATAGCCTTCACGCAGGAGAACCGAATTGATGAGTTCCCTCACCAACGCGTCATCTTCGGCGACCAGGACTACGTGACGCCGCGCCATCGGAATAGAAATCGCAAGTTATTTGCCACAGTAGTGGCGCGGGCGGTATGTTTCGTTACAGCGACTTTTTATTTATTCATAACGGAGCGCTTCTACGGGATCGAGGCGGGAAGCCTTCACGGCGGGCCAGACTCCGAAGAAGAGCCCAACCGCTACCGATACCGTAAACGCCGTTATGATCGCCCATGAAGGTACTACTGCGGGCAGTGCCGGCACGAGTGCGCCGATCAGCATCGTGATCAGCACCGCCATGATGATTCCGAGCGTCCCGCCTACACCGGTGAGAGCCATCGCCTCGGCCAGAAACTGACCGATGATATCGAAACGCCGGGCGCCAATGGCTTTACGCACGCCGATCTCGCGCGTCCGTTCGGTGACGCTGACGAGCATGATGTTCATCACGCCGATCCCGCCAACCAGCAGACCCAAAGCGGAAATCGCGATCGCAATCAATCCGATGAGTCCCGTGATCTTATCGAACTGCTCGATGATCTGGTCCGGCGTGGAGAGCGAGAAGTCATCCGGATCGCCGCGCTTCAGGCCGCGCGCCTTCCGGATGATGTCGTCTACTTCGTCGAACGTGTCTTTCCGCATTCCGGGCTTCGCCTTGGCCGTGATCATGTACCGGTTGATATTCGGATACCGCTCTTCGGCTGTCTTCAGCGGAATCGTCATCTGCGTGTCGGCGCCGTTCTGACCGAAAAAACCGCCTTTCGCCTTGGCGAACACGCCCACCACGGTATATTCCGCGCCGTCCACAATCAGTGTCTTTCCCTCGGCATTTCCGTCGGGATACAACACCTTCGCAAGATCGAAGCCAAGCACCGCTACGTGGGCGCCGCGAGATTCTTCTTCATCGGTGAAATACCGGCCCTGATCGAAGTCTTTCGGCGAGAGTTCGATGGCGTTCGCCGTGGTGCCCACGAGCGTCAGGCTGTCGGTTTCGAAACCCGGAACTTTGGCGGTCATGGAACTGCCGCTCGCCGCCGGCGGAATGAAGAGCGCCAGGGAAATCTGGTCCACAGTGCCCGCATAGCGGCGGATCAGATCCGCGTATTCCTTCTTGATCGGTCGCCGCTTGCGTTCCTTCGGGGATTCGCCGAACGCGTTCGGGTCGCCGCTGGTCTTAAAAAGGAACACGTTGTCCGGCCCGAGCTGGTCAAAGAACGTAACAATCCCCGCTCGGAGCCCGGTAAGCAGCGACGCGACCACAACCACCGTGGTGATCCCAATAACGATGCCCAGAATCGTCAGGCCGGAACGAAAACGGTTCGTCCACACGGCCGAAAGGGCCATCGTGATGTTTTCTTTCGGCGATATCTGCATCTATTCCGCCCTCAGCGCAACGATCGGATCGAGCTTCGAGGCTTTCGAAGCCGGGTACCATCCACTGGCCACGCCCACGGCGCCCGACACCAGAACGGATAGCAGAACGTAGAACCACGTGACCCGCAGCGTGACCCCGAATGCGGCCGTCAGCAGACCTGTCAGCACCGCGCCGATCCCGACCCCGATCGCGCCGCCCGCGCCCGCCATGATCACGGACTCGATCAGAATCTGCATCATGATGTCGAACCGCCGCGCGCCCAGCGCCTTGCGGATGCCGATCTCACGCGTGCGCTCCGTAACGCTCACCAGCATGATGTTCATGATCACGATGCCGCCGACGACCAGCGAGATCAGCGTCACCGGTACCACGACGGCCGCGACCATCGACAGCAGGCTGTCAATGAATCCTCGGATCGCATCCGGCGTAATGTAATCGAAACGGTCGGCCTCGCCTGGCTTCTGATGGAATCGCGTGCGCAGCGCGACCCGCGTCAGGTCGAGCGACTGCTGCATCGAGTAACCACTCTCCTTTTTCGGCCGGCCAAAAATCGAAATCGAAGCCCCGGGACCGAACAGGCGGTTGAACGCGGTGATCGGGATGTAAGCCGAATTATCCTGGCTTCTGCCGAAGGATGAACCAAGCCGCTCCGTCAGCCCCACCACAGTGAAATCGAGATCCTGAATCTTGAACGTCCGGCCCAGCGGAGAGCCGCCGTCCGGGAAGAGGTTATTCTTTAAGTCATCGCCGATAACTGCAACAAAAGCCGCGTTTTGCTCTTCCGTCGGAGTAAAAAACCGACCCAGAACAACATTGATGTCCCGAATGTCCGCCATGTCGGCGGAAACGCCGATAATGGTCGTGTCCTCCGATATCAGGCTTTCCCGTTTCGTATCGACCGTCTGGTTGCGGTAGGGGCTATAAATCGTGTTGTCGGAGTTGATGCCCTGGAGGTAACGGTCTTCTGCAAGCCGGATGGGCCTATTGCGCTTGATCTTGTCGAAGTACTCGGTCTTGCTGTTCGCAGTGACCACCTGCCCGATAAGGAACGATTCGCTCCCGAACGCCTTCGCCGTGCTCTCCTCCGCGTAAAGACCCAGCCCGTCGATGGCGGAGCCGACCAGAATAACGCTCGCGACGCCAATGATGACGCCGAGAAGGGTGAGAAAACTGCGAAGTTTGTGCGCGCGGATCGAATCCCAGGCCAGACTGAGCGCGCTGCTGATCTCGTAAGAGAGCTGTACGTGCCCCCCGGCGCGTTCCGACGCGCTCACCTCACTCATATTCTTCAGGATATCCTGATAACTTTACGAGACTTCCCGTCCCATAGTTCCGGGGATTTGACGTTCTGATGCCCTCCCGATACCTCCGGCCGCTGCTGATCGTCGTTTTTCTGATCTCGATCCAGGTGGTGTTTACCTGCTGGAGTCAGATCGGGGGCCAATACCACCTCGACCTCATGCACCCGGCCTGGAAGCTGGGTCTGAGCGTCGCCGCAGCGCTGCTGATCACCCTGATCGTCGCCGATCTGATCGGAGCGGACGGGCGTTTCCGCAAGCGAAGCTGGGTCTGCAGCATTCTCCTGATCGCCGTTCTGACGCTGGCCGGATTCGTGACCTATTACTACCACCTCAACGAGCCGACCGATGATGACGAGGACAACGGCGGGCCTGTCATCACGCGCACGTCAGTTACCTCCGTACGATAGAATCTCGTCGTTATTCCCCAGAGCGTGTGATGAAAAAGTCCCTACTGACCTTATTAGTGGCGTCCTGCGCCGCCCTCGCCCAGCCCCAGGCGCCGAACTTCGGGCCTGATTCGCAGGAACAGCCGAACGTTCCCAAAGGCACTCTGACGAAAGCGGCTCTGCCGCCCGGCAAGATCTATCCGGGCGTGCCTCACGATTACCAGGTTTATGTTTCGGCGAAGGTGGACCCCGCAAAGCCGGCGCCCTACATGATTTTTCTGGACGGCAGCGGCTACGCGGGCAACGGTACCCGAATTCCCGTCGTGCTGGACAACCTGATCGCTAAAGGAGACCTTCCACCAATGGTCGGGATCTTTATCAATCCAGGCGTGTTGCCGCCCACGACGCCGGCTACTCAGCTTGCCCGCTTCAGCCGCGACTGGGAATACGACGATGTGCGTCCGAACTTTTCGCGCTTCTTAATTGAAGAACTGATCCCGGCGGTCAGCAAGACGGTCAACCTTTCGACCAACCCCGATGATCACGCCATCGCGGGTACCAGCACCGGCGCGGTCGGAGCCTTCATGGCCGCCTGGTATCGTCCCGACGTCTTTCACCGGGTTCTCTATCTGATCGGAACCTTCGTCGATATGCGCGGCGCGAACCAGGTCCCGTTCTGGATTCGCAAAACGGAACCCAGGCCGCTGCGGATTTTCCTGCAGGACGGCAGCGCCGATATCGACAGCTACGCCGGCAACTGGCCCCTGCAGAACCAGAACATGAACGCCGCCATGACATTCGCGGGCTACGACCACAAGTTCGAGTATTACGAAGGCGAGCAGCACAGCACCCGCAAGGCGTCCGAGCAAATGCCCGACATCCTGCGCTGGCTGTGGCGCGGATACCCGGAGCCCATCGTTCAGAACTCGCCCGAGCAAGTCCAGATACCCGCCGGACGAGGAGGGCGCGGTGGCGCGCCTCGCGGTCCCGTATATCGCCAGCCGGCGTATAACGTTGTGACTCCGGACAAGCCTTGGGAAGCGGTCACAGGAGATTACTCCTCGGCGGGAAGCATCGCCGTGAACAAAGCCGGCGACGTGTTCTTCGCCGATACAAAAGCCAACCGCGTATACCGCATTGGGGCAGACGGCAAGCCAGCGGTCTTCAAGCAGAATCTGACGGTAAAGAATATGCGCGGAGGCTCGGACGGAAGGATTTACGCCATTGTCGGCCGGCGCATCGTTTCCTGGGGAGCAGATGGCTCCGAGAAGGTCGTAGCCCAGAATCTCGACGCGTTCGATCTCGCTCTGACCAACGCGGGCGACATTTACTACACCGATCCTGTACGCAAGACCATCGTCCTGATTGACGCGAAGGGACAACACCGAAACGTCTACTCGGGCGGCGAAATCGAGGCCCCGACCGCGCTCGTTCTGACCGCCGACCAGGCCTTCCTCAACGTGAACGACGCCCGCACCCGGGAACCGTGGTCCTTCCAGGTCGCGGCCAACGGCGACCTCCAAAACGGCGCGCCCTTTTTCCGCATGGAGACCTCCCCGCAGCACATGCTCGACACGGCAACGGAGATCGCGATGGATAACTCAGGGAATATGTACCGCGGAACGGTTCTCGGGATCGAGATGGAAAGCGGCAGCGGAAGAATGGACATGATCCTGAACCCGCCCAAGTACGGCGGCGTCCCAAGTCACGTCGCCTTCGGCGGTCCCGACCGCGACTGGCTCTACGCGTCCGAAGACGGTAAGCTCTACCGCCGCCAGACGAAGCGCAAAGGTTCGGTGGCCTGGGATCCGGTCAAGCCGCCGCAGCCATCACTCTGAGGCGCCGGGGCTACGTAGGATCGAGTGCCCTGCCTGCGCCGCCGCCAGCGTGACGCATCCTGAGCCCCCAAACCGGGTGGCTCAGCATCTCTTGGGCGGCCGCAAGAAATCGCGCCGTATGTGGCAAGGCGGCGTGCAATTCGAATGCAGCCTCATCGACCCATTCCGAGTGAACCGCAAACTCGACCGGTACCCTAATGGTTTCGAAAACATCGAGTCGCAGACAACCAGCTTCCTCCCTCGATGGTCCATTCACACGGAGCAACTCCTCGCGGAAAGGGTCCACCATTCCTGGCCGCGGCCTGAAGCGAACGATGAAATGAAACGACAGAGGAGAACTCCCAACGTTGATTGTGAAGGCTGGCTGCGACCTTCGCAACCCGGTCGAGCCGCCGGCCGTTGGTTATCCGCCCGAAGCGCTCGGTATAGCCGCGTCGTGAGTCTCGGCTGCAGCGCGTTTCACCAGCAGCATCGTCACATCGTCTTCATTCAGTGCCGGATCTATCAACCTTTTCAGGTTCGCTAATGAGCTTCCCGGTTTGCCGCTCAAAGCCTCCTGCAATCGGCGCTCCGGATCCTCTCCTGCAACCGAATCCGGCAGGCCATCCGTGAAGGCGACCAGAAGATCGCCCGGGCGCACCGTGGCGGCGCGCGCTTCATAACCCGCGGAAGCGAACAGGCCCAGCGGCAGACCAGTTGCGTCCAGAAACGTCGTCGACCCGGAACCCCAAATCATCGGGGGATTGTGGCCGGCATTCACGTACGTCAACTCGCCGGAATCCCGCGTCAGAAGAATGAAGACTGCCGTCGCGAAGCGGTCGCCCGGAGTGTAGCGAACCAGATGGTGATTAACGCGATGGGCCAGCGTCGGAAGATCCGGTTTCGCGTCCGCCATGCTTCGCACCAAAGCCTGAATGTTCGACGCAAGCAGCGCTGCCGGCATGCCTTTCCCGGAAACGTCGGCGAGCGCGAACAGTGTCCGATTGTCGCCCACGTCAATCACGTCGAAGTAATCGCCGCCCACGCTCCGAAAGGGTCGGTAATAGGATTCCACCTGATAACCCGGCAGCGGCTCAATATCGTCGGGCTGAAGAGTGCGCTGGATCTGCTGGGCGGCGATCAGGTCAGACTCCAGTTGCGTTTTCCGGACGAGCTCCGACGTCAGCATGACGTTGGTAATCCAGTAGCCCAGCAGGTACAGCAGACAAACGCTGACATAAAGTGCGGAGCCGCTGGGCCATCGGGCGGGCCAGACCAGCGACCGGGTCCAGAGAGCATAGAACGCGTAGCCCTGAAGCACGACGCCGGTCCAGGTCACGAACCGCCGCGTGGATTCCATTTCGCGAGTCCAGTCGTGGAAGGCATACCGGACGACGCGCAGAACCGTCCGAAGAAACATGGCTGAAGTCTAACAACAAGAAGGAACGTTACGGAGGCGAACACCTACCGGGTCCTACGCCGACGCATCGCATCCTCACAGACAACGGGCCTCGTCTCTGGCGGCCATTCACACGCAACAACTCCTCGCGGAAGCGCTCTCCCCGAGGAAATGTCGCTCTAAAAATTAATGGTCCCTAAAGAAGAAAACCAATCTCGTACGAGATCAACCGGATATTAGGCGTCTAAGTCGATTTGGCATTTACATCTGATGCGACGGTGGATATACTCCACGTCCGTGGCGGAGTGCTGGAATCCGTTCTGTCCCGCGCTCTCGCAGATTGAGTGAGGGGAACGCACCGATGAAACTCAGAGCGCTTTTGCGTGCGCCCATAATTTTGTGCGCACTAACGCCGCTGTGTCACTTAACAGCGCAACAGGGCCAGCCGATTGGCGGGTACAAACTTCTTAACACAATAGTCCTCCCCAGTGGGCTGGCGGGCAACGACATCAGCTGGGTCGATACGGCGAATGCCCGGTACTATTTGGCCGACCGCGGTAACGCAACCGCGTCGCCGGCCATAGCGCCGAGAATCGACGTGATCGATACCGCCCTTGAGCAGTTCGTGACTTCTATTCCATTGACCGTTGCGGCGAACGGAATCCTTGCGATTCCACGCGCTCACGAACTCTGGGCGGGTCTCAACGACAGCACCGTCGCTGTTATCGATACGACCACTAACGCGATTACTCACGTCATCAGCACCGGCGGAAAATCGCGCGCCGACGAACTGGCCTACGACCCGGACGACCGTCTGATTCTCATCGCCAACGACAGAGACAGCCCGCCCTTTCTCAGCTTCATATCGACCGTTGCTTACTCCGTCGTCAAAACGCTTCCCTATGACGGAACGTCTGCGCCAAAATCTACCGGCGGGCTCGAACAGACAGTCTGGGACGGGGTGGCTGGAAAGTTCTATACCGCTATACCTGCAACCAGCAACAACGCCAATGGTGAAATCGACGAGATCGATCCTATAACCAAGGTCGTAACAAGGTCCTTCCCGACTGTTTGTAAGGGACCGAGCGGCCTGGCGCTGATTCCCAACCAGCGCCTGATCACCGCCTGCGGCGACGTCGTGGACGTACTGAGCGGAAAGGTCGTTACGACCGTTTTGAACGTGTCGGGGGATGAAATCTGGTACAACCCCGGAGATCAACGCGTCTACTTCGGCGGATCGCAAAAGGTATACGTCGTGGACGCCAACAGCTATACGTTGCTGACCGCTTTGGTGGTCGGCGTACCCGCCGCCGCGCCCGCTCCCGCACAGTCCACTCACTCGCTGGCTGCGGACAGTGACAACAATGAAGTGTTCGTCGCAGTATCCGCTTCCGGTACGGGAACAGGTTCGGGAGTGGGAATACAGGTATGGAGAAACGGGGCCACGCTCACGATCACCCCCAATCCAATCGCGGTGACCGGCGGAGCTGACGGAACCGCCATAATATCCTGGGATGCGCCGAACGCCACCACAATCGAAGTGCATGTGCTCAGTCCGACTGGTCCGTTGTTCGCTCGTCTCGGCAGCCGCGGGCGACAGCTCACCGGACCATGGGTCTCCGAAGGGCTGACCTTTTATCTTCAGGACGTCAGTAACGGTCCCGCCGGACCTCAGAACACGCTGGCCACGGCGGTGGCGCATTTGGCTCCCTAAGTCGCCGAATGGGCGATAGAGCATTTTTTGGTGGGTATTGATAACAGTACCCACCTTTCTCTTTTGCATATCCCAGCGACGAAGGTTCTTAAAAGAAATTCCGGACCAGCATCAAGTCGATGCCGGAAAGCGTGTCGTATTGACAGTAGAGCAGCCAATGACGGTCCGGAGACACGGTCATCCCACGGTGTATAGGCCGATGCAGCTTGAGTACCAACTGAGATTTTTTCGTGGCGAAGCTGAAAAACCGGATCGAGGGAGGATCCGATCCGAAATACCACACTCCCTCGCGTTTGACCACGAACGATGCCCCGGCGCCGAAAGGCTCTACGTGGTCGATCACCAGTGTAGGATCAGATCCATCCAACGCCGCCTTCCAGATACTGCCGAGATGACCGAACCAGAGTGTCTTGGCGTCATCTGATTCCACCGGATCGTAGGCTTTATCTTCATCTGCCACTATGCGAATGGCGCGGCCTCCCGCCGACGGCGCCTTCCAGATCCCATTTGGTCTGGCAAACCAGATCCACTTTCCGTCACGCGACCAACTTGGCCGGTAGCTTGCGATCTGATCGCTGGTTAATTGCCGCGGGATACCGCCTCGCGCGGCTACCGTAAGGATCTGCCAGTAATGGCCGACCATGGAGTCGAATGCAAGCTCTGACCATCGGGAGACCAGTTGGGCGTGCCCGATGCCGTGGTCGAGGTAAGCTGCCAGGCATTTGAACCGTCCGAATTACAGATCCAGATCTCATCCTTTCCGGAGCGAAAGGACTCAAAAGCGATTTTCGTACCGTCGGGAGAGTATTGCGGGTCCGTTTCCACTCTTGTGGAAGCGATGAACGGGGCGGCTTGCCCGGCCGGTTCCAACAGATTCACTCGCCAGATATTGCTATCGGCAGGGGTAGACGTTTGATAGGCCAGGCGGTGGGCCTGAGCAGAGATCGCGGGGCGAACTGCGTTGTCACCCAGGAGCAACAGCGCGGGCTTCGCTGAGCCGTGAACGGCTATCCTCCACAGCGCCATTGAGCCCCCTTTGCTGCTCGCGAACACAAGTTCGCGGCTATCGGCCGTCCACGCGATTCCATTTATGAAGACATCGTCGAAAGTAAGTCTCCTCGGTTCTCCTTTAACTGAGTAATCTCGCCCCAGGGAAAGCGTGTAGATGTCGCTCGCGTTCCTGTTTCCCGCGCCGCCAATGAGGCGGCGGGAAAATGCGAGCGTTTGGCCGTCCGGCGATATGACCCCGTACATGTCGTCCAAATCAGGATTGAGGGCTGTGGCAGTACGACCCGCCGCAGGCGACGTTAGCCACCGCTTCTCGCCGGTTTCGACCGAACTCAGAGCAATCCGCCTGGGAGCGCCGTTCTGATCCTGCGCATCAGAGACGACAACCCAGCGACTGTCGGGCGACCAGCCATCTACAGAGCACTCGTTGCCGCTGAAACGCGCGATCTCACGTTCCGCTCCGCCCAGCGGAGGAGTCGCGAAAATCGTACACACCGAGCGCAGCTTTGTAGAGCCCAGGGCAATCCAAAGCGGATGGTCCGAAGCATTCGCCAGTTCTACGCGTGTGAAGGCGATCCATCGGCCATCAGGCGACCAGGACGGATCAAAATTAAGCCCGGGACCATTGGTCAGGCGAAGCGGTTTCCCGGGTCCAATCGATTTGACGTAAATGTCGCTGCCGCTCTGGTCTTCGGGGATCCCGCTGAATGCGACCTGATTGCCGTCAGGTGAGAAGCTCGCGTGCTCTTCACGGCCCGGGTACGTCGTCAGCGGTTCCGTCACCAGTGTTTCTCCCGTGCCCGCTCTTTCTCGTGCAAGGTGGAAGACTGCAGGGCCGCCCGCCGCAGCGACCAGAATGAGGGCTGGCGCGAGCAGCCAGTTCCGGCGCCAGCGTGGCCGCGCCGGCGGCGCCTGAGGTGTCAGAGCCGCAGCTTCTTCACCACCTGCGACCTCAACAGCCGCGATGAACCGATATCCGCGTCGCGGCAGGGTCTCGATGAACCGGGGATTGCCCGACGTGTCCGCCAGCGCCTCGCGCAACTTCCGCATGGCGCTGTTGATCGCGTTCTCATAATCGACATAAACTTCGCCGGGCCAGAGCCGCTTCTGAATCTGTTCCCGCGAAACCACCTCACCCGGCGTCTCCAGAAGCAGGCACAGAATTCGAACCGGCTGTTCCTGAAGTTTCAGCCGCAAACCGTTCTTCCGCAGCTCGCCCGTTCGCGGGCTGAACTCGAATGAGCCGAACCGAACGACCTCAGGCGCGTGAGGCAGCGGCATGTCGGAAGGATGTTAGCACAACTTCATCCTGAAAATCGATGCGGTGTCCTCGATAGCTCCCTGATTAACAACAACATTTTCAACTAATTAGACCGACAGCGCCAAATCAGGACTATCCAGGCTCAAAGCCATGGAGACCGTAGCTGACCTGAACCAGATTGAGCGTGACGCCGACCGTCATGCCATGAAGACGCTTCTCGCTCTTGTGTTCGCTTCGGGTCTTCTGAACGCCAGTCAGATCTCGGTTCGGGTTTACGATCTTGCCGGTATCGCTCCCGCCGCGCTCGAACGCGCCATCAATGAAGCATCGCGCATCTTTGCTCAGGCGGGCGTCGAGGTCCGCTGGAAAGCCGGTGACCCGAATGCGCAGGAGGCGCACGAAACCGATCAGAGCGCGCCCTCGGCTTTTCGCGATCGTCACGTTCGCGACTACCTTGTGCTCCGGATCGGTCGAGGCCTGGCCGTTCATGTTCCGCCGGCCGCGCTCGGCATATCCTACCCCCACGCGCAGTTCGGCGTCAGCGCGACCGTATTTGAGGAAAGAATCGAAGACCTCTGCACAACGCCCGGCGTCGATTTCGCGTTGCTGCTCGGGTATGCGATAGCCCATGAACTCGGGCACGTAGTCCTTGCTTTGGACGATCACTCATCAGCAGGAATCATGCGCGCACACCTCGGCACAACCGAACTTCCGGCTGCGCAACTGAGAATGCTCGCATTCACGCCCGATCAGGCAATCCGGATCAGGCAATTCGCCGTAAAGCAGGAACCGGCGCGGAACGCCGGAAAACTCATCGCCATCCGGACTCGACGATAA
Source organism: Bryobacteraceae bacterium (assembly GCA_035262625.1). GTDB lineage: Bacteria > Acidobacteriota > Terriglobia > Bryobacterales > Bryobacteraceae > BOG-234. Next base: position 79,682 of record DATFSM010000007.1, read on the forward strand.
GACCGTTTTAAAAGAAATTTCGGACCAGCATCAGGTCACTGCCGGGCAGCGTATCGAACTGGCAGTAGAGCAACCAATGGCGGTCGGGAGAGACGGTCATCCCAAGGCCTATGGGGCGATCCAAGCTAAGGGCAAGCTGAGATTTTTTTGTTGCGAAACTGAAAAACCGGATAGAAAAAGGCGCCGATCCGAAATACCAGATTCCCTCGCGTGTGATAACGAAAGACGACCACGGCCCGCCATCGACAGCCTTTATGTGGTCGATCACCGGTGTAGGATCAGACCCATCTGCCGCGCTTCTCCAGATACTGCCGGTACGGCTGAACCAGATCGTCTTGCCGTCCTCCGATTCCACTACGCCGTTATCCCTCATACGGACGGCGCGGCCGCCACCCGACGGCGCCTTCCAGATCCCGTTTGGCCTGCCAAACCAGATCCATTTCCCGTCACGCGACCAGTTCGGCCTTACGCTTCCAATTTGATCGGTGGTTATTTGCCGCGGGGTACCGCCTCGTGCGGCTACCGTAAAGATCTCCCAATAGTGACCGACCATAGAGTCGAACGCAATACTCTGACCATCAGGAGACCAGTTGGGAGAGCCCGATGCCGTTGACGTGGTGAGCTGCCAGGCATTGGAACCATCCGAATCACAGATCCAGATCTCACTGCTTCCGGAGCGGAATGATTGAAAAGCGATCTTCGTACCGTCGGGAGAATATTGCGGTAGCCTTTCCCACCGGGTGGACGCAATGAAAGGCGTGGAATGCGGTGCCGGTTCCGACAGATTCACTCGCCAGATGTTGCTATCGGGAGGGATAGACGTTTGATAGGCCAGGCGGTGACCCTGCGCAGAGATCGCAGGACGAATTGCGTTATCGCCGAGAGACAAGAGCGCGGGCTTTGCTGTTCCGCGAACCGCTATCCTCCACAGCGCCATCGAGCCTCCTTTGGCGCTGGAGAATACAAGGTCGCGGCTATCGGCGGTCCAGGCGATTCCTTCTGTGTCGACGTTGTCGAAAGTAAGCCTCCTCTGCTCCCGTTTCGCTGAGTAATCTCGCCCCAGAGAAAGCGTGTAGATGTCACTTGAGCTTTTTGATCCCCCGCCGCCCGAGAAAAGACGAGCAAATGCCAGCGTATGCCCATCCGGCGATATGACCCCGTACCAATCGCCCTCCGCTCCTCCGAATGCGTTTGCCGGACGACCCGGCACTGGAGATGTTAACCACCGTTTCTCGCCGGTTTCCGGCGAAGCCAAAGCGATTCGCTTCGCAGGACCACTCGGATCCTCGGCAGAAGAGACAACAACCCAGCGTCCATCGGGCGACCAGCCATCCGCAGAGCACGCCTCGCCGTAAAATCGTGCGATCTCATGTTCCGCTCCGCCGAGCGGAGGAATCTCGTAGACCATACACATTGACCGCACGTTGGGATTCCGCTCTACGCGCGTGAATGCGATCCACCGGCCATCTGGTGACCAGGCGGGACAAAAGCTACGCCCATCATTGGTCAGCCGGAGCGGTTTTCCCGGCCCGATCGATTTTACGTAAATGTCGCTGCTACTTCCGTCTTCAGTGATCCAGCTGAACGCGACCTGATTACCATCCGGCGAGAAGCTCGGGTGCGTTTCGAGGCCCGGATAACTCGTCAATGGCTCGGGGATTAGCGTTTCTCCCGTGTTTATCTTTTCTGGCGCAGTATGGAAGACGGCAGGCCCGCCCGCTGCAGCGACCACAATGAGAGCTGGCACAAGCACCCAACTTCGTCGCCAGGGCGGTCGCGCCGGCAGCGCCTCAGGTGTCAAAGCCGCAACTTCTTCACCGCCTGCGACCTCGACAGCCGCGATGAACCGATAGCCGCGTCGCGGCAGAGTCTCGATGAACCGGGGGTTGCCCGACGTGTCCGCCAGCGCCTCGCGCAACTTCCGCATGGCGCTGTTGATCGCGTTCTCATAATCGACATAAACTTCGTCGGGCCAAAGCCGCTTCTGAATCTGCTCCCGCGAAACCAGCTCACCCGGGGTTTCCAGAAGCAGACATAGAATCCGCACCGGCTGTTCCTGAAGTCTCAGCCGCAAACCGTTCTTCCGCAACTCGCCCGCCCCCGGGCTGAACTCGAAGGAGCCAAAGCGAACGACCTCAGGCGCGTGAGGCAGCGGCATGGTGGCATGGATGTTAGCACAACTCTACCGTGAAATCGATGGCGGCGCCCTCGACATGTGGCTGGCTAATGACTTAGTTTTCAGCCAATTAGACCGACAGACCCAAATTAGGACCATCCAGGCTCAGCGTAGTGCTGGCCTGACCTAGATTTCAGGCAAAGGAGAGCACTATGAAGACGAAGCTCATTATCTTTTTAATGCCTGCGGCGTTGATGGCCCCCGCCATCCTATTTGGCGGGACGTGCGCAACAACCAGCGTCAATGTCACTATCAGTTACAACTACACATTCGGGGGCATATCCTTTGCCAGCGCCGTCTATCCCGATAGCGCCTTGGCATACAGCGACGGAGTCAACGGCGTGAGGGCCATCATTAACAACTGCAGTGGGGACCTGATCCTCGACCTCAACAACTCAACACGTCAGGTCGGATTCTCGTTTCAAAACTCGGTCGCGGCGAACGGCTCCACGCCTTCGTGGACATCCACGCCCTTCTTCGCCTCCGGAGCCTATCTCGTGGTCAACAACCTGATGTTCAACTACAACGCAAGTGTCTCGCATTCATTCACCACGGGAGCCGAACTCGCATTCACGCCGCCCGGTGGGACCAGCAAGAGCCCGGACACCGTATGCTTCCACAATCTAACGGCGGATGTTACAGGCGGATGCCTAAACGTCAACTATCCGGACAACACCTCACTCTTAATGGTGGTGCATACGCCAGCCAATTCCGCGCCGGGAGGTGTGGAAACCTGGACCATTTACCCCGACAACACCAATATGAATCTTTCCGGAACTCCCGCGGCCACTCAGGTGGGGACGTTGCAGCTCCCCCCACATGGTGGTAGTCGCGACGTCAACGCAGGCCAATTCAGCATGCCGTTTCAGTTCACAGTGACGCCCAAGTAGACGACGCGGATGCGCCCGACGGGTTGCGAGGCATAAGACGCAACCGATGAATTCTAAACTGCCTTTGGGCCTGATGCTTGTCGCGTCTCTGTTCGCCCTGCAAAAGGAAATTCCAGACTGGCAGCGACAGGTCAGCGCCGCAAAGACGGCGATGGATGAGGGACGTTACATTGACGCCGATTATATTTACGCCGGTTTAGTCAGCTCATTGACAGTTTCCGGCGTGTCCGATATACGCCTGGCGTTCGTACTGGCCCATCTGGCCCTGGCGCGGATAGCAGAGGGCGAGCACATTGAGGCCTCGGGCCTTCTCCACAGATCGGTTGCAGCCCTGACAGCCGATTCGGCTGTTCGTCCGGAAAATGCAGCCGCAACCTGGCAGGTTATCGGGACATGCTTCTATTACCAGCAACAGTATGCGGGTGCGGAGCGGGCTTACGGTAAAGCCTTGGATTTGTTACAGAAATCCGAAAGCAGCGACTCGCGCGCGATTATCGATCTGTTATCGAATTTGGGATCGACTTACCAGATCGAGCATCGCAATCGTGACGCAGCTGCGGCGTTTGATCGGGCAATCGCATTGGCTGAGAATATGCGCGAGATACCCGTCTACCTCAGAGCATCCCTGCTGAACAATGCCGCAGTGCTGGATCGCTCGTCCGGGCGCCATGAGGAAGCGAGGACCGCCCTCGAAACCGCTCTCCATCTGATCGAATCGTCAAGCGACGGCGACGTTGTAACGATCGTCCACATTCAGAACAATCTTGCTCTCGAGTATATGGAACAAAAGAGATATAAGACTGCGGTCGAGCTATTTTCCGAAGCGGTTGATCGTATTCGGGCGGGTTCCGCCCTCCCACGAGCGGACGTCGTCCAAATTCTTCACCACTACGCTCAATGTCAACGAAAGCTTGACAAAAAGGAGCTACCCAGGATCGAAGCTCAGAGTCGGGCGATTCTGAGTACCTATCCTGCTCAGCAATCCGGAGACCGTGTCATCGATGCGACTTTCCTCAGCAAGTGAGCGAGAGAGTCGTTTTCATAATTCTTAGGACCATTGCGCCTTTCTTATCAACAATCTTCCGGCGCGCCCCGCCGGAACTGCACATCGGCCCGGTATTCTTCATCCGGAATGCTGATCCCTGCGACAGCGCGGAAAGGAATCGCCAAATGACGCCAGACCTAATCACGGACCAGGCTGCCCCAACCACCTCCACCGGGCCCCGAACCCCCGAAGGCAAAGCCCGTTCCTCCCAGAACGCCACAAAAATCGGCCTCTACACCGCGCGAGATTTCATCCGGCCGGGAGAAGAAGACGAGTACGTCCTCGGCTTCAACAACCTGATGTCGGAACTCAGCCCCCAAACCCCGCTCGAACACGTATTCGCCACCGAAATCATGTCCGCCAACTGGCGCCTGCGCCGGTGCCGCGTCATCGAAGCAGATCTCTCCCTGCTGCCCGAGTCCGAGAAAACCCAGCGCTCGGTGGATCGCGCCCGCGCCCAGTCCCACGCCATCCTGCGCCGTTCGCTGGCCGAGCTTCGAAAGCTCCAGACCGAGCGCGCCATCCGCGCTCACGCGAACATCGCCGCAGCCGGCCTCGCCGAAACCCAGAAAATTCTTCGGGCGATGAAGTCCTCGCCGAAAGAGGAAGACAGTTCGTTTTGTAACCGGGCCGCGACGGCTACGGAGCGGCCTTCCGCCGAACCGGGTTCGTTTTGTAAACCAACTGCGCCAACGTCGGTGCGCGTCAGCAAAACCCCGAGAAACGCGCCGTGCCCCTGCCGCTCAGGCCGGAAATACAAAAAATGCTGCGGCAATCCGGCAACACAGCCTATGAAAATCGCCGCCTGATCACCTGAAAACCGGTCGAACCCGCTATTCCGCGGACTCAGGACGCCCGAACTGCGATCATTTCTCCGCGAACCAGATCACAAACAGCCCGTCCGGCTCAACATCTTCCCAATAAGAAATGAATTCACTCCGAACAGACCGGCAATGCCGCGCCAGCAGCTTCTCCAGTTCCTTGCGGCTGAACCATCGCTCCCAGGCCGGAGTCTGGAACCGCCCCCACTGCTCCGCATTCTTATCAATAATCGCGACCTTCCCCCCAGGCCGCACCACCCGGCACATCTCCGCCACCGCACGATCAACCTCCACCGCATGTTCCAGCGATTCCGTCGCGTACACAGCGTCGAACGTCGAGGCGGCAAACGGCAGTTCCGTCATGCTTGCGGACACCGTATCGATACCGGCTGGTACGCACGCCAGCATCTCCTCCGAGATATCGAGCCCGCAGATGCGCGCCCCCGGATTTTCTTCGAGAAATACCCGGGCAAACCGCCCCTTGCCGCACCCGACGTCCAACACCCGCTTATCGGCCAGATCGCCGAAAAACTTTATGAGCGCCCGCACATGAAGAATGCGCGGATCGATGGTCGAAGGAAAATGCTCCTCATCCCGCGACGCGTCGTCGAAACTGCGCCGGATCTCGCGCCGCAGTCCGGCATCGAGAACCGGCTCCGAACTCCCGCCGCGAAAGCGCCGCAACAGGTCCGCGACCTTCATGTCCGGCCGCTAGGCCTGCGTCAAAAAGATCGGCAGGCCGATTTTGTCCGAGTAGCTCGGACGGTAGCGCTCGGTGTTGTACATACGCGCGACGTCGATCCTGCGCGGCCCGAGTTTGGGATCCGGAATCGGAACCGCCGCGTAGCAGCCTTTGTTGATCGCCATCATGCGGCCGTGCCTGCCCTGCGCGATCTCATCCGCCGCCATGCCGGCGAACGTGGCGGCCACCATGCGATCCACGAAATCCGGCGCGCCGCTGCGCAGGTCGTAAGTCAGATCGCTGACCACGGTCTCTTCGCCCTTGCGCTCCTGAATCTGTTCGCTCAGAGCCTCGGCGACGTTCATCTTTTTGCGGTGACCGTAAGCATCGGGGCGGCCATACTCCTGCACCACGTAGCCTTCCCATTCGGCGCCTTCCGAGAGCAGGACGAGCGCATAAGCGCTCTGGTTCTTCGCCTTGTCCTCCATGATGAGGTCGATCAGCTTGTCGAGATTGACCTTGTACTCCGGAATCACGCAGCGCATCGAATTCACATACGCGGTGTAAAGCGCTGTATAGCCCGCGTCGCGCCCGAAGATGCGGAACACGCCGATGCGTTCGTGAGACCCGATCGTGCTCCGCTGACGATCGATCGCATCGGTCGCCCGGCCCACTGCGGTGGAAAACCCGATGCAGTATTCCGTGTTGCGGACATCGTTATCCATCGTCTTGGGAACCGCCACAACTTTGAAACCCTGCTTGTCGAGATGCGCCGCGTAGCTCAGCGTATCGTCGCCGCCGATAGCGACCAGGTATTCGATCTCCAGCTTTTCGAGGTTCTTAATAACCTGCGGCGTCATGTCATAGACGGTCGACGTCACGCCCTTCTTGGTGAACTCGGACGCCGCGAACGAAGTGTCCTTCAGGAAAGCGGGCGTCTTTTTCATCTTCAGCGGATTGGTCCGCGAGCTGTGCAGGAAAGTGCCGCCGGTGCGGTCGATATTGCGCGTAATATCGCGGTCCAGCGGCAATACGTAGCGCTGAACGCTGGCGGCATCGTCGAAGTTGACGTGCGTCAGGCCCTCCCATCCGCGCCGGATGCCGACCACCTGGCGGCCGATCTCATCGCCGCGATACGTCACTGTCTTGATGACGCCATTGAGTCCGGGCACGTCGCCGCCGCCCGTGAGAATTCCGATCTTTCCCGCTTTCATCTGCTCCATTGTACGGGGCACGCGACTCTTCAGAAACTCCGCTCCGGATGGCACTGAAATTCAGGCGGGGACAATTTTGAGTCCGAGGGCGGCGGCTTTGCGTTGGAGGAGGGCTTTTTCCCGCTCTTCGCGTTTGTGTTCGAAGATCTGGCTGCCCCGGTCGACCCATTCCTGACCCTTGGTGAACACCCGGTAAATCAGGCATGCCAGATAGCGTGCCGTGGCCTTGATGGCTTTTGCCGCTCCGAGTTTCCCGCGCAGCGCACGATACCGGGCTCCCAGATAGCTGTCGCTCCTCAGCAGCGTGGTGGCGGCCATGCGCAGCACACCGGCCACCCGGCTCCGGCTCGCCTCTCTTGTGTGCCGGATGACTTTGCCCCCGCTGATATCCCGCTGCGGGCTGAGCTTCAGCCACGATGCGAAGTGATTTTCGCTGGGCCAGTGGTTCTGCAGATCAGTACCCAGCTCAGCTACAATCGTCTGGACCGTCATCACGTCCACCCCCTCGATGCGCGTCGCATCCACGCCGCAGATCCGTTTTAGTTCCGCCGCCAGATCGAACGACTTCGGCGCATTCCTGCTCGGAGTCCTGTTCTTCTTCTTCTTCTTTTTCTTTCCGCCCTTTGCCTGATCCGGCTCCGCCGAAGCCGTGGGATCGTCCCCGGCGTCGCTGTCTGGCGCCGGCTTCGTCGGCATCGCCGCCAGATACATCTGCAGCCGCCGGTCGCATTCCTGCAGTTGCTGCTGCGCGAAGTCGTAGGCCGCCAGCGACTGCCGCAGCTCAAATAACGAGTCTTCCTGCCAATAACCCTCCAGACTCCGCGCGATTTCCTCCTCGCCGGCCCGCACCCGGGGGCTCGCCAGCCGGGCCAGTGCGTAAGGATCGCGTTCACCCTGGAGAATGGCCCGGATGATCGCCTGGCCGCTCAGTCCCGAGATATCGCTGATCGCGTTGGCCAGCTGCACGTTCATCGACGTCAGCGCCTTCTGCATGTGCTGAATCGACCGCGACGCCTCTTTCACGTGCCGGTCCCGCAGGCGCCATACCGTCCGCAGCGCCCGGATCTCTTCCGGCGGCCGGAACGAGTTGCGCAGTAATCCGTAGGTGTGCAGTTTCAGCAGCCACTGGCATTCCTGCACGTCGGTCTTGCGTCCCGGCAGGTTCTTCGTGTGGTGGGCATTCACCAGAAATACCTCCAGCCCGTGCCGCTCCAGAACGTCATACACCGCAAACCAGTAGACGCCGGTCGATTGCATCGCCACCGTCCGGATCCCGCAGGACTTCAGCCACTCCGCCATTCGGTTCAGATCCGCCGTCCAGCTTCCGAACTCCCGCACCGGCTGTGCATCGCGGCTCGGAGCCACCGCCACGAAGTGGCTCTCGTTGCCGATATCGATTCCCGCTGCATCCGCATGCGCCACCTCAAGGCCCGGATCCTCGCAGCAGAGGCGCCGATTCAGTTCCCTGCGCTCACGTCGGTTCGTCCCCCCGTTGGCCAAACGTTTAAATGTCGATTGCTTTTGCTTTCGCACCGCTACCCTCTTTTCGGCAGATTTGCAGACCGAACGCTCGGCTCGGTGGGCGATCGCTACACAAACTCTTCAACGGGGTCGGACATCTCCCTTTCAGGACCGCCGCCACCAAACAATGGAACGCTGCCACCGAAGTCAGGCTTCAGTACGGGTACATGACGCCAGGGTCGTGTCGACTATAACTGCCCGCGCCCGGTCTGCTGGACCCGATTGTGCTATAAAACGCCGCACCTGACTCGGCTCTGTCGGAGTTTCTGTCCATATGGGCCCGCCACCGGGTTGACGCTT
>DATFSM010000008.1:0-43922 GCA_035262625.1 Bryobacteraceae bacterium
AAGGGAAGCCGAAACCCGAGAGGAGCATCACTGCAAGCGCGCTCGCCGCGAGTACATATATGGGATTGCGTTTCTGCATCGGATAGCCGTTCTAATCTATCAATCTCTGAATTGCGCCGTTCTGATCAATCGCCTCTGGGATCCGCACACGAGCGGCACGCCGTATTCCGACTCGGCGTTCACTTCTAAGTCTCTCTCCCGGTTGAAGTTCCCCTCACCCTCAGACCTTCACCGCCGTGGCGTTTTCGGCGATGTGTTGCATCTCCTTCACGGTCGCCGCCGGATCCGCACTATGGAAGATGTGCGATCCCGCCACCAGCCAGTCGCAACCTGCCTGCACAATCGCCTCGACGTTGTCGTAACTGACGCCGCCGTCGATTTCGATCGCGAAGTCCAGCCGCCTCTCACGCCGCATCCGGTCCAGCCGCCGGATTTTATTGAGCGAGTTCGTTATGAACTCCTGGCCGCCAAATCCCGGATTGACGCTCATAACGAGCACGTAGTCCGCCAGGTCGAGCACATCTTCCAGCGAACTGACCGGCGTCGCGGGGTTCAGCACCACGCCCGCCCGTGCGCCGTGACTTTGGATCAGCCGCAGTGTCCGGTCCAGATGCCGCGCCGCTTCCACGTGCACCGAAACCTGATCGACGCCCGCCTCGATGAAGATAGGCGCGTAAGTATCCGGGTCCTCGATCATCAGGTGCGCATCGAGCGTCAGCTTCGTAACCTTGCGGATCGATTGAACTACCGGCGGGCCAAGCGTCAGATTCGGCACGAAGTGGCCGTCCATGACGTCCACATGCAGCATCTTCGCTCCGCCCCGCTCCACTTTCGCAATGTCTTCAGCCAATCGGGCAAAGTCCGCCGAGAGGATGGAGGGAACGATCTGAGGCATTCAAAAACCCTCATTTTATCACGCGAAACGGGCTTTTTCGGGCGTCTAAATCCAATAACCTGTTGACTTAGCGCTCAAGGACCGATTGCCGGCCGGCCCGACCTGATACGCCGGACCGTCCAGCACCTCGGACACTTCCGCCGAAGTCAGATACCGGATCGCCGCCGCGGGGTCGATCCGTTGTGCGACCTCCGCCAGGCCCCTCGCCAGTTCTCTTTGCGCGCGCGTGGAATCGGGATGGAAAAGGACGCCCTCCCGTTCGATGACCCGGATCATTGCCGCGCGCCTGCGCCGCGAGAGGACAGCGACTGTGTCGGGCAGAAAGATCGCCTGGCACGGATACAGCACGCCCTGTGACGTCATCCGCAACGAAGCCTGATCGAGCGCGAGCGAGTGGACCGCCTCGAAATCAGGCCGAATCCACCGTGTTTCCGCGGCCGATTCGTCAAGCAGGCCCCATTGCGGCTCCGGTCGCGATCGCGGCGTAATCGCGATTCGCGCCTCGACGGCGGCCAGCATCGCCTCCGCCGCGTGACACGATTCACCGCAGACCACTAACCCGTGATTCGCAAGGACAAACACGTCGGTCACCGGGCACGTCCGAACCGCCGCCTCGATCTCCTTCGCGAGTGGAATACCGGATGCGCGGTAAGGAATCCACTGCCACCGAATGTCGCCTAGCCGCGCCGCAAGCTGTCTCGGACCGTCCTCACGGACCGCCCACGCGATCGCATTCACCGAATGAACGTGCAGAACCACGCGGTGCGGCAACACGGCGTGCATAGCGGTTTCGATGGAAGGCGACCCATTTCCCCAGAAGACTGCAGAAGGGGGAACGTCCATTCTTTCCCGTACAGATTCCAGCGCCGCACTCAGAGAAACGCCTGCGAGAAAATCGCGGGCGGCTGCCTGAAACAGCCACTGGCCCGAAGCTTTGATCCAGAGCGTATCTCCCGTCTTGACGGACGTATTTCCGGTACTCCCCTGAACCAGCAGCGGATTGCGCCCCAGCCGTGCGGAAAGATCCCGCAGACGTTGCGTTTCGCCGTCGTAGTCGATCATCTCTGATATTCCCCCGAGCCTGGTTTTTAGAGTCTCCAAACTGTTCACGCTTTTCCTTTTTTTTTTTGAGCGCATATCGCTCGTGGAAGCGGATTGCGCAGACGACGCCCGGGGGCCGTTGCGAAAGCGCTGCGACCGGGACAAAAGCAGAGGATTTGAAAGGCGCCTAGACCGTTGGCGGAGGAAGATTGGCGGCTTGATGAATCGTCTCCGCGTCCATCGTCTGCACAACAGCGGATGGCGCGCCCGCAGACGACCCCATATCAGGAATCGGCGCCGGAACGGAAATGGAAATTATGCAGGCGCGCGGGACATCGGGAGTCGCATGATGCGACCCTTGCGCCAGCAGAGTTCGATTCGACTTGGAATTCAACATTCCCGGAACGTCGGGGATGTTGTCCAGACTCGAGTAAATGAGGAAGATCGCGGCAGCGGCCGCGATCCACGCCGAGAATCTGATGACGCGTTTCATAAGTGATACCCGGCCTGTGTCCAGTTTAACCCTCAGCCTTACCATAAAGAGCGAATGCCTCAATTGATGAAGGCTCTCGTCAAGTCAAAGGCCGAGCCCGGTTTGTGGCTCGAAGAAGTACCGCGCCCGGAGATCGGCATCAACGACGTTCTCGTTCGCGTCCGCAAAGCCTCCATCTGCGGAACCGACATCCACATCCTCAACTGGGATGATTGGGCCAGCCGCACGATCCCGGTTCCTATGGTAATCGGCCATGAGTTCATGGGCGAAATCGTTCAGGTGGGCGATAACGTCTCCGACTTTTTCCCCGGACAGATCGTCAGCGGCGAAGGTCACGTCGTCTGCGGACGCTGCCGCAACTGTCTCGCGGGCCGCCGCCATCTTTGCGCTCACACGAGCGGAGTCGGCGTCAACCGCCCCGGCGCATTCGCCGAGTACATCGCGCTGCCCATGACGAACATCTGGGTGCACCGCCACGCGATCGATCCCGAAGTCGCCTGCGTCTTCGATCCTTTCGGCAATGCGGTCCACACCGCGCTCGCGTTTCCGGTTCTTGGCGAAGACGTCCTGGTCACGGGCGCCGGGCCCATCGGCATCATGGCCGCCGCAGTCGCCCGCCATGCCGGCGCGCGGCACGTCGTCATCACAGACCTCAATCGCTATCGTCTGGACCTCGCCCGTAAGGTGGGTGTTACGCTCGCAGTCGATCTGCGCGAGAAGAGTCTGAAGGACGTTCAGAAGGATCTCGGAATGTCCGAAGGCTTCGATGTCGGCCTCGAGATGTCCGGCAATGCTTCGGCCTTCCGCGACATGATCGCGAACATGTCCCACGGCGGACGTATTGCCATGCTCGGCATTCCGCCCGGAGAGATGGCGATCGACTGGAACGCCGTCATCTTCAACATGCTCACGATTCACGGTATCTACGGCCGCGAGATGTACGAGACTTGGTACAAGATGACGGTCATGCTCGAATCGGGGCTCGATATCAAACCCGTCATCACGCATCGCTTCAGCCACCGCGATTATCGCGAGGCGTTCGAACTAATGAAATCCGGCAATTCCGGAAAGATCATTCTGAACTGGGAAGACGCCTAACCTCGGAAACAATGCATGGACAAGACAATCCGCAAGTACACCAACTTCGATGAGATGAAGGCGGACGAGTACCGTTACTGGCAGAGCCGCCCCATTCAGGAGCGGCTGGACACTGCCGCTGAACTCTCGATCATGGGGTATCAACTGAAGGAGCCAACGCGCAATGTTCAGTCAGGACTTCAAAGAACTCTTGTCCGCGTTCAACGAGCACCGGGTTAAGTACCTCATTGTCGGCGGGTATGCTGTTGCCGTTCATTCCCAGCCGCGCGCCACCAAGGACCTCGATATTTTCGTCGAGCCGAGTTCCGAGAATGCCAAAGCCGTTTTCGCAGCCCTCGCGAAATTCGGAGCGCCGCTCGCCGACCTGCGCCCGGAGGATCTGACTGATCCAAACATCTTTTTCCGAATGGGTACGCCGCCGCAGATGGTAGACATTTTGTCGCGCATTTCCGGTGTGGAATTCGATGAGGCATGGAAGCGCCGCATCGAGGCCGTTATCGACGAACGAATCGGTTTGAAAGCCTTTGTCATTTCGGCGAACGATCTTATTGCTAACAAGACCGCCTTCGGAAGACCCTATGATCTTGCCGATGTTGACGCCATACGCAAAGCGGCTGAAAGTCAGCGTCCGAAGCCTGAAAAAGGCTAGTCGCAGGCCAACCCCAAACGCCCTAATCCCTGATCTCACGTTTCGAAAGCGGTACGTTTTGCAACAGCCCGGAAACTTCCTGCGGTGTCCGTCAACTGAAGTTCAGGTTATTGCATTTAATTCCCCGACCAGCCCGGTCCGTGCACCACCTTACCCGGCAGTGTGTTCGTCATCTTTCCTTCCTCAATCACCGGCACGCCATTCACCAGCACGAATCGCATACCGACGGAAAGTTGATTCGGCTTCTCGAACGTCGCCTCGTCCGTAATCGTCTCCGGGTCGAACACAACAATATCCGCCCACATCCCCTTCTTGATCGTCCCCCGGTCCGCAAGCCGTAATCGCCCCGCCGGCAGCGCACTGAACTTTCGAATCGCATCCGGCAGCGTTAGGGCGCCGTCCTCCCGCACATACTTGCGCAGTATCCGAGGAAATGTTCCATAAGCGCGCGGATGCGGATGCTCTTTCCCCAGCAATCCATCCGTCGCCGTACCCTGCGAATCGTTGCACACGCTCGTCCACGGCTGCTGCAGCGCCAGCCTCACATCCGGCTCGGACATCCCGAACACCGCCACCTCCGTCGCCGCATTATCCTCAATCAGCAGATCGAAGATCGTATCCAGCGCATCCTTCTTCCGCATCCTCGCGATCTCCGCAATCGTCTTCCCTTGCAGCGACAGCAGTTTCGGATTCTGCACGACGCAAATCAGAATCGCCTCCGCGCCCGGAATCTCGTTCCACTCGTTGTCCCACGTGGTCGAAGGCGTCTCCATATCCTTCCGGATCCGCGCCCTCGTCGCCGGATCTTTCAATCGCGCGATCAGCTTCGCATCGCCGCCATCATGCGCCCACGGCGGAATAAAAGCCGAGAACGAATTGAACCACGCCGGGTACGCATAAGTATCCGCGCCGACCTCCACGCCCGCTCGCCGCGCCGCGTCGATATGCGCCACGATCTCCGGCATGCGCCCCCAGTTCTGCCGCCCCGCGGCTTTCAGATGCCAGATTTCCACGGGAGTATGCGCCTCGCGTCCGATCCGAATCGCTTCATCAAGGGCGGGAATAATCGCGTCGCCTTCACTGCGCATATGCGTCGCATAAATCGCACCCAGTTTCGCGCTCTCTGCCGCGAGCGCGATTAACTCCTCGGTCGACGCATACGGCGCCGGCGCATATTGCAGAGATGTTGAAAGCCCAACGGCGCCATCACGCATCGCCGCCCTCACCAGTTCCTTCATCCGCTCCAGCTCGGATGCCGTGGGAGCCCGGTCTCCATCGCCAATCACCGCGCGCCGAACCTGCGTTGCTCCCACGTAGCTCGCGAGGTTGATCCCCATCCCCTGCTTTTCCAGCCGCGCGAAGAATTCCCGGAACGTGCTCCACGAAGGATCGATTCCATAATGTTCGAAGCCCGCGCGATCTGTCTTGCGCAACTCATCCGTCAGCGGCGCCGCGGAACTGCCTTCGCCCGTAATCTCCGTCGTGATCCCCTGATAGATCTTCGAAGGCAGGTGCGGATTGACCAGCATCGACATTTCCGACTGCCCCAGCATGTCGATGAATCCCGGCGCGACCGTCATGCCCTTCGCGTCGATCGCCTTCTTTGCCGAAGCGCCGTCGAACTTGCCAATTGCAACGATATGCCCGTTCGTCACCGCCACGTCCGCCGCGTACCAGGGAGAACCGGTACCGTCTATCACGTGGCCGTTGCGAATGATCACGTCGTAGCTCTGTGCGGAAAGACCGAGCGAGAATGCGAAAAAAAGAAACGAACGGCTTTGGAATTGCACGCTCTATTTTTACCCGACAAACGTCGCCATTACCCCCAACGCCCCCTTGACACAGCGACGCGGAAGTTTAGAATAAGTCGTATCTCTCGGTTATGTCTACCGCTTGTGACCACAGCAGAACAACAATCATCGCCCGCAGGGACGGTGTCGATTACGTGGAATGTCTGGACTGCAGACAAATTTTTGAAGCCGAAGACCTCGAACCCGTGACGGTCGAATCCGAAGAAGAATAATCGCCCCGCCTGCTCCCCTCACCAGGCGAATCCCGCTGAAACGGGCTTTTTCCGCAGCCTGCTAGCATACCTCTATATGCATGATCTGGGGTGGTTTCGCGCCAATCTAGACGCCGTAGCCGCGCGTCTCGCCACGCGGGGAACCACGCTTCCTCTCGATGAATTTCGCGCTCTCGATCAGCGCCGCCGCGCCGCCATTACCGAAGCCGAGCAACTGAAAGCCGAACAGAACCAGATATCGCGCGACATGCCGCGCCTCCGTAAAGAAGGCGTGGATACGACCGAACTGCAGCAGCGTTCGCGCGGCATGGGAAATCGCGTCACGGAGCTGAACAAGGTTGTCGACGAACTCGACACGGAATTCCGCGACATGCTCGCGGGCGTTCCCAACATTCCTCATGAGTCCGTTCCCGTCGGCAAATCCGCTGAAGACAACGTCGTCGTGCGCTGTATCGGCGAGCCCACAGGCTTCGATTTCCAGCCGCAGGCGCACTGGGACATCGGCCCACGTCTCGGCATCCTCGACTTCGATCGCGCCGCGAAAATCACCGGCGCGCGTTTCGCCGTCTACTACGGTCTCGGCGCGAAACTCGAGCGGGCGCTACTCAACTTCATGCTCGATACGCACACGCGCGAGCACGGGTATACGGAAGTCCTTCCACCGTTCATGGTGAATTCCGCGAGCCTCTTCGGCACCGGGCAGCTGCCCAAATTCGCCGACGACCTCTTCAAGCTGGAAAAATCCGATTACTGGCTCATTCCTACCGCGGAAGTGCCCGTCACGAATCTTTATCGCGACGAAACGCTCGATGCCGACGCGCTGCCGATCAGCTATTGCGCGTACACGCCCTGCTTCCGAAGCGAGGCGGGTTCCTACGGACGCGACGTTCGCGGTATCATCCGTCAGCATCAGTTTCAGAAGGTCGAACTCGTGAAGTTCACTCGTCCCGATCAAAGTTTCGATCAACTCGACCAGCTCACGGCCGACGCCGAGGACATTCTGCGCCGCCTCGGGCTTCCATTCCGCACCGTCGTCCTCAGCACCGGCGACATGGGCTTCGGCTCCGCCAAGACTTTCGACATCGAAGTCTGGCTGCCCGGGCAGAACGCATACAAAGAAATCTCGTCGTGTTCGAACTACGAAGCGTTCCAGGCGCGCCGCGCCGGAATCCGCTGCAAGTCCGGAAAGAAATCAGAATTTGCCCACACGCTCAACGGCAGCGGTCTCGCCGTGGGCCGTACCTGGGTTGCGATTGTCGAAAACTACCAGCAGCGCGATGGCAGCGTCGTCATCCCCGAAGCGCTGCGGGGCTACCTGAACGCGGAGCGCATTACGCCTTCCGCCCAACTGAAGTAAGGAGCCGTTATGAAGCTTCTCGCCCTATGCCTCGCCTGTTTCCCCCTTGCCTCTTTCACCCTCGCTGCGGCCGATAGCGGCCAGCCGGCCAACAACTGGAGCCCCACCGCAGCAGCGTCTTATCTCGATGGCCGAGCCGCCTGGTGGGCCACATGGCCCAACGCCGCCAAGGATCACGGCACGTTCTGCATCTCATGCCACACAGTTGCTCCCTACATGGTGGGACGCATCGCTTTGCGAAACGCGCTTGGTGAAACGGAAGCGCCGCCTGCCGAGCAAGCGATTCTGGATAACCTGGGGAAACGCGTCCGTATCTGGAATGAACTGGAGCCGTTCTACAACGACGCGAAATCGGGCCCCGGAACCACGGCGCGCGCACGCGGTACAGAAGCCGTTCTCACTGCTCTGGCTCTTGTCTGGAACAGCCGTGGACCGTCCGGTCTCACCAGCGACGCTAAACTCGCGCTCGACAACATGTGGGGCGAGCAGGTGAAGTCGGGCGACCAGAAAGGCTCCTGGGAATGGATCGAGTTTCAGAACACGCCGTGGGAAGGTGGCTCCCGCTTCTATGGCTCTACTCTCGCCGCGATAGCGGCTGGCACGGCGCCGCCTGATCCGCGCTACGCATCCAATCTCGACGCCCTGCGCGCCTGGCTCATTCGCGAGTATCCATCGCAGAAGCCCATCGACCGGGTCATGATGATCTGGGCATCGACGCGCGTTTCTGGCCTCCTGACACCCGCCCAGCGTGACGCCATCATCAGGGACACCATTGCGAAGCAGGCGAAAGACGGCGGCTTCAGCCTCAGCGCCTTTATCGGCGACTGGAAGCGCAAGGACAACACTCCGCTCGAAACGAAGAGCGACGGCTACGCGACTGGCCTCATCGCCTATGTTCTGCGCGAATCCGACGCGCCCGCCGCGAAAGACGCTGTAGCCCGCGCGCAGGAATGGCTCCGCCATAATCAGCAATCTTCCGACGGACGCTGGCTGGCATATTCGCCCAATAAACAGCGCGACCTCAAATCGGATATCGGCCGCTTCATGAGCGACGCCGCTACCGCCTACGCAGTTATGGCGCTCGAACCACAGAAGTAGCCATATGCCGCTCCTGCCGGGATCGGGCAACATCGGCAAGTACGCTTCTCTCGCGCTGCTGCTGCCCATCTCGACCTTCGTCGGCTACGGAATCGGCTATGGTCTCGACCGCCTGTTCCACACTTCGTTTCTGGTCTGGGTCTTCCTTCCCCTCGGCGTCGTCTCCGGATTTATCTCACTGATCCGCGAACTCGACAAAGGCTGATGTCCCCTTCGCCGCAGCAGGCCTCATTCGAGGCAGCCATCGCGCGTCTTCCGCGCTGGATCCTCGGGCTCGCAATCGTTGGTACCGCCGTTACTGCGGCCTTCCTTGGCGTCCGCGCAGCCGGAGGCTTTCTGCTCGGCTCCATCGGCGCCTGGATCAACCTCCGCCTCATCGAACGCGTCGTCAATCGCATCTCGCGTCAGGCGCTCTCCCCGGAACCCGGCAACATCCACCCGCACCGCGCCGGATTCGGCCTCCTGATCCGCTTCATCGCGTTGATTTTAGTGGCCTTTGTTATAATCAGGTATTCGGGGTTCAGTCTCGGCGCCGTGTTTTGTGGTTTCCTCGTTTGTCCGGCCGCCGCCATACTCGAAATCGTCTTCGAACTCGTGAAATATGACCACACATGAAGTCTGGCTGACGAAGCTCTTCAACGATTACCTGGCGGGGCTCGGCAACTGGTTGCTTGCTCTCTTCAAAATGACCGCCGCTGACCCGAAAGAACCCTGGGCCGATTTCATCGTGATGCAGATTGTCGTCGCGGCGATCATGATCGTTCTGTTCCTGATCCTCCGGAGCCGCCTCTCGGTCGACAAACCCGGCAAACTCCAGCACGTCTTCGAACTCATTCACGGCTTCGTCGTCGAATCCGCCGAAGATCAGGTCGGTCACGATGCCCATCATCATGTGGTGATCTTCGAGACTTTGTTCATCTTTCTGCTGCTCGCGAACCTGATTGGCATCATTCCCGGCTTTATCAGCCCCACTCAGGTGGTCTATGTTCCCGCCGGATGCGCCGTTCTCGCGTTTCTTTACTACAACTACATCGGGCTGAAGAAGAACGGTCCGCTGAAGTACGGCAAGCACTTTCTCGGTCCCATCCCGGTGATGGCGCCGCTGATGATTCCCATCGAAATCATCAGCCATTTCGCGAGGCCGCTCTCGCTGACCATTCGTCTCTTCGCCAATATGTACGCCGGGGAGCGCGTGACGCTCGTGTTCCTGAGCCTGACTTACCTCGTCGCGCCGGCCATTTTCATGGGACTCCACGTGTTTGTTTCGGTGCTGCAGGCCTACATCTTCATGCTGCTGACAATGATGTACGTGGCGGGCGCGGTCGCCGAGGAGCATTGATTTCTGCGCAGAATAATTTTGCGCCATAGGATATATACGCAGGCATAATGCCGTCTTCCGCGTGAGGCCTCTCGCCCCCAGGCGTGAAACGCAACCACCTCCGGAAGACGATTTCTTACAAGGAGCAACAACAATGAAGTCGAAGCTGTTTTTTCTTATGATCGCGATGATGTTCCTCGCGATCCCGATGTTCGCGCAGGGCACGAGCACTCCTGCGGGCGGCGGTAACGCATGGGCGATTCCGCTGACCTCCGGTTTCTCGATGGCCATCGCATCGGGCCTTTGCGCCCTTGGCCAGGGCAAGGCTGTCGCCGGAGCCGCCGAAGGCCTGGCTCGCAATCCCGGAGCCGCCGCGTCGATCAGGTTCGCCCTGATTCTCGGCCTGGTTCTGATCGAGTCCCTCGCGCTTTACACCTTCGCCATCATCTTCGTTAAGGTGGTTTAATCCTCAGCGTTCGCATTGCGGGGCGGGCACTCAAGTCCGCCCCGCTTTCGCGATCACAGAAATTTTTAAGGAAATTCTCCCCGCCCTCAATAGCTTGCCCGGGTTACCCGAGTAATCCCCCAAGGTTCGATGTAGTTCTTGGGCATGAAAAATAACTCGTCAGGCGTTTCTGAAAAGCTCATTCGCGTCATTGCGGTTCGCCGTGGCGCCCCTGTCGAACTGCGCGTCCATTACGAGTGCGCCACGATAAATGGCTGTAATACGTACCAGTTAATAGCCGTAGAAGAAGCTGATTAGGTACCAGTACAACTTGCGTTGGTGGTCTTCATCACATAAATTGAGAGCTTGGACCAGCGGCGCACACAGCGATATCGACTCGAACTTCCCCTGGAGATCGTTCAGCTCGGGGAGCGGCGTTTGACCCGTCGCGAAATTACGCGGGACATCAGTTCCGGGGGCGTCTGCTTTCGATCGCCGAACGCAGTTGAAGTAGGCGCCAGGATCGAATATCTGATTACCCTTTCGGGCAACAACCCTCCCGTCCGCATTCGTTGCCTCGGTAAAGTTCTTCGCAGCCCGAAGAACGCGAGCGAGGGCCTTTTCGAAGTGGCGATGACGATGGAGCGTTACCAGTTCCTGCGTTCGGACGAAATGCAGTCCGTAGCCAGGGCTTGAACATTTACGCTTCGTTCTTCGCTGACGCTACATTCTTCCGCCGTACGTCGAAATAAATCGGGCGTTTGTCTCGCCGCCCCGAAATACTCGATGAAATCCAAAAATCCTAGCTGACGTTTATCGTATTGACTGGCGCCGCGCTCCTGACCTTTTACATCCCCCCATGCTGGCCGCCTCGGCCAACATATCCCGTATAACTACGTTCAGGACGACCTGCCGGACGGCCTCCTCGTTACCATTCCGACCGATTACCCGAATATCGTCGCTCTTTTCATCCTGGTCTCGCCTGGCTCACTCATGGAGCCCGGAAAGAGCGGCTTCGCCCACCTCTTCGAACATCTGATGTTCCGCGGCACGAAGGCATACCGGCCCCTGGTCTCATGCCCGCTGACGTGGAGGTTCTTCCCGTCGGAAGCGAGAACTAAGCGCGCTCCATCGGACCACTCACGGATCAAGCCGAACCACGAACGCCTCCGGAGTCTTCTGCTCCTCACGAATACGCTTTGCAAGCAATTCCGCGGCCTCAGGCGAATTCTCCCGGCCCGCCAGCACGCGCCAGACACTCGGACTCCCCGGGCGTTCGATGCTTTTGGCCGCCCCGTAGGCCGCCATCATATTCCGCTCCGCCCGATCCGCATTGGCCCGCTCGCGGAACGCCCCTACCTGCACGGCAAACAACGCAGGCTCCGGACTCGCCGGCGCCGATACGATCGTCAACTCCACCTGCGCCACGCCCGGCCCGATCAACTCAATCTGCTGCGCCGCCGCATGCGACAAATCGATAATCCGGCCGTCTACGAATGGACCCCGATCGATAATCCGCACGTCCACCGTCTTATCGTTCTTCAGATTCCGTACCCGAACCCACGTCTGGAAAGGCAAGGTGCGATGCGCAGCCACCATTGTTTCCATGTCGTAGATTTCGCCGTCCGCCGCTTGCCTGCCGTGATAGGGATGCCCGTACCAGCTTGCGGCGCCCGTCTCCGTCTGCCCTGCGACTGGCGGCGGCGCGGCGGGGACGCTCGGACGCCCGCTACCCGAAGCCCGAGGAGGAGGTGGAATCGTCACCCGCGCGTTCTTCTTCGCGCAACCTGCAAGCGCGCCCGCCGCGATCGTCAGACAAAAACCGCGCCGCTTCATCCGCTGTGATAACATCCTAACCTTTCGTCGCGCTCTTCCCCTCAATGCCTTGGTACCAGGTCTATGATCCGCTCGGCAACGTCTGGCTCTCCACGATAAGCGCCGCCCTTCCCGTCTGCCTGCTCTTTTACCTCCTCGCCATCCGGCGCACGCCCGCCCATTGGGCCGCCGTCTACGCTTCATTACTTTGTATTGCGCTCGCGGCCTTCGAGTTTCATATGCCGCCCGGAAAAATCGCTGGCGCCGCCGTGTCCGGTATGGTCTACGGAATCGTACGCATCGCGTGGACGCTCCTGGCCGCCGTATACGTGTACGAACTCACCGTCGAGTCGGGCCGCTTCGAAGTCATCAAACAATCGATCGGCGGAGTCACTAAGGATCGCCGTCTCCAGACCCTCCTCATCGCTTTCGCGTTTGGTTCGGTTCTCGAAGGGGCCGGAGGCGGCGGATCTCCCGTCGCCATCTGCGGAGCCATGATGGTCGGCCTCGGATTCGATCCCATCGCGGCCGCCGTACTTTGCCTGATCGCGAACACCGCTCCCGTCGCGTTCGGAGCCGTGGGAAATCCGGTCCGCGCCCTCATGGCAGTAACCGGCCTCCCCGGCATGCAGATTAGTGCAACCATGGGACGAATCCTTCCCTGGACCGCTCTCATCCTCCCCTTCTGGATGACGCGCATGGTCACTTCCTGGCGCAACGTGTTCGCCATTTGGCCCGGCTTGCTGATGGCGGGTGGCGCGTTCGCCGCCATTCAGTTCTATTGGTCCAACTACGTCGATTACGGCCTCGTGGACATTGTGGGCGGCATGTTCACGCTGATCGCCCTGACTTTTTTCCTAAAGGCCTGGAAGCCCCGCGAAATATGGCATTTTGCCAGTGAACCCGCGCCCACCATCGCCGTGCGCTCTCACTCTTTCGGCGAAATATTGCACGCGTGGACCGGCTTCCTTCTCCTCTCGTTGTTCGTGATCGTCACCGGCATTCCGTCTCTTGCCGCATGGCTCAACGCCTCAAGTCCCGTCGTACCGATGCCCGGTTTGCACAATCTCGTCTTTCGTATGCCGCCGGTCTTTCCCAAACCTCACGCCGAAGCCGCGATTCTCGACCTGACCTGGCTGTCAAACGCGGGCACGGGCGCCTTCATTGCCGGTCTGATCGCCGGGCCGATCATGGGCCTGACCTTCCGAGACACCATCCGCATCTTCTTCCGCACCTGCTATCGCATGCGCTACAGCATGCTCGCAATCATGGCGATGCTGGTCCTCGGCTACGTCACGCGCTACAGCGGAATGGACGCCGTGTTGGGCCTTGCCATGACCCACACCGGCCGCGCCTTTCCCTTCTTCGGAACCCTCATCGGCTGGATTGGCGTCTCGCTCACCGGCACCGACGCCGGCTCAAACGCTCTCTTCGGAAGTCTTCAGGTCATTACCGCCGGCAGCCTCGGACTGCCGCCCGTCCTGATGGCCGCCGCCAATTCCGCCGGAGGCGTCATGGGCAAAATGATCGCCGCGCAGTCTCTCGTTGTCGCCGCCGTAGCCGTCGGTAAGCCGGGTTCCGAGGGCGAACTTTTCCGCCGCGTTTTCCCGCACTCCATCATCCTCGCCTCTATCGTTGGTCTGATCGTGCTGTTCCTCGCCACCGCCGGACGCGCGCTGGTCCCGTAAATCTGAGTCGCCGCGATACACTTCGTTGACGAATGTCCTCGACGAAGCCGATCCGCCGCGTCGCTGTTCTTGGAGCAGGAACCATGGGCGCCCGCATCGCCGCGCACTTTGGGAATGCCCGCTTTCCTTCCCTCCTGCTGGATCTCGATAAAAGCACCGCCCGCGCCGGGCTCGACGCAGCGATCAAAGGCCGCCCCGCTTCATTTTTCGTGCCCGACGCCGCGTCGTTCATCGCGCTTGGTGGATTCGATACTGATATGGCGGCGATTCGCGACTGCGACTGGATACTCGAAGCAGTCTCCGAAAATGTCGAAATCAAGCGCGCCCTCTATGACAAACTCATTCCGCACCGCGCGCCCGGAACGATCGTCTCCACCAACACCAGCGGCATTCCGCTGAGCCGCGTCGCCGAAGGCTATCCCGAAGAGTTCCGCGAGCATTTCCTCGGCGTCCATTTCTTTAATCCGCCGCGCTACCTCCACCTCGCCGAACTGATCCCGGGGCCCGCTACGCGCCCCGACACCCTCAGAGCCGTCTCCGAATTCTGCGACCTTCACCTCGGTAAGGGCGTCGTTCCCTGTAAGGACACACCGAACTTTATCGCCAATCGCATCGGGTCGTTCCTCGGTTCGACGATCCAGAAGCTAACGATCGAACACGACCTCACGATCGAAGAAGTCGATCTCCTCACCGGTCCGCTGATCGGTTTGCCTAAAAGCGCAAGCTATCGCCTCCTCGACATCGTCGGGCTGGATGTCTGGGCGCACGTCACTGCAAACCTGTACGACGCGGTTCCGACCGACCCCTTCCGCGACCGTTTTGTAATGCAGCCGTTTCTGAACGAGATGATTTCGCGCGGTTGGCTCGGCGAGAAGCGCGGTCAGGGCCTGTATAAGCGTGTTGGTAAGGATCGCGAGATCCATGCCATCAACTGGAAAACCCTCGAATACGCTCCCGCCGCGAAGCCCCGCTTCGACTCCCTCGAAACCGTCCGCAAAATCGAGCCTCTCTCCGATCGCCTTCGCGCCCTTGTCGGCCTTAACGACAAAGTGGGCCGATTCCTGTGGCAAGCACTGAGCGATCACATGGTCTACGCCGCTCACATGGTTCCCGAAATCTCTGACCGCATCGTCGAAATCGATCGCGCTATGAGATGGGGCTATGCCAACGCGCTGGGCCCGTTCGAACTGTGGGACTCTCTTGGGTTCGAGTCCGTCGCGCGCCGCATCGAATCGGAGGGTCGCGCGCTCCCGAAAAACGTAGATCGTATGCTTAGGGGCGGCGCGTCATCCTTTTATCGCGCCGCCGACAAAGACGGCCATCCGGGAACTGAATACTTCGATCTCGCTTCCGCGGAATATCGCACTATCGAACCGCGCCCCGGCGTCATCATCCTCTCGGACCTGAAACGTGCCCGTGGCGTCGTCAAAACGAACCCGGGAGCCTCGCTAATCGACCTGGGCGACGGCGTGCTCTGTTGCGAGTTCCACAGCAAAATGAACTCCCTCGGCGAAGACATCATCCAGATGGTTCGCGCCGGACTCTCGGAACTCGAAACCAACTTCAATGCGCTCGTAATTGGAAATCAGGGCGAAAACTTCAGCGTCGGAGCGAACCTCATGATGGTGCTTCTTGCCGCCGAGGAAGAAGAGTGGGACGAACTCAACGCTGCTGTCCACCATTACCAGCAGCTCAACATGGCGCTCAAATATGCTCCCAAGCCCGTGGTCGCGGCGCCGTTCGGAATGGCGCTTGGCGGAGGTTGTGAAACGCCCCTTCATTGCTCGCGTGTTCAGGCATCAGCGGAACTTTACATGGGCCTTGTCGAAGTCGGAGTCGGCCTCATTCCCGCGGGCGGCGGCTGCAAGGAACTGCTGATCCGCCACAAAGACGTCAAGAAAATCTTCGAGCAGATCGGCTACGCCAAAGTCTCCACCAGCGCCGCCGAAGCCCGTCAGCTCCGCTATCTGCGTGACGGCGACGGCATCTCGATGAACCCCGACCGCCTCCTCGATGACGCGAAACAACTTGCTCTCTCGCTCGTCCCCGCCTATGCGCCCGGCTCGCCTCGGACGGACATCCAGGTTTCCGGCAATGAAGGCTTCGCCCTCATGAAGATGGGCGTCTGGATGGCCCGTCAGGGCAACTTCATCACCGAACACGATTCGGTCATTGGCGAAAAGCTCGCGCACGTTCTTAGCGGAGGACGCCTCACCGGATCCCAGCAGGTCTCCGAACAGTACCTCCTCGACCTGGAGCGCGAAGCGTTCCTGAGCCTCTGCGGTCGCCGTGAAACACAGGACCGCATGCGTCACATGCTGAAAACCGGAAAGCCATTGCGCAACTGAACGCTGAGGCGTTTTCGAAACGCCTCGTCGCTAAACTCATTAATTGCCCCTCGCGCTCGATACGCCGCTGACTCACCTCAAAGGCGTCGGCGCCGCGCGCGCGGCTATGCTCCAGAGCAAGGGGCTCGAAACAGTCGAAGACCTCATCAGCTATTTCCCGTTCCGCTACGAAGACCGCAGCAATCTCAAAGCGATCGCGCAGCTTGCTCCAGGCGAACTCGCTACCATCGTCGCCGAAGTCCGCTCCTCCAAACTCGCTGGGCTGCGCCGCCGCTCACTCGGTCTGTTCGAAGCCGAGTTTACCGATTCTTCCCGCGGCGTCATCCTCGGCAAATGGTTTCATGGCGCTTACCTCGCCGACCGCCTCACCCCCGGCGTGCGCGTCGCCCTGTTCGGCAAAATCGAATTCGACAGTTATCGCGGTGAGTTGCAGATGATGCATCCCGAAGTCGAGATCCTCACAGGCGACGAGGACGACGCGGAGTCCGCTCTCCACACTGGCCGCATCGTTCCTGTTTATGAAGCGGCCGGCAAAGTCAACGCTCGGCAAATCCGCGTCCTCATGCACCGGGTCCTGAAAGACATCCCGGATCTTGAAGACCGATTGCCCCAGCACCTCCGCAGCCTCCTGAAACTCCCCACCCGCACCGAAGCGATCCGCGCCGCGCACTTTCCGCCCGCCGGAACTCCCATCCGTCTGCTGAACGATTTCCGCTCGCCCGCCCAGTTCCGCCTCATCTTCGAGGAGTTCTTCTGGCTCGAATGCGGGCTGGAGATCAAACGCAGCAAGGCTCGCGCCCTCCCGGGAATACAGTTCCACCTCACGGATCGGGTCCGCGAACAAATCAAGAATCTCCTCCCGTTCAAGCCCACCGGGGCGCAGAAACGGGTACTCAAAGAAATCGCCGACGACATGGCCCGGCCGAGCCCCATGAACCGCCTCCTGCAGGGCGATGTCGGCAGCGGCAAAACGATCGTGGCCGCCGAAGCCGCCGCAATCGCGCTCGAAAACGGCTGCCAGGTCGCGATCCTCGCCCCCACTGAAATCCTGGCCGCTCAGCATTTTTTCTCGCTGCGGCCGCTCTTCGCGAAAATCGGGTATGTGGCCGCGCTCCTCACCGGCTCCAATACGCCGCGCGAAAAGGCGAAGCTCAAGGAAATGCTGCGCAACGGCATGATTCGGATCGCCATCGGCACCCACGCGCTCCTCGAAAGCGATGTCGAATTCGAGAAGCTCGGTCTCGTCATCATCGATGAACAGCACCGCTTCGGCGTCATGCAGCGCTTCTCCCTCGTCCAGAAGGGCATCACCCCGGATGTCCTCGTCATGACGGCCACTCCCATTCCCCGCACTCTCGCCATGACAGTCTACGGTGACCTGGATGTTTCGGTCATCGACGAACTGCCTCCCGGCCGCTCGGGTATCGAAACCAAACACTTCACGGAAGACCGCGTGGAACTCGCCTATAGCCTCGTGCGGCGCGAAGTCGACGCAGGTCACCAGGCCTATGTCGTCTATCCGGTAATTGAAGAATCCGAAACGCAGGCGATGAAGGCCGCTCAAAAGATGTTTGAGCATCTCTCGACCGAAGTCTTTCCTGACATTCCCGTCGGTCTTCTGCACGGCCGCCTCGGTTCCTCCGAAAAGGAAGCCGCGATGGATGCCTTTAAATCGGGCCGCACCAAAATACTCGTCTCCACCACCGTGATTGAAGTCGGCGTCGACGTCCCCAACGCCACCGCGATGGTCATCGAACAGGCCGAGCGCTTCGGCCTGTCCCAACTTCATCAGTTGCGCGGCCGCGTGGGCCGCGGCGTCCACCGGAGTTGCTGTCTCCTCATCACCGGCAAACTGAACGACACGGGAAAGGAACGCATCCGCGCCCTCGTTGATTCCCAGGATGGCTTCGCCATTGCCGAAACCGATCTCAAGCTCCGTGGCCCCGGCGAATTCTTCGGCACCCGCCAGTCCGGTCTTCCCTCGCTGCAGATCGCAAATATTCTGCGGGACCCCGACATTCTCTCTGTCGCGAAACGCGAAGCCCGCGCCTTTGTCGAACGGCCGCCTTCGCCGGAAGCCTTCGCCGAAGCCGTCGCCTACATCGCGGGACACTGGCAGCGCCGCTATGGACTGGTGCAGGTGGGGTGAAACCCAGTACGCTGACTGCATGACCGCGACACGATGATGGACTGGTTTCCACTCTGGCTCAGCCTGGAAGTCGCCCTCGGCGCGACCCTGATCTCGCTGCTATTGGGCATCTGGATCGCGTGGCTTTTGGTGAACCGTAACTTCCCGGGCAAAGACATCCTCGACGCTGTCGCCACGCTGCCACTTGCCCTTCCGCCCACCGTTCTCGGCTATTACCTGCTCGTCCTCATCGGCCGCAACAGTTGGATCGGCCGCGCTTGGGAAGGCCTCACCGGAACGCCACTGGTCTTCACGTGGCGCGCGGCGGTCATCGCCTCCACGCTGCACGCGATCCCGCTGCTCATCAAATCCGCCCGCGCCGGTCTCGAAACGATCGATCGCGCCTGCGAACGCGCCGCCCGCAGCCTCGGCGCCTCCGAGTGGCGCATCTTCTGGCGCGTAAGCCTTCCTCTCGCCCGACGGCCCATAGCCGCGGCGGCGGCGCTAGCCTTCGCTCGTTCGATGGGCGACTTCGGCGCCACCCTGATGATCGCTGGCGATATCCCCGGCCGCACTCAAACCGCCGCTATCGCCATCTTCGATGCGGTCGAATCCGGAAATCAGAAAATGGCTGACATTCTGGTCCTTGTGATCTCCGCTATTACAGTTCTCATCGTCTTCATCGCCAATCGCCTGGAGCGCCGCCACGCATGATTCGGGTAGCGATCGCCAAGCGCTTCGCGCCGGGCCCCGAATCCGCCGCTTTCGAACTCGACGTCTCCTTCGACGCCAATTCGGGCGTCAACGTCCTGTATGGCGCAAGCGGCTCCGGAAAAACGCTCACGCTCGATGCCATTGCTGGATTCGTCGCGCCGGACTCCGGCCGCATTCTCCTCGACGAGCGGATCCTTTTCGACGGGGAAGCCCGCGTCAATCTCCCGCCGCGCGATCGCTCCTGCGGCTACGTCTTCCAGAACTACGCCCTATTCCCGCACATGACGCTGCGCCAGAATCTCGCGTTCGCGGCCCACCGCCTGCCAAGACTGGAGCGGCGCCGCCGCGTCGCCGAATCCCTGGAACGCTTCGGACTGGCCGAACTCGCGGGACGCTACCCGCGCGAGGTCTCGGGCGGTCAAAAGCAGCGCTGTTCTATCGCGCGTGCGCTCATTGCCCAACCTCGCATCCTCCTGCTCGATGAGCCCGGACAGGGTCTCGACTCCTCGCTTCGCGAAAGCCTCCGCGATGCTGTCCGCGACATCGCGCGCTCCTCGAAAACACCTATGATGCTGGTCACCCACGATCTGGAGGAATGCCTGTCGCTGGCCGATTCGGTCCTCATTTACGACAACGGACGCATTGTCCGCCGCGGCGCTCCTTTGGACCTCGTTCGCAACCCCGGAACCGCCGCCACCGCGCGTCTCCTCGGCGGGTTCAATGTTTTCGACGCTGAAGTGCTCGCGCTCGATCCCGGTCGCCACACCAGCCGCGTCCGCATTCTCGGACACGAACTGGTCGGGCCCCATCTGCCCGCGTGCTTCAAAGGCGACCGCGTCGCGCTCGCCTCGCGTCCGGAAGAAATGCGCATCGTCGCCCAGCCGGGCGAGAACCGCCTGCGCGTCAACGCGCCGGTCTTCACCGTGGAACGCCCTCAATCGATTCGCGCCGATTTCGGCGGGAATCTCGTCGTTGACGTCCCCCGCGACGCGTGGCGTGATCGCAACGAAGAACTGTGGGTCGAAATCCCCCCTGAAAGCCTTCGCCTGCTGGCCCGTTAGTCAGCGCACCTTGACTGTAACGTTACCGCTGTCTTCCTGATGATCTCCGCCCAGCGCCGTAATCCGATACGTCGTCGTCTTTTTCGGATTGTCAAAGATGCAGTTCACGCTTCGATCCAGTTTTCCGGGTGACGCCTTCACTTCCTTGACGTTGTCGACTTTGAAGCAGACTGTCACCTTCTCTCCCGGATGCACCTCCGTTGCATTCACAGAAAGATCGTAAAGCTTCGGCGGCGGAGCCCCGACCGTTACGTCCACCGTCTTCGAAGCCTTGCTCCCGTCCTCGCCGTAAGCCGTCAGCGTGTAGGTGGTTTTCTGCCTGGGCGCAATTTCGAAGCACCGCACGGGGGAAGGCCACAACTGCTCAACTGCGGGAGCCAGTTCCACCCTGGACGCGTGCTCCACGCCGTAGCACAGATTGCCTTTGAGTCCCCGCGGCAGCATGGGCTGCGCCGCGTAGAACTGGGTAATCGTCACGTGCTCAACTGCCTTTTTGTCTCCGGTCGCCGTCACTGTTGGCGTGGGCTTGCTTCCGCATCCAAAGCACAACGCCGCAAGGACCGCCGCTGTTCCTCCGCGCATCTGCCTTCAGGCTAGCTCAGGGCAGCATCATTTCGAGAGACTGAGAAGCCGTCTCGCCTTCGTGAAGTGTGAGGTTCGCCGCTCTCTGCATCAAAGTCCGATCCTCCGGGTCGAAATCGAAGCTGCTGAGTATGCGATACCTTCCCGGCGCGAGTCCCGCGAACCGATAACTTCCGGCGCCATCCGCGCGCCCCGTGAGAAGTCGAACGCGCGCGTCGTTCGCTTCGGGGTCGTACATCTCCAAATACACTGCTGCGCCCGACACCGGTTTGCCCCCCGTCGTAATCGTTCCTGAAACCGCTGCCGGGCGCGAGGACAGGTTCACCTGCAAATTGGGATACTGCCCCAGGTCCAGACCGAACCAGCCGTCGTTCTTCGTGATCACACGGTCGCTGCCGCCTCCGCCCCGAATCGAAGTCGTATAAAACTGGGCGCTCGTCTGGGCGAGAAACTCCCAGTGTCCCGGCGCAAGTGTCTCTCGCACGCCAAGAGTCTTTGCCGGTCCCGTTCCATCCAGGTCCACGCGCCTCGCAAGTAGCGGAAACCGGACCTGCGCCGGGTACGAGTTGTCCACAATCCAATTCACATACGGCGGCCGCAATGGCGCGCATCCGATTCGAATCCCCTCCATATCGCGATCCACCGTGACCCGCGAATAACCGCCGCAATCCGTCCCCTGCGCGATCAGATCCACGAGTCCAGGCGGCGTGCTCGAAATCGAAAATGCCACGGTTGTGCTCGGAGGATTCAAAGTCGCCACGAGCCTCCGCCCGGTATCCGTCACCATGGTGAGTTGCACGGCGCGATCGCCGGGCCCGTTCAGAGTCCCGCTGATCTCAAGCAGCCGCCCTTTCACGGGCCGGATCGCAATATCGGAAGTCGTTTCGCCCAGCCGAGCGCGCACCGGCTCAGCTGAATCCAGCGCAGTTCCGTACTTGTAATAGGTCGGAAGCAGCGGAGTACCATCGTCGAGCAGCCCTTCGCCCGTGCGCGCGATGTACGATCCCGGTTCCAGTTCGCCAATTCGATAAATGCCACGGTCATCCGTCTTTACCTGCGCGATTCTCTGTATCGGTTTCCGTACCGTATAGATATTGACGGGCCATTCCGGAATCCCGATGCTGTTTTCATCAAGCACCGCTCCCGCAATTGCCCCCAGCCGCCGCATCCGCATTTCGACAAACATCGACTGCTTGTCTTCCGCGATCTCGAACGGAAGCCCCGGCCTTCCCGGGCGCATTTGCCCCGCCTCGGCTGTCGCGAACCCGCGGCGGCTCGTACGCAGCACATACCAGCCCGCTCTTACGCTCAGAATCGTAAAGGCCCCGCGTTCGTTCGCGCGAATCGTGACGGCATTGGCCTCCACCCCCGGCAGTGGAATCAGACTGACGGTCGTGCGCGCCAGCGGGTTCCCGCTCTCCTCGTCCAGCACGACGCCCTGTACTACCGCCCCCTGCAACCGCGCTGTAACAACGGCGAGTAGAGCGAAGACGGCGAAGCGCATTTACCCGGTTCTGACGAGCGCCCCCGCGCGCGCGTGCAGAGCTTTCGCTCAGCCCTGCAGGAAATGAAAGCCTTTGGCCGACACTCCCGAATCGATCACTTCCGTGGTGCACCCGCTCATGGCGAAAATGTGCCGCACGGGATCGCACACACGGTCATACCCGCGCTCGTAAAACACCAGGACGCTCGGTCCGGCGCCGCTCAGCGCGCATCCCAGCAGTCCCGGCGTGCGCAGCCGCAGAATCTCGGCCAGCCCGGGTACCAGCTGCGCCCGGAACGGCTGATGCATCCGATCGTCGAGGGCGGTTGGAAATACTGACGCGTCACCTGTCGCCAGCGCCGCCATCAGCAGCGCCGCACGCTGCACGTTGAACGTCGTATCCGCGAGCGAATAACACTCCGGCAGCACGGCGCGCGACTCCTTCGTCGGCAGCGAAAAGTCCGGGATCACCACTGCCACCTCGAACTTCTCCGGCATGTCGATCCGCACCGACCGGGTCAGGCCGCCCGGCTCCACCGCGCTTGCCACGATCGATCCCAGAACGCACGCGGCCACATTGTCCGGGTGTCCTTCGAGTCGCGCCGCCTCGTCGAGAATCCGGGCGGGCTTCCAGCCCAGCCCCAGAAGCTCATCCGCGATGATTACGCCCGCCGTAAGCGCCGCTGCGCTTGAGCCCAGCCCCTTCCCGATCGGAATCTCGTTCAGGATCTCCAGACTGATCGGCGGAAGCGCTTTGTGCGCGCGCGCCGCCACGGTGAGCGCCGTTTGCCAGATCAGATTGTCTTCGCCGGGAGAAATCAGGTCCGCGTCCCGGCCGGACACTCGTATCGACAGCCGCGACTCCACTCGGAAGCGGCACTCGAGGTAAACGTGGAGCGCGATGCCAAGGGCGTCGAAACCCGGCCCGAGATTGGCGCTGGATGCGGGAACCCGAAATATACGGCTGGAGAGCAATTGTCATTATCCAATCCGCTCCCCTTCGATTCAATGACCGCCGGTTGGAATTTGGTTACGATGCCGGAATGACGCTCTGCCTTTCGTGGGCGTTGCGGCCGAAATGGTAGCCGGTTCGTGCGCTTCCCGGG
Source organism: Bryobacteraceae bacterium (assembly GCA_035262625.1). Taxonomy (GTDB): domain Bacteria; phylum Acidobacteriota; class Terriglobia; order Bryobacterales; family Bryobacteraceae; genus BOG-234. The sequence goes on from DATFSM010000008.1 coordinate 23,343, forward strand.
AATGATCCTTTCCGCCGAGGAGACCGCTTTTGGCTGGCGAATCGAATTTGAATTCTTGCCATCGAATCCGTGGTCGATCGACCTCTTTCGCCCAAGGCGCCTGCTGGATACGTCTTCTCAGACTGAAACCGGCGGGGCATGAATTCCGCTCTAAATGTAGTAGAGGCCTCTGGTGGCCCACGTCGACCACCAGTGGCCCGAAAGCACCAACTGATAGCGGTCAAGGGGCAAAGTTTCGCTGAAAATAAACGAGTTCCGCCAACGGTGCTCCGCGTGCTTCCCAACTGCACTCGAAGGGAGCACATGGAACTCATAATTCTCATGGCCGGCCTTTGCGCCACGTTTTTCGGCTACCGTCTATTCTGTTCGCGGTCTACTCGACTTGCCGTGACTCTTGCGGGAGGCTTAATCGCCATGCTCGGCGTCACCGTATCGGTGGTCGAGGCCCGCACGCTCGCGCGCCATCAGGTCCGCCGGACTTCTTCTTCCGTCCAGCGCTCCCCCGAGTGGCGCAACGGCTCCTTCCGTTTCACGCACCCCCGTTCGCAACGCTTCGACATTATTTAGGCCGCTGATTCAGGGCGTGGCTTACGATCGCGTTTACTTCCGCCTGCCACGCCGCCACTCCCCACCCGACCTCCTGAAAAATCCGGGAATCCTCAGGGTCTGAGGTATCCTCGTCGGGAATGGCCGGAATCTCCTCGGAGCTCATACTCGCCTCCGATCGTTTATCGACGCAAACCGGGCAATACTTTAACGAGAGAAATTCCGTTGTCTGAGCCGGTCGCTCTCGTCACCGGAGCCTCTGCCGGACTCGGCGCAACCTTTGCCCGCCGTCTTGCCGCCCGGCGGTACAACCTCATCCTCGTCGCGCGCCGGGAAGATCGCCTCGCCGAACTCGCGCGTGGCCTCCCCATCGACACGCGAACCTTGGCCGCCGACTTAGCCACCGATTCCGGCGTCGATCTCGTCTGTCAGGCGATCCGCGACGAACCGAGCCTGGAACTCCTCGTCAACAATGCCGGCTTCGGAACCCTCGGCCGCTTCTGGCAAACAGACATGCGCCGCCAGGAGGATATGTACGCCCTTCACGTCCTTGCCGTCATGCGCCTCACCCGCGCGGCGCTCGAAGGCATGACGACCCGCGCCAAAGGAGCTGTCATCAACGTCTCTTCCATCGCCGCCTTCTCGCAAAGCGAGGGCAATGTCAGCTATTGCTCGACGAAAGCCTGGATGAACAGTTTTACCGAAGGCCTGGATATCGAACTCCGCAGCGCTGGTTCGCCCGTGCAGGTTCAGGCGCTCTGCCCCGGCTTCACCATCACGGAATTCCACGACGTCCTCGGCATCGACCGCAAAGAAATCCCTTCGTTCCTCTGGCTCCCAGCCGAAAAAGTCGTCGACGCCTCGCTCGAAGCTCTCGCGACCCGCAAAGTGATCGTGGTACCCGGCTGGCAGTACAAGATCACAGCGCAGGTCGTCAAGCGGCTGCCGTGGTTCATCCGTCGGCGCGCGCAACGCCCCGGAAAGGATCGCCGCGTTTGATCGTCGAGTGCGTTCCTAACTTCTCCGAAGGACGCGATCCGGTAATTGTCGAACGCATCGCAAACGCCGTCACCCGCGCGGGCGCGGTTCTTCTCGACAAGACCACGGATCCCGATCACAACCGTTCCGTCCTCACCTTCGTCGGATCGACGAAGTCCATCCTCGATGCTGCGTTTGAAACGGTCCGGGCCGCTGTCGAACTGATCGACATCACGCGCCACTCCGGCGTCCATCCACGTCTCGGAGCCGCCGACGTCGTGCCCTTCGTCCCGATCGAAGGCATCACCCTCAACCAATGCGCCGAAGTCGCCGGGCAACTCGCTAACCGCCTGTGGAGCGAACTGCGCCTCCCCGCGTACCTTTACGAAGCCGCCGCGCACCGCCCCGAATGCCGCCGGCTCGAAAACGTGCGCCGTCTCGCGCCTTCGGGACTCAAGCCTGATGTCGGCGAAGGCTGCCACCCCACCGCAGGCGTCTGCGTGGTGGGAGCCCGCAAGTTCCTGATCGCCTGGAACGTCATTCTACTCTCGTCCAATCTCGCTGCTGCCAAAGCCATCGCGCGCGAAATCAGAGAGTCAAGTGGGGGCCTTCCTGCCGTGAAAGCGCTTGGCCTGCCACTGCCTTCCCGCGATCGGGTGCAGGTCTCAATGAACCTCGTCGACTTTGAAATCACGCCGCTTCACATCGCCTTCGACGCCGTTGCGGACTCTTGCCGCCGCCTCGGCATCGAAATAGAAGGAAGCGAACTCATCGGTATGATCCCCGCCGCCGCGCTCGAAGCCAGCCGAGGCCACGATCTCTGCTGGCTCAACTTCCGTCCCGAATTGATCGTCGAGAATCGTCTGAGAGATCTGGATTCGAAAACCAACACTTCACCGCTCAGCGCGTCATGATTCTTTGCAGGCTGTTATGAATTTCGTGTACGCCCTGCGCTCCCTGCGCAAATCGCCCGGTTTCTTTCTCCTCGCGGTGGTCACCCTCGCGCTCGGCATCGCCGCCAATACCGCGATCTTTTCGCTGTTCTACCAGGTGCTCCTGCGCAGCCTTCCCATCCCTGACCCCGAACGCCTCGTGGTCTTCCACTCCGAAGACTTTCACATGCAGGGCCGCAATTCCAGCGATAACTACGAGTCGATCTTCTCTTATCCCATGTATCGCGCGCTCCGCGACTCCGCCCATTCCTTCGACGGCCTTGCGATCCGCTCGGGCCAGTCGGCGCAATTGGTCGCGGGCGGCGCCGCAGAGCGGGTTCAGACGGAAATCGTTTCGGGTAATTTCTTCGATGTGCTCCGCCTTCGTCCGGCCGCGGGCCGCCTCCTGAACGACTCCGACGATCGACCCGGCGCAGGCAATCCCGTCGTCGTTCTCTCTTTCGACTACTGGAACAAACGATTCGGCGCAGGCATGTCCGCCCTCAACCGCACCATCGATCTTGACGGCGCGATTTTCACCATCGTCGGAGTCGCTCCGCGCGATTTTCGCGGCGTCCTCAGCGGCAACTCACCCGATCTCTATCTGCCGGTGTCACTGATTGCAACCATCGCTCCCGAATGGAAGGAATACGACAAGCCCTCTATGTCGCGCTTCACCATCCTCGGCCGAATGAAACCCGGCCTGACGCGTGAGCACGCCGTCGCGGAACTGCAACCCGTCTTCGCCTCCGTCGTAAAAGACCACATCGCGATCCTGAAAATCACCAGCGCTCATGCCCGCCAGAATCTGGAGAGCCGCCGCCTCGAGCTCATGCCAGCCGCCCGCGGTCTCAACCAGCTCGAACGTCAGTGGCGCAAGCCCCTGTGGGTTTTGGCATCAATGGTCGGCCTCCTTCTGCTCATCGGCTGCGCGAATCTGGCGAACCTCCTGCTTGCCCGCGGCGTGAATCGCTCGCGGGATACCGCCATCCGTCTGGCTCTCGGCGCTGGCAGGCGCCGTGTCTTTTCCATGCTGCTGGCAGAGAGCCTCGTGATCGCCGCTGCCGGCGCGATTCTCGGAGCCGCCGCCGCGCCGTTTCTCACATCCGCCGTGCTCCATCTGCTTCCCCACGACGAAACCGGTGGCTGGCTCGCGGGCGGAGTGAACCTTCCCGCGCTCGCGTTCTGCACCATTTTGATGGTCGTCGCGGGAGTCCTCTCCGGCGTTGCCCCGGCATGGCAATCCGCGAGAGCCGATGCAGGCGTTGTCTTTGGCGACCGTTCCGCTGCCGTCGGCGGCGGCCACATCTCTCCCCGCGTTCGTCAGGGCCTCGTCGTGGCCCAGCTTGCTCTTTCGCTCGTCCTGCTTTCCATCGCGGGGCTGTTCGGGAAGAGCCTCATCAATCTGATCCGTCATAGCCCCGGTTTCGACCCGGAGAACATCCTCACTTTCTCGGTCGACGCGGGCGGAGCCGGTTACAGCACGGAGCGCGCCCTGCCGCTGTATCGTTCGATTTCTGCCAATCTCTCCGCTGTGCCAGGCGTGGAATCCGTCTCGCTGGCCGATGCTGTGCCGTTTTCCAACGATGAATCCGCCTCCAACGTGACTGTCGAAGGCTACAACGCCGCCGATGGCGAAGACATGGACTCCGACCTCAGCGCCATCGGGCCCAACTACTTCCGCACCCTTGGCGCTCCGTTGATTGTGGGCCGCGAATTCACTGCGCTCGACGCCGCCGACGCTCCGAAGGTCGCGATCGTGAATCAGACCTTCGTCAAGCGCTTCATCCCGAAACGCAATCCGATCGGCCTGCGTATGGAACGCGGAGCCGGCCGCCCGCCCGATCTCGAAATCGTCGGCGTCGTCCACGATACCTATAGCTCCGCGCCGCGACAGCCTGTAAAACCGACCTACTATCTGCCCTACGAGCAGGCATCGCTTCCAGGCCGCGCGCGCGGCGCGACATTCCTCGTGCGCGCCCGCCTCGACTCGAATTCCCTGACTGCCTCCGTACGCGAGGTAGTCGCCCGTTCCGACCGAGCGATGCCCGTCTACGGCGTCGCCACAATGGAAACCCGGGTCGGCAATTCCATCTATACGGACCGCCTGCTCGCCACCCTCACCGCCGCTTTTGGCGTCCTCGCGCTGATCCTGACAGCGGTCGGTCTGTACGGCGTCATCGCCTACGTCGTCGGACGCCGCACATCTGAAATGGGCATTCGCATGGCGCTGGGAGCCACGGGCGGAAACATCGTGTCGATGGTTCTCCGCGAGGTCGGCCTCCTGGCGGCCATCGGCGCTTTTGCTGGCATCGCATGCGCGCTTGAAGCCATGTATGCCGTCCGCTCTCTTCTGTTCGGACTCGATGCGATCGACCCGTTCGTTCTCATCGCGACCGTCGTCGCTCTGGGTCTCGTCGCACTCCTCGCGGGCGCCGGACCCGCGCTCCGCGCGTCTCGAATCGAGCCTCTCGCTGCCCTTCGGCACGAATAGGGATTACACGCAGGCGTTTCAGCCGATATCGTCGTCGTCATCGTCGTCGTCCATGCCAACGGCAACGGCGTCCTCTTCGATCTCCAGTTCCGGCACATGCGCCTTTGCGAGCTGCTTGTTGACCGCCGGCACATCCGACGTCTGAATCGCCTTCCACTTCCGCATCAGGTCCGCCAGCGCTGCGCGCTTCTGAGCGATGGCGGCCGCTTCCTGAGTGGTCGGCGGAGCGTCAGCCGCCTGGAGCGACTGCATCAACCCCGCCAGCGTTGCGCTCACGCTCCCCATCGTGTCCGGACCGGTCTGCGCCGCGCCTCGACCGCCACCGCCACCGCGACCACCGCCGCCAGTGTTCCCCTGAATCGCCTGGACTTTCTGATCCAGTGACGCAAGCGCATCCGATGTTGCGCCGGCGCCCGCCTTCGTTCGGGCGTCGCGGAGCTTCTCCCGCAATTCGCGCATCTGCCCCATCGCGCTTGTCGCATCCAGCACATCGTTGTATACAGCCTTGGACAAGGTGAACTGCGCCGTCACATCGGTGTGCACTCGAGGATCGAGTTTCACAGTGACCGATTCGGTCAGAGTCTCGCCTCCCGCCGTCAGCCGAACCTTATAGATTCCCGGCGCCACCCACGGGGAATTCGCCGGGGGCGCCGTATTGCGGAAGATCGCCGCGATCGGCAATTGCGCGCGCCCTCGCGGCAAAGGCTGATAATGCAGATCCCACAGAAACCGGTGCAATCCCGCCGTATTCGAAAGTGTCCGCGGTGGGCGCACCCAATACGTCGGGACATTCAGCATCGGATCCGGCGGTTCCACAGGATCGTCGCTTGAGTAGTGGCGGATCACCTTTCCGGCTGAATCGAGAATCTCCAGCTTTACCGGGCCCGTAGCGGACGCATTCAGGTAATAATCAATCACCGCTCCGTCCGGAGGATTCGGCGCCGTCGCCTCATCCGGGGGCAGCGGCGTATCTGTATTCATGTCCCAGCGCACCCGTACGGCAGTTGCGGGCTTAAACAGAAACGCCTTTGCCGACGTGACTTTGTCGCTTATTTGCCGCAGCGGCGTGATGTCATCCAGAATCCAGAATCCTCGCCCATGCGTCGCGACGCAAAGATCGTCGTCTTTGACGATCAGATCGCGAACCGATGACGCGGGCATGTTCAGCCTGAGCGACTGCCAGTGATCGCCATCGTCGAACGACACATAGACCTCCCGCTCCGTCCCCGCGAACAGCAATCCCTTTTTCTTCGGGTCTTCGCGAACGACATCCACCGGCGCGCCGTCCGGAATCCCGCTCACGATTTCTGTCCACGTGTTGCCCCCGTCATGCGTGCGGTAAATGTGCGGCTTCATATCGTCCAGCCGCAGCGTGTTGATCGCCGCGTAGGCCGTTTGCAGATCGAAATGCCCCGCGTCGATAATCGAAACCTTCTGAAAGGGTCTCAGCTCATGCGGCGTGACATCCCGCCACGCCAATCCGCCGTTCGTTGTCGCCTGAATCAACCCATCGTCCGTACCCGCCCAGATGCGGTTAACGCTCAGCGGCGAGAGGCCCAGCGAATAAATCACGCCGCGCTGCGAAGGAGCCCCGCTCGGCTGGTCCTTGTACTTCCCAACGCTTGCCGGGACCTCCCACGTCTTGCGCGTCAGATCCGGACTGATCTGCTTCCACGAGTTCCCGCCATTCCGCGTCATCCAAAGCGTGTTCGCCGCAAAATACAACACATGCGGATCCGCTGGCGAGAACATGACGGGCTGCGTGCGCAGCGTCCGGAAATCCGATGTCCGAATCGGCTTCGGTGAAACGTTGCGAACCTGCCCCGTCCGCCGATCGTAAACGGTGATCTTGCCGCCGTAAACCAGATCGGGATTCAGCGGGTCTGGCGCCACATACCCGTATTCCTCCACACCCACCGGATGCCATTCGCGGAAAGTCACCTGCCCGTCGTCGCCCCGGCTCGACACGCACGCCGAACCGCTTTCCTGCTGCCCTCCGCACAGTCGGTAGGGAAATGCGTTGTCTGCGGTGACGTGGTACATCTGGGCGGTTGGCTGGTTGTACCAGGAACTCCACGTCTCGCCGCCGTTCACTGTGACCAGCGCTCCCTGGTCGCTCACCAGCAGAATCACCTGTGGATTATCGGGATTGATCCAGATATTCTGGTAATCGTCGCCGCCTGGGGCGCCCCGAATTCCCGTCCACGTCTTTCCGCCGTCGGTCGATTTCCAGGTCACCGTGCTCGTAACGTAAACGGTGTCCGAATTCTTCGGGTCTACGCCCGGCACCGGGAGATCTCCGCCGCCAATACGCCCGGCTGGCCGAGGATCCGTGGTGATTCGTGTCCAGTTCTCCCCCGCATCGTCGGAACGATAGATCCCCACGCTGCCCTGGTCGGCCACGGTCGCGTACAGTCGCTTCGAATCGCGGGGAGCGACACGAACATAGGCTTGGACGACGCTCGGCAAACCCTTGGTAAGTTGTTGCCAGGTCGTTCCCCCGTCGGTGGATTTGAAGATCCCGCCGGTTGTTCCGCTCCAGGCTGCGTTCTCCCAGGGGCCCTGCCTGCCCTCCCAAAGGCTCGCGTAGAGAATCCGGGGATTCGCCAGGTCCATCTCGATGTCCGACGCGCCGGTGTTCTCATCTTTAAAGAGCACTTTCTCAAATGACTGCCCGCCATTAGTTGACCGATACACGCCACGTTCGGCGTTTGGGCCGTAGGGATGCCCCAACACCGCCACGTACAGACGATTCGCATCGTTCGGATCCACAACAATGCGTGGAATCTGTTGCCCATCGCGAAGCCCCAGATGGGTCCAGGTCTTCCCCGCGTCTGTCGATTTGTAGATCCCGTCGCCCACCGAGAGATCCGGGCGCTGCAGTCCCTCCCCGCTGCCGACGTAAAGGATATTGGGGTTCGAGTTGGCGACGGCGATCGTCCCCACGGACCCGGTCGGCTGGCTGTCGAAGATGGGATGCCAGGTGCGTCCGTAGTCGGTCGTCTTGAAGACGCCGCCGTTGACGGCTGCTACATAAAAGACGTTCGGCTGTGACGGAACGCCCGAGAGAGCCTTCGTCCGGCCCCCGCGTAGAGGGCCGATCGTCCGCCATTTCAATTCCGAGAACAGAGCGGGATCGAATCCCGCAGCGGCGGCGAGCGAGCACACCGCCAAAAAAACGGGGAAGAGTTTGCGATATCTCACGGCTGAATGCCGAGAGTTTAGCGCATTAACGCCGGTAGATCACTCCGCCCTTCATTACGAACTGAACGCGCTCTAATACGGAAATGTCCTTCAGGGGATCACCTGGAACCGCAACGATATCTGCGAAAAATCCGGTCTTTATCTGCCCGATCTCATTTTTCCATCCCAGAAGCTCTGCCGCGTTGATCGTTCCGGCCTGAATCGCTCCCAGCGGCGTCATCCCGTTCTTCACCATCAGGGTGAACTCGCGCGCCTGCGTGCCGTGCGGAAAAGGCCCCACGTCCGATCCCATGGCAACTGGAACGCCCGCCGCGAGTTGTTTCTTAAATTCGGCGACATGAGCGGTAATCATGTCCCGCCTCATTTCTCCGGCAGCATGCTCCGCGAAATATTCCGAAATCGTGAATGTCGGCACGACGAAGATCCGTTTCTCGCGCATGATGCGCATCGTCTCTTCGCTGAGTTGATCGCCATGGTCAATGGAAACCACTCCCGCCCGAGCCGCGTAGAGCGTGCCAGGCTCTCCGGTCGCGTGTACCGCAACCGATTTCCCCACTCGCGCCGCCTCGGTCACCGCCGTCCTTAGTTCCGCCTCTGTGAACTGAAACGGAGTCGATAATGCGCCATTTACAAAACGATCGTGGCCAGTTTCATAGATTTTGATGAAATCCGCGCCTTCTTTGAATTGCTGACGAATTACAGTCACCAGTTCCGCGGCGCTGTTCGCCCAAGTCGCGTTCGGCAGTACATGCTGCTCCGGGTTGAAGTTGATGGCGTCCTCGTGCCCGCCCAGAATGTCGACTGCGTTTCCGCTGATGCGCAATCGAGGCCCCGGAATCTGGCCGAGATTAATCGCGTTCCGCACCGACGTATCGGCGGAGCCCGCGCCCTCCGTTCCCATATCGCGTTCCGCCGTGAACCCAGCCATCAGGTCGTCGCGCGCCGCCAATACAGCCCCGATCGTCCGCTGCGGCACGGATTCTTCCACGGTCTGCAGATCCTCCGCGCCCGGGTGCAGAAACAAATGCACGTGCGCATCGATCAATCCGGGGAGAAGGGTCTGATCACCGAGGTCGATGATTTCCGCTCCGGTCGGGTGATTTACTGATCGCCCAACTGCGGCAATTCTGGAACCTTCAATCAGAATTTCACCCGGCGCGGTCACCTGCCCGGTCGAAACATCGAGCAAGCGTGCGCTGCGCAATACGATGGTTTTCGGCGTCTGCTGCGCGAAGCTCAGGGCCGCTCCGCCGAATATTAGTCCGAAAACGCGCAGTAATTGCCACATCGGCGCGATATTAACACGGGATACGCATATCGTGGGTTCGATCGATCCTTCCGCAACCCCGGCGGGGGCCTCGCAAAGTCGTGAGTGTTACCGGCACAAGCTATTCGCCTAAGGGTGGATGCATGGTGGTTGTTCAAGACTCGGCGCAAGCACTCTGTCCGCGAATCTCAGCCCGACGACGGCTTCGGGAGCGGGCATCGCGACTGCGGCAGCCGCCCCACAGTCCAACCGCTTTTGGGTTTTAGGACTTCCCTTGCGGGCGTCTTCCTGTTCGCTCCTCGCGCTAAAATAGCGCGGTATGCTCACGAGAAGGCATTTCATCGCGAGTTCTGCGGCGCTTGCGGCCAATCTCTTCGCCGCGCCCAAAGACTCGAAAACGCCTGTCGCGGACCTCGAGAAATTGGGCGCGGTCGCGCTCAACGAAGCAAAGAAATACAAGGCAAGCTACTGCGATATCCGCATCGTCCGCCTGCGGGATCAGCGCGTCGGCCTTCGCCTGACACCCGAGCGCGGAACGGGCAAGACCCAGGCCGTCCCCACCGTCGCGGAGGACTCGAGCTTTGGATTTGGCGTTCGCGTCATTGTGAACGGAGCCTGGGGCTTTGCCTCCTCCCCCATCGTCACCAAAGAGGAAATCGCGCGCGTGACGGGCGAAGCTGTGATCATCGCGAAAGCCAACGCCACCATCCAGCCCAAACCAATCGAGCTTGCGCCCGTCAAAGCTTACCGCGATCGCTGGGAAACACCGCACGAGAAGGATCCGTTCGAAGTCCCCATGGCCGAAAAACTCGATCTTCTCCGCCGCGCCACTGAGACGGTCAAGAAGGATGCCAAGGTCTACGGCAGCACCGCGTCATTCAACGTGCGAAGCGAGGACAAATACTTCACCTCGACCGAAGGCTCCTCAATCCAGCAACTCATCCTTCAGATCTACGGCAACGTCGACGCAACCGCCATCGATCGTCAGGCCGGCATCTCGCGCACGCGCAACTACACCCCCACGCAGGCATCCGCCGGATGGGAGTACGTCCCGGAGATGAACCTCGAAGAGAACGCGGGTCGCATTCGCGACGAGGTGCTGGAACACCTTTCGGCGCCGCCCGTTAAGCCCGGCAAAAAGGACCTGATCCTGATGCCGAATCACCTGATGCTGACGATTCACGAGAGCGTCGCCCACCCCACCGAACTCGATCGCGCTCTCGGCTACGAAGCTAACTACGCCGGCACCAGCTACATCACGCTCGATAAAATCGGTAAGCGAATCGCCAGCGAGCACTGTACTTTCATCGGCGACCGAACCTCGCCCCGCGCGCTCGGTACCGTCGGTTACGACGACGACGGCGTCAAGACCTCACAGTTCACCATCATCGATCAGGGCATTTTCCGCAATTACCAAACTACCCGCGAACAGGCGCATCTCGTCGGAGACAAGGAATCCCACGGATGCAGTCAGGCTGATTCCTGGGCCACCGTCCCGTTCCAGCGCATGCCCAACGTCTGGCTCAAGCCCGGCCCCGCCGAAACCACACTCGAAAGTCTGATCTCCGGCATCGACGACGGCGTTCTCATCGATGGTCGCGGCAGCTACTCAATCGATCAGCAGCGTTATAACTTCCAGTTCGGCGGGGACGCCTTCTGGGAAATCAAAGGCGGCAAAAAAGGCAACATGATCTCGCGCGTCGCCTATCAGGGCCGCACGCCGGACTTCTGGCAGGCTTGCGACGGAACCGCCGGCCCCTCCTATTGGCGCCAGTTCGGTACCACGGGCGATGCCAAAGGCGAACCCACTCAGATCAACTCCATCAGCCACGGTTGCTCCCCTTCGCGCTTCCGCAACATCAACGTTCTTCTCACCGACTGACATGTTCACCAAAGACGAAGCTCAGAAACTCGGACAAAAGGTTCTCGGCTACTCGACCTTCCCGGAATGCCAGGTCACCGTCACCTCGATCGAAGAGGCCTACACTCGATTCGCGAATAACGGGATCACCACCGCCTCGCTCAGCATGCGCCGCAGTGTCTCCGTGGCCGTAACGCGAGATGGACGCACTGGTCAGTACGGCGTGGACGACCTGGATGACCCCTCGCTCAAAGAAGCCGTCCGCAAAGCCGAGGAACTCGCCGCCATCTCGCCGCCAAATCCCGAGCGAATGCCCGCCCTCGGCCCGCAGAAATATTCGTCAGTGAGCGATTTCGACGAGGCGACCGCTAACGCGCGCGCCCCGCAGATGATCCCGCACGTCAAAACGATCATCGATACCGCGACGAAGCGCAAACTCGTCGCCGCCGGCCTCATTGAACGCGCGCATCGCATCACCGCCATCACGAACAAATCCGGTCTTTTCGGATTCCACGAAGGCGCCGATTCGCAGCTCACCACCACTGTCCGCATGCCCGACGGCTCCAGTTCCGGATGGGCGGGACAACCCTCGCTCAAACTCTCGGAAATCGACAGCGCGAAACTCGGCGCCGCCGCGAGCGAAAAATGCGAGCGCTGGCGCAATCCGCAACGGCTCGACCCCGGTAACTACACCGTCGTATTGGAACCAACCGCTGCAGGTGACATCGTCCGCCTCATCACTTCAGGATTTTCCGCCCGCGCGACGGATGAAGGACGCACCTTCCTCAGCAAGCGTGGCGGCGGAACTTTTGTCGGCGAAAAGATGTTCCCTGAGTTCATCAGCCTCCGCAGCGATCCCTTCGATGGACGCCAGCCTTCGGCACCATGGGGTGGCGAACTCCTCCCAGCGAAAACGCTCGCCCTCATCGATAAGGGCGTTGTAACGAACCTCGAATACGACCGCTATTGGGCCTCGAAAACCGGCAAGGAACCGAATGGCGGGGGCGGCGGACGCGGCGGATTCGGTCAGGGCGGAAGCGCCCTCACGCTCGAAGGCGGCTCCGAATCCATCGAATCGCTGATCGCCTCAGTCGATCGCGGTCTCCTGATCACTCACTTCTGGTATATCCGAAACGTCAACCCCCAAACGCTTCAGCAAACCGGCCTTACACGCGACGGCGTCTTTCTGATCGAAAACGGCAAGATCGCAGCGCCCGTCATGAACTTCCGTTTCCTCGAAAGCCCCGTGCGCCTGCTCAAAAATACGAAGCGCCTGGGACCAGCGGTGCGGGTTCGCGGTCTGGAGGGAGGCATGATGGTGTCTCCGGCTCTGGTTGCGTTGGACTTTCCGCTGCCGTCGATATCGGACGCGATCTAAGCAGCATCCGCGCCGTCAGCACGCCCGCGATCGCAATCGGCGGAATCAGCAGAATCAGAATTCCCTTGTTCAGCGCATGTGATCGCGCGCCCTGCTGCGCCGCCGCCGTCCGGAAGCACATCACGCACTGAGCGATGATCCCCGCCGCGTTCATATCCCGTTCAGATCCGCATTGGCGAAATACAAACAAAACACCAGCACGATCCACCACAGATTCAGGAAATGCGAGTACATCGCCGCCGCCAGCGTGTCGCGCTTCTTCACATCCACCGCGACGCGCGTGAACCATCCGCAACAAAGCGCCGCCGCCAGCCAGTGGGTTCCCATCAACGCCAGATACGTGGCGCCGAACGGCGTCCGTGGCCCGAATTCTTCCAGATAGATTAACCGCACCCACTCTACAATCTCCAGAAACAGGAACACCAGCCAGCTTGTGATCGCGATGGCGATCCACCGCACTGCCGGTTCCGTATCCTCGAGCTTGGCGGCGTGCGCGGCGATCACCATTGTCACGCTGCCGCAAAGGCCGAACATCGTCATCGCCGCAACCATCAGCAGCGACGCGAAATGAAACGGCGTCGGCCAGGTCTGCGACGTGGTTCGCAAATAAAACATCGCGACTAGCAGCGCCACGAAGAACGCCAGATTCCCGGCGATGAACAATCCCGTAACGCGGCGCGTGCGCGTCTCAAAATACTCAGCTACCGCTTGATGCATCCCTAGGCCCAGTAAGCGAACAGTCCCATGATTCCGAGCCACAGCACATCGAGGAAGTGCCAGAATAACGCTGCCACGTCCACCCATGTGCGCCTTGAAGGCCCCAATTCATACCGCAGCGCCCGGAACTCCACGTAAATCACCGCCGCGAGCGCTCCCACAACGTGCGCGGCGTGCGCCCACGTCAATACGTAAAAGAATGCGCTGCTCGGGTTCCCCTGCAGGTAGAATCCCCGCGCTTCCAGCTGCTTCCACGCGACCGCCTGCCCCGCGAGAAACGCGGCGCCCATGATCGTGCCTGCCGTCCACAGCGTATTGAAGTACATCCGCTTGTTGCGCCGCAGCAGTCGCCGCGCGGTATCGATAACAATGCTGCTCAGGATCAGAACCGCTGTGTTCCACCACAGAATCCCCGGCAGAGGCAGCGTATGCCAGTCATTACTAAGTCCACGCCGTACCACCATCGCGCTCACCATGGCTCCGAAGGTCATCGTGCTCGCGCACATCAGCACCACAATGCCTGTTATGGAAGCGTTCCGGGTATTGCCGCGCTCGGGACCGCCGTGATCGTCGCCGCCGCCTCCACCGGTCGGAAGGTCGGGAACTGTGGGCGGAGGCGCGCCGATTCCAGACTGGGTCAGCGTTGCCAAATTTCAGTATCTCGCGTCCATTCCGGGCTTTCCGATTTCCACGGATTCGCCGGCGCGAGCTTTCCTCGCCTCATCGAATGGAACAGATTATAGAGAAAAATCGCCTGCGCCGCCGCCAGCGCGAATGCCGACCACGTGATCCACCGCTGTATCGGCATCAGCGGAGCCAGAAAATCGAACGTTGTGAAGTCCGCATATCGGCGCGGGCTGCCCGCAAATCCCGCAAAATGCATCGGACCAAACGTTGTGTACGAAAGCACAAACGTCAGGTAAAAATGGAGCTTTCCGAGACGTTCGTCCATCACGCGCCCGAACATCAGCGGGAACCAATAGGACGTCGCCGCGAAAATCCCGAACAGCGCCGCGATGCCCATGATCAGGTGGAAGTGCGCCACCACGAAGTACGTGTCGTGAAAATACGCGTCAAGCTGTGGCTGTCCTAAGACAATTCCCGACAGACCGCCCGTCACGAAGATCGAAACAAACCCCAGCGCGAACAGCATCGCCGTAGTGAACTCCAGCCCGCCGCCCCACGCCGTCGCGATCCAGTTGAACGTCTTCACGGCTGACGGAACGCCGATCGACATCGTCAGCGCCGAAAACGCGATTGCCGAGTAGGGATTCAGCCCGCTGATGAACATGTGATGTCCCCAAACCAGCAGCCCGAGAAACGCAATCGCGAATGTGGAAACGATCATCGCCGTGCGTCCGAAAACCGGTTTCCGCGCGAAATTCGAAATCACCTGCGAAATGATCCCCATCCCCGGCAAAATCGCGATGTAGACCTCCGGATGCCCGAAGAACCAGAACAGGTGTTGCCAAAGCAGCGGAGATCCGCCGCTGTGCGCGATCTTCGCGTCCGCTATCAGCAGTCCTTCCGGAACGAAAAAGCTCGTTCCCGCGAGCCGGTCAAGCAGAATCAGCAGTCCAGCCGCCAGCAGAACCGGGAACGACAGCAAGCTCAGAATCGCGGTTGCAAACCAGTTCCAGCATGTCAGCGGAATCTTCGATAGCGGCATCTCCGGCGCGCGCATGTCGATCACCGTCGCGATGATGTTGATCGCCGTCAGCATCGACGAAATCGAGAATGCTCCGATGCTGAAGAACCAAAGCGTCTGCCCCAGCCCTTCTCCCGGACCCGCAATCGCTCCCACCGCGCTCAGCGGCGGATATGCCGTCCATCCGGAGAGCGGCCCTCCATCCGCGACCAGGAACGACCCGATCAGAATGACGAAAGACGCGAGCGCGATCCAGAACGACAGCATATTGAGCCGCGGAAACGCCATGCCTTTCGCGCCGAGCTGCTCCGGCAACACAAGATTTGCGAACGCATTCATCGGAGCCAGCGTGAGCACGAAGAAAACCATCAACGTCCCATGCAGTGTGAGCAGCGAAAGGTAAAGCTCCGGCGTCATCACGCCGCCCACAGCCTTCACAGGCCAAAGCTTTTCGAACCATCCCACAGACGCATGCGGCCAAACCAGATGGAACCGCATCAGCAGCGACAGCGCCACGCCCGCCAGCACCGCCGCCAGCGAAAGAAAGAAATACTGGCGCGCGATCGTCCGGTGGTCGGTCGAGAATAACCTCATCGGCTGATGCGATCTTACTGCTTCCCCCAGTGAATGTCGGCGAACGCCAGATACTGATCCCAATCGAACGCGGTCAGGTCGTGCGCGCCCGCGCGTATGTGATATCCGATGTCGTGCATAATCGGTTGGTTCACCGGCGGCATCTGATTTGTCCCGAGCCCCTTCTTTCCCAAAAGCTCATACACTCGGCCCGCACTGACGGCGCTGAGAAACTCGCCTGCGGGGTCCGAATTCCGGTCCCCTTCCGCGCTCGCGATGTACAGCAGCCGTGGAGCGATCAGCGCGGCTAGCTCGTTCCCGTCCACCGGCAGCTTTTCCGGGTGCCCCGTGTACTGCTTGAAATTCGGACAGAACCAATTCGGAAACGCGGTATTCAGGTGCTCGATGCTCTCGCCCTCCCGGCGCGTCATCGGAGAGGCCCCGCCTTTCCCGGACTCGTTCGAAATCACCATCGCGAACCGCCCGTCCTGCGCCGCCGCCCATAGCGCCGCCTTTCCTAATCGCGAGTGCCCGATCACCGCCATGCGATCAGGGTCCACATTCCGGTCGTTCCGAAGATAATCCGCCATTCGGCTCAGTCCCCATGCCCACGCGCCGATCGCGCTCCACTTCTCCGGATCCGGAAACAAAGGCCGAATCCCGTGGCTCATTCCGTCCGCAAAGTCCGGCTCCAGATCGAAGTAGTACGCGGTCGCGACCCCATATCCGCGCGCGATAATCTTTTCGACTGGCCAACTCGCCGCCGCCGACCCATGCGTCCGGTCGTCCGGCGGCAGTTGAATCCACTTACCCGATCCGCCCGGGTCCTTCAGCCAAACGTCATTGCTCAAAATTCCCGGATCCGTGTTGACCGACTGGTTCCCACTAAAATTCAGCCCAACGAACACCGGAACGCGCCCGCCGGCTTTCGCTGGAAGATAAAGCAGTAGATGAAGTTGCGGCCCGCTGTCCAGCTCGGAAAAATAGAGCGTCACCTGCTTCCGGATTGCTTTCCCGCCGAGCGCCTTCGGGTCAACCACGACACGGCTCGTCCGTTGTGGAAGCTCCGTCGCCGGAGTCTTCCCGAACACCTGGTCTTCGAACAGCGCCAGAAGCTCCGGCCGCCGCCGTTCGTTCCAGGTCTTCGCATCTCTTACTTTTGATCCGTCCGAACACGTAAGAGGATCGGGCAGAGGAAGATTCGCCGGCGCCGCCATCGCCACAAGCGCGACATACGCCAGCGCCAGAAAACGCGCCACCGTCCCATTTTAAGTTCACGATTTCTGCGCCCGTTCCGGCTTCGCCGACGTCTCAAATAAGCGGTATTCTCAAATCGGAGTGCACTTCATACTTATGCGCAAACTCATACTGGTGGCACTATTTCTCACATTTGGAACCTTATGCTTCGCGCAGCGCGGCGGCGGACATGCGGGCGGTGGCGGCGGAGTCCGAATGGGCGGAGCGGGAGGCGCGGTTCGTGGTGGTGGTGGCGTGGCTTATGGCGGCGGGTACCGCGGCGGTGTCGCGTACGGCGGCGGCTACCGCGGAGGCGTAGCGTATGGCGGTGGGTATCACGGCGGCTATGGCTACGGCTACGGCCATTATGGTTATGGGCATTATGGTTATGGGCGTTACGGGTATGGCTATGGCGGTTATTACGGGTATCCGTATGTGTCGTTCGGATTCTCCAGCTATTGGCCGTATTACGGATACGGATATCCCTATCCGTACGCCTATGCCTACCCGTATCCCTATCCGGATCCTTATTACGGATATGCCGCCTACCCGTACCCGTATGCGTACTCAGCCCCGGCGGTGCCCGCGGTCTCTGTCGGCGTCGCGGTAGTCGGCGGAGGCTGGCATCACTTCGGCCACTAGCTTTGCTTTCGTGACACTCCCGGACGGCGAGGCGTCTAAAGTTCATGGCTTTTTCAGCTCAGGATCTTCGCTACGCCGTCCGGACACTTCTTCGTAGCCCCGGTTTCACCGCCGCAGCACTGCTGTCGCTGGGGCTCGGCATCGGAGCGAACACCGCGATCTTCACGCTGACAAACGCTGTCTTCCTGCATCCGCTGCCCGTCCGCGAACCCGGACGTGTTCTCGCGCTTTTCACCGTAGATCACGCCACCCAAACGACGGCCGCGAATCTCGCTCGCACTGCCATCTCACTACCCAATACGATCGATATCGCCCGCCAGAACGAGGTATTCTCCGGGGTGGCCGGTTTCATCCAGGCGGGCGCTACAGTCACCGGATTCGGCAGGCCCACACGCGAAAACGTCTTTGTCGTCAGTCCGAACTACTTTGACGTACTTGGTGTCCCCGCCGCCGTTGGCCGCACCTTCAATCCCTCCGACGCTATCGATGGTCCGCCCCGGCCCGAAGTGGTCCTGAGTCACGACCTCGCGCAGCGCCTCTACGGCTCGGACCCCCAAGCTGTCGGCAAAACCCTCGCTATCAATTCGATCTCCTATTCGGTCATAGGAGTGGCCCCGCCCGAATTCCGCGGCACCTTCTCAGTCGGACCGAATCAGCCGATGTGGATTCCCACCGCCATGCATTCCCGCGTCTTCAACGGACCCGTCGAGACGCTCTATAACGAACGCCGCTTTCGCATAGTGAACGTCGTCGCGCGCCTTCGTCCGAGCGTCGATGAGCAGCTCGCCGACGCGAACCTGCGAACCATCGCCGCCCGCCTGGAAGCGGCTTATCCCAAAGACAACCGCGGCAGAACATTCGAATCCGCACCTCTGGCGGAGGCCGCCCTGGGCTTCGCGCCCCGCGACCGAACTGTCAGCGCCACTCTTGCGTTGACCATCGCAGTCGCATTCATCCTGCTCATCGCCTGCGCGAACCTCGCAAACCTGTCTCTCGCCCGCGCCACGCGCCGTGCCCGTGAAATGGGAGTGCGTGTAGCGCTCGGGGCGGGGCGGGGAAGACTGGTCCGCCAACTGATCACCGAAGCCGGGCTGCTCGCCGCCGCGGGCGGTGTGCTGGGAATCGGGATCGGATGGGCTGGCGCTCGCCTGCTCTGGTCCCAGCGGCCGGGATTCCTCGCCAACGCACACGCGGACATCAGTCTCGATACGCGCGTCATCCTCTTCACGATCGCGCTCAGCGTCCTCAGTTGCCTCTTGTTCGGTCTCACTCCCGTGATCCGCGCCTCCGCCCCCGACCTCTCAAGACTCCTGAACTCCGTGGGGCGCGGTAACGTGCAGGGTGGCAGCCGCTCGCCGCTTCGCGCCGCCCTCGTCGTCGGCGAGATTGCGCTGGCCCTGGTCGCCCTCGTTGGAGCCGGTCTCTTCATCCGTTCCATGCGCCACGCCCAGAACATCGATCTCGGTTTCGAATCGAAGAACCTGTTTGTCGCGGGCATCAATCTCGGCGCGCTACAGATGAATCCGCAGCAGGGCCGCGAATTCATGCGCGCGCTTACCGAGAAGCTGAAATCCGTTCCCGGGGTTGCAGCCGCATCTGTGGCGGCCAACGCGCCCCTGCAGGGCGGACTGCTCCAGACCGCGCTTCGCGAAGGCGAAAACGTGGAATCGCACTCGGGTGTCCTGGCGCTCACGGAGCCAGTCACTCCCGGCTACCTCGACAGCATGCGCATCCCGATCCTCGAAGGTCGTGACTTCAACGCCTTCGATCGAGACCGGTCCACGCCGGTCATCGTGATTTCTCACGCCACTGCGAAGCGTTTCTGGCCTGGTCAACGCGCCATTGGGCGCCGCATGCATTTCGCGACCGACCACACCCAATATGAAGTCGTCGGCATCTCACGCGACTCAACCATCTTCAACATCGGCGAACAGCCCCAAATGGTCGTCTACATGCCATTCGATCAGGCCTATCAGCCAGCGGGAGTGGTATACGTCCGAACCGTGGGTGACCCATCGCGCATCGCAGCGCCGGTCGCAGCGGCGGTCCAGTCGCTCAATCCCGAATTGGCTCTGATCAACCCGGGAACCGTCCAGCAGGTCATAGGGCAGGCGCTCTGGCCGCCACGCATGGCCGCTGTCCTCTTCGGAATCTTCGGCCTGCTCGGTCTCCTGCTCGCGGTGATCGGCGTCTATGGCGTAATGGCGTACACCGTCCTCCAGCGGACCAGCGAAATCGGTATTCGGATGGCGGTTGGCGCCAAACCCTCATCGGTGATTCGCATGGTTCTCGGTCACAGCGCCAAACTCGCGCTTGCGGGAGTTCTTCTCGGAGCGCTCGGAGCCCTCGCCATCACCGGACCCGTTCGTTCTCTTCTGTTCGACGTCTCTCCAAACGATCCCGCAACGTTCCTCGGAGTTGCAGCGATCCTGGGCGCGACCGCTCTCATTGCTGGAGGAATTCCGGCATGGCGCGCTTCGCGCATCGACCCCGTCCTCGCGTTGCGGCAGGAATAACTTCGCTGACGACTTAAAACGAAATCGATGGCAGCCACGCGCCCGCGGGCTCGTTGTACAGCCCGACGCTCATCAGGGTCAAGGGCTGCACCACCCGCAGGCCGTTGCTGAGACACCATCGGAACAGAGCGCTGTTCCGCGTCGGAACCAGGATTCCCGGGCCGCCGAACGATTCCGCCGACGCAATCAGCGCCTGCAGATCCGGATTCGTCTCGGCTGTGGCGTGGCCGAAGAACGCCAGATCGGACGCATATCCCGTGAGGCGGCCTCCGCGCTCCACTACCGTCGCGGAACCTCTCTCAATCGCGCTCCTGAGATCCGCGCCCCGATCGAATCCGTGCACACGCTGCGCGAGCGTGTTGCACGCTTCCAGATCCGCCGCGACGGCCTTCCGCATGGAGCAGCCTGCAACGCTGCGCTCCCGCGTTCGCCCCTGCATGCAGGAAAGGGGCTCGCGCGCGTCGAATCCCAGATTCGTGTAAAGGGAGAGCGACCGGTTGTGGAACGCCGCCTGAACCAGGCGCACCCCGGCCGCGCTCCGCTCACGCGCGCGATCCATTACGGCCTCCATTAGTCTGCGGCCCACCC
>DATFSM010000009.1:0-21799 GCA_035262625.1 Bryobacteraceae bacterium
CAGGATCTCGTCGGCGAGGGCAGTGGTGGGACCGTTCGCGCCTTCGCAGATGATCCGGCAGCGCAGGCGCGAAGCGTTCTCTGACGTGATGACGTTCTCGGTGGCGGCGGGAAGGAGGACGTCGCACTCCAGGAGCATGGCCTCGTTGCGGTCCATATTCTCAGCTTCAGCGAAGTCTACGACTGAGCCCGTGGCCGCTCGGTGCTTCATCAGTCCTTCGATATCCAGGCCGTTCCGGTTATAGACTGCCCCGTCGTATTCGATGATCGCGATGATCTTGAAACCCGCCTTCGACATGAGTCGGGCGGCCATGCCGCCCACATTGCCGAAGCCCTGGATCACCACTCTGGTGCTGCCTGGATCGAGATTGCGGCGGCGAAGCGCCTGAAGGGTGACCATCATGCAGCCGCGCCCCGTCGCTTCGCTGCGACCCTGGGATCCGCCGAGTTCCATCGGCTTGCCGGTGACGACTGCGGTGGTGGCATGGCCCATGTGCATCGCGTAGGTGTCCATAATCCAGGCCATCACGCGGGCGTTCGTGTTGACATCGGGCGCGGGCACGTCGCGCTCGGGGCCGATCATCTCGATAATCCCCGCGGTGTAGCGACGGGTCAGGCGTTCGAGTTCGCCATCGGACATCTGGGATGGGTCGCAGATCACCCCGCCCTTCGCGCCGCCGAACGGGATGTTCACGACCGCGCACTTCCACGTCATCCAGGAAGCCAGGGCGCGAACTTCATCCAGGTTCACGTCGGGCGCGTAGCGGATTCCGCCTTTGCCCGGACCGCGGGCGATGGAATGCTGAACGCGGTAACCGGTGAACAGTTCCAGACGGCCATCGTCCAGTTGCACCGGGATATTGACGGTGATTTCGCGCGCCGGAGTGCGGAGCATCTTGCAGATGCCCTCATCGAGACGGAGTTTCTTCGCTGCGTTATCGAAACGAACCTCGGCTGCGAGCCAGGGGTTCATCTCCTGTTCATGGGTGAGCGAAAGAGTCGAAGCCATCGTCTATTGCCCTTTCATGACTGCGGCGACCGCGCGCTGGATGGGAGGATCATACTGCGCTTCCACCTCATCGCCTTTATCGACTCCGAGCGAAAGATTGAAAATTTCGGTTTTGAGACGGGACTCGATGAAGTTGCGATTGGCGCTCCATTCGGCCACGGAAGGCTGGATGCGGCGTTCCGCCAACCAGGTCTGGAACTGATCGATGAGCTGAGGAGTGATCTGCCAGTCGGGCGTGATCTTGTGATCGCGGATGTATTCGGTGGCGAAGGTCGTAAAAGAAGCCGACGCTTCGAGGACGCTCCGCAGAGGCGTCATCTCCGCAGGACCGGCGGGAATATCCGGAACGATTCCGCCACCTCCGGGCACGGGGCGACCGCTGTCCGTCTTGAAGTCGCGGCGCTCGTTGGGATGGGCAGCGGTGGCGCCGAGCGCGAAGTCGTCCTGCTTAAAGGCTTTCTGGATGGAGCGGCCGCTGGGGATGTAGTAGAGCGCGGTGGTGAGCGCGAGACCAGTGCCTTCCGCTAGCGGATAAACGCTTTGTACGAGGCCCTTGCCGAAGCTTGGTTCGCCGACGATGGTGGCGCGGTCGTGATCCTGGAGGGCTCCCGAAACGATCTCCGAAGCGCTGGCTGTCTTGCCGTTGACGATTATGGCGACGGGGAAGGCATAGGGGACGCCGTCCGCCGGCGCGCGCTCGACGGTTTCGGGGACGTTGCGGCCTTTCACTGAAAGGATGGTCTGGCCCGGTTTGAGGAAGAACGAAGCGGTCTCGAGTGCGGCGGTCATGAGACCGCCCGGATTGTTGCGGAGGTCGATCACGAGGCCTTTGAGAGAGCGGCCGCCCAGGGTTTCGATGGCGGCGCGGATCTGCTGACCGGTCTTTTCTTCAAAGCTGGCCACGCGGATGTAGCCAACGCCAGGCCGGACGAGGAAGGCGCGCTCGACGCTCGATGACTGCATCTCTTCGGGAATGAGCGTGAGTTCCGCAAGGCGCATGTTTCCCGGGTGGTGGACCACCAGGCGTGCAGGCTTCTGTTTCGATTCGTTGAGGAGGTCGACGATCTGATCGAGTTCCAGGCGATCGAGGCGGTAGTTGTTGACCGCAAGGATCTCATCTCCGGGCATCATGCCCGCTTTTGCGGAGGGCGTATTGGGCAGGGTCTGGAGGACAAGTACGCGTCCGGGAAGGATGGATACGACTGTGCCGAAGCCTTTGCGGGTCGAGGTCTCCATCTGCTTCAACTGGCCGTACTGATCGGGGTCGAAGAAGACGGAGTGCGGATCGAGGTGTCGGAGCAGACCCGGAATCGCGCCCTGATAGAAAGCCTGGTCGATATTAATCGGATCGGCGGCGTTGTTCTCAAGGATCCTGAGCGCGTCGATGAACCGCTTCATCTCGCGCGAGTCCTGGTCCGGCGGATCGGCGGCGAAGACGGGGAGACAGAACGCCAGAAGCAGCGCGGCGAGTCGGGTCATGCCTTTGTATCCATTATCTTGCGGCCGGTTGGTTCATCGGGAGAAACGCGTTGCCTTCTTCTGTGCGTGGCGTTCCAGCGCGAGTTCGATCAGTCGATCGATCAGATCGCGGTACGGGATGCCCGTGTATTCCCACATCTTCGGATACATA
The DNA here is from genome assembly GCA_035262625.1 of Bryobacteraceae bacterium. Lineage (GTDB taxonomy): Bacteria > Acidobacteriota > Terriglobia > Bryobacterales > Bryobacteraceae > BOG-234. Next base: position 2,639 of record DATFSM010000009.1, read on the forward strand.
GAGATGGACGTGAAGCCGGGGATGGTGTTGATCTCGTTTATGTAAAGTTTTCCGGTTGAGGTTTCGCGGAGGAAGTCGACCCGGCCCATGCCTTCGCAGCCTACCGCTTTGTAACATTCGACGGCGAGGCGGCGCATTTCTGCGATCTCTTCGGGGGCGAGATTAGCCGGAAGTTCCGTGCGCGCCCGGTTGAGCAGGTATTTGTCTTCGTAGTCGTAGAACTCGCGTGAGGGAAGGATCTCGCAGGGTACTGACGCGGCGGGATCTTCATTGCCGAGTACCGCGCACTCGAACTCGCGGCCCTGAATGCCGCGTTCAATCAGGATCTTGCGGTCATACTGGGCGGCGAGCTTCAGGGCTGACCTCAGCTCATTGCAGTCGTGGGCTTTGGAAATGCCGACCGAGGAGCCCAGGTTAGCGGGCTTCACGAACATGGGGAACGGAAACTCGCAGGCGACGGCATCGGCTTCGATGTCTTCGCGGCTGACGACGCGGTACTCGACGATCGGCAGGCCACTGTCGCGGCAGACGCGTTTCATGATGTCCTTGTCCATTGAGACAGCGGAGGACATGACGTTGGCGCCGACGTATGGGAGGTCGGCGAGTTCAAAGAGTCCCTGCATGGCCCCGTCTTCGCCGAACGTGCCGTGGAGAACCGGGAAGATGACATCGATTCCAGGATTGGCCTCGGGTTCGGGGACGATGGGTCTCGGGCTCCATTTGCCGTCCGGCGCGATGCGGTAATGAACGACCTCGTAGCGTTCGGGACTCATGGCGGCGATGACGGATTCGGCGGAGCGGAGGGAGATTTCGTGCTCTCCGCTGCGGCCTCCGTAGACGACTGCAATACGTTTCTTCATAGAATCTTTTTGCCCAGTGCGGAAAGCACCAGTTCGACGGCGAGTTCGGCGGTGCGGTTTACCTCGTCGATGACGGGGTTGACTTCCACGACTTCCAGGGATGTCATGCGGCCGGAGTCGCAGATCATCTCCATCGCGAGATGGGCTTCGCGGTAGGTGGCGCCTCCGCGCACGGGCGTGCCGACGCCGGGGGCGTAATCGGGATCGACGAAGTCCATGTCGAGCGAGAGGTGGAAGCCCGCGGTCCCGTCGGAAGCGGCTTCGATGGCGTCGTCCATTACCGCGCGGAGACCGCGCTCGTCGATATCGCGCATGGTGAAGGCACGGACGCCGAGCGAGCGGACTTCGTTCCGTTCGAGTTCATCGACGTCGCGGATCCCGACCAGCGCAACGTTCGCCGGGTTGACCTTTGGGGAGAAGCCGAGAATGTTGACGAGTTCTTCGGGACCTTTGCCGACACAGCAGGCGAGGGGCATGCCATGCACGTTGCCGCTGGGGCTGGATTCGGGAGTGTTCATGTCCGCGTGGGCGTCGATCCAGATGAGGCCGATACGGGTTCCCTTCTCGCGGAAGTGCTGAGAGACCCCGGCGACGGTTCCGGCCGCGATGGAGTGATCGCCTCCGAGGACGAGGGGTGTTTGGCCGGCGCTGAGGGAGTCCGCAACCATGCGGGCCAGGTGTTCGCAGGACTGGGCGATCTCCGGGAGGAAGCGGGCTTTGTGGGGGCCGTCGGTCGCCAGGCTTTCGGGCTGGGCGACAGGAATGTTGCCAAGGTCGGCGACGGAATATTTTAGATCCGTGAGGCGCTTACCGAGACCGGCGACTCGCACGGCGGAGGGCCCCATATCGACGCCGCGACGGCCCTGGCCGAGATCGAGCGGCGCCCCGATGATGGCGATCTGCTGCGTCATCAATTCAGGGGCGAATCCGGTAGAGCATTCTCGGGAAGGCGATGGTTTCGCGGATATGCTCGAGGCCGCAGATCCATGCCACGCAGCGTTCGATGCCCATGCCGAATCCGCCGTGCGGGACCGTGCCGTACTTGCGCAGATCGATGTACCAGTCGAAGGCTTCCTTCGGGAGGTTGTGCTCGGCGATGCGGCGGAGCAGGAGGTCGGGGTCGTGGATTCGCTGGCCGCCTCCGATGATCTCGCCGTAACCTTCTGGCGCGAGGACGTCAACGCCGAGAGCGACTTCGGGCCGGTGTGGATCGGGCTGCATGTAGAAGGCTTTGATGGCGGTGGGGAAGCGGTCCACCATGATAGGTTTGTCGAATTGCTGGGTCAGGATGGTTTCGTCGCCGCCGCCGAAGTCGCCGCCCCATTCAATCTCGGAGCCGCGCTCTTTGAGGTTCTTCACGGCATCGTCATAGCTCATGCGGATGAACGGCGCCTGGACGGCCTCGAGCTTCGAGACGTCACGCTCGAGGACTTTCAGCTCTTCGCGTCGGTTCTCCAGAACGCGGCCGACGATAGAGACGATGAACTCTTCGGCGACCCGCTTGATTTCTTCGAGGTCGGCGAAGGCCATTTCCGGCTCGACCATCCAGAACTCGGTGAGGTGGCGGCGCGTTTTCGATTTTTCGGCGCGGAAGGTGGGGCCGAAGCAGTAGACCTTGCCGAAGGCCATGGCGTTCGCTTCGTTATAAAGTTGGCCAGACTGGGTGAGGTAGGCCTTCTCATCGTCGAAGTAGTTGACTTCGAAGAGCGTGGTCGTGCCTTCGCAGGCGGCGGGCGTGAAGATCGGGGTATCGACGAGCGTGAAGCCGTGGCTATCGAAATAGTCGCGGACGGCTTTGATGATTTCGTGGCGGACGCGGATGATGGCGTGCTGGCGCTGGGACCGAAGCCATAGATGGCGGTGGTCCATCAGGAAATCCGTGCCATGGTCTTTGGGGGTGATGGGATACGGGTCGTCTTCGGGAACCTTCTGGAGGATCTCGACGGACTCGACGTCCATTTCATGGCCGCCGACCGCGCGGGCTTCGGCGCGCAGCTTGCCGCGAACCACTAGAGAGGATTCCTGAGTCAGGTGCTTGAGGGTCTCGAAGGTCTCCTCGGGCAGGCTCGTCTTCAGGGCGACGCACTGCATGAGACCCGTGCCGTCACGCAGGATAGGGAAGACGATCTTGCCCGACTTGCGGAGGTTGTAAAGCCAACCGGCGATTTCGACGGTCTCGCCGTCGTGGCGCGCGGCTTCCGATATGGAGATGCGGTTCATAGGCTTTCCAGATGGTCGAACGCGCGGTTGACTTCATCGAGCGGATTGGGAAGCTCAGCGATTTCGCGCAGTTCCAGCAGGAGCGGGTAATTCTCCTGCTTCGAGCGGAGGAGCTTCATGGTTTCCGTCCAGTCGATTGTTCCGCCTTCGGCGCCAGGGATGAGGTGCTGGTCCTCTTTTCCGTTGTTGTCGTGCACGTGTAGGGACCGGATCCGGTTCTTCATGATGTTGAATTCATGCGCAATGCCGGCGCCGATGTGGGCGTGACCGGTGTCGAAGACGTAATTGAGGTTCAGGTGCGTGATCTCGTTGAAAAGCTGCAGGCGTTCGGCGGTGGCGAGTTCGTTGGGCGTGTTCTCGAGGAGGAGCTGAACGCCGCGCTGGCGAGCGAACATGTTGAGTTCGTCGAGCGATGAAAACGCGGCTTCGACGGCATGTTCCGAGTAGGGCTGACTGCTGACGCCGAGGTGCTGGATGAGGTAAGTGAACGGGATGACTTCCGCTACCTCGATGGAACGCTTGATTTCATCGACGCAGCGGATGCGGTCCGACTTGACGCGTTCGGTGATGTTGAGGTGGCTGTGCGGACCGGAGCGTCCCCAGATTTCGTCGGTGTACATGGGGGCGTGGAGTGAGTGGAGCTTCAGCTCGGAGTCGCGGAACCAGTGGCCGAGTTCGGCGACCTGAGATTTGTTGCGGTAGTCAATGTGCTGCGGAGCGCAAAAAATTTCGACGGCGGCGATGCCCGCGCGCTCGGCGCGGTTCAGCCATGCGGTGGTGAGCCGGTGATTGACGGTGAAGTGAGTCGAGAGGACGCGAGTCATGAGTTATCAGTCGGATCAGCGCTGGATTAATAGCCTTTGGCGGTGGCCTCCACGCGGCCGTCGGGAGCACCCTCGATCCATTGTCCGTCAAGGCGGATTGCGGCGACCTCTCCCATGGCATTCACCAGACGCACGTCGTGGCCGCGCTGCTTCAGAAGATCTATCGTGTCGGGCGAAATGGTGTTTTCGACGCGGAGGTTGTCAGGCATCCACTGATGATGGATGCGGGGTTGATCGACCGCCTGCTGGGCGTTCATGCCGAAGTCGATTACGTTGAGGATTACCTGCAAAACCGAGTTGATGATGGTGGGCCCACCGGGCGATCCGAGGACCAGGTAGAGCTTGCCGTCTTTGGTGACGATGGTGGGGGTCATAGAGGAGAGCGGCGTTTTGCCGGGCGAGATGGCGTTGGCCTCGCCCTGTACGAGACCGAAGGAGTTGGGCTCACCGGGTTTGGCGGCGAAGTCGTCCATTTCGTCGTTAAGAAGGAAGCCGAGTCCCGCGGCGGTGACTCCGGAGCCGAAGCCGTTGTTGAGCGTGTAGGTGACGGAGACGGCGTTGCCCATTTCATCGACGATGGAAAAGTGCGTGGTCTGCGGGCTTTCATAAACGGACATTTCCCCCGCGTGGATGTCGGCGCTGGGGGTGGCCTTTTCGGGGTCGATGCTTTGGCGCAGCTTTGTTATATAAGCGGGATTGAGGAGACCCGCGAGGGGGACTTTGACGAAATCGGGATCGCCGAGAAGTTCGGCGCGGTCGGCGAAGTAGCGCCGCATGGCTTCGGCTTCGAAGTGGAGGGCTCGGGCGGAACCGGCGCCCGTTTTCGCATAGTCGGTTCCTTCAAGAACGCCAAGCATCTGGAGGATGCCAACGCCTCCGGAACTGGGCGGCGGCGAGGTGATGATTCCGTAGCCTTTATATGAACCTTCGATGGGCTTGCGCTCGATGACCTTGTAATCCTTCAGATCTTCGAGGGTGATGAGGCCTGCATGCGCGGCCATGTCGGCGACGAGTTGCTTCGCGGTCTCGCCTTCGTAGAAATCTTTGGCTCCGTCGTCTCGGATGCGTCCCAGCGTGGCGGCGAGTTCGGGCTGTTTGAAGACTTCGTTGAAATCGTAGAGGGTTCCGTCTTTCAGGAAGATGCGTTTGGATTCGGGGAACTGCGCGAGCTTGGCGGTCACGGTCTGGCTGCGGAGGCTTTGGGAAAGGCCGTAGGACAGCGGGAAGCCGTCGCGGGCCAGGCGGACGGCGGGCTCGACGAGTTCCTTCCACGGGCGTTTGCCGTATTTGGTGTGGGCGTATTCCATTCCAAGGACGGTGCCGGGGATGCCCGATGCCCGATAGCCGAGGACTGAGTCGTTGGTGGGTTTGCCGGTTTCGGGATCGAGATACATGTCGCGGGTGGCGGCGGCCGGCGCGCGTTCGCGGAAGTCGATGAATGTCGAGCGACCGTCAGCGAGGTGAATGAGCATGAAGCCGCCTCCTCCAATGTTTCCGGCGGACGGGTGGGTGACAGCGAGGGCGAAGGCTACTGCGACGGCGGCGTCGATGGCGTTGCCCCCGGCTTCTAGGACGGCTTCACCGGCATCCGTGGCGTGCGTTTCGCGGGCGACGACCATGCCGTGGCGGGCATGGACGGGCTGACGGGCGACGGCGGGGAGGGCGGTGATTGAAAAAAGAAGCCCGAGGGCGATTCGCCGGCTGAGGTGAGGCATTGATGTGATTGTACGGGCGATGAGGCGACTCCCGGCGCTGTCCGGATACATAAAGAATTCGTAACTCTCAGGTTCGTTTTCGAAAAACAACTTTTTGCAGTTGCGATCTCAGCCGCCGGGCCGAGGCGAGTCGCGGAACGTTCGCAAATGTCATCGCGTTGAGAGGATAGCGTGAAGACCGTCGCGATCGGGCGATTGAGGCGGCGCAAGGTTTGGCGGCAGCCCGATAAATCATTCCGATGGGGGCGGTTAGGCGCCTTAGCGGAATTTGTGAGAAATCTGTGATGGCGTCAGTGAGTATCCCTGCCAACGCTCGCCGGTCACGCCGATTGAGGAACGTTCGAGCGAATACCTTCCGCGTAGATCTTTTCCCTGAGCAAAATCTATACGGCAAATCTCTCTGGTGGGACGGTCTTTAGAGCGGCAGATGTCAGCGGCAACGACGATTTGACGACCGTTAACAAATAACAATCACTCTCTCGCGCATCGAAATGGTCGCGACCGGGGCAGCCGATCCCGTGGAGCATACGCTGGCGGCCTCAGTCCGCTTCCTCGCCCGTGTGAAAAGTGGCATCGGCCCGATCCATGCAACAAAGTCCGTCACAGGAGTTCATCTATGTGCGATTACTCTTTGATGCATTACCCAAACCGACTCGCGGTCGAGGGCGAGCAACTCGTCGTTCACCGCTTCTCCAGCAATTCGCTTGGGCTCGTTTCACCGGGCGATCTGAAACCGCCTCATCGCGAGGAAACCAGCGAACGCCGCTCGTTTTGGGCAGGCATGAGAGAAATCTTCACCTCGTCGGAAACATGCACGATACCGGCGGTGTGCGTGCCGCCCGGCGCCCTTCTCGCGCTCGATGCCATCGCCGAGCGGTTGCGTCGACGATACGGGCTGAACGTTCAGGAAGAGGTGAGATTCGAACAGTTGACCGCAGAGCCTTACGCCTATCGTGATGCCGTTGTCTTTCAGAATGGCACGAAGTTGAAGCTGCAGGAATTATCCGAAGGGCAACGCGTCACTGTTCTCGCGCTTACCTCCTCACAGCAAGAGGAGCCAACGATAAGTTCGCCGGCGCCAGCGCAGTCCACTGTCTAAGGCGTTTCCTTTTCAAACCATTCAGTAGCGCCTTTTCAGCGAAGCGATCGGCCCTTGCGCAGCGGCCATCGACATGCGCGCGGCTATTTTAGCCGTGGAGCACAGTCAAGCCGGAATATCGCCGTCCACACGAGCCCATGACCTGGCGCACGTGGAACAATTCTTCGAGCGCCTCGGTCTCCGGCGCGTGGTGAGGCGCATGCCGCCGTTGGCGCTCTGGGCCACCTACGTATTCGCCAATGGATTTCTAAGCATCGCATTATTGGCGTTGTTGGCGGTGGCTACAGGGGTGCCGTTCGTGTTTCCCTCTCTTGGGCCGACAGCCTACCAACTCTTTTTCTTGCCGCGTGCGGCCTCCTCAACTCCACGCAATACTCTTATCGGCCACTTCATTGGCTTGGTTTGCGGGTACGCCGCATTCCGAATGGCGGGAGTGCCCTTTTCGGCCGTATTGAGCGCTCACACCTTCGACTTGCGGCCGGTATTTGCAGCCGCCCTTTCGTTGTCTGCCACCGCCGCCGTCATGATCCTGCTGGATGCGAGCCATCCGCCGGCCGGCGCCACTACTCTTATCGTTTCGCTCGGAATCATTACCAAACCGCAATACCTGGCGGTTATCGAAATCGCTGTTTGTGTCCTGATCGCGCAGGCGCTTTGTATTCACCGGTTGGCGAGGCTTCCTTATCCCATCTGGAAGACGCCGCCAGGACACCGTAGATGAATTGGCAGTCGGCGCGGATCGATACCGGACGGTCAGCGTATGGGAAGGCGAATTGCGGCAGCTACGATCAGCAAGCCGCCATTCCGCAATGAGAGCTATGAACCTTCAGGAACATACATCATGAAGTACGCCGTTGCAGGATTGGTGCTGCTCTTATCCCTGACGTCCTGGAGCGCCAACGTGGTTCCCGATAAGGTCGCGGAAATCGTCCGGCGATCGGTTTCGAACACCAACGCCGACTGGGATGCAGCGCCGCAATTTGACTTTACAGAACGGGATGTCGTCACCGGACACGGAAAGCGCACGGAAAAGACCTATGAAGTGACGATGATCGCAGGCTCTCCGTATAACAAATTAATCGCAATGAACGGCGAAAAGCTTTCTCCCGTTCAGGCAGCCCAGGAAGATCGCAAGCTTGCGGAGGAAACAAACCGGCGGCGCAATGAATCCTCCGCGGCAAAGCAAAAAAGGATAGCTGCGTATCAAAAAGAACGGCATCAGGATCACGCGCTGATGTCCGAAATGGTCAAAGCGTTCGATTTCAAGATGTCCGGCGAGGACACCATCAACGGTCACCGCTGTTTTGTTTTGGACGCGACGCCGAAAGCCGGGTACAACCCGCCAAGCCGCGAGACTCAGGTATTGACTGGCATGCGCGGCACGATGTGGGTGGATTTGCAGGCATACCAGTGGGCAAAGGTGCACGCCGAGGTATTTCGCCCCGTGACATTTGGTCTGTTCTTTGCGCAAGTGAAGCCGGGGACGCAGTTCACTCTGGAGCAGAACCCGGTACGGGGAAATCTTTGGCTGCCGAGCCATTTCTCAATGGCCGTAAACGCCCGCGTATTCGTTGCGTCGCGGCGCTCCACGGACGACGAAACATATTCTGACTACCGCCTCTCCACAGACGCTTCAGGTAAACCGACCGGTCAAACGCGGAAAGAATAAACACATGCCGCACACCGAAAATTTTTCGGGCCGGAAACTCATCCGGACTGCAGCTTTTCCAGCAGCCTTCAAATTTCAGACAAGCCAGTCATCTGGCCGAAGCGCTTCGAAAACGACTGTAAGGTGAAGTTCGATGCATGAGCGCGCACGGAACGGCATTGCTTCCGCCGGCGCTACGCCTGTGGCGCAGACGTCCGGCAGCAGGCCACGCCTCTCTTCATCTCCGCGCCACATCTCTCATGCCGCGGCGGCGAAGCTCGTTGGAACTGACGAGCCAGGCGTTAGTTCGGATTGAGAACCTCAGTCCTAACTGCGCGGCGGCTCGAGTCGGTGTTGCCGGAAGTCCTCGCTCAGCCGCGCCAGCGCCAGCGCCCCGAGAGACAAGCCGAAGTCACGGAGCGCGATGTCGTAATAGCCTGGATAACTCAACAGGTTGATGATGATAGCCCACAACCATGCGAAGACAATCCAGGCGCCAATTCTTGGCGCAAACGCAACGATGAGACCGGCGATGATCTCAATAACGCCGACGATCAGCATCAGGCTATGCGCCGGGATCGGCGAGAGTCCAGCTATCCACGGCGCAAGGTACTGATCCCAGTTGACGAGCGCATGGAAAAATTTGTCGAATCCCGCGACTATCGGCGCCACTACAAATACGACATGAAGAAGCTGGTATGCCTGTCTCGCCGGCGGAGCGGCGACGACATCCATTCGACTCGCGAAGCCATGTAGCGGTTCTACGCGTCCTGCCATATGAGCACCTCGTGTTGCAATCACGCGCAATTGCGTCACCAAGTGAAATATCCTGAGCCGCAGCGCATGGTCTTGGCGGAGAGTTATCACAGTAGCCAGCATGTTGTGAAAATTATCGTGAAAGGAAACTCAGAGTGTCTCGCTGCAGTTTTCCGGATTCGACTGGCTAAACGCGATCACTACGACGCACGAAACAGATTCCGTTGTGGGGACAGATACGGCGCCGTCACCTGGATAGCTTGAACCCACAAAGGTCTGCGCGCAGAATGATGGCAGAGGCTTCCATGGCAGAGAAGAATGTTCAGACTACGTCGTCCGGAATGGACAAAAATATAGCGCGCCGTGGCGATTTGTCGTCCTCGCGTGACTGGTTTGGTTTCAGCCCATTTGCTTTCAGCCCCTTTTCGATGATTCGCCGCTTCAACGAGGAACTCGATCGAGCTTTTTCCAATACGTTCGGGGCCAGTCGTGGCACTGGCGACGTCTGGGCGCCGCCGATCGAGGTGCGCCAAAAAGACGGCGATCTCGAGATCTCGGCTGAGCTGCCTGGCATGAGCAAGGATGACGTGAAGGTGGAATGCACTGAGCAGGGAATCACGATCGAAGGCGAAAAAAAGCAGCAGTTTGAGAAAGAAGAAGGCGGCATGCGCCGCAGTGAACGCACTTACGGTCATTTCTATCGCCTGATCCCGTTACCTGAAGGAGCCGAGGTCGACAAAGCGAAAGCTGACTTCAGAAATGGCGTGCTACAGGTGCATGTGCCGGTTCCGCAGGACGCGCGCAACAAGCCGCGACAGATTCCGATCGGTTCCTGAGAAATAGTCAGGATCAGTTCGCGGTGAGGCCGCTTCCAGCCTTTTCCTGCAGGCATTACCCGCTTCGGACCTGTCGCCGAAGAACGAGGCTGCTTTTCTAAGACGGAAAACCATCGAGGAAATTCGGGACGAACGGATCGTCGAGGAAGGCCGTCGGCTGAGCGCATGACGTGTGTCCCTCTTTCGGTTGTGCGAGGTGTTCCGGGCAGCACGCGTTCAGGATCTTTCGCTTTCCGAATGGCTGACGCACAATGCCCGCCCGAACTTGTAGTGGCCCGCCTGAATATCGATAAGAGCGCTTACGATCAAATCCCCAACGAAAAGCGGGTCGTGCTTCCTCAATGAATTGACCGCGCAATGAGGGATGCAACGCTTGCGCCTGCGTGTGCGTAGCGCCTCACCGTGGACCGCCACTTGCAGTTAGTTTCACAACGACCATGTTCGACGGCTTCATCAGGTTCGTCGGCGCAACCGGGGAAGTAGGGATCTTCGGCGCGAAAGCGACGCGCGAACTGTTTCGACGCCCGTTCGAAATCGGTGAGTTAACCAGCCAAATCTATGAATGCGGCGCGAAATCGTTTCCCCTGATCGCCTGTGCGGGACTTGCGCTGGGCGCAGTGATGGCGATGCACTCGCAGGAGTCGATGAGCCGGTTCGGCGCGCAGGCCCTCGTTCCCCAGGCTGTCAGTATCGGTATATTTCGCGTCCTCGGCCCGCTCGTGACGGGGCTGTTGATTTCAGGCCGGGTAGGCGCGGGCATCGGGGCGCAGCTCGGTGGAATGCGGGTCACTCAACAGATCGACGCGCTGGAGGCGCTTGCGGTCGACTCGTTCAAGTACCTGGTCGTGACACGCGTGCTGGCGTGCATCATCGCTTTACCAGTGCTCACGCTCGTCATGGATTTTGCGGGTCTTACCGGAGGAATGCTGCTGGATGTGGCGATAGGGCATGTCTCGGCGCTGTACTTCCTGAAGGAGGCCTTCCAGGCGTTGGCGATGAGCGATTATCTGCCGACGGTCCTCAAGACGACAGTGTTCGGGCTGATCATTGGGACGGTCTCCTGCTATCTCGGGTACAACACCAGAGGCGGCGCCTCCGGCGTAGGGACCGCGTCCACGAGGAGCGTGGTCTTCTGTTCGCTGACGTTGATTCTTATCGACATCATTCTGGTCAAGCTTTCCTTTTTCTGGAGCCACCAATGAGCGATCAGCGGAATGAGACAGCGGACCCGGCGATCCGACTCGATCACGTTTCGAAATCCTTTGGTGGGGCTCAAGTACTAAAAGATGTCTCGATTACCGTCCGGAAGGGAGAGTCGTTCGGGCTTCTCGGCCGGAGCGGCACGGGCAAGAGCGTCACGCTGAGTCTGATGATCGGTCTGATGCAGGCGGACAGTGGCGCGGTCGTTATCGAGGGAAAGGACCTGCGAAAACTCAACCGTCGGGATCTGCTTGAGAGCCGGAAGCATATCGGGTTCCTCTTCCAGCAAGCTGCGTTGTTCGACTCGCTCTCCGTCCGCGAGAATGTAGCGTTCCCGCTGCGGCGGCACACGAACAAAAGTGAGAAAGAGATCCGCGATGCTGTCCATCACACCCTGGAGTCGGTTGGACTCGAGAAGGACGAAGATAAACTGCCGGCGGAGCTTTCAGGAGGCATGCGCAAGCGCGTGGGCCTGGCGCGCGCATTAGTACTCGATCCGCCGATTGTTATGGCCGACGAACCGAGTAGCGGTCTCGACGTGATTACGGCGTCGGAAATCTATGAATTGCTCTCGAAATTGAGAGAGCGCAAAAAGACCCTTGTCATTGTGACGCACGATGGCATGGGACTGGCCAACCTGGTGGACGAACTCGCGGTGCTTGATCAGAGCATCATCGCATGCGGAAAGCCGGACGAACTTGCGAAAAGCGAAAACCACCTGGTGAAGGAGCTGGTCGGAGCGAGGGAGCGATGAGGTGAATGCGAAACGCAGTATCGGGGTCGGAGTATTCCTGATCGGCGGATTAGTGCTTTTTGGCGTTGGTTTGTTCATGATCGGCCGTCAGAGTAACCTGTTCGCCCACACTTTTAAGGTCTACGCGTGGTTTTCGAAAATGGGCGGCCTCACCGTCGACGCTCAGGCGCATTTATCCGGCTTCGATGCCGGAACTGTTTCCGAGATCCTCATTCCCCGTCAACCGGATGGCAAGTTTCGCGTGACGTTGAAGATCGACGAGAAATTCAGACCGCTCATCCGCGAAAGCTCAGTTGCAAGCATTCAGTCGCAGGGCATGGTGGGCGATCAGTTCGTAGAGGTTGATCCTGGCGATCCGGCGGCGGCCGTATGCAAGAAAGACTGCACGATTCAAAGTAAGGAAACCACCAGCATGTCCGACCTCGTACAGGAGGGCAAGGGCGTTATGGACGCGATGCAGTCGACCCTGCATAAGGCAGGCGATGTAGCGCAGAATGCGAATGATGCCCTTTCGACGTTCAATGCGCGGGGCAAGGCGGGCGAATCGGGCGCCGAGGGTATGAAACAGACGGTGCTCGATGCGCAACGGGCAGCCAACAATGTCGCCGAGGATGCCGACGCCCTGAAGCATAACTTCTTTCTTCGCGGCTTCTTCAAACGCCGTGGTTTTTACGATCTAGGCGAGATGACAGCCGATCAGTACCGGAAGAGCGATTTTGTCAAAGAGAAGAAATCAGCCCGAGTCTGGCTGCCAGCGGCGGAACTCTTCTCCAATTCGCACGGCCGAGAAGAGCTGACCACTGAGGGTCGCCGCCAGCTGGATAATGCGATGTCCCAATTCGTTTCGTACCTGCCGAACAAACCGGTGATGGTGGAAGGCTACTCGAGCCACGGCGCGCCCTCGGAGGAGTACCTGAAGTCAGATCAGCGCGCATCAATCGTCCGGGAGTATCTGATCGACCGCTTTCAGTTGAAACCGCAAAACACCGGTTTGATGCCTCTCAGCGATTCGCCCCCGGAGAAGACGGGCAAAGAGAGTTGGGATGGAATCTCGCTCGTCGTGCTGACCTGACGATGGTTCAGCGGGGAACGCGCATCTCCATGCCGTCGATCACCGCAACGTGCGCTCGCGATCACATTTCTTCTTAAGGAGAAACGGCAGCATCCGGCATCGGCTCTTACGATAGTTGGAACGGCTCGGCTTCATGAGAACACCGGGCGGCATTTGTCTGACGCGATGTTTGCAGCGAAGGGGTCGGCTTACGCCGCATGTCGCGGGAGCACATCGCGATCGATCAGTTCCTGATCGATCGCGGCCAAGTCGTACTGATTCTGGATATTGAGCCAGTACTGCGCGCTCGTTCCGAAAAAACGTCCGAGACGCGCCGCGGTGTCCGCAGTAATTGCGCGATGGCCGTTAACGATCAGGCTCACCCGGCCCGCCGGCACGCGAATTGCGCGCGCGAGCGCATTGATGCTGATTCCTTCGTCTTTCAGGTCTTCCAGCAGAATGGTTCCCGGATGGATTGGCGCCAGCTTAGTGGTAGTCCGTGATTTCGACATCGCATGGTCCTTTCTCTTCCCAAGTGAAGCAAATCCGATACTGATCATTGATGCGGATGCTGTATTGGCCTGCCCGATCGCCGGAAAGTGATTCGAGACGATTGCCTCGAATCGCCCGCAGATCATCAAGCGATACAGCGGCGTCCAGGCGGATGAGTCTGGTCCGCGCCTGGGTTTCGATATTGACAAACTCTCGGACTCGCTCGCCTTTGTGCAGCTTCTCGGCGAGACGGTCTTTGAATGAATGAATCAACCTACAGCCTATTACGTTTTAAGTAATATTGCAAGCGTAATAAGGGCGCGGTCGGGCATGCAAGCCTGCGAACGGCGCCACAACAACTACCGCCGGGCGGGATCGGTTCCGGCGCGGCGCGGGGCGCGCGCCCGCCGCCGGAAACAATTTTCCGCGTGGTCGTTAACGATTCCGGCGGCCTGCATAAACGCATAGACAATAACCGGACCCACGAATTTGAAGCCGCGCTTTTTGAGTTCCTTCGAGATCCGAACGGAAAGTTCGTCCTGCGCCCCCATAGGTCCCGATTTCCGGATGGGCCTGCCTCCGGCGAGATTCCACAAAAACTCCGCGAAGTCTTCGCCTGCCTTTTGCATTTCCAGGTATATCTGCGCGCCGCGAATCGTCGCCTCGATCTTGGCCCGCGATCGAATGATTCCGGGATCCGCGAGCAGCCGCAGTACGTCCCTTTCTGTGAGGCGCGCGACTTTGGCGGGATCGAAGTCGCGGAAGGCAGCCCTCAACGCCTCGCGCTTGCGGAGCACCACAATCCACGCGAGGCCCGCCTGGAATCCTTCGAGCATCAGCAGTTCCCAAAGCGCCCGGCTGTCATGCTCGGGCACTCCCCACTCGCGATCATGGTACTCGCGCAGCAGCGGATTGCTCTCGGCCCAGGGGCATCGGGAACGTTCAGTGGAGCGAGGCAAAATTCAGTGTCCCTCGGTGAATGGTTAGACTCGCGACGTCACTTCTTCTCGGGAAACAAGCCAGCGTCCTTGGGTGTCTTGCGTGAGCCGAACCAGCTCTCTTCCCGGATTGGATCCTCCTCATCGTAATCGACGGCGCGCAGGTGACGAAGATCGAACGGAAACTACAACCGAGGCGGGGATTGTTGTGGGCGGATGCAAAGATTGTCCGCGGCCGGCTAGGTCACGTTGCCGCAGCGACGATGCCACATTCGCGGTGCCCGGCCGAATCCCTGAGCCTCGGGCGTACGTTCCGTATCAAAGCAAAGATAATCGCTGGAGATTCGCGCGGAGTTCTTCAATGTCTTCAACCGCGTTTATCTCAACAATCCGACGGTGAGCAATCCGCAGGCGAACCGCGGCTGTACGATCACGACTCCGACAGCCGGCCTGCCAAACAGTGTGACGGTCGCGGCTGGGACGAACACCTGTCCGGCAGGGTACACCTCGCCTTCCGGATTCGGGGCCATCAACTATACCGGGTTGCAGACGCAGCCCAGGAATGGACAGATCGTCGCGCGATATACATTCTGATTCCTGAGTTCCGGCGGCAGACGCAAGCCAGCTCTGCCGCCGGGCGCAGAGTTCCGGCCGCCGCGCAGAACTTTGTTGTAGAGGCGTGAGCTAAATCGCGCTCTTTCTCCGCGTGAATGCTCGTAGGAGAGAGAACAATGAAGTTCAAACCCTCGATCCTGTGTCTGATCTTTACGGGTCTGACTGCAGAGTTTCACCCCGCCACTGCGCAGTTTTCCGCTCCGGCCCCGAACGTGAGCTGGGGAGCAACATACACGCCGGGAAATTACTGGACGGGCAATGCGCCCCACGACAGCGGCGCCAACAGCGTCGATCCGACGATCGCCGCCGGTCCCGATCGTCTCGTCCTGGCCTACGAGAGCAGTCTCGACCAGTTCTACGATCCGGCCCACGGAGACGATAACCTCAACAACCACTACGACGCGTTCAATGTGGTTCTCGGGCCCTCGCTGCCGGCCCCGCAGGACGGCTTTATCACTAGCCAGCCCCAGGTCCTTATCGATAGCGCCTGTCCCGACGGCTTGGGCGGCACTCACACCTGTTACATTCTGCTGGGCCAGTCGTTGCGGTCGAGCGATCATTCCGCGGAAATAGCGATCGCGGCAAGCAGTTGGACGGGACAGCAGGAGTATGGTACATGGAACTCCGCGGCGTTCGATGTCAGTCAGAATCATTCGCTCTATCCCGCGCGTATCCGCGCCGGGTCCACATCCAATGCGGTCATAGTTGCAGCCGACATGTATGACTGGGGAACCAAAAGTTTCCAGTTCTCCGAAGTGTGGATCATCCCCAAGGCGGGCTTGTATCCTGCCGGAGGGCAGCGCCCTTCTTATCGGTACTTCGCAGTTCTGAACAACGCCGACGGCCGCCCGGCCCAGGAGGTCGTGCCGGCGGCGAGCTATGTCGACAGTCCGGTCGGTTACCTGCTGAATGCATACAAGCCCGCTAGCGGCGGCACAGAAAACCGGATCACGGTGTGGACGATCGACACCACAGATCTGTCCAATCCGAAGTTGTCGGGCTCGACCCTGACCGTCGACCCCTATGAGGAACCTCCGACGGCCGCGCAAGCCGGCACGGACGTCCGTATTACAACCTGGGACGAAGCAATCACATCCGCCGTTCTGCAGACCAACGGATTGTGGGCGGCGCAGACCACTGGCTGTACATTCGATGGCGACTCTACGGAGCGCTCCTGCGTGCGCTGGTATCAACTGGACGCGACGGGTTCGGCGATCCTGCAGCAGTCAACTAACGGCTGGTCCGGCGCGTGGGTTTACTATCCTTCCATCGCCGCAAACAGCCGGGGCGAAGCGACGATCCTGTTTAATGCTTCGTCGGAGAATTTCGATGTCGGCCTCTACTACATGGGCCGGCGCAGTGGAGACCCATCCGGCGCCCCCAGCCAAATCGCGACTCTGCGCGCCGGAAACGCTTGTTTTGTCCGCCCAAACGGCAGTTACTACACCGTCGGTGGAAACACTGCGGTCTCTCTCGATCTTTCGGACAACGAAAGTTTCTGGCTGTTCGGTGCGGTCGCGACCGGCAACAGCCAGGACTGCCAATCCAATCACTGGGGAACCTGGCTCGGCCGGATCACATGGGCGGCCTCAGCGCCGTCATCCTCTCCTCAGGCCGTCAGTGCGGCCACCTTCGCTTCGGGCCCGGTGGCTCCGGGCAGTCTGATCTCGATCTTCGGGACGAATCTCGCCAGCGGCACGCAAGCCGCGGCGTCTGTGCCGCTCACGACGAACCTTGCCGGTATTTCCGTATCGGCCAACGGCGTCGCTTTGCCGCTTTTATTTGTCAGTCCCACGCAAATCAATGCGCAGTTGCCGTTCGAGATCACGGATACGGCGACGCTCACCGTGACGGCCAACGGCGTCGCGGGCGCGCCGTTCCGCGTCAACGTCGCCAACGCAGCGCCCGGAATCTTTCAATTCTCGGGTACCCGGGCGGTGGCGACCAACTCGGATTATTCACTGAATACGTCTTCCAATCCCGCGCAGACGGGTTCGTTCATAACCGTATACATAACGGGCCAGGGCCCCTTCGATAACAGCATTGCGGACGGAGCAGGCGCGCCGTCCTCGCCATTGTCGAAGACGAGCGCAACAACGACCGCGAGCATTGGCGGCGCGACCGCGACCGTGCTCTTCAGCGGCGCAACTCCCGGTCTTGTGGGCGTTTCGCAGGTGAATATCCTGGTGCCCAGCGGCATTCCGGACGGCGACAATTCGCTTGTCATTACGATCGGCGGAGTTTCTTCGAACAGTACGACTATATCGGTCAGGAATTAGGGGGACGCCGCAGCCGTAGGACCCGCCGGAATCACCGAAGGCTGATTGCAGCGGGTACAATCGCGGATACTGCATGAATCGGCGTCGTTTCATGGTCGGCGCGGCGGCGGCATGCCTGTTTCCGGAGTTTCCCCTCGAGGCGCAGAATCCGTTTGAAAATGCGTCCGAAGACTTTCCGCTCGAAAAAGAGGCGCTGCAAATCGCCGCGCGCCTCAAAAGGTTACCGGAGACGCGCAGCCTTCCTTACGCTCCAGGGTTCCACGGCATCTCGCCGATGCCTTCGCGCTACCTGAGTCTGGCCAAGGGGGTCAGCAAGGCCGAATACGATCCAACCCGTACCGATGTCGCCGCCGGGTTGGTTCAATGGTTCGACTCGCTCGGACCTATCCGCGCCGCCCGCTTCTTTGTCCTGCCCGATGACCTGGTTCGCTTCGAGATTGCCTCAGCCGATCGATACCGCGTAGGCGTCTGGAAGCAGCGATGGGAGCACGGTGCGCTCGCCTACTTCGCCCCGGTCGAAGAAGTCGTCACAACCGCGCCGGTTCCTTTGTTCCGTGACATCTCCACCCACACGTTTCAATCGGCCGATTCCTTCGATCACCAGTTGCGCCGGGGCGTCCCTTACTGGCGGGCGCACCTGGACGCCGCGAGCGGAATTGACGTCCATGGCCACAACGGAATCGCCGTGGGCGATATTGACAACGACGGCATCGATGAAGTGTACGTCTGCCAGCCGGGCGGCCTCCCCAATCGGTTGTATAAGAATCACGGCGGCGTGTTCGAAGACATCACCGAAAAGGCTGGCGTCGCGGTGCTGGATCCGACCTCGTGCGCGCTCTTCCTCGACCTGCGCAATTCAGGCCATCAGGATCTGGTTGTACTTCGTCCGGACGGTCCCCTGCTTTTTCTCAATGAGGGCGGAGGCCGCTTCACGCATAAACCGGGAGCGTTTCGCTTCCACGCCACCCCGCAGGGCAGTTTCACCGGAATGGCATCGGCCGATTACGACCGCGACGGCCGCCTCGACCTCTATCTCTGTACTTACTCCTTCTTCCGCGATGGCAATCAGTATCGTTACCCGACGCCCTACTATGACGCGCAAAACGGACCCGCCAACTTTCTCTTCAGAAATGAGCTTGACGCAGACGGCTCGGGCATCTTCAGGGACGTGACCGACGCCACAGGGCTCAACCAGAACAACAATCGCTTCAGCTTCGCTCCCGCCTGGTGCGATTACAACGACGACGGATGGCCCGACCTGTTCGTCGCCAACGACTTTGGGCGCAAGAATCTCTATCGGAATCAGGGCGGCAAATTTCGCGATGTCGCTGCGGAAGCGGGCGTAGAGGACCTCGGAGACGGCATGAGCGCCGCCTGGTTCGACTATGACGGCGACGGCCGCCCCGATCTCTACGTCTCCAATATGTGGAGCGACGCAGGCCAGCGAATTGTCTCCGAAAAGCAACTGCGTCCGGCCGCAGCCTGGAAGCGGCACGCAAAGGGAAACTCACTTTTTCGCAATCGGGGCGACGGAAGCTTCGAAGAGACCGGCGCCCTGGAGGGCGTTGAGATGGGCCGCTGGGCGTGGTCCGCCGATGGCATCGACTTCGATAACGACGGCGTCCCTGAAATTTTCATAACAGCGGGCATGCTCACCAATTCCTCCGAAACGGATCTCGAGAGCTTCTTTTGGCGCAAGGTGGCCGCGGCGTCGCCGGACGTTGCACGTCCGGACGCCGCTTATGAAGATGGCTGGAATTCGCTCAGCCGGGCCACGCACGAGAAATACAGCGAGGCCGGACGCCAGCCGAATGTCTTCTATGTGCGGCGCGGCGGCAAATACTACGATTTCTCCGGCATCAGCGGTCTCGATT
>DATFSM010000010.1:0-6308 GCA_035262625.1 Bryobacteraceae bacterium
CTCGGCAACTTCGATTTGATCTACGATGCGCGCGGCTACGAGCAGGTGATCGTGGGTCAGATCACCAACAGGAAGAATGTTTCGTTCTGGGATACGTGGTCCAGTTTCCAGACGCGCGAACGGCGCGGCGCGCCTCAGGAACCTCTCGAAGAGCAGATTCTCAGCTATAAGATCGATGCCTCGCTCGACCCGGCGCTGACGATGCATTGCGTGACCCGCATGCGGGTACGCGTCACGGAGCAATCGAGGAACATTCTGGCGTTCGACCTCTCCGGGCAGATGCGGGCGATTTCGGCCAGGGTCGATGGGAAGCCCGCCGAGGTTTACGAGCGGGATTCGGTGCGCAGCGGCCTCGTGCGGAATACCGGAAACGAATTGCTGATGGTGCTGCCGGCTCAGCCTTTGGCGGCGGGAAGCGAGCACGACGTCGAAATCGAGCACGAAGGCAAGGTCGTTACCGAGGCAGGCCACGGCGTTTACTTCGTCAGCGCGCGCGGCACCTGGTATCCGGCCAGGGGCCTGCAGTTCGCCGATTACGACGTGACGTATCGATACCCGGCGGGGCTCGATCTTGTGGCGGCGGGGCGTGTGATGGAAGACCGGATCGAGGGCGACACTCACATTACTCGCCGGGCGCCGGAATCGAAGTTGCGCCTTTTGGGATTCAATCTGGGCAAGTTCGAGCGGATGAAAGAGGAACGAAACGGTATCACGGTGGAAGTGCTTGCGAACAAGGAAGTAGAGGATGCGCTGCGGCCGCGCCAGCCGGAGCCGGATATTTCGACCCTCGATACCCATCCACGCCGCCGCGGTCCCCCGAATGTCGAGCCCCTCATTCCGCAGCCCCCGCCGCCGCATCCGGCAAATCGAATGGCAGGCATCGCGGATGAGGTGCTGGATTCGATGAACTTCTACAAAGCGAAATTCGGCGATCCGCTGCTACATCATATTGAGGTCTCGCCGCTGCCGGGGCGTTTCGGCCAGGGGTTCGGCGGCATTATCTACCTTCCGACGGTGAATTATGTGATGAGCGATTCGACGGCGGCCAACAAGGATCAGGGCTTCTTCCGGGACCTGCTTCTGGCGCATGAAGTGGCGCATCAGTGGTGGGGCAATATCGTGAGCTCGAATTCCTATCATCACGAGTGGCTGATGGAAGCGCTCGCGAATTACTCGGCCCTCATGTATATGGAATCGAAAGTGGGCGCGAAGGCGGACGAGACGGCGCTCGAGGTCTATCGGCGCAATTTATTCCAGAAGGGGCCGGATGGAGAGACCACGGAATCGGAAGGTCCGGTTGTGCAGGGAAGGCGGCTGGAAGGATCGAACAATCCGGCGGCGTATACGGCGGTGATATACGGAAAGGGTACCTGGATTCTGCACATGCTGCGCCGGCGCATGGGAGATGAACGGTTCCTGAAGATGCTGGCGGAACTCCGGCGGCGCGATCAGTTTCAGGCGCTCGATACGGACGGGTTCCGGAAGCTTTGCGCCGAGTTTCTGCCGCCCGGTTCGATCGACCCGAAGCTCGAGGGTTTTTTCGATCAATGGGTTTATGGGACGGGCGTGCCGGCGCTGAAACTTACCTATTCCGTCAAGGGGAAACCGGGCGCATACAAGCTGACCGGTACCGTGACCCAGTCTGATGTGGATGAAGATTTCAGCATCGCGGTGCCGGTGGAGATTCAGACGGGGCGGGGCAAACCGGTCATTCAGCAGGTGCGGACCAGTTCCGATCCCGTATCGTTCACCGTGAACGTCGGCGCCGCGAACGCGCACGCTGTGCTCGACCCCGGCATGAGCGTCCTCCGCCAATAGCGAAGGCGAACGAGCCGGAACGCTAAAATCGAGAATTCCCTGATGGCATCTCATCTCGCGTGCTTTAATGCGCCGTGCCGCGCGCATTTTGACCTCAACGAAGTTCTTTATAACTGCCCAAACTGCGGAGGGTTGCTGGAAGTCGAATACGACTTCAGCGACGTCGACGCGTCGGTTCTGAAACGCGTGTGGCGCGAACGGCGCATGGAGAATTCGCCATTGTCGCAGAGCGGCGTCTGGCGTTATCGCGAGTTGTTTCCGTTTCTGGACGATCTTGCTCACGTAATCACGCTGCGAGAGGGCAACACGCCTTTGCTCGATGCGCCGCGCGCGGCCGGATACGGCGGGCTTGCGCGTGTAGTCTTCAAGCATCAGGGGTTCAATCCGACCGGGTCGTTCAAGGACAACGGAATGACGTGCGGCGCGGCGCAGGCGAAGAGATTGGGCATGCGGCGGGTGGCGTGCGTTTCAACCGGAAACACGTCAGCGTCGATGGCCGCGTATGCGAGCGCGGGCGGACTGGAGCCGCTGATCTTCATACCGCACGGCAATATCTCTTACGGGAAACTCGCGCAGGCGCTGGAGTACGGCGCGAAGACGTTTCAGGTGGAAGCGAACTTCGACCAGATTCTGGCTCTGGTACGGACGCTGGCTGAAAAGCTGGGCATCTACCTGTTGAATTCGATCAATCCGTTTCGCATCGAGGGACAGAAGTCGATTGTGATCGAGATGCTCGATCAGCGCGACTGGCGCGTGCCGGACTGGATTGTGCTGCCGGGCGGCAATCTTGGAAACGTTTCGGCGTTCGGGAAAGGGTTGCGGGAGCTCCACCGTCTAGGGTTCCTCGATCGCCTGCCGCGCCTGGGTGTCGTGCAGGCGGAGGGATCGTCGCCGTTCTATGAATACATGCGGGCGGGCGGAAGTTCGGCCTTTCGCGCGGTTGAACATCCCGAGACGCTTGCGACGGCGATCAAGATCGGCGATCCGGTGTCTTGGCCGAAGGCGCAGTTTGAGATCGAAAGCTCGAAGGGCGTGGTGGAGCGGGTGACAGAAGCGGAGATCGCCGACGCGAAGGCGATCGTGGGTCGCTGCGGGATTGGCTGCGAGCCTGCGTCCGCCGCGTCGCTGGCGGGCATCCGAAAGCTGACCGCCGCGGGCGTCATCGATCGTGATGCCGATGTGGTCGCGGTGCTTACGGGCAACGTTCTGAAGGATCCCGACTACATCTACAAATTCCACACGGGGCAGTTGGAAGCGCCCGGCGGATCACTGATCCGGTCCTCACTCGAGAATCGTCCGGTGGTTGTTCCGAACGACGCGGCGCGTATCACGGAACTACTGGATGAATGACCTGCGCCGGGAACTCGGCGCGCGCGACCTGACCCTGTTCGCGATTGCGAGCATCGTCGGGGTGCGCTGGATCGCCGCCGCGGCTCGCGCGGGCCCGGGGTCTATCCTCCTTTGGCTCCTGGCTGCGCTGCTGTTCATGATGCCGCTTTCTATTGCGGTCGCCGTGCTTACGGCGCGCGATCCCTGCGCGGGCGGCATGTATCACTGGACGCGGCGGGATTTCGGTCCGTGGCACGGCTTCCTGTGTTTTTGGACCTATTGGATTGGCATGGCGTTCTGGTTCCCAAGCGCCGCCATGTTTTATATGAGTGCGACCGTATACGTCATGGGGCCGCATTTTCAGTGGCTGGCGGACAACCGGGCGTATCTCGTCGTCTCCTCGCTGTGCGCCATCTGGATCGCGCTCGGCACCAACATCGTGGGGATGAAGATCGGCAAGTGGACCGAGAACACGGGAGCGGTCGCGGTTTGGATTCTCGCCCTGCTGCTCGGACTTGCCGCGTGGGCTATATGGACGAGGCGCGGGCCCGCGACCCAATTCCATCTGATGCCGGATCTCAGTTGGGGCACGATCAATTTCTGGGCCTCGATCGCCTACGGAATTACGGGGATGGAAGCGGTGGGAATGATTGGATCCGAGATCCGCGACCCGGAGCGCTCGATGCGGCGCGCCGCGTGGGCGGCAACGATATTTGTCACCATTTTCTATGCGGGTACGACGATGGCGTTGCTTGTGGTGCTTCGGCCCGAAGCGATCAGCGACCTCAACGGGCTCGCGCAGACGGGCGAAGCCGCCGGCGTCGCTCTGGGAGCGGGATGGCTTGCTCCACTCATCACCGTTTTGATGCTCTGCTCGGCGGTGGGTCAATTCGGCGGGCTCGGGTCCGCCATCGCGCGCATGCCGTTCGCCGCGGGAGCCGATGGTCTGCTGCCTCCCTCGTTCGCCCGAGTGCATCCGCGCTGGGCCACGCCCTATGTCTCGATGATCGTCTTCGGGCTGATCGCATCGGCGCTCCTGATCGCGCTGCAACTCGGCGACACCGTGCGCGCAGCCTATCAGACGATTGTGTCGCTTATGGTGATTACCGGGTTCTTACCGTTTGTCTACCTCTTCGGAAGCGCCTGGAAGCTGGGATGCCGCTTCACTTCGATCGCCGGATGGTTCGTGACCGCGCTCGCGATCGGATGTTCCCTCGCGCCGACCGCGGATATTCAGCGCGTCTGGCTGTTCGAGTTGAAGCTGATGGCAGGGACGGCCGCGGTGATCGGATCCGCGTTTTTTCTTTACCGGCGCCAAGTTCCGGTGTAAGAAACGCCGGCGCGCGGCGACTATCCGGGCGTGAGCGCACTCCGCAGTTAGCTTCAGGGGCTGCGTCTCCGGTAGAAAGACAAAATCAGTACAGCCAGGACGACAGCGCTGAGCCAACCGATTCTTCCATAATGCAGTTGCATACTCGCAGTTTGATTAAGAATAGTGAACTTGACATAGGAGCCGTCCAACAAGAATGAAGTCGCCGAATCCCGGCGCCGCGATCCGGACTTTGGTCAATGTTCAGCAGGGTCGCGGTCCATGCCCCGTTCTCGCCCCTGGTGACTTGTAAGATAACCCTTAGCTCCTGCGTGCCTGCTTTCAGAGAGCCTTGCCATTCGCCGGAAATGTCCTAGGCAAAGAGATGCAATGCCGTAAATGCAGTCTGTTGTTTTCACTTATCGTACGCCTATCGTACACGGACCTCTCAATGATGCAGCTTGCGCCAAAGCTCCTGAGAACAGAACAAACCTTCTCGGCAGGCTTTCAACTCCGCAGCAAACGAACACGCATCGGCCGCTCGTCGCCCATATTGGGCATAATTCTCCTGTCTGGCGCAACTTGGAGCACAGCATTGGCTGGTTCGGCAAGGCATGCCACGCTCTGTTTTTCGCATCGCCTTACAACCTCGGGTTGGTCCACTGACCAGAACCCTCAGCCTTCGTTCTTCCTAATGAGTTCGCTCAGATACGATCTGGATGCGGGACACTAAGATGTCACGCCTCGCGGCGGTTTTCGCCAAAGCCAGCCGGAGTCCCGCGCTGGAATTCGTACAGCTTGAAGCCGATTGGGACGATCCACAACAACCGGTTCACCGTGTGGGACTGCCGTCTGAAGACTTTGAAGAATCGCGTCGGGATCCACACCGATTGCTTGATGGTTTGGGATCCGCAAACCGGAGACAGGACTATTGTAGGCAAGCACACCCTATCTATAATGAGAACCCATGAATGATCGTCAAGCCATCGGAAAGCCGACTGTCTGTCTGTTACAGCAGAAAATCGAATCACGGACTGCACGAGTCGGCGTAGTCGGCTGGGATACGTTGGTTTGCCGCTGGCGGTCGAATTCGCCAAGGCTGGGTTTCACGTCACAGGTATGTCGACGAGAAGAAGACGCGGCGCGTCAATGCCGGCGATTCGTATGTGGCTGATATTTCGAGCGAGACTCTTGCGCCTCTGGTGAAGTCTGGCAAACTGCGAGCAACCGCAGATTTTTCCGCCGTACGAGATTTTGACACCATCAATATTGCGGTCCCCACGCCGCTGCGAACGACTAAAGACCCGGACATGACTTTTATCGTTGAATCGTGCCGGGAG
Source organism: Bryobacteraceae bacterium (assembly GCA_035262625.1). Classification (GTDB taxonomy): domain Bacteria; phylum Acidobacteriota; class Terriglobia; order Bryobacterales; family Bryobacteraceae; genus BOG-234. The sequence goes on from DATFSM010000010.1 coordinate 5,797, forward strand.
ATCGCCGGGCATTTCCACGCGGGAATGCTGGTGATTCTGGAGTCGACGACGTATCCGGGCACAACGGACGAGGTGGTCCTGCCGATGCTGCAAAAGAGTGGCCTCGAAGTGGGTAAGGATTTCTTCGTCTGCTTTTCTCCCGAGCGCGTTGACCCGGGTAATCCACGGTTTCAGACGAAAAACATCCAAGGCCGTGGGTGGCGTAACGCCGGCCTGTTCGGAACTGGGCGGACTGTTTTATTCTCAAGCGCTGCAACACGTGGTGCCAGTCAGTTCGACCCAGGTCGCCGAGATGGTGAAACTGCTCGAGAACACCTTCCGTATGATCATATCGGACTGGTGAACGAGATCGCCCTGATGTGCGACCGCATCGGTATCAATGTATGGGAAGTGATCGACGCGGCGGCCACCAAACCGTTTGGTTTTATGCCGTTTTATCCCGGCCCGGGGTTGGGCGGACACTGCATCCCGATCGACCCGTTTTATCTTTCATGGAAGACCAAGCAGGCTGG
>DATFSM010000011.1:0-156353 GCA_035262625.1 Bryobacteraceae bacterium
GCGCGTAAGGGGGAAGGTATTCGATGGTGATCCGACCGTCCAGAGAATCTAGGAACTGACCCACGCGCCGACTGCGGTGCGCCGGCAGCCGGTCCCAGACCACCAGCAGCGGTGTCCTGATGTATCGGAGTAAATGTCCCAGAAAGAGAATCGTCTCTTCCTGGCCAACCGCCTTTTCGAAGATCTGGAAATAGAAGTTCCATACCGTCATCCCGGCAGCGACCGATATGGTCTTCCAGTTGAAGTGATACTGCAGCACGGGAGTCTGTCCGCGCGGCGCCCAGGTGCGACACCGATGGGGCCGCTGACTTAACCCGCTTTCGTCGATGAAGACGATCGTGCGCCCTTCTTCTGCGGCTTTTTTTTAATGCCGGGCCACGTTCTGCGCTTCCAGTGGCCGATGGCCTCCTCGTTGCGCTCCAGCGCCCGTCCCGCCGGACGCTGCGGGCTCCAGTTCAGTTGCCGCAGCAGTTTCCATACGTGACCGGCGTGATAGCGGATGCCGAACTCTTTCTCGATCAGGTGCGCCACTCGGTTACAGGTCCAGAGCGGCGTCTCGTAGCCCAGCCTCTCCGGCCCTTCCAGTAACCGGGCGTTCAGCCGCTCCCGCTGTCGGTTATCCAGAAGCGGCTTACGCCCCGCCCGACCAGCGGCTCTCAAAGCCTTCTCGCCGCCTGCTGCAACTGTTCTCGACCAGCGACTCACAGTCTGACTGCACACCTTAACCCGACGCGCTACCTCACTCTGGTTGTACCCCTGCTTCAGCAGTTTCAGCGCTTCCCGGCGCCGGCGTTCCAAAGCGCCAAAGTCCCGTTTCACGCCACGTGGATTACCCATACCTGCAGGGACGATTTCGACAGTGACCTGGTTACTCTATATTATGCGAAATTCAGTAAGTTGCTAATTGAGCTGCTATTTACCCGCCCAAGAAGGAGCGCGCTTTTCGAGGAACGCCGAGATGCCCTCCTGCGCGTCCGCCGCGAGCGCATTCATCGTCATCACTCCTTTGGCGTAGCTGTAGGCTTTGGCCTGATCGAGATCGATCTGCGTGTAGTAAGCGCTCTTACCAATCGCAACGACTACATCGCTCGCATCGGCAATATGTGCGGCGAGCTTGCGTGTTTCGGCCTGGATTTCTGCGGCCGGCACCACGCGATTCACCAGTCCCCAGTCTGCGGCGGTATCGGCGTCTATTGGCGTCCCCGTGAGAAGCATTTCGAGCGCCCGCTTCCGGCCGATCGCGCGGCTCAAGGCGACCATCGGGGTGGTGCAAAAAAGTCCGATCCTCACGCCGGGTGTGGCGAAGGTTGCCTCCTCGGAGGCGATCGCGAGATCGCACGCCGCCACGAGCTGGCACCCTGCCGCGGTGGCAATCCCTCGCACTTCGGCGATCACGGGCTGGCGGATCGACTGAATCCTGGTCATGAGGTCCGTGCACACATCGAAGATTTGGCGGTATTCGCTGATGTCGCGCCCGACCATCTCGGAGAGATCGTGGCCCGAGCAAAACACCTTGCCTGCAGCGGTCAGGATTACGACCCGAATCTCGCGGCGCGCGTCGATTTCGCCCAGGCAGTGGATCAGCTCCTGCATCAGTCCAAGTGAAAGCGCGTTCCGTCGCGCAGGCCGGTTTAACGTCACGACAGCGACGTTGCCTTCCGTAGTCGAGTGGAGGTTCGCGTATTCCATGCCCACCATCTTAGTGTGGTCGCGAATCTCAAGGTACAATTTCTAACGCCTTCGAAGCTTTATGGTCCAAAGGACAGCATCGGCGCCGGCTCGAACAATCTCTGGCGAAGAGGCCGCCTCGTTTGTCAAGTCGGGGATGTGGCTCGACTACGGCGTGGCGTTGTGCCAGCCCGACGTGTTCGACCAGGCGCTTGCGGCGCGAGCCCATGAATTGCAAAACGTGAAGATCCGTTCGTGCCTTTCGATGAAACCGCGTGCCGTGGTTGAGGCTGACCCGGAAGGCAAACATATTTTCTGGTTCAGCTGGCACTTCTCCGGCTACGATCGCAAGCGCCATGATGCGGGTCGCTGCAATTACATGCCGCTCAACCTTGGCGAAGTGCCGGATTACTACCGGCGCTTTCTCGGTCCTGTCGATATCGTGATCATCAAAACATGCCCGATGGACGAGAACGGTGTTTTCAACTTTGGCCTGTCGAACATCTGGCACCGGGCGATCATCGAACGCGCGCGATTAGTAATCGTCGAGGTGAACGAAGTGCTCCCGCACGTCTACGGCGATCACAATGGTGTCCATGTCAGCGAAGTCGATTTCATCATCGAAGGCGACCATCAACCTTGCGCGGAGTTGCCGAATCCACCTGCTACGGAGATCGATCGGGCCATCGCACGCCGCATCGCTGCGGAAGTGGAAGATGGAGCTTGTCTGCAGGTGGGCATCGGAGGAATGCCGAATGCCGTTTGCGCGTTGCTTCTCGAAAGCGGCGTCCTTGATCTTGGTGTGCACACCGAAATGCTGACCGACGGGATCGGAGAACTTTACAAAAGCGGTCGTGTTACCGGCCGCTGCAAGACCCTGAACCCCGGCAAGGTTGTCTTCACGTTTTCACTCGGGTCGCGCGAACTCTATAAGCTGGCGGATCGCAATTCGGCCTTCCTGTGCTGTCCGGTGGATTACACCAACTCGCCCAACAACATCATGCAAAATCGGCGCGTGGTTTCGATCAACAGCACCACGCAGATCGACCTTCAGGGCCAGGCCGCCTCCGAATCGGACGGGCATCGACACATCAGCGGGACGGGCGGGCAACTGCAGTTTGTACGTGGAGCTTACGCCTCGCAGGGCGGGAAATCGTTCATCTGTCTTTCGTCAGCTTTTGAAAAGAACGAAACACGGCGCAGCCGGATTGTGCTGAATCTGACTCCGGGCAACGTCGTCACAACACCTCGATCCGATGTGATGTACGTGGTTACTGAGCATGGAATTGTCAACCTCAAGGGCAAGTCCGTTGCTGAACGCGCCAAATCTCTTATCTCGATCTCTCACCCGGATTTCCAGGAGGATCTCGAGCGGCAAGCCTACGAACATCGCCTGGTTCCGCACGGGGTTTCGTTTTGACATCGACCGGCATTCGCGCCTGCGTGTTTGACGCCTATGGAACGCTGTTCGACTACGCATCGGCGGCAGCCCGCTGCCGTGATCAGCTCGGCGAGAACGTTGGCCCTCTCACCTCGTTGTGGCGAGAAAAGCAGCTTCAGTACACCTGGCTGCGCAGCCTCCAATCGCGGCATGAGGATTTCTGGAGTGTGACCGGCGACGCTTTGTCGTATGCGATGAGCACGTTCGGGCTGAATGATCGCGAGCTTCACCAGGAATTGATGGAGCTTTATCTCACGCTCGACGCTTTCCCCGAAATACCGGAAGTGCTGCGGCGGATCAAAAACGCCGGTCTCGCCACTGCGATCCTCTCGAACGGCTCGCCGGGAATGCTCGAAGCCGTGGTCAATCACGCGGGGATCGGACCGCTGCTGGACGCTGTGATGTCGGTGGAAGCGGTTGGTGTATACAAGACTCACCCGAGGGTCTATCAAGTCGCCGTGGATCGGTTCGCCTGCGAGCCGGGAGCGATTTTGTTCGTATCATCGAACGCCTGGGACGCCTACGCCGCTTCGGCGTTCGGCATGCGCGTGGTCTGGTGCAATCGGTACGGGCAGCAAGCCGAACTGCTGCCGGGGAAAGCCTGATTTCGAAATTCGCACGCTTGTCGAGCTGCCTTCGATTATTGCCGAGTAGATTTGCGGCAGCGCGAACCTGCTCGTCAAGCACTATCGCGCAAATCCGGCGCTGCTCGGTTACGACGTTTGGAACGAAGGCGCGGTCCGGGAATGCTTCTGTCCGGCGACTCAGGCCAATTTCCGCGAATGGCTGGAGGCGAAATACGGCAGCATCGAAGCCCTCGGCCGAGCCTGGCATCGCTAGAGTTTGGGCGACTGGCAATCAGTCCATTCACCGCGAGGCAATGCTCGATGGCTTGCCTTCCGGCGTGACGATGCCATTCGCCCGTTGCACTGGCGCACGGATCTGATTCGCCGTCTCGATCCGAAGAGCAAAATCACGGGGCATGGCACCGCAACCCTGACCGAGATTAACTGGCGGATGGCTGACGCGGTGGATACATACGGTTACAGGTGGGTGGTTTCCCGCCATAACAACGAGCTTGCCGGAAATAGCTTCCGCATACCAGAACGGTTTGCCTCGCGATGCCGCGCGCACCAGATTGACCGCCTGAACCTGCGTTCCGGAACTCTCCGAATCCACCAGCGACTGGTAAACCTTACTGAGCAGCACCGGAACGCGAGATGCCAGCTTTACGTCAATATCTTGAAAAAATGCAGATGCGCCTGATTTTTCTCGCTGCGCTGGGGCTTCAGGCTCAGCGATCTGAGTACGACTTCTACCGTGAAGGGCGCGACAAAAGACCGGAAGCGTATGCTGAGGAACTCCGCAAGGCGGGGATACCCGAAAAAGAGATCGCCCGAAGACTAGACCTCCTTCGCAACCATCGAACCGAGCTTGAGGCGGATCGCTGGAACCGCTTCTATGGCGATTCAGCGAGTCAGTACAACCGAGAACCGAATGCTTTTCTCGCCGAGGTGGTTCACGGAATGAAGCCAGGCGTGGCGCTCGACTACGCGATGGGCGATGGTCGCAACTCCCTTTATCTTGCGAAACTCGGGTGGACAGTTTATGGCTTCGACATCTCGGAAGTCGGCGTCAATGCGGCGAGACAGAACGCGTCCAGGCTGGGTCTGAAAATCGACGCCGTAACTTCCTCGGATGCCAACTACAACTTCGGCAAGGATCGCTTCGATTTGATCCTGTTCAGTTGGTCGATGCCGCTCGTAGATGTTCGCAAAGTTATCGACGCGCTTAAGCCGAGCGGCGTCGTAGTCATGGAGTTTGGTCCTGGCTTCACCGGGCGTAACGGTATGTTGCGCCTTTTTGACGACTTGGTCATTGAACACTACGAACTCACCCGCGGCGTTTCCGATTTCTCTGACCGGCGCGAGACAGAGATTTTCCGCCTGATCGCCCGCAAGGAACCGCCGAACCGATGAAGTCGCCGCACGGCGTAGCACATCTACCGATTCCGAGTGGATCTTCGGCAAGCCGGAAGTAATCCGTCAACGAGGGCTGACCGAGGACTTCCAAATTGGACGACGTTGTTGAAGAAGTCGCACCCTCAACTCGGCTGCCGCTCGCGTTCCGAGATACCGATTTCTGACGGGATAATGATGTTCGCGGTGCCCGGAGCGGGCTTGGTGTTCGGACTGCCGGCGACGAGATCGCCAAAGCTACGGCCGGGTTGCGAGCCGTAACAGTTGGCGAAGGTCTTTGTGAATTCTGCGCCGAGGAAAAAGATCTGACCTGAATAGTAGACCCACACCACCAATACGACAAGCGATGCGGCAGCCCCATATGTGGACGCGAAGCTGGCCTTGCCAAGGTAAATTCCCAGGACGAGCTTTCCAACGCCAAACAATATCGAGGTAACCGCACCTCCGAGCAGGACATCCCGCCATTCGATTTGCACGTCCGGCAGGAATTTGTATATGGCCGAGAACAGGCCGGTAATAACAAGGAACGAAACAACAAAGTTCAGAACGTGCAGGGCGGCTTCATATGCTGGAAGAAGCGAGGTGGACCATGAACCGAGGGCTGCAATCCACGCACTGACAGCCAGCGAGACAGCCATGATGAAGCCGATCGCGAGCAGCAACGCAAACGAAAACAGGCGCTCTTTAATCAACCCGGAAAGTTTTTTCCAGGCACTGAGTTCCGGCGTCGGAACTTCCCAAATCGTGTTCAATGCGTCCTGTAATTCAATCAGCACACCGGAAGCACCGAACAACAGAACCAGCACGCCAAAAACGGTGGCGAGGACTCCGTGAGTTGTGTTGCGCGAGCCCTCCAGTAAGGCTCTGGCCGCCAATCCGCCCTGATCGCCCACGACCGCACGAATTTGCGAGACGATGTCCATCTCCGCTGTTTGGTGTCCCAGTATCAAGCCCGCGACCGATACGAGCACCAACAGTAGTGGCGCGATCGAAAGCAGCGTATAAAATGCCAGAGATGCTCCCAGTCTGGGTGCCTTGTGTTTTCCCCAAGCCGCGAAGCTAACGGTAAGAATTGCCACGATATCGCGCCACCGAAACGATTTCAGTGGTTTTCGATACCGCCGAGCGCCACCGGCCGCAGTCACCATTTCGCTTCCGCCGGGTTCCAGTACCTGCCGCAATTTATCCGGGGCACCTGGATCTTCTAACATTCCAAACCTGCTTATCTCAGGTCGTAAAAGGGGCAGTGTCGCATTCAGATATTCCGCTCTGCTACGGTGAACCGGGATGAGCAGTGATCGAACTGATCGATTCAGGGGCCGGCATTTTCCCGAAGAGATTATCGTGTTGTGTGTCCGATGGTATCTCCGGTAGACATAGGTTTCATACTGCGACCCTTTCCGCAGGATTATGGCTTCGCCTCGCCGAAGGTGGCTCGTACAGGTATTTGTTAAGACCATATGGTAATCCCTCCAGGGAGCCCTTGTTGCGGCGGCGACAGGCTTCGCTGGTGCTGATGCCCAATACGGCCGCTATTTCGGGCAGAGTGAGATATCCCCGGTCGCGTAGTCTTGTTTGTCGGCTGCGGAGTTTGCGTCCATGAATCAATCGATCTACGATTTCGGCGCTGAACGGTGCCCCCGTCCCGCTTGGCAGGCCTCTGCTGTTGAGGATTCCGGCAATCTCCGCAACGGTGTGATGATCCAGCAGCTTGTTAATTTCATTCACCGTACTGTCAGAAGTTCGTCGCCGGTGCCAGGCATCCTGGGGTGCTGGAATAGTCAGAGTCTGCGTGGAGCCACCCCGGAATCGCACGTGCAGCGTAATGCTGTCCCGCTTGACGACGGTCACATCCTCAACCAGCAGACGAACCATGCGCTTACGCTCGCGGTGGGGCAAAGCCGGGTTGTGCCAGATTCGCCGAAAGTTAGTCGCTACAGCAAGAATCTGGGCGTTTTGCGCGTCGTTCAGAACCACGTCGTCTGACTGACGTCGCCGCTGGTAGTCCTGTTCGGCTTCTGCCAGCAGCCGTAGCCGGCTATTCCACTCCGTCTCGAGCGTCTCAGCTACCAGCCGGTTGTCGGGATCCACTTTCATGTATCTTCGCTGGGCCAGACTCGCTTCGTAACGGGCTCGCTCGACCTGCGCTTTTCGCAGGCCATCGGCTTCCTCGAATCGCTTTCTGATTTCCTGCTGGACTGCCAACGCTACCTCCAATGCCGCTGGCGTGATGCTGGTAAGCAGTAATTCGCCCACGGCGTGGTCGATTGCCTTTCCGGAGATGTGCTGACACGCCAGCCGGCCTCCAGCGAGGTCCTGACGGGGACACACATAATAGGGCCACAGATGCTGGCGGCGGGCAGTGTAGCGAGGATGCATCCGCTGGCCGCAGATTCCGCATAACAGCAGGCCTTGCAGCAATGCGGAGCCTTCCCGCGGTGCGCTTCGCCGGTCACCGCCGGCAGGACGGGCGGTGTTCTCTCGCAAACGGGCCTGATTAGTTTCATATTGTTCCCAACTCAGATATCCCGGATGAGCATCCTTGATGAGCACCTGCCACTCCTCCACCGCCAAACGTCGGATCACGCCGCGTTGACCATCGGCTGACTTGCGTGTGGTCGTGCGTCCGTAGACGAACGCCCCACCGTAGCGTGGATTGTGCAGGATCTTTGTCACGAGTGGATACGAAAGCGGTTTCCACACTACCTGCTCGTGATCCGGCCCCGTGCGCTGATGTCGCGGAAACAGCCAGCTTTGGCGACGAAATTCGCGCACCACTGCCAAGGCAGAGCCGGTGCGCTGAAATGTGGTGAATACCAGCTGAACACTGTGCCGCACCTGTTCGTCCGGATCCAGAACTACGCGACCGGCCGCATCATAGGCAAGGCCGATCGGCAGGTACACCTGAAGCTCTCCGCGTTTCGCTTTGTTGAGTGCTCCACCCCGGAGGCGGGCGCGGAGCAGATGCAGTTCTGCTTCGCTCATCGTGCCTTTCAGCCCTAACAGCAAGCGATCGTTGAACTGAGCCGGATCATAGAGGCCGTCTTCGTCCAGGATCAGCGTACCGGCAAAGGCACAGATCTCCAGCAGCCGATGCCAGTCACTGCAGTTCCGCGCCAGACGCGAGACCTCCAGCCCCAGCACTAATCCGGCTCGCCCCAGGCTCACGCGGTCCGCAGCGGAGGCTCCGGAATGGCCCAGATCGGTGTCGATGATAACGATCTGTTCTTCTGACCAGCCCAGCTGCAGCGCCTGTTGGCGCAGCCCATACTGGCGCTGCGTACTCTCCTGATGCTCGAGTACCTGACGAGGAGTGGACTGCCGGATATAAAGATACGCGTTCCGCTTCCGATGTCCGGACTGAATTTTGCTTTGAGCGTCCATCATGACATTGCTCCTTGCTGATGGATTTCGAGAATCATCACGGCGATGAGTTGCGCCAGGTCACGGAAGAAAGCGACACCTGTCGTGCCCGTGTCACCGGACGGGTCGACCTTCACTGTTGATCCTTTGAGACGGAGGCGAGTCTGGATCCAGCTCTTCATGCCCTCACGTTGCAAAAGATCGAGTCCGGGCCCACCTCTGCCGCCGTCGAGTACGCGGCGGCGCAACTGCTCGTAAAGAACCGCCAGGTCGCGAGGCAGCGGAGCATCGGGGCCGGCGTAGGTCAGTGAGGTTTTTTTTCCTGCCGGGCTAAATGACGTTCGACCGTGCGTCGGTGCACGGCTACACCGAACTGCTGCTCCACGCGCGTAATGAGTTCGGCGATCGTCAGGGATGGTGATGCTGCGCGCTGCCGGCGTATAAAGTCCAGGATGGCAGGCGTAAGTTTGTGGGCTCCGTGAGGCCCGCGCTTGCGGGGAATCAACCCCGCCAGACCCTGCTGCGTTACGGCACGCCGGGCCTGATAGAACGCCGGCCGGGACAATCCGAAGGCCGCGGCAGCTTCGGTCACGGGCGCATTGTCGATTTCGACGCGGCGAAGCATCTCGTACCGGACCTGCAGCCAGTCGTGAGGATCGAAGAAGTCGCCTCGTTGGAACAGCGGATCCGTAACCGCGTCCGGATGCGGGTTGAGCACGCCCTGTTGGCGAAGCGTCTGAATCTTCGCCGCATTTCGCCGGGTTGGTGGCATCGAAACCCAGACCAGTTGGTATGTCTATATAATTATGACGCATAATCGCTTAGTGTCAAGCGTCGGATTCGACCTTTTTACGAGGGTGCTGGATTTGCTCCAAACAGAAAAAACAGGGCATAAGTACTGTTTCATTGCAAGTGTTGTCTTTACATGTACAGGTAACCCATCAGCGACACAATTATCTTTACGAATACGGCATAGTTATCCTTACACATTGCCCCTCTTTTATCCGAAGCGAATACTCGCAATCAGAGAGGACAGCTCAAGCAGGTCGGCGACCCGAAACAAAGATTGCCCCTGCCCCATAACCATTACCGGATCGATGGGGCTGCGGTCGGTAAAGTGTTTAGGAATCGAAGCTGCGCACCCGTTTCGATCCTCAAAGTACAGCCGGTCTTCAGGCAAGCCTTCCCTGGCGCCCAGCTGTTCGAATTCCTGACCACACAGGGGATGAAACGGATGTACTACACGGAACCGCTGAAGCCGTTCCTCACAACGATCTGCAGTGCTGACCCTTCGCTTACCGGAGATACCATCGGACACACAACACGATAATCTCTTCGGGAAAACGCCGGCCCCTGAATCGATCAGTTCGATCACTGCTCATCCCGGTTCACCGTAGCAGACCGGAATATCTGAATGCGACACTGCCGGCGAGATGGCATCTACGACCAGATCCGGGAGTTGATGTCGATGCAAGGCAGCCTGAGTATCGAGCGGATGAGTCAGTTAGCGGGCGTGAGCCGCGCCGGATTCTATCGGTCGCTACAGGCGCAGCAGCCCGTTGAAGAGGACATGGAAGTTCGTTCGGCGATTCAAAACATCTTCGCCGAACACAAGCGCCGCTACGGTTATCGGCGCGTGAGCAAAGAACTGCGGCGACGCGGAATGCTGGTCAATCATAAACGCGTCTTGCGACTGATGCGCGAAGATCATCTGCTGGCGGTGCAGCCGCGGGCGTTCGTGGTGACCACGGATTCCGCTCATGACTTCGAGGTCTATCTGAACCTGGCCAGCCGGATGAAGCTGACCGGAGTCAATCAACTCTGGGTGGCCGATATCACTTACATCCGGCTGCATCGCGAGTGGGTGTTCCTGGCAGTGATCCTGGATTCGTTTTCACGCAAGGTAGTCGGCTGGGAACTGGATCGGACGCTGGCCGCGCGCCTGCCGATGACCGCGTTGGAAAAGGCGATCGCAGAACGAAAGCCGCCGCCGGGCGTGGTGCATCATTCCGATCGCGGTGTCCAGTACGCATCCGACGCCTATGTCGGCTTGCTTCGAAAACACGGCATGGTTCCGAGCATGAGCCGGCCGGCGAATCCCTACGATAACGCCAGTTGCGAGAGTTTTATGAAGACTCTCAAGCGAGAGGAGATCCACGTCAACGAGTACCGCGATCTCGATCATCTCCGGGCGAACATCGTGGAGTTCATCGACAACTACTACAACCGCGTGCGCTTGCACTCGGCCCTTGGCTACAAACCACCGGAAGAGTTCGAGCAGGGCAGCAATGCCGCGACCAGATTACTGGGAGCGTCGATGAGTTTTTTCAGGCATCAGGAGATCTATCGATCTGATGCAGGATCAACAACTGAAAGGGAACCGGCTGAAGCCGGCTCCCCCGACCATCGTCTCGATGAGTCTCCGGCTGGCTATTCCTTGGCGAGTTGCTCTCCAGCAGAGCTCGCCTCCGCTTCGCCGGCCGAGGACCATTGTGGCGGAGACGATACTGTTTGAGAAGCAAAAACCATTAAACGGCGAGTGTGCCATTCGCAGTTTGTCTCAACCGAGGGGTTCACCCCAAGGTACTGCGCCCATCTTGTACGCAGAAAGGGAAGCAGCCTGGACCGTGCGTTTGCACGGCAGGAAACCAGTCAGCCGGCCGAGGGGTCCACAGCCGCACTTGCGCGGTTCGGCTGGCTTCCCCGGCCGGCTTTCAATTTATGCCGAGTCTGGGATAGTTTGCGTCCTGCGGACTGGAGCACCTACTGCGGCAGTTCGAAAATGGCCACTACGCGACGCGCCCAACCGGCTGGAATTTGAGGCTGATTCGTGTTCGCCGCCGATTCGGCCTTCACCCTGTCAGGTCGGAAGTCGCGGGTTCGAGCCCCGTCGTCCCCGCAATTCCTTTCAATGACTTCCAGACAATTTGGGATTGGCGGTTTCGGCATCATTCGCCGATGCTACAGTTTTCGGCGTAAGCTTTTGATTCAGTGGTCGCGTTGCGCTCCACCGCGCGCTTCCTCGTGGAACTTTAGCGACCTGCCATTAGCAACCGGGGCCCTGTTCGCTCCCGCCGCACGATCACTCACCTGTGTCAGTTGAGATTCTGCGCCTGATGCCCGCAGGATTTCGATCTTGTCTCGAACTCATTGTCCGAACGAACGCTCGCACCGGTTCACCCAGCCTCCTCAGTTTTTTGCAAATCTCGTTTCCGACCGAGCCGGTAGCGCCCACAACCAGAACCATCTTCGTTCTCCTGAAGGACAGAGGTACATCCTCCGCCGAGTCTTCGTAGCCCTCGGTGATTCCTCTTGACAGACGCACTCATGAACGCATCTCGGTCGGCGACTTGATCTTTACTGCACTAACCGTGAATGTCCGTTTCCGGTTCCGGTTGGATCGTCGGGCACGCGGTACCAATCCGCTCTCCGATCGCTCTTTCCGGGGCTAGCGATATGTCGTGATATCGGCGAGCCTTCTGATGATCACCGTTGGCCGCTGTCTGGTGATCGCGGAGTGTGCAGGAGAAATCAAACCACCCCCGTGTCGAGTGTCGAATTGGTTGTAGAGCAATCAATGCCGGTCTGGCGGCGGCATGTCGGGAGGATGTTTAGCACAACTCCTCCCGAAAATCCGCTGCGACGTTCTCGTTATCTCTGCAATTAAAAACAACATTTTCATCTGAATAGATCGACAGCGCCAAATCATGACCGTCCAGGGTCCGGGCCATGGAGACCGTAGCTGTCCTGAACCAGATTGAGCGTGACGCCGACCCGTCACGCCATGAAAAGGCTTCTCGCTTTTGTGTTCGCTTCCGGCCTTCTGAACGCCGGCCAGATTTCGGTTCGGGTTTACGATCTCTCCGGCCTCGTTCCCGCCACGCTCGAACGCGCCATCAATGAAGCATCACGCGTCTTTGCTCAGGCGGGCGTCGAGGCCCGTTGGAAAGCCGGTGACCCGAATGCGCAGGAGGCGCATGAAACCGATCAGAGCGCGCCATCGGCTTTTCGCGATCGCCATGTTCGCGCCTACCTTGTGGTCCGGATCGGCCGCGGCCTGGCCGTTCACGTTCCGCCGACCGCGCTCGGCATATCCTACCCCCACGCGCAGTTCGGCGTCAGCGCGACCATATTTGAGGAAAGAATCGAAGACCTCTGCAGAACGCCCGGCGTCGATTTTGCGATGCTGCTCGGATACGCGATAGCCCACGAACTCGGGCACGTAGTCCTTGCTTTGGACGATCACTCATCAGCAGGCATCATGCGCGCCCGACTTGGGCCAACCGAACTTGTGGCTGCGCGACTGACAATGCTCGCATTCACACCTGATCAGGTAATACGGATCAGGCAATTCGCCGCAAGGCAGGAACAGGCGCAGAGTGCCGGAAAACTCATCGCCGTCCGGAGTCAACGATAAGGCTACTTCAAAAGAAGTTTCGGACCAGCATCAAGTCACTATTATCCGGGGTGTCGTACTGGCAGTAGAGCAGCCAGTGCCGGTCCGGCGAGACGGTCATCCCGCCGCCTAGCGGCCGAGACGGGTTGAATACCAACTGAGATTTTTTCGTGGCCAAATTAAAAAACCGGACAGAAGGAGGCCCCGATCCGACATACCATGCTCCCTCGCGTTTGACCACGAAAAACGACCCGGCGTCGGACCGCTCTACGTGCTCGATCACCATTCTCTGATCAGATCCATCAGTCGCCGCCCTCCAGATACTGCCGGCATGTCCGAACCAGACTGTCTTGCCGTCCTCCGATTCCACCGGATCTACGCCCAAATCTCCCACATTATTGAATGCCACTATTTGGACGGCGCGGCCTCCACCCGACGGCGCTTTCCAGATGCCATTGGTTCTTTTGAACCAGATCCATTTTCCGTCACGCGACCAACTTGCCCTGTAGCTTCCAATCTGATCGCTGGTTATTTGTCGCGGAGTACCGCCTCGCGCGCCTACCGTAAAGACCTGCCAATAATGACCGACCGTCGAGTCGAACGCAATACTCTGACCATCGGGAGACCAGTTGGGAGTGCCCGATGCGGTGGTCGTAGTAAGCTGCCAGGCGTTTGAACCATCCGAATCGCAGATCCAGACCTCACTGTTTCCAGAGCGGAATGATTGAAAAGCGATCTTCGTACCGTCGGGAGAGTATTGCGGCTCCTTGTCCAACCGTGTGGACGCAATGAACGGGGCGGCATGCGCCGCCGGTTCCAACAGATTCACTCGCCAGATGTTGCTATCGGCAGAGATATACGTTTCATATGCCAGGCGGTGGCCCTGCGTCGAGATGGTAGGACCAGATGCGTTATCGCCCAGAGGCAAGAGGACGGGCTTTGCTGTCCCGTGAACGGCTATCCTCCACAACGCCATCAAGCCCCCTTTGGCGCTCGAGAATACAAGGGCGCGGCTATCGGCGGTCCAGGCGATTCCTTCTGTGTCGACGTTGTCGAAAGTAAGTCTCTTCGGCTCCTCTTTCGGTGAGTAATCTCGCTCTAGGGAAAGCGTGTAGATGTCGCTTGAGTTTTTCGATCCCGCGGCGCCCGAGAAATAGCGGGCAAATGCCAGTGTTTGCCCATCCGGCGATATGACCCCGTACCAATCGCCCACCATTCCTCCGAATGCATTTGCCGGACGCCCCGGCTCTGGAGGTGTTAACCACCGCTTTTCGCCGGCTTCCACCGAAACCAAAGCGATTCGCTTCGCAGGACCACTCTGATCCTCAGCAGAAGAGACAACAACCCAGTGTCCGTCGGGCGACCAGCCATCCGCAGAGCATTTCTCGCCGTAAAAACGTGCGACCTCATGTACCGGCCCGCCGAGCGGAGGAATCACCTCGACCCCGCACATTGGGCGCACGTTTGTATTCCGCTCTACGCGAGTGAATGCGATCCATCGGCCATCTGGCGACCAAGCGGGACAACGGCTATTCCCATCCTTGGTCAGGCGGAGCGGCTGTCCGGGCCCGATGGATCTTAAGTAAATGTCGCTGCTACTTCCGTCTTCAGTGATCCAGCTGAACGCGACCTGATTACCATCGGGCGAGAAACTCGGGTGCATTTCAACCCCCGGATAACTCGTCAGTGGCTCGGGGATCAGCGTTTCTCCCGTGCTCATCCCTTCTGGCGCAGTGTGGAAGACGGCAGGCCCGCTCGCTGCAGCGACCACAACGAGAACTGGCACAAGCAGCCAACTCCGCCGCCAGCGCGGTCGCTCCGGCAGCGCCTTAGGCGTCGAAGCCGCAACTTCTTCAACGGCTATGACCTCGACAGCAGCGATGAATCGATATCCGCGTCGCGGCAGAGTCTCGATGAACCGGGGATTGCCCGACGTATCCGACAGCGCCTCGCGCAACTTCCGCATGGCGCTGTTGATCGCGTTCTCATAATCGACATAAACTTCGTTGGGCCAGAGCCGCTTCTGAATCTGCTCCCGCGAAACCAGTTCGCCCGGAGTCTCCAGAAGCAGGAGTAGAATCCGAACCGGCTGTTCCTGAAGTTTCAGCCGCAAACCGCTCTTCCTCAACTCGCCCGTTCGCGGACGGAACTCAAACGGACCAAAGCGAACGACCTCCGGCGCGTGTGGCAGCGGCATCGTGGGATGGATGTTAGCACAACTCTGCCCTGAAATCGATGCCAGTACCCTCGACATATAGCTGACTAACCACCCCGTTTTCAAACAAATAGACGGACAGACCCAAATTAGAATGATCCAGGCTCAGCGTAGTGGACACTGCCGCTGGCCTGACCTAGATTTCAGGCAAAGGAGAGCACTATGAAGACGACCCCGATCCGGACACAGCGCCGTTACTCTCGCCCACGGCTGGTGCCATCGACCATTCACATACCAGACACCCGTTAAGACTTACTCCGAAGGGTTTAGCGGCCGATGAATGCGAAACTGCAATCGGGCTTTCTGCTTGTAGTGTCCTTGTTTGCGCTGCAAGAGGACCTTCCAGACTGGCAGGTAGAGGTCAGTGCCGGGAAGATGGCCATGGATGCGGGACGTTATATCGATGCTGATCGCATTTACGCCGGGTTGGTCGCCTCACGGAAAACTTCAGGTATTTCGAATTTGCGACTTGCCTTCGCACTCGCTCATCTCGCATTGGCGCGGACAGCGGAAGGCCGGCACATGGAGGCCGCCGGCATTATTCATCAATCTATTGCGGTCCTGGCAACAGATTCAACCGATTCGGCTGCTCACCCGGAAATTGCAGCCGCAATCTGGCAAGTGATTGGGACATGCTTCTATTACCAAAGACAGTATGGGGAGGCGGAGCGGGCTTACGTCAAATCCTTGGATCTGTTACAGAAATCCGAAGGCGGCGACTCGCGCGCGATTGTCGATTTGTTGTCGAATCTCGGATCGATTTACCAAATCGAGCACCGCAATCGTGAAGCAGAGGCTGCGCTCAGTCGAGCTACTGCATTGATTCAGAAGATGAATCCAGTCCCGGCCTATCTCAAAGCGTCTCTGCTTAACAATATCGCGGTGCTGGATCGATCGTCGGGCAGGCACGCGTGCGCAAGGCTCGCTCTTGAGATGGCTCTCCGGTTAATTGGATCGTGCCAGGACTGTGATGCAGTAATGATCGTCCACGTCGAGAACAATCTTGCCCTTGAATATATGGACCAAAAGAGATACAAGGAGGCCGTCGACCTTTTTTCCCGTGCGGTCGCCGTTATTCAGACGGGAACGCCACTTCCACGCACCGATGTCGCCCGGATTCTTTCACATTACGCGCAGTGTCAGCGAAAGTTCGACAAAAGGGAGATACCCCGGATTCAGGCGCAGGCCAAAGTGATTCTGAACAAGTACCCTGCTCAACAGTCGGGCGACCAGGTCATGGATGTCACGTTACGCGGTAAATGACTGAGGCCGAAGAATGTTCGCCAACGCGTTTGTGAAAATCGATAACGTGCTCTCGACATCTCTCTTGTTAACAACCACAGTTTCAATTACATAGACGGACAGACCCAAATTAGAACCATCCAGGCTCAGCGCAATGGAGGCGTGACCTAGATTTCAATGGAGAGCACTATGAAGACGAGCCTGATTATCTTTTTACTGGCATTCTCATCTCCGACCGTATTCGGTCAGGGCTGCAAGAATGTGCCGATCAGCGTCAATGTCACGATTAGCTACAACTACACATTCGGCGGCGTGTCCTTTGCCAGCGCCGTCTATCCCGACAGCGCCTCGGCATACAGTGACGGAGTCAACGGCGTGAGGGCCTTCTTTAATAGCTGCAGTGGGGATCTGATCCTCGATCTCTACAGCTCAACACGTCAGGTTGGATTTTCGTTTCAAAACTTCGTCTCGACGAACAGCTACACTCCTGGATGGATCTCCACGCCCTTCTTCACTTCCGAAGCCTATCTCGTCGTCAACAACCTGCTATACAACTACAACGCAAGTGCTTCGTATTCATTCACCACGGGTGCCGAACTCGGATTCACGCCGCCCGGCGGCTCCAGCAAGACCGACGACTACCTATGCTTCCACAATCCAACGGCGAATGTTACAGGAGGATGCCTAAACGTCAACTATCCGGACAACACCTCTTTGTTAGTGGTGCAGCACACGCCGGCCAACCCCGCGACGGGAGCCGTGGAAACCTGGACAGTTAACCCGGACAACACCAATATGAATCTCTCCGGAACTCCCACGGCCACTCAGGTGGGAGCGTTGCAGCTTCCCTCACATGGCAATAGTGGTCCGATCAATGCCGGCCAATTCAGCATGCCATTTCAGTTCATTGTGACGCTCAAGTAACCGACGCAGATACGCCCGGCCCGAGGTCATCATGCTGAGCATTTCTCCGCATGCCAATGCGGCGAAATCACCGGTGTCCTGAGTTGGTGCTGAAGAAGCTCGGTCGCACCCTTATTGCGTTTCGCTCCCGTACTTACGGGAGGCGCGCGAACAGAGGCGTACTGTAGCACCAAATCCGGGCGTATTACCGGCAACTGGTACGTGTCAGGACTCAGCGTTGGGTTGACTTGACCAGCGCGCACGGTTCAGAGGGACATCTGCGCGACGGGTGAGGCTAGTGATATTCGCCAATGTCATTGCGCGCTCGCGCAGAGTAGACGCGAGCGGCAACGACGCCTGAAAAACCGCAAAGGCATCCGGATATCGGGCGTCGGTGAAGGCAGTATAGCCATCGTGATGGAGTATCGCCCAGTTCCGTTCCGAAGTTTCGGTCTTCGCAAAGTCCTGCCCGAGCGCCGAAGCCGCGACCACAAGGGCCAGCAGGCTACACCCCTTCCACCTAAGCCCATTTGAACGAACGTCGTCTGGTCTGCGCTGCGTATTTCCTGCCATTGGTGTCGAACAGGATGCATGAGCACGCACGAGGAATTCGCCGCGCCTCACTTTCGTTGGCTCCTCGGTTGGGGAAGTAGTTCGGCGACATCTACAGGTCCGGCCGTGCCGGAATCGCCTCCCAATGCAGTGATCCGATTCTGGATGGCACGGGCGTCGCTGCGACGATGATCCTTGCGGAGGACATCGCGATAGGCGACCAGGAGCGGCCGAACTTCGGAGGAATCCGCACGCGGTTCGCTGTCGGCAATCGCGAGGGCATGGGCGAGATCCTGCTCGGCTTTGCCCCAATCGCGCTGTCTCGCCCACAAGACGCCGCGGGTGTTGAGGAGTTTGGCGCGATCCCACGCGACGGCATCCGGAGCGTGCTCAAGAACCGAGAGCGCCTCGTCGAGGACCAAATGGGCCTCGTTCCAGCGTCCCGCTTTGAGGCGCAGCAATCCGAGGCAGGTGAGGAACGCTCCGGCATCCGCGGTATTCCCGCGCCCGGCACGTCTTAGGTCCTCAACGGCGGCGATATATTGCGAGTCGGCTTCCGCCCACCGACCTTCGGCTACTTGCACCGACGCGGCCAGCGCGCTCACGAGTGCGCGATCCTCGGGCTGGCTGACCGGAATCGACTGCAGCCTCTTCAGAACCTGCCTCGCCTGATTGAGCCTCCCCAATTCAAGCCGAATTGAGACCAGGATGCCCAAAGGCCGCACGAGCGCGGGACCCTCCGGAGGCAGAGTCTCCTCCAGGATGTGGACGGCGCGGGCGGCAGTCCGCTCCGCGTCGGCAAGCCTTCCCGACGCCCTAAGCATGGCTGACATATTGCTTAGCGCCAGTCCGATGCACCGGCGATCCGGCGGATCTCCTTGCAGGAGCGCCTGCGAGAGCATCTGCTCTGCCTCCTGCGATCGGCCGCTCGCCACGAGAACATCAACCTGCTGATCGAATGCCGCGCAGGCGTCGCTGACAATTCGAGATCGGCCTGAGGGCAGTTGCGTCGCGGTTTGCGCGTTGGCGACTGCGGCGATGAGATTCAGGCAAACCAAAGACGCTCGCATTTGGTAGCTCATGCGGCTCAGCGTGGCCCGATGCGCCGGCATGGGGCAGTGATTCACCGCTTCTTAACCGTAAAGTTCCTTTGCGAGGAGCGACTTACAGACCGGCGCGTGCGAGCCGATTGCGCTATGATGTGGCAAGCCTTAAGGCGACCTACATGTCGGCGCCTTGCACTCAGGACCAGATCCAGGAAGAGTTGAATCGGCTGCTGGCGAGCCGGCAGTTCATGGATTCACCGCGGCTCTCGCGTTTTCTCACCTATATCGTCCAAAAAACCTTGTCGGGCGAAACCGACGAGATCAAGGAATACACCATTGGTCTGGCAGTCTTCGACCGGAATACCGACTTCGATCCGCGACTCGACAACATCGTCCGGGTTCAGGCAAGCAAACTGAGGAGCCGCCTGAACGATTACTACGGGTCCGAGGGCTCCTCGAATTCAGCCCAGATCCGACTTCTCCGTGGCTCTTACGTTCCGGTCTTCGACTGTACGCCGGACGGAATAGCCTCCCCGATAGCATCGGTCCCGATGCCAACGTCAACCCGGGCCCCAACACGTGTCTGGTTCTGGCTGGCTGCCGCGTTTGTCCTGATCCTGACTTTTGCCGCGGGATTATTATCGGCTCTTCGGATCAAACCGCAGGCGCCTCGCGCGAGCCAGATACGGTTTGAGATACCGGAACCCGACGGATGCCGATTCCTGGCATCTCCTCAACTCTCGCCCGACGGGAAGAAAGTGGCTGTCGGTGTTCTGAGAAAGGAGACCGATGCGGCAATTTACGTTCATAACCTGGAGTCAGGCGCCGGAGAAATCCTGGCTGGCACGGCCGGCGGGCGCTTTCCCTACTGGACACCGGACGGAAAATCTCTGATTTTCAGCAAGGCTTCAAGGTCATTCCGTGTGGACCTCGCGAACGGCGGCGAATCAGTGTCGATAGCTCCCACGGACACCTCGTTCGGCGTAGACGTGAACCGCGACGGCGTTATTCTGTTTGCGGGAAACCCCGGCCCTGTTCGGCGGCTCTCACCTTCGGGCGGTGGGCTGACGGCTGTTACCACCGTCGATAAGCCCGAGGTGGCGCACGTCTTTCCTCGTTTTTTTCCTGACGGGAACCACTTCCTGTATCTGGCCCGGAACGAAACGCCAGGCGACAGCGCGATCTATGTCGCCTCGCTGGACGGCAGGCTGAAGAAGCGCATCGTGCAGACCGAAACACGGGCGTTGTTCGTCGTGGGACCGGAAAGCATATCGAGCAAAGGCTACTTATTCTTCGTGCGAGGCGGTGAACTGCTCGTCCAGCCATTCGATGCGAACCGGCTGGAACTGTCAGGCTCGCCGCGGCACGTCACGGGCGATATTCAGGAACTTCCGTACGGGGCTTCGACATATTGGGCATCCTCAGGCGCCCTAGCCTATATGACCGAGGGGGGATTCCCCGGGCAGTTGACCTGGTTCGACCGGACCGGAAAGGTGATTGGAAAACTGGGACCGGTGGCGGATCTGGGCGATCCGGTTCTCTCGCCGGCCGGCACGCACGTGGCGTACGATCAGGCCGACGGATCGAATCGCGATGTCTGGACAATGGAGATCAAATCGGGAAAAACGACACGCATCACCTTCGATCCCGAAGTCGATCATGACCCGGTATGGTCTCCGGACGGCAGCCGGATCGCGTTCGAATCGCACCGGACCCCTCAGGGGTTGTACGTCGCCCGATCGCAGGGAGGGACTGCGGAATCACTGGCCTTGCCCGGCGGTGATAGTCTTTCAGACTGGTCTCGCGATGGGAACTTTCTGCTGTTTGGCTCCATGCGGTCGGAACCGGGCGCGTCTTCCATCCGGTTAATGCCGCTCACCCTTAACCGCAAACCGCTGATTTGGATGCATGCAGGCAAGGCCCGATGGCCGGTGTTGTCTCCGAACGGGAAATGGATCGCCTACGCGTCCACTGAATCTGGCCGGAGCCATATCTACGTGCAGCCGTTCGATGCAACGTCGGGGCCGGATTCCGGAAAATCGCAGGTATCTACGGGCGGAGGATCGCAACCCTCGTGGCGCGCGGACGGGAAGGAGCTTTTCTACCTTTCCGCGGACAACGTCCTGATGGGCGTCGGCGTGAGACCGGGCACGCCGTTCGACTATGAACGCCCGGCGCCGCTTTTCGATACGCGGCTTCGCGTTCTGCGTGGCCCGCGAAACGATTACACCACGCACGATGGCAACAGGTTTCTGATCAGGGTACCTGCTTACAAAGAGACAGCCTCGCCGATTCACGTGGTCGTGAACTGGTCTGGCATGTTCGGAAATTAGAATACAATCCTTCAGCTCTTGAGCCACATTCGCCGTTGCATCGCCTATGCTAAACACCCCTGCCGCCATGACTAAAGAGACGCTCATGGCCCCCAGCGCAGTCGAATGCCTTCCGATATCTGTCCTTAACGCGCGTCACGTTATCGTCTGGTCGTGTGGTATTCCCACAGACGAGTCTTGCCCGGATCGCTAGATGGATTCGCGAAGCTCTCTGCCAATAGGCTTGAGCCTGATGCTCTACGCAACTTACACTTAGATGGCCATGTTAATTCCACCGACAGCGCGACAGTTCTCTAACCAGCAGCTCACTACTTCGTCCAAGGTAGTCGGAAAGGTATCGACCTCGGCCAGCGGATGGTAACCTTGACTGAAGTCAAGCAACCAGCAGTCCGTTCCATACGAGTAAGACGACGCGGCAGTGGAATCCTTCTTCTCCAGCAACTGCTTCATAACAGCATCCCGCTTCCTCTGGGTGCTGAACCCCAAGCTGATTCCAGTTGCCCAATTCAGCTGGTCATCTCTAACTCCGAGATAGTAATACAAGATCAACAGGGTGTATGGTGCGAGCTGGATTTTTGCTCCGATGTAAACCTCCGTCTCGTCCCATTCCGTTGCTGTATCTACGGTGGGGTACAAGTGAAGGCGGACCTTTTTTGCACCCAAGTCCGAAACCCCAATGCTGTCACCCAAATCCTTGGCGTGCTGGTTCAAGACCCTCTCGCAAATCTCGTATGCCGCAGCATTGAAGTGGCGCATTGCAGCAATGGTTTTGGTGTACAGCCCTGATCCCTGCAGAAGTAGTGTCCGCACTCCCTCTGACATCTGCGCAGGTCCTTTTGGCACGGTTATTTCTCCTGGCTGGGCAGCTTTTGTAAGTATCGGAACGTTCGAGAATCTATCTTCGGCACGCTGGCACCATCCACTTCACTAAAGAGTTTGCGAATGCCGTCCCGACTAAACTTGAGTATGTTCTGCTCGACGGCTCCAATGAATGCCAGCAGCAATGAAGCGATCACAACGCCTCTCTCCTGGGTTACAGCAGGTACGATCCTGCGCGCTTCAAGGCAAAAGGATTCCCAATTTCTAGCTCGAAATCCGAAGACAGTTTCATTATCCGGATAATCTTTTGTGAGGAGCACAAATCGGGTTTCGACTCTCCCCGCATCCACTGCTTCTTTGTATCGACTCTGTTTTTCAAAGCTCTGGTCAAATTTCTTAAGTTCGATGACGATTCGAGCATCGTCTCCAAACCATACATCTAAGTCCAGATAACCAACCCAAGGCTTATCCTTCTGTTGGCCCCAAATCCGGAGTTCGCGCGTAACAGCTGAGACATTCGGTATTGAGGCATTGATGAAACGCGGATCACCAGCGATTCCGAATAGAGTGCAGATCCAATCTCTCCGGGTAATAGCCTCTACGAGCCATTGCAGCCAGTCAGAGTACGCGGGTTCGGATTCGTCTTGCAACCAACGATGCATTCCATAGTCAACTCTGAAAGGTTCGGTGCCAACACCCAATCCGAGCAGCTCTTCATGATTCTTTATTAGACGCCTGGATTCTTCGCAAACCTCTCGAAGATATGGCTCTACTGACGATGTGAAACGGGCAACAGCCTCCCAATCCGCAGACGCGACCGCCTCGAACTGGAAGAGGTCCGCCAAAGCAGCAAATTGCTTCATCGCCTCGAGATACGTGGATAGCGAATCTGGGATCTCCATTTCGCGCTTCCCAGCACGGTTCAGTATAAACCGACCATCTACCTTCGGTCTTTATCGACTCCAACTCCTGTCCGTAACGAGTCGTCAGGCGCCGTTGGGGAAGACGCGTTGCCAACCCGCGAGCGAGTCATGGGTACAATCCTACGCGAATCGACCATATGGCCCGCACAAAGGCCAGGGGCGAAGGGGAGCAGAAGGGCCGCGCGGAAGATATCCGCAGTCTTCCGGCACCCCAATTCAGCGCGGCCAGATACCTACCGATATGTCGTGGATATCACCCGAGTGTTGCCAGCCAGGGCCAGATCCACTGAACCGTTTCTGGCCAACTCCCGTTTGACCGACGATCCGGCCAAGTCACAGGTGACTGTACCCAACTCCACTTTCTGCCCGGATTGACTGAGACATTGGGGACACGTATTAGTAACCGATTAGCTCGATCCCCGAATCGCGTTCGCCTTCGCCCGGAATCCGCACTGAGCCCGGCGGTCTGGCCGGACGACCAGCGGCCGGGTTGAAATCGAAAACTATAATCGGTGGGATGCCGAAGCCTACTGTGTTTGTCGGTTCTTCCTCGGAGCAACTTGATACAGCAGAGGCAATCAAAGATTGCCTTGACCCACACGAGGCGACAGTGACGATTTGGAATGAGGGCGTATTCAATCTGGGCCAGAGCACGCTTGATGATCTGATCAGAGCGGTCGATAGTTTTGATTTTGCGATTTTCGTTTTTGCTCCCGATGACCTCACTCGAATAAGAAAGACTGAGCAGCCGAGCGTCCGGGACAACGTCGTGTTTGAGCTTGGTCTATTCATGGGCCGTCTCGGAAAACAACGATGTTTTTGGGTTGTGGCGCGGGGCGATAAGGCGCCGCACATACCCACCGACCTGATTGGAATAAATACCGCGTCATTCACTCCACGTGAAAATCTTCGTTCAGCTGTGGGGTCGGCGTGCGCGGAAATTAAACGGGTTATCAGGAAGGCAGGCCGACGAACAGATACACAAGTCGAGGAACTCGACCAGCCCATGCTCTTGTGCGCAGCGTCGCCCCTATACGCGAAATACGACTTCGACGGGGATTCAAAAGCGATGAACGAAGCATTTCCAGGTAGAGTTTCGGTCGAAGCAAGTATCAACGGAAGCAAGCTTAGGCAGCTATTAGCCAACTCCAGATGGGATGTTGTGCATCTGGTTGTAAATGTACACAGCGTGAGCGGATCAATCATTCTGAGCGACCGCGACCACGAGGAGCGCGTCGGCGAGACATCGTCAGACATCATAACGGCCGAGGGAGTAGCGGCGTTGCTGCACGACCAACAGGTACGGCTGGTCGTTTTGGCGACCTGCGACTCTCTGGCACTCGCTGCTCGCCTGACTCGGGTGACGAACGTCATAGCTGGCATAGGCTGGCTGGACGGGAAGAGAGCGGCGGAGTGGGCGCAGCTCTTTTATGGATTTCTGGCTCGGGGGAGATCATTAGCCTCCGCTTTCGATCTGTCTCAAAAGGCTACGGACGTCCCTCTTGTGCTGCTCACCAAACGTGATTTTCGGCTGGCACTTCCGACCATTGATTGAATGTTGGTGCTTTCCACAAATTTCGGACCCGGCCAAAGGCTGTATCGTCCGAGGAGCCTCGCGCGGTCCGGGAACGGGCCGGGAACGGCGTTGCGGGAGATCACTCCACTGTTATGCCGGGCGATTTCACTTGCCAACTCTCACAGCGAATGACAATGGACGTTATCATTTATCACCCGGCACGAGGTGACCACAGTCCGGAGTCCATGAAAGATCACACTTTCGATTCCGAGCCGCAGCGCGTTAAGAAACTTGCATGTGCCGCAAGTCAGAGCTAACGTTCTGTTAGCTTCCGATATTGCCAAATAACACTGCCCAAAGGACTTATCTTATTGAACGAACTTGTTGTCGCAGATCGCGCCGCCGAATGGCGACGCCTCAAGTCGCTGGTGCTCGATAGCGTTTCGTCACCGATCACGAAGCGGGTCTACAACCTCGGCCTCGATGAATTTATCGGTTGGTACACGGCGGAATCGCGTCCGGCCGGATTTACCAAGGCGACTGTCGCCGCGTGGCGCGTCGCGCTCGAAGCACGCGGACTCGGACCTATCTCTATTAATGTCCGGATCACGGCTGTCCGGAAACTGGCCGTCGAAGCCGCCGACAACGGGTTGCTCGCACCGGAGCTGGCCTCCGGAATCGCTCGGATCAAGGGCGTTCGGACCCACGGCGTTCGCGTCGGGAACTGGCTCTCGCTCCAGCAGGCACAGGCCCTCCTGAACGCGCCGGACATCCGAACCAAAAAGGGGCTTCGGGACCGGGCGATGTTCGCAGTGCTTCTGGGCTGCGGACTTCGCCGCTCCGAACTGGCGTCACTGACCGTCAAACACGTCCAGATGCGCGACAGCCGTTGGTGCATTGTGGATCTGGTCGGCAAGCATGGCCGGATACGAACTGTTCCGATGCCGACGTGGACGAAGAATGCCGTCGGCGCGTGGACAATGGCGGTTGGGATCACCGAGGGCCACCTGTTCCGGCCGATCAGTCGCGGCGACCAAGTG
This sequence comes from Bryobacteraceae bacterium, assembly GCA_035262625.1. Lineage (GTDB taxonomy): Bacteria > Acidobacteriota > Terriglobia > Bryobacterales > Bryobacteraceae > BOG-234. Next base: position 25,437 of record DATFSM010000011.1, read on the forward strand.
CGCGGTGATCGAATGAGCGAGAAAGTGGTCTGGCAGATGCTGAAGCCGTATGTCGCGCGTATCGGCGTTCCGCAGGTGGCACCTCACGATCTCCGGCGAACAACGGCGAAACTGTGCCGTGCCGCTGGCGGCGAGCTTGAGCAAATCCAGATGCTGCTCGGCCATTCATCCGTTCAGACCACCGAACGTTACCTGGGGACGAAGCAGGATCTGGCGCACGCTCCGAATGACGGAATCAAATTGAAGCTGGCCGAATAGTCGATTCACGAACACTTCGTCTTCTCAAGTGGAAGTTGAGATGACTTATCGGTCTGAATCCGTGGCTCGGCCCTTCCGAGATCGCCGTTTCTGGACTGATGTGGCGCGACACCCCGGGCGAACGGATGTCAGAGACCAGCCCCTTAGCATCCTGCCCGCCCGAGGTGGGGATGTGGCTACTGTCGCCAGTCGCCGGTTGGAACTTGCCTCCGTTCGATGCGGGTGATGACGGCGACCGGGTCCAGACAGACGGCATGAATCTCATTACCGCTGTCACCGATCACGAAGAAGTAGTGAACTGACACCCCGGGGGCAACCTGAAGCGTGAACGTGCCTGAGCAATCACTGTTCACTGTGTATGTGCCCGTGTTGGTCTGCGGCACAATGTTGCCGTTGATGCTCGCCATTCCCCTGGCCGTGGTTCCGCCCCTTCCGTCGAACGTTTGCGCTCCGGCCTCGCCATAAGGCCCGATCGGAGCCGGCGCAGCGACAAGAAATCCCGTAACCGTGTATGCGAAGGTGCCTGTCAGGCTGGCACTAGAGCATCCTTGGTCGGCGGCCTTCGCCGCGGGGACAAGTCCCAGAACAATTGCGGTGACTGCGGCCATGGCAAAAGTCCTGGCGATAGCGCCGCGTTTCCTGAATGCGTCCCATGCGTTTAAGAATTGGTTCTGCTCGTTTGTCGTTGTGCTTTTCATGTGCGCTCCTTTTGTTCCTTTTCGAGTTCGATCGATTGGGTGGCCAGTCCGAATCCGGCTCACTCGGCATGAATAGGGACCGCGCGTCGAAAGGTTACAGGAGCACTGGGCGAAGAGGGTAGAATGAGCAATCCGAATCTGATCCCATGCCAAGTTGCCCTGACTGCGGCGCCGAGGTGGACTCTGCCGAACTCGGGGGACTATGTCCGAAGTGTCTGATCCGAGGCGCTTTCGAAAGTTCGGTTGAGCACGACTTCGAAACTCAGACCGTCGACGCGCCGACAGCGTCGGATGGTGACGATTTCGGCCGGTATGAGATCGTTCGGCCGCTGGGGGAAGGGGGAATGGGCACTGTGTACCTGGCTGAGCAGGCTGAGCCCATTCGACGGCGCGTGGCTATTAAGGTTGTGAAAGCCGGCATGGATACCAGCCAGGTGCTGGCACGTTTCCACAACGAGCGCCAGGCGCTGGCGATGATGGACCACCCGAACATCGCCCAGATCTTCGATGCCGGGGCGACCAGCAAAGGGCGCCCGTACTTCGTGATGGAGTACATTGAGGGCTCACCGATAAGCGAGTACTGCGATAACCGACGTATGATCACAAAGCGGCGGCTCGCGTTGTTCCTTGCGGTCTGCCGTGGGGTCCAGCATGCCCACCAGAAAGGCGTCATCCACCGCGATCTGAAGCCGTCGAATGTGCTGGTTACCGAACAGGACGGCAGCCCTGTTCCCAAGGTGATCGATTTCGGTATCGCGAAGGCCACTGACCAGTGGGCCGCAGAGAGTACGCTGCTCACGCAGTTCGGCCAGATCGTCGGGACACCGGAGTACGCCAGCCCGGAACAGGCAGACACGATGGCGGGAGACGTAGACGAGGCTTCGGATGTGTATTCGCTCGGCGTGCTCTTATACGAACTGCTGATCGGCGCCGTGCCGTTCGACGCGGCCAGGCTGCGCAGCGCGGGCCTCGCCGAAATGCTGCGAATCATCCGCGAAGACGAAGCGCCGCCACTGCCGCGGAAGCTCACCTCAATGGGCGCGGCTGCGACCGACATCGCAGCGCGCCGCCAGACTGACCCTGCTTCGTTGCGGCGTCTCGTCGATGGCGACCTGAACTCGATCACAATGAAGGCGCTCGAGAAGGCACCAGGACGACGTTATGCCTCGGTCGCAGATCTCGCGGCCGATCTTCAAAGACAAATGGAGTACCGGCCGGTGCTGGCGTCGGCCCCGAGTCGGCTCTACCGCGCGCGCAAGTTTCTCCTCAGGCACAGGCAAGCTGCGCTTGGCACCGCCGCGGGGGTGGTATTCGTCGGATTGAGCGGAGTGACAGCCTGGTCGCTTGCGCACGCCACGCACAGATCCAGGTTAAGCGACAAGGACATGATCGTCCTGGCGGATTTCGATAACAAGACCGGTGATCCGGTCTTCGACGACACGCTGCGTCAGGGGTTGTCGGTCGAACTGCAACAATCACCGTTCATCAGTCTGATCGCAGACCCGCAAGTCCAGAAGTCACTGGCCCTGATGGGCCAGCCGAAAAATGCGCGGCTGACCCCTGAAATCGCGAGGGAAATCTGCGAGCGCACCGGGAGCGCTGCGACTCTTGAGGGCTCGATCACGAGCCTCGGGAGTCGGTATGTACTGGGCTTGCGCGCAACGAACTGCAGGACGGGCAGCGTCCTAGATCAAGAGCAGATTCAGGCGGCATCGCGAGAGGATGTCCTCAACTCTCTCAATCAGATCGCGCGCCGCTTCCGAACCAGAGTTGGCGAATCGCTGACTACGGTGGAAGAACACTCGATGCCGCTCGTTGAGGCGACGACACCATCGCTCGATGCCCTCAAGGCATACAGCACGGCGGTGAAGGCGATTTTATCCGGCGGGGGCACCGAGATACCTTTATTCCGCCGCGCTGTCGAGATTGACCCACAATTCGCGCTGGCCATCGCGCATCTCGGCTTCGCCTACAGCGCACGTGGACAGTCCATATTGGCGGCCGAGTGCACCACAAGAGCCTGGAAACTGCGCGATCGGGTCAGCGGGCGGGAACGGTTTTTTATCGATTTCCTCTATGACCGGCAGGTGACGGGAAATCTGGAAAAGGCGTACCAGACCCTCGAGTTGTGGCAGCAGACCTATCCCGGCGGAGATCCAAATCCTCTGGGGTTATTAGGGGGCATTTCCACCCACGGGACAGGCCGACTTGAAAGAGCCGTCGAGGCATCCCAAAGCTTAATCGCTGCCGCACCCGACGTGCAAATCGGGTACGGCAATCTTGCGTCCGGTCTTTTTTTCCTCGACCGCTTTCCCGAAGCCGATAACGCCCTTCAGCAGGCTGATGAACGCAGGCTGGAGCCCCTTAATGAGCTGGTGATGCGATACCAACTCGCCCTGCTCAAGGGTGACACTGACCAGATGGGTCGTGTAGTGGCTCGGGCCAAAGGCAAGCATCGGGCGGAACAGCGCGTGGCTCACGCGGAGGCTCTTGCTTTGGCTCGATCCGGCCACTTACGGGCCGCCCGTATGTCGTCGAGCCGCGCAGTTTACCTGGTCTTGCAAGAGGGCGAAGGGGGGCGCGAGGAGGCGGCGACCTACCAAGCCGCAAGAGCGGTTTGGGAGGCTCTTTGCGGAAATGCCGCCGAAGCGAAAAAGGTGGCCAATTCGGCGCTCAAGATTGCCAGCGGTCGGGACGTCCAGTACGCCGCCCGCCTCGCCATGGCTCTCTCGGGGGATTCGTCTCGAGCGGAACAGGCTGCCGGCGATTTAGAAAAGGGATTCCCAGAAGATACTTTTGTGAACTTTACCTACGCTCCGGTCCTTCGCGCTCTGGCCAGACTGGGCGAGGGCAAGCCAGCGGATGCCGTGGAGCGCCTCGAAATCGCTCATCGATATGAACTGGCGCCAAATGGGCTCAGTTTCAGTTTTTATCTTGGCGGCTTACACTCGGCTTATGTGCGCGGCGAGGCTTTCCTTGCCACGCACCGGTATGCGGAAGCGGCTGCGGAATTTCAGAAAATTCTCGACCATCGCGGGGCCGTGGGGCTGGATACTATAGGGCCGCTGGCGGAGTTGCAACTCGGTAGAGTGTTCGCGTTATCCGGGGAAAAGGGCAGGGCGAAAGCTGCCTATGAGACGTTCCTCTCATTTTGGAACAATGCTGACCCCGATGTCCCGATCCTGAAGCGCGCCAAAGCGGAGTACGCCAGGCTGTAACCTTTCGCTTGCCGATTGCTTAATCGCTCTAGCCGGAACTTTTGAGGATGAGACTGTGACGAACGGCCAGACCATGCACACCCTTTCGGGACGATCCCAGTTTCCGACCACACGCTGGACCCTCGTTATCGCGGCGAGTGATTCGCATCGGAAGGAAGCTCGATCCGCGTTAGTATCGCTGTGCGAGGCCTATTGGTATCCCCTTTATGCCTTTCTGCGGCGGCGTGGCCATCCGGCCGAACAGGCGCAGGATCTCACCCAGGAGTTCTTCATGCGCGTGCTGGAAGGGCGCTATCTCGATCGTGCCGACCCGCAAAAGGGCCGCTTCCGATCCTTCATTTTGACTTCCCTGAAGTTTTTTGTGTCCGATGAAGAAGACCGCGATCGAGCGCAGAAACGGGGCGGCGGGGTCGTTCTGCCGCTTGAGCTATCATCCGGTGAAGGACGTTACCAACGCGAGCCGGCCCACGATGAGACGCCAGAGAGAATCTTCGAACGGCGTTGGGCACTCTCGGTGATCGATCGCGTGGTGGACAGATTGCGAGCCGAGTTTGTGCAACACAGTAGGCCGGAGCATTTCGAGCGCCTAAAGGTGTTCCTGCTCGGCCGTTCCGATGCCCCGTATGCCGCGCTGGCTCGGGAAATGAACATTTCAGAGGGAGCCCTCAAAGTTGCGATTCACAGGCTGCGCAAGAGGTATCGGGAACTCTTTCGCCAGGAGATCGCCGACACCGTGGCCGATCCCGCCGAGGTGGAGTCTGAACTCCGGTTTCTCTTAGATGTGCTGACAGGGAAGTAGCCGAGCGGGCATTCTTGAGAGCGTGCGCTCTGAAGATTTCAAATCCTTCTGCCCGAGGGCGTTTTTTCGAAATCAACTCGATTAAGAACGCCCCTCCGCTGAGCTGGAGTTGACGCGGGACATAAGTCTCCATAGAGGAAGTTACTTCGGACGGACACGCATCGACCGCTCCCGATGAGATGGTCGCCAGAATTCGTGGAAGTTGCGATGCCGACTTACCGTTCCCGAACTCCGATCCTGGCCCTCGCGCTTCGTCGGCGCTGCTGCCAACAAAGCTATTCACAATGTTTTGAGGAATGCGATGAGCGCTCTTCCATCCTCGTCCGAGAGGTCCAACCCGAATTCGTGGCCTTTTACAGGCCGCCTCACAACCCCGAATCCCTTGAATCCTGTGGGCACATAATCATCTCGGAGGCGGCGCCGATCAAACCAGTCCTCGAGGGTGGCAACGGACCCACTGTGTTCGAACGGGCCACGATACCAGACGCCCTTGAGAGACGGTACCTTGTAATAGCCTGTGCCGCGTCGCGTCTTTAATGCCAGTGCGGGATCTGTTCCGACCGGGATGCGCGTAACGTCGGCATCGTTCGGCGAAGACCGGTAACCGGCAACCGGCGTCCGCTTGTTATTCGTGTACAGCGGCGGCGTATGGCAGCCGGCGCAGCCTTCGCGCTCGAAAATCTTCTTACCGGCGGCGGAAAGCGCATCCGGGCGGTTGGGGTTGACCGGCGGCCGCAGTGAATAGATGTAAAGCGCCAAAGCATACAACTGTTCATCGGAGTAGCGTCCACCAGCGTCTTTTGCCGGGTCAGCGGGCAGCTTTCCCAAACCGAAGGGCACGGACTCCAAAGGCACGAAATTCCCGTATTTGCCCGCAACGTCCGTATCCTGATTCATCACCGCATAACGCATGAGATCGTCGATATCCCGGTGACGAACCAGGCCGGTCGCATCCAGGTACCGTCTCTCGACGATTCCGATCAGGTCGGGAACTTTGGTGGGAACATGCGGGCTCGAGCCATGACGTGAAACAACGCCCGGCGGGACTGCCTCATGCCGCTCGGCCAGGCCTTCCCAGCTCAGACTATCGATCTCCGGAAAAACATCCGGCTGAATCCAGGGCGCCGAATACAGCATGTGTTCCACACCCCGCGCCATGAAACTGGTAACTGGTCCCAGCAGTTTCGGCCCGTGCCGCATCTCCCAGGCAAAGGAACGGTCAAAGGGGAAATTCCCCTGCGCCCCCTTGATTACGGAGCCATCCGGCATCACTCTTGTGTGGCACATCCCGCAGGAGTTGACTCCGATTTCGATCTTGCCTTTCTCCCGGATGACGTAGCGGTAAAAGGGCACAGATCCGTCCTTCGCAAGCGGAGCCCCCGTCGAACGATACCAGTCCGGCAACCGAAGATAGAGATCGGAGGTCGCCGCCAGGCGGAAGATGTGGCCGTAGGAAATCGGCGCGTCAAAAACGATTTCACCGGCTTTGATCCAGTCTTCCGGCGTCTTCAGTTTTGCGGCGTCGAACGCGATCTGCGGGTCCTGCTGCTTCAGCCAGTCGATATACCCTTTCGGCTCGTGCTCCGGATGGTAGACCGGATAGCTTCTGTAAATCGGCCGAACCGGAATGCCGTAATAGTATTTCGAAGGCAATTGAACAGGCGTCGCGCGGACATCAGTCAGCGGCACGATAGCCGAAGCAACGGCAGCGTCATCCCACACCTTGGGGATTCGCTGAATCTGCTGGCCCGCCAACCCCGCAAACACGAATACCGCTCCTGCGAAGAAATGCCACATTTTGACTGACCACCGCTTCAAACCCTGCTCCGAACTGATGTTAGGCGAAACTGCGGCAGGGTCGATCTGTCTTTAACCTTGACACGTAAGTTATTGATAGCCATGATCTGTCTGTGATCGTCCGGTTCGGCGCGTGGGAACTCGACATGGAGCGCGCCACCCTGCGAAAGAGTGGAATCGCGGTGAGGTTACGCGAGCAGGCGATCCGCGTTCTGATAGCGTTGGTGGAACGTCCGGGAGAACTGGTCACGCGCGAGGAGCTGCGCGAACGGCTTTGGACTCACGGCACTTTCGTTGACTTCGAGGCCGGTTTGAACACCGCCATCAGCCGTTTGCGCGAGGTCCTTGACGATCCGGCCGCATCGCCGCATTACATCGGGACAGTTCCTAAACGTGGATACCGATTTATCGGCCCAGTTGCCAGGCAATATTCGTTGGCCGTGATGCCGTTCCTGAATCGAACTCAGGATCACGAAGCCGATTACCTTTGCGACGGCCTGACGGAGGAGCTGATCCGCGCGTGCTGGCGCATCGCGGAAATACGCGTGGCGGGGCAGGCCACAGTATCGCGGTTCCGCAGGCAGACGTATGATCTTGTGGGCGCGGCCAGAGAACTGGGGGTCGATTTCATCCTGGAGGGTTCGATCGATGGCATTGGCGATCGTATTCGAATCAGCGTTCATCTCGTCAGTGGCAAAGACGGCCTCGAAATCTTGGGCGAACAGTTTGACGGCGCCCTTCCGGATGCGTTCGCGATGCGCGATCGCGTTACCAATCGCATCGCCGGGGTTCTCGAGTCGCGCTTGACGGCAGCCATTCCGGGTGACCGTCCAGAGAACTCGGAGGCGTATACCGCTTACCTGAAAGGCCATTTCCTCATCAAGCGGCACAACCCGGTGAACTCCGCAAAGGCGCTGCAGTATTTCGACAATGCGATCGAGGCTGATCCGGGTTACGCGCTTTCTTACCACGGCGCGGCGATTGTCTACATTCTTGATACGCTCGAGGGCATCCTGACTCCCCGCGACGGCATGGCGCGGGCGGAGCGCCTTCTCGAAAAAGGCCTGGCCATTCAAAAAGACTCTGCCATGCTTCAAAACACCCTGGCGATGCTCAGGATGTTCCAGTGCAAATGGAAAGAATCGGAGGAGGCTTACCGGCGAGCCATCGATCTCGAGCCTTCGAACCCACACCCGCATATGATGTTTGCTCTGCACCACAGTTTTTGCGGCCGGCACGAGGAAGCGCGGAGAGAAGCGCGCACGGCACTCAATCTCGATCCAGTAGATCCGATGATGAACTTCCGGGTTGTTCAGACCGCATATTACGCGCGCCGCTATGATGACGCAATTCAGAGCGCGCACACGGCAATCGATCTCGCGCCCGAATTTCATCCGCCCCGTCTTTTCCTGGCATTTGCGTTGTTGGCCGCGGGTCGCGAGGAGGAGGCGTGGAGGGCGGCCCAAAAATCGAGGGAGATGAGTTGGAGGCTGCCGTTCTATGAAGGGCAGTTTGGTTATATGGCGGGCAAACTGGGGCATGCCGCGGAGACGATCAACGTGATCGAGGATCTGACGGCGCGTCGCGAACGCGGCTACGCGCCCGCACTCCCGATCGCATGGGCGTGGCTTGGGCTCAACGATCTCGATTCGTGCCGGCTATGGCTCGAAACCGCCATTCAGGAACAGGAGCCTTATCTGGCGGCAGCGGCGGTTTCTCCAATTTACGATCCGCTTCGATCCGGACCCGCGTTCAAGCGGCTCTTGACGCAGTTGGGAATGAAACAAGTAAACGCCGGTATAGGGCCCTGACCATTGCCTCGTACTTTTGCTGAACGCTTTTTCTCCTTGAACGAAAGTGATTGAGGATCGAGGCAGCATCGGGCCCCGGATCAAGCGCGGCTCGATATTCCGCATTATCGCTAGGCATTCGCTCATGCAGGTTTGGATTTGTCACCATGAACTGATGCGGATCGGCCTTCTCTCCGATACTCACGGATTCCTGGATCAGGCCGTATTCACGTGCTTCGAAGACTGCGATGAACTCTGGCACGCTGGAGATTTCGGAAGTATCGAAGTGCTGGACCGGCTCCGGACGTTCCGTCCCGTCCGCGGCGTGTATGGCAACGTCGATGGTTCTGAACTGCGGGCGGCCCTGCCACGGGACCTCGCATGGGAGTGCGAAGGTCTGCGCGTTCTCATGACTCACGTTGGCGGCCACCCCGGTAAATACGATCGGCGGGCTGCGCAGGAGATCGCACGGGTTCAGCCGGACTTATTCATCACCGGCCACTCCCATATTTTGAAGGTGGTTTGCGACTCTCGGTCGGGTCTTCTGCATATGAATCCCGGCGCATGTGGTCATCAGGGCTGGCAAATGAAGCGAACGATCATGCGGTTCAAGGTGGCCGCGACACAGATTGCCAGCGTGGAGGTAATTCAGCTTGGCCCAAGGGGACGGTCGTCTGTCCCATGCGCGCCAGAAGTCGAACGGCTGGCCGTCGACCTCCGCTTGCCAAAGAGAATGCATTGAGTAAGATTGTCGCGGCCGCCCAACTCGACGGGGCGACAAGCCGGATTCCCTGTCCGGTTGGCGGCATTTCCTCACAGGGCATTGCGAAGGGAGCAATGGACGGGTTTCCCTTTCAAACACCGGATCATGTATCAGGCTGCCGCCGCGGATTCGCGAAAACAGTTCGCCATCGACCGGCCTTTGATATTCAGCGAACGGAAGATCCGTGGCGCCGCTGATCCCGCTACCAGAGGCTGCGCAGGCACGCATAAAAGCGCGAGAAGCGCAGGCCGCCGCTGAGCTTGAGATCCTTTATCGCGCGTGTGAGTCCGACCTGAGTAATGCCCGGCGAAATCCGGCTGGTTATGGCACTCGGCACGGCCGTCTCGACCTCGTCACTGAACAGGTCCGCCAAACCATGCGCGAGGCGCAGAGCGTTGGCGCGCAGTATATCTTTAACGTGCACGCGGTTGAGTACCGCGCCGTTACGCCCGATCCGGTTGAACTCAAAGCCGTTCTTGAACAGCTCCGCGAAACCATAATCATCCACTACGGAGAGCATTGTCGAACAGTCGTCCAAGTGATGGAAACGCGCGAGTTGGAAGAGGCCTGGAAACAAAAGCCTGCCGTAGATTCTGCCGCACCGATCGAACGCCGCGGGGAAGCGGTGGGTTCGAGCGACTATCCCCACCCGTTACGGCGCGGTGATGGCAGCAACCATCAGGCGATTCCAGCAGTTCGCCGATCACCGGCGAGCAGAGGGCGACAGGTGAAGTCGGAATCGGGCCATCGGCGACTGGACCCAGTTGTCCAGCGAATAAAAGCCAAAGTGCGGGAATATAAAAAAGCCAACCTCACCTTTAAGGAAATGTGCGAGCGGCTCGGAAACTCGGAGCGGCCTCCTCGAGCGACATGGACGCATCTTCCGTGGCCGAAGGCATACGAGAAACACACATCGGCTGTCTCGAAATGGCTCTCTGAGGCAGGCTCGGATCAATAAACCTGCACGATCCGCGTTTACCCTCACTTACGATTTAGAGACTTTTTTTGTCCTCGTAACCGATATATTCCACAAGACTTACCTTTTACGTTTCCGCTTTTGTCTGGACTGCATTGAGCAAACAATTCTAACCTCGCCAGCAGTTAGGCGATGCAAACGAAGCTCTTCAGAACGGACGAAGTTGCGAAGCTGCTGGACGTGCCTGTGGATCGCATCACTCGTATGGCGCGGGCTGGCGAACTGCCCGCAGTTCGATGCGGCAGGACCTGGCGCTTTTGCCCTGACCAGATCCGGGCCTGGATAGAGACCGGCGGGGGTGGGGCTTGGAAGCGGCGGGCACTGCAATCGCCCCGGGAGGCCGCCCGATGACCGATCGAGTGCTTGTGGACCTCCTGGCTTCGCTTGTATACGGATGGCGACCAGGTCCTGACCGCTTTTCAAGCTCGGATCGAAGCTGGCGAGTACGTTCCCGCTTCAGCCCTTTGACGGACATAAAGTGCGCGTTTGATCTTCTTGACGCAGTCGGCGCTCGTTTCACCATTGTCAGGAGAACGGGAACGGATTTTTCGGTGGAAGTCTGGATCGGCGACCGGCGCGGTCATGCGCAATACGCTGAACTTCCGCGGGCGGTCAGCGTCGCAATCGCGGCCGCACTCGGCCTCCTGCAAGAGCCGCCCTGTGAGAAGACGACCGGAGTTGACGGGAGAGAAAATGGGTGCTGAATCCACTCAACGCATCCGGCAGGACTGCGAACTGGTCGTGCCGTCTCCGCCCAACTGGGGTAAGCCGCTCGAGAGTTCCGACTACGCCGAACTTGAGAAGTCGTGGATAGACAGGAACTTTGCCGATGCGGCGATGTTGCGCCGCGTCGCCGGACAGGAAGCCCGAGACATCGTCGGTCAAAAGGGCAACCGTGATTGTGCGGGAATCCTGATCCCCTATTACTGGCCCGGCGATGTCTCAGCGTTCAATTACCGAATAAGGCGCGACAACCCGGAGTGGACCGCGGGCAAGGACGGCAAGCTGAAGCCGCAGGCAAAATACCTTGGCCCGCCCAAAGGCGCAAACCGGCTCTACATCCCGCCCGGCGTGACGCCGGAACAGCTGGCCGATCCTAAGATTCCGATCGTCTTGGTCGAAGGGGAGAAGAAAGCCCTCGCGCTATGGCGGCTCGCCAATTATGAGACAGAACTTCCCCGATTCATCCCGATCGCAATAGCCGGAGTCTGGAACTGGCGGGGAACAACCGGCAAGATGGACGGCCCCAAAGGTGAACGCCTCGATGTCAAAGGACCTATCCCGGACCTAAGCCGCATTCCATGGGCGAACCGGTCGGTATTCATCGTGTTCGACGTAAACGTCCACACCAACGACAGCGTCAAGTGGGCGCGAAAGGGAATTGACCGCGAACTTACTACTCGTGGTGCAAAGGTTCAGTTCGTAAATCTTCCCGAAGATTGCGGGGTGAACGGGATTGACGACCTGCTGGCTCTGTGGGGACCGGAGCGAGTGTTGGCACTCTTCGATAAACCCGTTCCAGGCTCCCGAATCGAAGTCAAGCTGGCACCCCAATTTCAGCTTCGGCCAGAGGGCATTTTCCGTGTAGTCGCGAAGGGCGACCAGATCACCGAAATGCAGCTCGCGAACTACCGCGCCTCGATCATCTCGAGCCTGCTGTTTGATGACGGGGTCGAAACCAGTCGCGAGTTTCAGATTGAAGCCGAGTTGTTGGGACGCACCATGCAATTCACCGTTTCGGCCCAAAACTTCAGCGCCATGGACTGGCCGATCGAGCAGATGGGGCCAGCCGCGATCACCTACCCGCGCCAGAAGGACTACACGCGCACCGCGATTCAGGCACATTCGATGGCCGCGTCTGAAAGCCGGATCTACACCCATACCGGCTGGCGCGAAATTGATGGTCGGCATGTCTTTCTTCATGCCGGAGGCGCGATCGGCGCAGACGGCGCGGTGCATGGAGTCGAAATCCGACTGCCCGCGCAGCTCCGTCATTTCAGGCTCTGTCTTCCTTCAAGCCAGGAGGAACTGGTTACAGCAGTCAGGGCCAGTCTCAGGTTTCCGCATAACACTATAGGGTTTCCACTACGCGCCGCCACGTTGCGGTCCGTGTTCGGCGGGGCCGATTTTTCCGTGCATTTGTGCGGAGAAACGGGCGCGTTCAAAACCGAGTTGGCCTCTCTTGAGCAGCGGTTCTTCGGCGCCGACATGGACAGCCGTCATCTACCGGCCTCCTGGTCGTCAACGGCGAACAGTATCGAGATCCTCGCTTTTCATCTTAAAGACGGGATCTTCGTTGTTGATGATTTCGCGCCGCAAGGAAGTGCCAACGAAGTCTCTCGATTAAATGCCAGCGCAGATCGGGTATTCCGCAACGCGGCCAATCATTCGGCGCGATCCAGGCTCGACTCGCAGGCCAGACTACGTGAGCAGAAGGTCCCGCGCAGTCTGATTCTGTCAACCGGTGAGGATGTTCCCAACGGCGAGTCCCTTCGTGCTCGTCTCCTGATTCTCGACGTGGCGAGAGGGGAAATTGATCCGGGAAGACTGACGGAATGCCAGAACGCCGCCCGCGAAGGTCTCTATGCAACGGCTATGGGTGCCTTTATCCGCTGGATCGCGGGTCAGTACGCGCAGTTGCGCGAGCTGTTTAAGAAGAAGACCGCCGAATACAGGGCGCGGGCGCTCGGCAACACTGCCCATGCCCGGACCCCCGATATTCTGGCCAGCCTTCAGGCGGCCGTCGAAATTTATCTCCAGTTCGCCGACGACCAAGGGGCAATCGAGCGCGACGTGCGAGAGTCTCTGGCGGCCGAATGCTGGGAAAAACTCGGCGCCGTGGCCGCGAAGCAGGCAGCGCATCTCGAATCCGAAGAACCAGCGGCCCGCTATCTCCAGTTGCTGCGCGCCGCGTTCGTATCGGGGCAAGCCCACCTGGTGCGCCGCGAAGACGGTGGGAAACCGGAATCAGCCCAGAACTGTGGATGGCACCGGGTCGGCGGCGATCTGGAACCCAAAGGAGCCTGCGTCGGTTGGGTGGATGGAGGCGACATATACGTTGAACAAACCGCCGCCTACGGCGTCGTCCAGATCATGGCACGGACTACCGGGAGCGGCTTGGCGATCACGTTATCCACGCTGAACCGTCGTTTGCATGCCCGGAAGATGCTCGCTTCAGTTGAAAGCGGGCGGGAGACACTCACGGTCCGCCGCTCCGTCCTGGGCTCGACAAAAAAGGTTCTGCACTTTCGTCGCGACACCATCTTTCCACCGTCAGTCGCCGATCCGGAAGGTGGGCCTGGTTAGGGATATGTCGGGTTTTGCGGACCGGATGTCGGGTTTCTGGACGTACCCGACATTGATCGTCTTTTTGGAATCAGACGTTTGCGTCCGAAATGTCGGGTTTGTCAGGTTTTATCAGGAGTAGAGAGCCCCAGCGAATTGATGCCGTTGAATGATGCTCGCGTCCGAAGGTAACCTTCACATGCTGACCGGGGGTCTGCGAGTGAAGGCGCGCGTCCAACATCCCGAGGTGAAGCCGCGGAAGGACCGCACGGGTCATCCGTGGATCTTTCGTTGTCGAATCGACGAACGGCAGCCCGATGGCTCCTATAAAGAAGTACGCAAGTATTACGAGATAGCGCCCAGCAAGGGTGACGGCGCGATCACAAAGAAGCAGGCCGAAATCGAGCGAGACAAGGTTCTCGCGAAACTCAACTGCCCGTCAATCGAGGTGGCCGTGCAGCAGGTGGCGACCACCGGAATTGCCCTCTTCAAGAACGTCGCCCAGATGTATGAAGTCGGGTATCTCGGCCGAGAGAATCAGATTGCGACCCCAACCCGCGAAAAAGAGACGTTCTATCTGAACCAGTACATCATTCCGAAATGGGGTGAATTGCGTCTGAACGAAATCCGGCCTCAAGCTGTTGAGGACTGGCTGCATACCACCTTTGACTCCTGGTGGACGATGCACGGCGTGCGGGCCATCATGACGCGGATCTACAACTATGCGGAGGGTCATGGCCTGTGGGAAGAAGGCAAGCGCAGCCCTTCAAGCAGAGCGAAACTAGGCCGCAAGCGTCCGAAGCGTGAACGCCGAATCCTTACATTCGACCAGGCGTCTCGTGTTCTACGCCGTCTTGACGATCCCTACCGGCTCATAATTGAGATCTGCATCGCGACAGCAGCCCGAATCTCAGAAGTTCTGGCCTTACAGTGGATGCACATCGATTTTAAAGCCGGTACCATTCGGATTGAGCAGCGGGTCTGGCATCAGGAGATCGGTCGCCCAAAGACAGAGGATAGTTGTCGCACGGTCGGTTTTGGCGATCTGGTCGCTCGATTGGAGATGAAAGCTGCTTCCGAAAAGGCTGCCCCTGAAGATCTGTTGTTTCAGCAAAAGCGTGCTCCCGGCAAACCGCTCTGGGATTCAGCCGTACGCGACGCTCTGCATCAGGCCGCAAAAGCCGAAGGATGTGATTTCGAGGGCCTAGGCCCGCATTCATTCCGCAGGGCCAACATCACCTGGCGGCAGGAAGTGGGCGGCAGTGCGATCGAGGCGTCGCGGATCGCGGGGCACACCAAAATCGAAACGACCGGCGAATATACGATCGTCTCGCCGGAGCGGCAAAACGAACTCACACGCCGCATTCAGAAGAAATTGGCGGAGGCATCGAATCAGCAGGACACCACGTCAGCATCGAAGCCTCGTATCCCGCACCCTCCGGCCACAACCTTGATTCAGTAGGATCCCTCCCACCCGTCCATTAGTGTGGCAAGTCGGCGCTATATAATGCGCCCTATGTTACGAGGCCGTACGCCCATCCGCGGAACTTGCTGCGCACTTTGCTTTGCCCTCTTGCTTCTCCCGCTCGCCGCGCAGCCAGCTCGTATCGGTAGTATCCGCCGCCTGGACCCGACCATCAGCAAAGTTGTCCCGCCTGATGCAGCAATCGAAAAAGTCGTCGGGAATCTTCAATTCACCGAAGGTCCGGTCTGGGTGCGTAATGGCGGCTATCTGCTGTTCAGCGACATCTCCGCCAATGCGATCATGAAATGGATTCCTTCAGGTCAGCTCGCCCTCTTCCGCAAACCAGTCTTCACTCGCGATTTCACGCAGGACATGCTGATCGGAACCAACGGCCTGACGCTCGATCGCGAAGGCCGACTGATCGCGTGCGAACATGGCAATCGCCGCATCTCCCGCACCGAAAAAGATGGGACTATCGTCACCCTGGCCGATCACTACGAAGGCAAGCGTTTCAACAGCCCGAACGACATCATCTGCAAGTCGAACGGCGACATCTATTTCACCGATCCGAACTCGGTCGCTCGCCGTAATCCTCCCGACCCACATGGCGATTTCAAGCAGGATCTGGATTTCAACGGTGTCTACCGCATCACGGCCGCGGGCAAGCTCGACCTGCTCACGCGAGAGATGACGTATCCCAACGGCCTCGCCTTCTCGCCCGATGAAAAGAAACTCTACATCGCCAACAGCCGCCCCGCCAAATTCTGGATGGTCTATGACGTGAAGCCTGACGGCGCGTTAGCCAATGGTCGCAAGTTTTTCGACATGAGCAATGACACAGGTGAAGCGGTGCCGGATGGAATGAAAATCGACCGCGCGGGCAATATCTTCGCCACCGGACCGGGCGGTGTCCTGATCCTCTCGCCGCAGGGCAAACACCTGGGCACGATCGAACTTCCTGAGATTCCGACGAATTGCGCGTGGGGAGATGCCGACGGAAAAACGCTCTACATCACCGCTCGCACGAGTCTTTATCGCGTGAAATTGGCGTCCACGGGCAAACAGCCGTGATCTCATCTCTGCGTAGTTTCGATTAAGGAACTCAAATGCGCTCGCCCGGCGCGTCCGGGCAGTGTGGGATGCGATCTGGCTGCGCTAGAGGGTGACGCGGCAGGGCTTCATCGTGCTATCGGGCGGGGCTTGAGAACTCAGACAATTCGCCCAACAGCTTTCCATGATGTTTTCTCCTGTTGATGGTTTTGGTCGCGCACGAACCAAGCCGGAATGGTGCGCTCTCAGCGCTCTGGCAACTTTTTCGCCCGCCCGCAAGCGTGGTTGCATATGGCAGGCCGGGCTTGTTAACAACCGGCAACAGTTTTTTTTCGCGATCCGTCGCCCTTGCCTGACTGCGGAGGACACCTAGAGTTTGAACGCTAAACTGACCTGAAGCCCTACGTTAACGGGGTCGCCGCCCTTAATTGCTGGAGCAAATCGCCATTGCATAACGGCAGCGACCGCGGCTTCGTCCAAGCCGAAGCCCAAACCTCGCGTTATATGTATGTTTCTTGGCACGCCCTTCGTATCTACGATGATCGATACGACAACGTCCCCCGCGACTCTGTGCAACCTGGCTTCGTCGGGGTAGGCTGGCTCGATTCGTTTGATAATGCGGGGCGGGTTCACGGTTCCACCGATTCGGTAGACACCGCCGCCTTCCCCCGCGGGCATCTGCTTCAGAAGATCCAGAATGCTCTGCCGGTGTAAGCGACCAGCCTCAACAGAAAGTTGCCGCGCCTCCGCGTCTCGTCCAAGCTTAGCCAGGATTTCAGCATTCAGTTCAAGGGCCAAGGCCATGTCTGCCACGGCATTAGCTTGATTGCTCAGGATTCGGCGCGCCTTGTCATAAAGAGGCAGTACATCAGTCTCTAACGAGTTCCGGTCATCTCCGGCGCGTTGCTGATTCAGCATGCCAAGCCACATCAGAGCGGAAGGGCTTTCCGGTGACTGATCGAGAGCGCCGCGAAACGCGAGAGCCGCCTTCTCGATTTCGTTATTGGCCCAAAAGGCTTTACCTTCACTTATTAACGAGCTGATGTCTTGCATCAGCAAGAACAAGGGAAGAAAGGCGACTACCAAAGACACGTTCCTGGAATGTACCACGAGATATCGGCTTCGCTGAAAACCCAGACACTGGCGCACGATCTGCGTCGGCTCGTGTTGGAGGCGGCGGGAAAGTGTACCACTTTAGCGGTCGATTTTCGCCGGGTGTTCTCCCCCGTTTTTCCCTCTTTGCCGATCATCTCAGAACGGTCCTCGTCGTCAAGGGTTCGCTCCGCCGCGCCCAACAACGGCGCGCCCTTGACAACTCCGGGCCGTTCTGGGGACCCTTCCTATCAAGAGAGAAAAGCTCAGTTTGGAACCGGAGCGCCAGGCACCGCCTTTTTGTACACTTTTTGGCCGCCGCCGACATCGGCTCGGCGGCGCTTCATACCGCCGCACAGGCGTAGTGCGCGACGACGCGCGTTTCGGCTGAAGATACACTTTCACGGTCGACGTTCAGTTACTCGCCCCGCCTGACTGCCGAGGTGCGGTATTATTAAATTGTACTAAAAATTACAACATGCGGAAGTTTTTTATTGTTCTCTTGGCCATCTTCCCGCTCGTTTTGTTGCGAGGCGATAACGAGAATGTCCGAGTAATACTCGACTCGATTCAGCAACACAACGCAAATGAGTTGCAGAACTCGGCATATCAGATTGAATTGCGCAAGCTGCAGCTAGAGGAGAAAAGGCTCTATCTCTCAAGTCTTCAGGGGAGCCGCATTACCGAGGCAAAGGCGCGCGAAGCGAGCGAATGGATCCTGCGAAACCTGAAGGATTATCCCCAAGGCAAGAAAGCCAAACACACGGACGAAGATCTCACGCTTCTCGTCGAGACCATAATGGCTCTCCAAAAATCAAACTGACCCCCACTGCCAACAAAGATGAAGCTATCGTCTGCTTTTGACCTCTCTGCCCCATACTGGAACATAAAAATCAAGAAAACCGTGCACTTGGCGCGCCCCGACGAATTCAGCCATCCGGCGTCCGCTACCTTATGCGGCGTTCTCACTCGGGACCGGAAAGGAGCATCTAAGAAGTCGCGTCGAGCTGAGTTGCATCAAAAAATGCGAGTCGCCGCAATTTTTCTTTTTTGTTTGGTTCCGAACATTGCTGTGGGATTTCAAGCAGCCCCGGTCACTCAGCTAAGCGATAGAGCGGCATGGCAACACGTGACCGTTGGACGCACAGACGTTAGCTTCGTCGGGCTCGGTGGCAACTCCGGCCTTGATCGATGGTATCCGGGCGGAATTAATGTCAACGGCGTGACGTTTACTGGAGCGCCATACGTTGGCACAACAGACTACCTATATATTCGAAGCGATCCTAACTTTCTATTTGGTCCACCCGACGGCGACCTTGGATGTCCGCAGCAGATTCCCTGTGGCAACTCTGGCGCAGGGATTACAGTTTCGCTCCCGAAAGGTGTTAACTCGGTCGGGTTGGACTTGGCGAGTTTCTGGCCCGCAGGTCCCGTCAATGTGGTGTTCCGGAATAATCAGACGTTTACGATAGGAAACCCACAAACACTGCAGGGAAGCGTGTTCGCGGGGTTTACTTCTCCGACGCCAATAGACTCGTTCATTATTGAAGCGCCGGGCCTTCCCATTGTGCGCGACATGTCGTTCGGTACCCATGATGTGGCGGCGTCACCGCTCATCTCGGTGGGCGGAATCGTGCCTGTCTATGGTTCCACAGCTGTCGTCGCTCCGGGCGCGTGGATCAGCATTTTCGGCGTGAACCTCGCAAGTGCTTCGCAACTGTGGCAAGGAGATTTTCCGACAGTCCTTGGGGACGCTGCAGTAACCATTGACGGCAGACCCGCATTTCTCTCGTACGTCAGTTCCACTCAGATAAATGCTCAGGTACCCGATGACGCAACTCGCGGAACAGTCCAAGTGATGGTTACAAACTCGCTCGGCACGGCGACCTCAACGGTGAAATTGGCGGATTTTTCGCCATCGTTCTGCCTTCTGGACGCGAATCACATTGCGGCAATCATTCTTCGGCACGATGGATCGGGTGCCTACGGCGGCGGCGTCTACGACATACTTGGCCCCGGTGGTAATACTCTCGGATTTCCGACAGTCCCGGCAAAGGCTGGCGATGAGATTGCGCTATATGCCGTAGGATTGGGATCTACTTTCCCATCGCTCCCGGCAGGCAAGAGCTTCTCGGGCGCGCTCCCAACCACCAATCCGGTGCGGCTAGAGATTGGTAATTCGCCATTGTTCATCGTGAACCCATCATTCGCCGGGCTGAACTCTGCCGGGTTGTACCAGATCAACTTCACACTCCCCACGGGGCTGGGCAATGGTGACCAACCGTTGACCGCTCGGGTGAACGGAACCCCGACACAATCCGGCGTAGTGATTTCCGTTCAGTAAGGGAACGGCGAATCGCCCCGCGGCAATCGAGTGTCCGAAGCGCTAGCTCGCTCCCGCGCATACTACACAACGAACGGTCTTTTTCAGAGCAAAGTTTCCATTGCCATTGCGAAGGGGCAAAATTCCGGTTGCCGGAAGCTTCCGCAAGCAGGCTGAGATTCGCCGCGAGCCACGGCGTGAAATGGCGCGCCTCGTGATCCCAGAGGGTACGAGGTTCAACGTACTCCAGCCTTCCAAGTTCCGGTGAGATAATCCTCCTGCGGCGAAGCCAATCCGGACGATACCAAAAGTGGAGTCACACCGGAGTCCAAACGCCGGAGTTGGCCCTGTGGCGTCCATTTGGCGTCCAAACAGGACCACCATAAGTCTTGTGTTTTCAGTGGGGATGGTTTGTAGGTGACTGATATTTGTTGCTTGGGGTGCAAGAGGTCCCGGGTTCAAATCCCGGCAGCCCGACCAACAACCCCTTTTAAATCAATTGCACGCCCTCTTTCGCTGCATTTGACCCGCACGTTTTAGAGAGACTGCCCTTAAGGCCGCTTATCGAGTACCCTTTCGTCATAACCGAATGAGAATCGACGCGCATCAGCACTACTGGGACGTTTCGAGACTGGACTACCCCTGGATGCCCCCGGGCGATTCGATTCTCCGGCGTAACTACCTCCCCGAGGACCTCGAACCGATTCTCGAACAGAACCGTTTCGACGGGACGGTGCTCGTCCAGGCGAACGTTGTCATCGAAGAAACCTGGTGGTTGCTGGATCTCGCCTCCCGTCACGATTCCATCCTCGGCGTCGTCGCGTGGGTGGACCTCACGAATGAGCGCGTCGGCGAAACGCTCGATGCATGCCAGAAGCACACCAAGTTTAAGGGAGTCCGCCACATCGTTCATGACGAACCAGATCTGCGCTGGCTGCTTCGCCCCGACGTCATTCAGGGCCTGCGCGAACTCGCGCGTCGCGGCATTCCATACGACCTCCTGTTGCGTCCGCCACACCTCCCGCTGATTCCGGAACTGGCCGATCAGGTTCCGGGACTCCGTATGGTGGTCGATCACATCGCGAAACCGCTCATCGCCGCCGGCGAGATCGAGCCCTGGGCGCGGGATATGGAGACCGTGGCGGACATTCCGGGCATGCACTGCAAACTCTCTGGCATGATCACCGAAGCAGATCATACGCGCTGGTCCGCAGACGATTTGCGCCCTTACGTTCAGCACATCCTGAGCCTGTTCAATCCCTCGCGTCTGATGTTCGGCAGCGATTGGCCCGTTTGCCGGCTGGCCGGTTCGTGGAAGGCAGTTCTCGCTGCATTCACGCAGGCATGCGGACCACTAGCTCAGGCCGCGCGCAACATGATCCTCGGCGAAACAGCCGCAAACTTTTACGGAATCAACCAGACGCTCAGCGGGCCTGAGGCTTGACCGGCTCGGATTGATCTTTTGGGCGGGCCTTACGGTTGCGGTCGAGCCGCTGCTTCACCGGAACCAGCGCCCTCATCGTGAACAGATTCATAACGGCAAGCACTACAGCCACCTCGTATCGCTCCAAGGCCACTGCCGAACCGATCGCGCCCATGTTCCAGATACTGGCCGCCGTCGCCGTGCCGCGCACGCTCATTCCAGCCTTGACAATCGCGCCTCCCCCGACGAAACCAATCCCGGCCACAAGGCCCTGCAATACGCGCGAGCTGGCTGCCAGAGCGTCCGGGCCGCCGCCCTGATTGCGCAGGATCAGCAAATACCCGCAGCTCGCCATCGCGACCAGAGGAAACGTCCGCACTCCCACCGCATGCCCTTCCTTTTCACTCCACCACCCCGTCGGTATCGAAAGCACATAAGCGCCGAAGATCTTTGCCGCGGTGACGAAGAGAAAGGGCCAGTCAATCGGAGGAAGGACCATGGCTGTTATTGTTGAGCTTATCGTTATCTCCGTCATCGCACCTCGATGCCCGCATCCCTCAAAGTAGAACGGGTCCATTGTCATCTGCTCAGCTTTCCCTTTGAGCAGCCGCTTCGTCTGCCTTTTCATGGCGGAGAGCGAACCATCGTCAAACGCGACGCAATGCTGATCCGCGTGGATGCGACCGGCGGGAACCTCGGATACGCGCCCGGACCCGGCAGCGAGCGCGTGCGCGAGCTGATCCTGAGCGTCGTCGCGCCGTTTCTTGAGGGCATGACTCTCGCCGACCCAGATGCTCTTCGCGTGAAGTTCGAAGGCGGGCCTGGCGCGGGCAACCCCGAACTGGTCAAGGCCTACTGCGCGGTCGAAATCGCGCTCTGGGACCTGTTCGCGAAGTCGTTTCTGATTCCCCTTTCGGAAGTCATCGGCGGACGCGAGCGCGACCGCATCAAGCTATATGGCAGCGCCGGGATGTATCAGCCTCCCGACAAATACGCCGCCGAAGCAGCCGCCGTCGTGAACCGTGGATTTCGCGCGTACAAGATGCGCCCCGGTCTGGGACCCGATGAAGACCTGCGCGCGGTGGAGCAAATCCGCACAGCTATCGGCCCATCGGTCGATCTGATGATCGACGCGCATACCTGGTGGCGGATGGGGGACCGCTCTTATTCGCCCGAAACCGTCGAGCGCCTCGCGGATTCCCTGTCGGACTTCGATCCCCTCTGGCTTGAGGAACCCCTTCCTCCGGCAAACCATGCCGTCTATGCCGCCCTTCGGGAGAAAGATCTGATCCCGCTCGCTGCCGGCGAGCACGAGCCCGACGAACAGGGTTATCTCGATCTTATCGATTCCGACGCCGTCGATTACGTACAGATGGACGTCTGTTGCCAGGGCGGATTCGCTCTGGGACGACGGCTCTTCGGCGCTCTGGCGCGACGCAATCTCCGCTTCGCCTTCCATAGCTGGGGAACCGATCTTGAAGTCCTGGCAGCCGCGCATCTCGGCATCTGCTGGCCGGATACAACGGTCGAATGGCTCGAATATCCTTGCTATGCCAATGCAGGAAAGGCCGGCATGTATCCGTTCCCGCTCGCTTCCGAAATTCTTAGAGAACCGCTTTCAATCGAACGCGGGGAATTGGTTGTGCCGCGCGAACCCGGTCTCGGCATGCGGATCAACGAAAACGTGATTGACGATTATCCCTGGATTCCCGGTCCGTGGTCGTATTTCCGGATCGATTCCCCGCCGCAAACGCTGGCGGTTGTAGGCGACCACTCGGTACCCTGGGAGGATCGCTGATTTGCAGCGGCAGTATCGTTACCTCGACCTTCTGATCACGATTTTCGTTGTCATCCTGATCGTTTCGAATCTGATCGCGCCAAAGTTCGTGGCGGTGGGATGGTTCCGCTTCAGCGCCGCGCAACTACTCTTTCCGATCACCTACATCTTTGGCGATGTCTTCACCGAGGTCTACGGCTACAGCGCGTCACGCAAAGCCATCTGGACGGGATTTCTCGGCAGCGTAATTATGACGGCGTTCGGTCTATTCGCCATCTGGCTTCCGCCCGCGCCTGAATTCAGGCATCAGCAGGCTTTCGAAACGATATTCGGCGTGGTTCCACGGAACGTCGCCGGAAGCCTGATCGCCTATTGGGCAGGCGAATTCGCCAACTCCCTCACCGTGGCGAAGATGAAGCTATGGACCGGCGGGCGCTGGCTCTGGACGCGAACTGTCGGATCGACCATCGTCGGCCAGTTGGTTGACACAAGCATCGTGATCTTCTTTATCTTCTGGGGCGAACCCCTGGGAGTTATGGCCCAGTTGATCGTCTCCGGCTATCTCTTCAAGGTCACGTACGAAGTACTCGCCACGCCCCTGACATACCTGGTCGTGAACTTCCTCAAACGGGAGGAAGGCGTGGACTTCTTCGACCGGAACACGAACTTCAATCCATTCGCCAACTGACTAAGACGCGCCATTTGTGTGCGGCGGGACAATTCCGCGTCGCTGCCCTTCGCTTTGCAGCATTATGCTCAGAGCATGCCGTGTCTGCTGGTGCTCGTGGTCCTGCTGTTCCCCAGGCTCATTCTGATCCTGATGTGGCTTTTCTCGACGATGCTCGACCGCGCGTACCACGGCCTTGTCATCCCTCTGCTAGGCTTTATTTTTCTTCCCATCACGACAATCGTCTACGCCTGGCTGGTCGCAAATGGGATGCCCATCGAAGGGTTCAATCTCATCCTGATTATTGTCGCCGTGCTGCTCGACGTGGGATCGCACGGGGGCGGCTATAGCTATTCGCGCCGCCGGTGAGACTCATTCCCGGCAGATCCCTCGTCTGCTCGACCGGATGAATCGAGCCAGGTGACTGGTTTCATCCGACGGAAGTTCGGTTTCGATCTTCTCCAGGGCCTCTTCGAGTTTCAACCCGGCGCGATAGAGCATACGGTACGCGTTCTTCAGAGCGGTGATCTGCGCGAATGTGAACCCCGCGCGCTTCAGACCTACCAGATTCAGGCCTTTCGCCACGACGTCAAAACCGGTGTAGAGGAAGAACGGCGGAAGATCGCTGTTTACCCGTGTGTTGCCTCCGACCATCGCCAGACGCCCGATCTTCGAATACTGGTGGACCACGACGCCGCCCGAAATGAATGCCTGATCTTCCACCTCGACGTGACCGGCGATCAGCGCGCAGCTGGCGATCACGACGTTGCTCCCGATCGTGCAGTTGTGCGCGATATGGCCTGACGTCATGATGTAGTTATCGTCCCCGATCACGGTCACCGAATCCGGCTGCGTGCCCCGCGAGATCGTATAGTGCTCCCGGATCTTATTACCGGATCCGATTCGAAGATGACTGCGTTCGCCCTTAAAATTTTTGTCCAGCGGGTCCGTGCCAAGCGCCGTGCCGGCCGAAATCTCATTCCGGTCGCCCATCGTTGTCCAGCGCTTTATGAAGACGTACGGCTCGATGAGGCAATCGGCGCCGATCGAAACGTCCTGTTCGATCACGCAGAAGTCCGCGATCCGCGTTCGCGGTCCTATGACCGCATCGGGATGAATTCGCGCTGTTGAAGCAATTACGGCTGTAGGGTCGGCTGGCAATCCTCATCATAGCCAGCTAGACCCCTGACCTTTGAAAGCTCAGAATTACGCTATACTTTTTGAGCCGTTTTCGGCAGGGTGAACAGGGGAAAGCAGTTTTGAAGCTCGGTAGCGCGGTATTTCTGTCCCTATTTCTATATCCCGCGCCGCTGGGCGCGCAGGACGCCGCGGTGCGCCTCCTCGCGTCGCCCGTCGGCGCGGTGACGGAATCGGACTCGATCGGCGAGCACCCAGTGCGTCTGGACCTTTTGGAACGCTCCGCGGACGCCACTATACTGATCGCGCGCGACGCTCTCCAGTCCGAAGACTACGCAGAAGTAAAACGGTTCATCGTTGCCGTCCATAAGGACAACGGACCTTCGGTAGTGATTCGCCTGGCGACGCTGCAATCCGGTTCAATATCGGCGCCATCGGGACCCTTCAGACGAGCGCCTGAGTTGCAGGTGGCGCTTCGGACTACCGCCTCGGATTCTTCCGATACGGCCTCATCAACCTCTGCCTCCACGGAAAAGATCCTTGCGGACCTCGCGGGCGGACTCGCGCAATCGGCCGATGTGCCGGCTGGCTGGCGCTATGTGATCGTTGCGGGACGATTTTCGGCCATGTCGCCGTACGCTTCTGCATGGCTGTTGCGCCGATTCCTCGCGTTGCGGACCAGCCTGATCTTCTGGGGTCCTTCGGGATCGGCGGCGCCCGGTTCCATCGAGATGCTGGCCCGCGCAACCGGCGGCGTGGTATGCGCCACCGCGGCAGACGTGGGTCATCTCTTTCGCGATCCCTATCAGCTTCACGCGCTGACCTGGGATCACGCGGCCCCTTCGAAGGGATTCGATCTCCGTGATGCGCGCATCGCAGGACTCGGGGACGCGTTAACGATTCCCTTCATCGCCGCGGCCTCGCCGGAGCTTCCCGATCTCCCGAGGTACGCCGAACTCGAGGCGGCAGTCGGGAAAGCGCCGGCAACGGCCGACCGCGTGCGCAAAGCTCTTGCGATCAATCCGGCCGACCGGCGAGCGCTGAAACTCGGGATCGCGCTCGCGGCCGACTCTTCGGACCCGCGTGAAGAAATTGCGCTGCTCGAGACCGCGGTCGAGGTCGACCCGCGCAACGCCGCACTCTGGGCCCGGCTCGGTCATCTGCGATTCGAATCGAAGAGTACCGACGCGGCCGAGGTTGCGCTCGCCAAAGCGTACGACCTCGGCTCTCCCAACGCCGCGGTTTCAGAGGAACTCGGGCGCATTCAGGTTGAAAAGCGCAACCCCTCGCGAGCGCTTGAGTTCATTGACGCAAGCCTCCACCTGGACGGCTCACGGCAGCCGCTCTGGTTTTTGGCCGCGGACCTTGCCAAACAACTCGGACAGAAACAAAAGCAATCCGACTCCCTCGAACGCGGTCTCGCCCTGAAAGATGATCTCGCGCGCCAGACGGAACTGATCGGCCTTTATCTCGCGGCAGGTAACGCGACCGCCGCGTCTCGTCAGGTTGATCTTGAAGCTGCGAAACTTCCCGGCGATCCCGATACTCAATCTACCTGGGCGCATTTTTACGAACAGCTCTCGCGCCCGGACGACGCACTCGCCTGCTGGAAACGCGTGGTGGCCGCCGACGCAAAACGCGAGCCCGCGCATTACGCGATCGCAACAATCTATAGCGCCAAAGGAAAGTGGAGCGACGCGCTCGAAGCCGCCGAACATGGGCTGGACGCCGACGGCTCTTCCGCCCGGCTTCATCTCATACGGGCGAGTTCCCTCGAGCGGCTGGACCGCATTTACGACGCCCGCCGTTCGCTAGACGCATTCGCGCCAGCGAGTTCCGATCTCGCCGTTCTCAAACACGCCGCCGAGTTGAGCGACACATTCGGCGGCGACGCGCCAGCCGCTTACCGCCGTTACGCGGAGGCCCTCCGGAATTCCGGAGCGGGTTCGGAGGAGATCACAGCCGCGCTGCGGCGGGGTCTGATCGTTTCGCTTCGCGAAGGCGACCTGAAGAACGCCGACTGGTTCCGCGTCAACGCTTCGCCGAAGCCAAAGAACGACGCGTCCGCGCCTCCCGCCGCTCCCGCGAAGCAGACCGGCGTCTGGATCCCCGGCGGGATCGACGCGCTCTCATTCATCGCGCAGGGACACCAGGGAGCCTCCCCGGATCGTTTTCTGGCCGATTACTGCCGCACACTGCTGGCCCATCAGGAGCTGCACGATGGGAAAGAGAGCGTCGAGTACCGGAAATCCATCGCCACTTACTTCGAACAATTGCAGAAACTCGTTTCCCTTTCGCGGCGCGACGGAAACCACACCGTTCTTGCACTCAATCTGGGAACAAAGCAAGGCCGGCAGCAGGCCGAAACCGTGCTCGATGTTCTCGGCTGGAAGCAGCGGCGCGTCAAAGACAAGATCGTGATCGAATCCAGCGAAAAGGCCAGCGAGTCGCGCAAACAGGACTTCGCTCCGGCCCTTGGCATCGATCAGGAATCGATGCGTCAGGCGTTCGAAAAGGGCGGCGAATTCCGCGTCGAGATCCCGTTCGACTACGTTCCCGTGACACTCGGCATCGATGCGTGGCGCACCACGGCTCAGCCGGACAGATTCTCCGGCGGCATCGCCGAAGCCCTCAGCCAGAGCCCCAACCTTGCCGAGACCTACCTCGGTCTGAGTTCGATGGATTCCGCGACCGCGGGCATCATGGCGTTCGATATCGGCCTTCCCACCATCGCCGGAAAGTATTCGCCGCTTCTGGCGCGGTATGCCTCCGCGCTCGCGATCGCAAACGGGCATGTCCTGACTCCCGGCGGGACCCGCGCTGAGAGCGTCTGGAACAGCCTGAGCGGCGTCTCTCCCGCGGACCCACCGCGTTTCATTCGAGCCCTGTTCAATAAGGACGGCGGAAAACTGCTCGGCTGGTTTTTCCTCCTATCGCAACTCGACCTCGAACATCAGCGCTTCTTCACGCTGAACTCAAGGCGCACCGACCAGTTCTATCGCGCGTTCACTCAATCGCAGGAACTCCAGACCGGGGCCGGACGGCTCACCGTGAACGGGTCGTTCGGGGAGTTTCTGCGTGAGATTCCGCTCACCGGAGAGAGCGTCGACTTTCCCGGGTCCGCCGAAGTCTGGATGGTCGCGAAAGGCAGTTCCTCCACCGTGGATCAGCAGAAAAGGCTGCTGGGAAAAATCCGCAAAACCGCGCCGCCCGAGGTTGAGGATGAAGTCCTGCTGCGCCTCGCGCAGACGAAATTTCATTCGGACGGGGGCTCAATTTCCGAAGTCGAGAATTTTCTGGCGGTGGTCCGTATCGATGCGCAGCGTGAGGACCCGCTCGATGTCGAATCGGCCCTCATTCTGGCCCAGAACTACTCCGAATTTCGCAATGTGTTTCCTTATTTCGGCGTATTTCTTAAGCTCACTGCGGCCGATTTCCGCACGATTTTCGATCTCCTGGGAAGGATGAAAAACGGCAACGCTGTTGAGGACGAGATCGCTCTCGGCCAGTTTTATGCGCTGCTCGAACTCAACAAGCTTGCCCTTGATTCCGGCGGGCTGAGCGAAGATGAAGCCGCGCGATCGGTTCGCGCCCTGAGCCAGAGATTCGCCGCCGGGCAGGATTTCGCCGCATATACGGCGGCTGCGTTTGACTCCACGCGCGAACTCGCGGGCTCGAATGCCGATGCGCGGCTCGAAAAACTGGCTCTCGGTTCGGTCCCCCCAGTGGAAGTGGAATGGAACGGCGATACGCGCATGGTCGACCCACAGCGCGCTCGCGAAGACGCATACCGCCGTGTTCTGGAATTGCAGCGGCCGCCTTCAGTTACGGCGCTGCTTCGAATGGATGATGCGGTCCGCCGGATCGCCGCCGCTAAAGAACCCTATCCACCGCTTCTCGACGCACTCCAAAAGGACTTCGCATCACTTCCGGTCGTCGAGCCGCCGAAGGTCATGAAGTTCTCCGGCGCCGCTCACGAGAGTATCCTGCTCACCAATCCGTCGAAAATCGGTGGAGCGATCGCCGATCTTCGCCAGAAAACATCGAAGAAAAAGGTCAACCCGTCGGATCTCAAGAAGCCGTGCCGCGAAATTCTGGAGGAACTCGCGCCGCAGTTGAAAGTCGCGCTGGCGGGCGTCATCTACGCCGCTTACCTGCATCCTGACGACATACTGGTCAGCAGCGATCCCCTGCTCCTTCGCAAGCACCAGTCCTTCGAACTCGGCAGCGACCTCGGAAGGAGATCGAAGTTCCCTCTTTCGGATCTCGTGCGCGGGAATTCGGGCGAGGGCAGCTTTTTCCTGGGCGGCTACGGGCAGTTCGCCGCCGCTGCGCAGACCGGTTCCGCAGGCGGAGACGCGACCGCCAACGGCGATCTGTACCAGAGTCAGATGGCCGCCATCCGCTCGACGCCCTGGGCCCGTTACAAGGACGATGCCCAGTTGCTCCTGGGCCTTCGGCTGCGTATGGCGCGCGAGTGGTGCATCTACGCAGCGGATAATCCCGAGGCGCTCGCCGCGCTCGCCGATGAAACGGCCGGCATCTTGTCGCTCGGCCGCCGCCGTGATCTCCTGACCGCCGTCGGCTCGAAGAGTTGGGACCGGGTCTGGGAGAGCACGACGCTTTCCGATCTGCTCTTCCTTTCCGACCGGTACCTCGCCCGCTATCCGAAGGCAGCATGGAACTCGCCAGTCGACGCCGCGCTCCGCCAGGCCGAATCGAAGACGAGTTCCGATACTCTCCAGATTCTCGGTCCCGTGCATACGAAGCTGATCGGCTCTAACCAGCCAAGACTGCCGCGACTCGCGCCGTATGAGGAATACGAACGCCATCTCTTTCCGACCGAGATCGCCGAACGCGCGTCCGAGATCAAGCTGTACATCGCGAGTGCGCTCGATCGTTACGCCGTGCCCGCCGCCGCCATACCTGCAGTCGCCGAGCCTGTCGCCAAACGCGCGTTCGGATCGATGAAAATGCTCGATTCGCGCGATTGGGCTTCGGCCATTCGGGCATTCCGCACCATCGATCAAAAAGCCATAGCGGCGGCGCTGGAGGACAGTAAATGAGAATCAGGGTGGCATTCGCGGCCGCCGGAATACTAACGCTCGCTGCGTGGGGCCAGTCGAATATCTTCCGTTCGGAATCGCGGCTCGTGGAAGTGTACGCCACCGTTTTCGACTCGAAAAATCATCCCGTGGACGGCATCGAGAAGGAACATTTTCAGGTCTTCGAGGACGGCGCGCGCCAGGAAATCCGCTCGTTCGAGTCTGCCTCTGAGGAACTCTCCTGCGCCATCCTGCTGGACGTCACGTCGAGCATGCGCGATGCGCTGAGCGGCGTCAAGAACGCGGTCTCAGACCTGGTGGATGAAATGCGCCCGGGCGATACGACCGCAATCTACGGCTTCAGCACGACGCTTCAGACCATGCAGGAGTTCACAACCGACAAGTCTGCGCTCAAACGAGCCGTCTCTCGCGCGCGGGCGCAGGGCGAGACCGCTTTGTTCGACGCTATTGCGCAGACCGCGCGCGAAATCGAGTCGCGCCCCGGGAAGAAAGCTATCGTCCTTTTCACCGATGGCGCCGACAACGCGAGCCAGCTTATGGCGCACGATGCCACGAGACGCGTCTATCAGGCCGGAGTTCCTATCTTCGCCGTCGCCGAGGGGAGCGCTTTGAGCGACAGTTCTCTTCTGAAAGAGTTGAGGGAGCTTGCTGAGAAGACCGGCGGCATCTGCTATCGCGCGCGAAACAGCCACGAAGTAGCCAACGTATTCGGCGACATTCAAGCGGAACTGAAGCACGTCTATCTCATTTCATACCGGCCGCCCCAGTCTTCCGAGGCGAAGTGGCGCTCCATCAAAATCGCCGTGGACGGGATGAAAGATTACCGCATTCGCGGAAAACAAGGATATTTTCCCAAATAGAGCCGCCGGGAACTGGCCGCAA
Organism: Bryobacteraceae bacterium; assembly: GCA_035262625.1. Taxonomy (GTDB): domain Bacteria; phylum Acidobacteriota; class Terriglobia; order Bryobacterales; family Bryobacteraceae; genus BOG-234. Next base: position 55,903 of record DATFSM010000011.1, read on the forward strand.
GCGTGCTTTAACCTTCACGCGCGATTGCAATGCACGCCATTCTTCACAGCCTGGCCCACTTTTTCTTCTCGCTGGGAGGAATCGGGCTGCTCCTTCTGGGCGTGCTGGACTCCTCTTTCCTGATGCTGCCGCTCGGAAACGACCTCCTCGTAACGGCTCTCACCGCCCGGAACCCCCATCATCTCTGGTACTACGTGGCGATGGCGACAACGGGCTCTACACTCGGCGTGACGCTTCTGCACACGGTATCGAGCCACATGGGGCGCAAGATCATCGAAGGCAACAAGAAGAGCCGGCGAGTCGCGTTCGTGGAGCGCAAGATGGAGCAGTATGGCGGAATCGCCATCGCGGTAGCGGCCCTCGCTCCCCCGGGATTTCCCTTCACGCCATTCATCGTTCTGCCAGCGGTACTGCAATATCCCCTGAAAAAGATGGCCGCAGTTATCGCAGTTTGCCGCCTGATTCGGTTCGGCGTCGAAGGCGCTCTGGCGCGCGTTTATGGCAAGCGACTCATTGAAATGGCGAACTCGCCGCTGGTGGAAAAGTTCGTGTTAGCCCTGGTTGCGATTTCAGTGGTCGGCAGCGCGATATCCATTTGGGGATGGATTCAGAGAGGCAAGGCCAGCCGCGCGGCCGGACATCGCGCGGTTCAAATGGAAAAGCCGTAAATCAAGCCGCGGACGTCGCCTGCACCGCGGAAGCAGCCGCCGCGGCAGCACGTACGTTCCTGCGTTCGGGCTCTGGCGCACGCCATGCCCGCCACAATTCATCCAGTCGCTTCACGTGCGCGCGCGGCCTCTCGCCGTAAAGCTTTTCTGCAGCCTCGAGCGCCTTTTCCCGAAGGTCCTTCTCAAGTTCGTTGATGAGCTCGATCACGCCGCCCACAATCGCCTCGGGACGGTCCCGCAAGACCGCAAGATTGTGCGCGTCACCCAATTTTTCCTGAAGTTCCCGGAGCGAGTTCTCCGGTGAATCTTCCTTTGGCCACATGCTTTCCAAAAGCCGGACCTGATACCAGTAATCCTTTACGCGTTTGCGAAGCTCATGCAGATTCCGGGCGTTAGGATTTTTTTTCGCCCGCCCCGCAGCGCGCCGCCCCCGGCGGTAGGTGACTCGCAATCCTGGCGCGAGCGTCTGAAAATCCGCGCCGATATTCCACTGGTTGAGTTGCCGCCGCAACGACCGAAGCACAAGTACGCCCTTTTCCGCATCAGGCGCGGCGCTCGCTTGCCGTCGGATCGCATTTCTCTGGCGGACCATCGCCAGCCGCAACTGCGTCAGTTTCGGAAAGGCGGGGTTGTCGGGGTACTTCTTCCCGAGAAGATCGACTGTCTCAACCATCGCGGCGGCATCCCGGACGGACGAGAGCGTTCGCCCAAGGTCACGCAGCGCCATATTCTCGTGTTTACCGGAATCGCCCAACTCCGGCGCAAGCAGCCGCACAAGACCCCGAAGCTTCTTGATACTCTTGCGGGCTTCGTGTACGGATTCGTCCCGCCGGGAAGCTACCTTTACCCTCAGGTGCGCTACTGCTGAATCGATCTCTTCCCGCGCTACACGTCGTAATCCCCGAGCGGCCGATTCATCGTGATTGAGCCGAAAGAGCATCTCGGCTTAGTATGACAGAGACGTTAATAAGTTGTTATCAGCAGATGATTTTCTTGCGGACTGCATAAAGAATTAAATCCGCTGTACTGTGCAGGGAGAGTTTCTGCAATATATGGCCCCTGTGGGTTTCCACGGTCGTCAGGCTGATATTCAGCAAATTCGCCACTTCTTTATTCGCTTTCCCTTCCGCGAGCAACTGGAGAATCTCGCGCTCCCGGCCTGTAAGCAGTTCGTAACTGTCTTCCAGCCCTTTCGACTGAAGTTCCCGCACGTAATCTTCCTGAAGCATCCGACTTACCTTACGCGTCAGAAACGATCGGCCTGCGGCTGCGGCGCGTATCGCTTCCAGCACGTCCTCGCGGGGAGAATCTTTCAAAAGGTAACCCTTCGCGCCCGCTTTGAGCGAGCGCAATACGTAACTCTCGTCCTGGTGCATGCTGAGCATCACGATTCCCTTCTCGGGACTGGCCGCGAGAATTCGGCGCGCGGCCTCGATCCCGTTCATCACAGGCATCGCGACATCCATCAGCACGACATTCGGACCATGCGCTTCAGCCATCTGAACGCACTCACGGCCGTCGGCAGCCTCTGCGATCACCTGCATATCCGGCTGACGTTCCAGCAGCGCGCGCAGGCCGTCGCGCACCACAGTATGATCGTCAGCCAACAGGATGCGGATCGGCCGCCGCATGCGCCTCCCTCGCGACAGCCTCGGAAAGAGGAAGTTCCGCCGAGATCGTCGTGCCTCGACCCGGTTGCGAATCGATCTTCAACCCGCCGCCCAGGCTTCGCACTCGCTCCTCCATGCCGAGCAGCCCGAGCCCCCGCACCACCTTTTTGTCAAACCCGGACCCATCATCACGCACAGAGAACAACACCCGATTCCCGGCCTTCCGCACAATCACCCGCGCGGATCGCGCCTCCGCATGGCGAGCCACGTTATTCAGCGCTTCCTGCGCCATCCGATAGATGCACGTCCGGTGCTCCTCGGGTAGGCTATCGCAGTCCTCTCCCGCTTCAACGGCGATGTTCAGCCCCGTTCGCTTGCTCATTTCACGGGCCTGCCAGTTAAGGGCCGGAACCAGCCCGAAATCGTCCAGCATCGAAGGGCGCAGCAAAAGCGCAAGATCGCGCACTTCGCTCAGGGTCTTTTCGGCCATGCTCACGATGGCTCTCACGCGATCCCGCATCTCTTCGGGACTTTCGGCGAACTCGGCGTTACCCGCCTCCATCATGATTGCCGAAAGCGACTGCCCGACTTCATCGTGAAGCTCCCGCGCAAGGCTGCGGCGTTCCTCCTCCTGCGTTCGGACCAGCCGAGCCGACAGATCTTCCAGACCGGCGCGCGCCTGCGCGTTTTCGCGCTCCAGTCGGAGCGTCACCGCTATTGCGCCGAGGGCCAGCAGAAGGCTGCCTGACAGGGCCAGCCCATACATCGCCATCAGCGAGAGACGGAGGTTCCCGGCTGACGCGGCGAAGCGCTCCTCCGCGCGCGTTAATCCACGTTGGTGAATTGACTCGATGGTGTCGGCAATCTGCAGCATGGTGGTTCGCCGGGGCACGAGTTGCTCGTAAAAGAAGCTGAAGCGCAGCCGGTCGCGCTGTCGCGGCGTCCAGTCGAACGCCGTGTGAAGGACACTCCAGTAGTTTCCGATTTCGCTGCGGAGCGCCTCGAAGACGTCGCGCTCGCCGGGCTCAAGCCCCTTCGCGTACCGGTTGAGGACTTCCTGGGTTTCTTCCTCAATAGCCGCGAGCCTCGCGCGCTGGGCATCCGCGCCGGAGTCCGGCGAGAGCAGGTAATCGCGCACATAGGTTCCCGAGAGATAGATCTGCGCGCGGATGCGTTCCAGCGCGCCCAGGCGCTCGACAAAGGTCTGGCGGAAGCGGCGGTCGTCGTTGCGCACCCGGTCCAGCATGTAGAAGGTCACGGCGGCGGATGCGATCAGAAAGGCCAGCAGTCCCCCGAATCCCGCGAACAGCACTGTCCGGGGACGCAGCCGCCTTTTCTTTTCTGTAGATGGACCGATGCCGTCAGTGTACGAGACGACGTTCGGGCCTCAAAATCATGTCGGGACAGGATGGCGTCAAAAGCGCGCAACCCTCACAATCTTAATCAGGAAAGAGATTCCGTGAAAAGAAGACTACCCATCAATATTGCCGCTGCCGTCGCCCTGAGCGTGTTCGCCGGCGCATGCGCAAAAAAGAATGTAGCGGTCAAGACGCCGCCTCCTCCGCCCCCCGCGGCCACCGCTGCGGCTCCCGCGCCCCAGCAGCGCGCCGCGGCGCCGGCCCCTGCGTCGACCCCCGCTTCGGCGACCGCCGCTCCTTCGCGTTATCCCAATGCGCAGACGAGGGCACGCATCGACGAGCTTCTCGCCCACATTGAAGACGCCTACTTCGACTACAACCGACACACGCTGCGTGAGGATGCCGTTAAGGCGCTCAACGACGATTCAAAAGAGCTCGCTACGATTATGAGTCAGTATCCGGACTATAAGCTTCAGGTCCAGGGCTACTGCGACGAGCGCGGTTCGGCCGAATACAACATGGCGCTCGGCGAGGCGCGGGCTAAGTCCGCCAAAGACTATCTCGTGTCGGTGGGCGTTTCTTCCAATCAGCTTTCGACCATCAGCTTTGGCAAGGAGAAGCAGCTCTGTGACGAGCATGACGAAGCTTGCTGGGCCAAGAACCGGCGCGTCCACATCGTGGCGCTGCCGAATCAGGGCTGACGAACGCAACGGCCCGGTCACCGCGCTCCGCTCCTCCCTGCGGAGCGCGTTTTTTTGTCTGTCGGAAATCCCAAGCTCTCCGGAGGTCATGATCGAGATCATCTGACGACGACGCGGGCTTGGCGAGCGGTCAGAATTGCGAGCGTATCACTGCAAAACCCGGCTTTCGCCGTCTTCTAATAGTCATTAAAGAATTTCTGGATCTGCTTCGGATCTTTCGTCTTCAGCAGCGCCAGGCGGAGTAGAACCCGCGCCTTCGGTGGATTCAGCTCTTCCGAAGCGACGAAACCTAACTGATCGTCGTTTACTTCCACATTGCGCCCCACAAACCCGGTCGGCACGCGCGACGCTCGAACCACGACAACGCGATTCTGCGCCGCGCGGCTCAGGGCATCCATTACCGCTTTTGGCATGTTGCCGTTCCCGACGCCTGCCATCACGATCCCCCTGGCGCCAGCGCTGACCGAGGCGTTCACCAAGTCGGCTGGCATGTCCTCGTAAACATACAGAATGTCGACGCGCGGAAGCTGCGTCACCGCATCGACACCGAATTCGGACTCGGTGGTGTTCCTCTTGAATGGCTCTCGGTAAAACTGATTTGCGCCGTAGCTGCTGGAGCCGATGAGCCCGCGGTAAGGCGACATGAATGTTTCGACTGACGTCGTGTTCATCTTTGTAAGATCGTGAGCGCTGTGAATCTGATCGTTGATCGCCACCAGGACGCCACGACCCGCAGCGTTGGGATCAGCCGCGATGGCAACGGCATTGTAGATATTCAGGGGGCCATCCGCGCTGAGAGAGGTTGACGGCCGCATAGAACCCGTCAGTACGATCGGCTTTTGGGTCTTTGCCACCAAGTGGAGGAAATATGCAGTCTCCTCCATCGTGTCAGTCCCGTGCGTAATGACGACTCCGTCCACGTCTTGCGATTTCGCGAGCTCATTGACGCGTTTGGCGAGCTTGAGCCAGATCGCGTCGGACATATCCTGGCTGCCGACGTTCGAGATCTGCTCGCCCGTAATCTTCGCAATCTTTCCCAGCGCAGGTACAGCCTTGATCAGCGTCTCTACGCCTACCTGTCCCGACGCATAACCCAACTGAGTCGAGCTCGTCGCGTCGCCAGCGATTGTTCCGCCCGTCGCAAGAATCGTGATGTTGGGCAGCTTCGTCGCCGACTGCCCGTAGACGTCCGCCACGAAAGCGGTCAAAGCCAGGGCGACAAGGCTTCTTCGCATCATATGCTTCGCCTCTAAGCTGCGCAAAATCCGCGCCGGCGAATTCGCAGTACGCGGCGTAGCTCACGGCATGGGATGGAGTCAGCGCTTTATCGATCTACTTTTTTCGCGCGTCGGTGTCAGCGTGCCTCTTTTTTTACAGCTCTATCTCCCTATCTTTTCAGCGTTTTCCGCCGCCTCTCGCCCGGACTCTGCGCTCTCCATCCGATCATTCAGGCATGAACACCTTTCTCACCATCTTTAACGCCTTTCCCGCTATCCTCGGAGCCGTCCAGGCCGTCGAGACGGCCATCCCGATTCCGCAATCCGGCCAGACCAAGCTGAACCTCGTGCTCGGGGCTGCGGCAGCCGCCTGGCAGGCCAGCCGGATCGAACAGCAGATCTCCAAGAGCACAACCCTGAACGCGGTCGCGGCTATCGCGAATCTCAGCGTCGCGGAACTCAACGCCGCCGGCGTGTTTCAGCGCTCCACGTCCGTCGCGCCTGTATCATCGAATTAATGTCGGTCGCCATAGAAGACGTCGCTGAATTGGAAAAGCAGTATCTGCTGCAAAACTACGCTCGCCACCCGATCGTGCTCGAGCGGGGCGACGGTCCTTACATGTGGGACATCAATGGCAGACGGTACCTCGATTTCATCGCCGGAATCGGCGTGAATGCACTGGGACAGAATCACCCGCGCATCGTGCGTGTGATTCAGGAACAGGCCGCCCGCCTGATCCACACTTCCAACCTCTTTTACAACGAATATCAGGGGCCGCTGGCGCGCCGTATCGCGGAAGTCAGCGGCCTCACTCGTACCTTCTTCACGAACAGCGGCACGGAATCCACCGAAGGCGCTCTCAAAATGATGAAGGCGCACGGTCACGATATCGACCCCGCCAAGTTCGAAATCGTTTCGCTCGAAAACTCATTCCACGGACGGAGCCTTGGCGCCCTTTCGATCACGGGTCAACCCAAGTACCGCAAAGATTTCGATCCGCTCCTTCCCGGCGTGAAATTCGTCCCGCCGAACGACATCGCCGCGCTCGAGGCCGCCATCTCCGAGCGCACCGCAGGCATCTGTATCGAATGGATTCAGGGCGAAGGCGGCGTGCTCCCCGTCGACTCCGCATTCCTCCGCCGCGCCCGCGAACTCGCCCACCAGTACAACGCCCTGCTTTGCTTCGACGAAATCCAGTGCGGCGTCGGGCGAACAGGAAAATACTTCGGCTATCAGCTGCTTGACCCGCCGATCCTGCCCGACGTGATGATCGCCGCGAAACCCATCGCGTGCGGACTGCCGCTTGGCATCATCACCGCAAACGAGCGCGCGGCCAAATCGATCCGCCCCGGCATGCACGGCTCCACGTTCGGTGGCAACGCCCTCGCTGCGCGCGTGGCGCTCGAATTCTTCGATATTCTGCCGGGCCTTTTGCCCCAGATCACCCGCGTGGGCGAATACTTTCGCGAACAGCTACGCGGCCTCGCGAAGCGCTTCGCCTTCATTCAGAACGTTCGGGGCCATGGACTGATGATCGGCGTTCAGCTTTCGATTCCGGGCAAAGGAATCGTTGAGCAGGCCATGAATGACGGCCTGCTCATGAACTGCACTCACGAAACCGTCCTGCGCTTCCTGCCGCCCTATATCGTGAGCGAGGAGCACATTGACGAAGCGCTCGCCATTCTCGAGCGCGCCTTCCGCACCGCGGGATAAGAAGCCCGCGCCGTGGGCTTACGAGTGACCGCTGTGCGCCAGGGTGGGTCCGGTAAACGCCGTTTCGGTTGAACCCGCCTCTTTCTCGGCCTCGGCGTTCTTGCCCATTAGCCGCAGCGCCGCCGCCGTCACGTTGCCGACGGTGAACCCGAACTTCTGCATCACCTTGTCGCCGGGAGCCGACGCGCCGTAATGATCGATCCCGATTCTGACACCGTCCTCGCCCGCATATCGGTCCCAGCCGAACGTCGACGCAGCCTCCACCGTCACGCGCTTTCTCACGCCCTTCGGCAGCACGCGCTCACGATACCCGGCGTTCTGCGCCTCGAACAGATTCATCGACGGCATACTGACGACCCGCGCCTTCACGCCGTAGCCAGCCAGTTTCTCTCGCGCCTGCGTGCACAGCGCCACCTCGGAACCCGTTCCGACGAGAATCACATCCGGAGATCCGCCCTCCGCCTCGGCCAAAATGTAAGCTCCGTTCACCACGCCGGCGTTCGAATCGCCCCTCGAACGATCCAGATGCGGCACATTCTGCCGGGTCAGAATCAGCGCTGTGGGCCCGCTCTGCTCCATCGCGAACTTCCACGCTTCGCACGTCTCGGCCGGATCCGCAGGGCGAATCACGTTCAGCCCCGGAATCGCCCGCACTCCCGCCAATTGCTCAACGGGCTCATGCGTCGGACCATCTTCGCCCACCCCGATGCTGTCATGCGTGAACACATAGAACGCCTTGATATGCATCAGCGCGCCGAGCCGCACTGCGGGCTTCATGTAATCGGAAAACACGAAGAACGTCGCGCTGAACGGCAGCACGCCGCCATGCGCAGCCATTCCGTTCACGGCAGCGCCCATCGCATGCTCACGCACGCCAAAAGCGACGTTGCGTCCGCTGTAACCCCAAACACCGCCTACCGCGCCCTGCGATGCGGGGCCGCCTTCCTCCGGCGGCTGAAAATCGCCCATTCCCTTGAGAGCCGTGTTCGTCGAAGGATTCAGATCGGCCGACCCGCCGATAATATTCGGGATCTTCTTCGCCAGCGCGTTCATCACTTCCCCGCCCGCCACGCGCGTCGCAATCGATTTATCGCCCGGTTTCCATTTCGGAAGATCCGACGCCCAGCCCTCCGGCAGTTTACCCGCAATGTTGCTCTCGAGTTCCGCGCCTTCCTTTGGAAACGCCGCTTTGTAAGCGTCCAGCTTCGACTTCCACGCCGCCTGGGCATTCGCGCCCGTTCCAACGGCCTGGCGGAAGAAATCCACCGCATCCTTCGGCAGAAAGAACTTCTCTTCCGACGGCCAGCCCAGCGCCTTCTTCGACGCCAGCAGTTCTTCGTCACCCAGCGGATTACCATGCGACGTGAACGAATCCTGCTTCTTGGGCGACCCGTAGCCAATGTGCGTATGCACCAGGAGGAGAGACGGTTTGCCGGTTTCCCGCTGCGCCTCCTCGATAGACGCCGCGATATCCTCCACGTCATTGCCGTCCGGCACCACGCGGGTATGCCAGCCATACCCCTCAAACCGCTTCTGGGTGTCCTCGGTGAAGCAGAGGTCCACGCCGCCCGCCAGCGTGATGCGGTTCTGGTCGTAAAACGCGATCAGCTTTCCTAACTTGAGATGTCCCGCCAGCGACGCCGCCTCCTGCGTGATCCCCTCCATCAGACAGCCGTCGCCGCAGATCGTGTAAGTGTAATGGTCGATGACTGCATGGCCGGGCTTGTTGTAGGTCGCAGCCAGCCACTGCTCCGCGATCGCCATGCCCACGGCGTTGCTGAAGCCCTGCCCGAGCGGCCCCGTCGCCACTTCCACGCCCGGCGTGTGGTTCCGCTCCGGATGGCCCGGCGTTTTGCTGTCCAACTGCCGGAAGCGCTTCAGTTCTTCCAGCGGCAGATCGTAGCCGGTCAGATACAGCAGGCTGTAGAGCAGCATCGAACCGTGCCCGGCGGAGAGAACAAAGCGATCGCGGTCAAACCACTCCGGATCCTTGGGATTGTATTTCAGGTAGCGCGTCCACAGCGTGTACGCCATCGCCGCGGCGCCCATCGGCATGCCGGGGTGTCCGGAGTTCGCGTTCTGGACCGAATCGGCCGAAAGCATCCGGATGGTATTGATGGCGAGGTCTTCGAGCGAAAGAGTTTCGGTAGGCACTCCCTGGATTCTACCTTCAAGTCAGGTCAAATCCGATGAAATGCCTTCAGAATCTCTTTCATCCCATATTGGAGCGCCACGGGGCGCCCATGGGGGCACGCCATCGGGTATTCGGTCGCTCCCAGCGCCCGCAGCATCCACTCCATCTTCTTTTGATCCAGCGGGGTATTAATCTTGATCGCCGCCCGGCACGCGACCGACGCCGCGATCCCGCGCCGCAAATCCGAAAGCGATACGCTCCGCAGTTCGTTCTCCGCGATCTCCAGGATTTCCAGCAGCACCCGATCCAGATCGCCGAAATCCACCCCAGCCGGCGCCGCCTTGATCGCGATTGTCCGGTTTCCAAAAGGCTCCGTATCGAATCCCGACAACAATAGTTCATCCGCTATCCGCGCGTATTCAATCTGCTGCTCCGCCGTCAGTTCCACGATCTTGGGCATCAGCAGCCGTTGCGAGTGCGCGTTCCCGGCCGCCATCTGAGCCAGCGCTTGTTCGAACAGGATCCGCTCGTGCGCCACATGTTGATCGATGATCCAGAGACCATCGACCCCCGCCGCGACAATGAAGCTGTTGTGCAGTTGGCCGAGCGGCCTCAAGTCCCCGATCCGCGCCATCGATGACGGCGGCGAATAAGCCCCATCCGGAAATGCGCCGTGCGTATCCGGAATCCTGAGCTTTAATGGCTGCGCCTGCTGCGGGGCAACCGCAATACCGCCATCGCCGAAATCGAACCGGGGAGGCGGCAACAGCGGAGGCTGCATCACAAATACGGGCGCATCCTGTATCTGTTGCGATGACTCCGAGTACGGCAATTCCGCCGCAGGCTGGGCATGCGGATGCGAACTGTAAGAAAAGGACGGCGCAGGGCGCGATTGCATCAGTTGTTCCCGGATCGCGTCCCGCACAAAATCGTGCGCCCAGGACTGATGCCGGAATCGCACCTCAGTCTTCGAAGGGTGCACATTCACGTCCACCTCTTCGCAATCGCATTCGAGAAACAGCAGCGCGAACGGAAAACACGCGGGCGGCATCAGATTGTGATAAGCCGACGACAGCGCGTGCAGCAGCAGCCGGTCCCGAATCAATCGCCCGTTCACGAATATGTAAATCGAATTCCGATTGTTTTTCTGCACCTGCGGGCGCGAAATGAAGCCGCGCAAAACGAACTCCCGCGCGGGCTCGTCCGGTTCGGGCATCTGCAACAGCCCTTTGCGCCCCTCCAGTTCGACCAGGTCTTCGAGCGTCTGACCCCCGAACACCTGAAACACTCGCTCGCGCGCGGTAGCTACGGGCGTCGCCAGCAGCAGGTTCGCCCCGCCGTTCCACAGTTCGAAAGTCTTATCCGGGTGCGCCAGGCTGTAGTGCGTCACGAGCGAGGCGATATGCGCCAGTTCCGTCTGCTCCGACCGCAGGAACTTCTTCCGCGCCGGGACGTTGAAGAACAGGTCGCGCACGGTGATCGAGGTTCCGCCCGCCCGCGCGATCTCGTCGCATGACAGAATCTTCCCGCCCGCGATCTCCACCCGTGTCCCGGTCTGCTCCTCCTCGGACCGCGTTTCAAGCAGCAACCGGGAAACCGAGGCGATCGAAGGCAGCGCCTCCCCACGAAACCCCAGGGTAGCGATCGAAAGCAGATCCTTCACGTCGCGCAGCTTGCTCGTCGCGTGCCGCTCGAATGCGAGAAGCGCGTCGTCCCGCAGCATCCCGCAGCCGTCATCCACAATCCGGATCAGCCGCCGCCCGCCGTTCTCGATCTCTACCCGCAGGTTGCTTGCGCCCGCGTCAAGCGAGTTCTCCAGGAGTTCCTTGACCACGGATGCCGGCCGCTCCACCACCTCGCCGGCCGCGATCTTGTTTGCGACATTATCGGAAAGAACCCGGATGCGGCCCACGTACCTACTCTAGCGACGGCTTCCACCACGCCCGAAACCACGCGGCGAAATCTTCCAGCGCCTGCCCGCCATCTGTGGGCAGCGGAACGGCGACCTCGCCGCCCTTCTGACCGCGTATCTCCACCGCGCGCTTGATTCCGACCGGCACGGGGAACTCTTCGATTCGGTCCACGAACTCGGCCAGCCGCGCGTTGAGGACTTCCGCCCGCGCCATATCCCCCGCCGACTGCGCCTTCCGCATCGCAACCACCAGTTCCGGAACCGCCGAAGCGCATCCGGAGAGAACTCCGTCCGCGCCCGCTGCAAGCGCTCGGAGCGCGATACGGTCATTCCCGCAGATCACCGCGAAAGACCCTTCTCGTCGCAGCGCCAGCAGACGTTCGAAATATTCCCAGTCCCCGCTCGAATCCTTGATGCCCGCAAAACGCCCGGTATCGATCAGCCGCGCGACGGTCTCGATCGCGATGGGCGACGTGAAAGCCGGAATGTTGTAAAGCGCCAGTGGCACCGCATCGCCCGTCTCCTGGGCAAACTCGCGGTAAAAGTGTTCGATCTCCGGCTGCCCGTAGGGAAAGAAATACGGCGGCATCAGGAGCAGCCCGTCTGCGCCAGAGGCAATCGCTTCCTCTGCAAGCTGCAGCGCGCCCCGCAACGTGGAATGCCCCACGCCGACGAGCAGGGGCGCCCGGCTGCGCTTCGCCCCCAGATAGACCAGCCGCTGCCGATCGGCGAATGAATAATTCAGGAACTCGCCGGTCGATCCCATCACGCAGATGCCATCGACCCTCGCCTCAGCGAGGAAGTCGAGCAGGTCCATCAGCGCGGAATAATCGGCATCCAGCGTACCCCGCCGGTTCGGCGTCACGGCTGCGGCGAATACTCCCGAGAGTTTGAGCTGCCGCCCCGCGCGCCCCGTCTTCATTGAGGTTGCGGGTGATAAAGCGGCGTTAGTACGATATTGCGAAACTCTACCGGACCGTGGTCTCCCTGAAGCTCGATCGGGCCGGGTTCGCCCTCGAACGGAGCGAATGCGATCGCCGTGAGCCCGTCGATGCGCTGCTTGACAATGATGGGCTTGCCGTTGAGCGTGACCGATACGTCGCGGCCCACAATCCGGATGTCCGCAGTCTGCCACTCGCCCGCTTTCAGGCTCGCGTTCACCAGCGGCTTGATCCTGCTATACAACGCGCCATTGATGTGCGACTCCACAGGCTTACCGTAATCGTCCTGAATCTGCACTTCATACCGCCCGCGCAGGCCGATGCCGCTGTTGCTCTTCGCCGCCACGTTGTACTCAACGTGCAGCAGGAAATTCCAGTACTTGCCCGTTGTGATCAGGTTCTTCGCTTTGCCCGTGCTCTTCAGAAGGCCGCTTTCGACCGTCCAGCCAAGATTCGGCGACGCGCCGAGACCCGTCCATCCATCCAGATTCTTCCCGTTGAACAAGGAAATCGGTTCCGCCTTAAGCCACGTTCCGTCATCCTTATCCCGAATATCCGGCGCCCGGTATCCGGCGAACGGAATCGTGCCATCGGGCCCTTTCATCTCGCCGTCCAGATGGCCGTTGTTCGCGACGAACTTCGCCTCATACTCACGCTTGCCACTTTGCTTCGCGTCCGAAAACGTCAGCACCCCGTCATGAATCTTCAGATCGGTAATGTCATTCAGGTCGCCGCCGGGAAACCCGATGAACTTGCCCTTCAGGTTCGGAGACCCCGCGCCCGATACCTCAAGCCACCACGCCTTATCCGGATTCGGCGTCAGGAGTTGAATGTCCCAACGGCCATTGAAATTGTCGTCCCCGGCGTACGCCGCAAGACACAAAAGAAAGGGCGCAAGCGCCCCGAGAGTCCTCATGATTCCCTCGCTAGCCTATCAGTTCTTCAGCGATGTCTCGAACAGCCGGAAGATCCGCTTATACTCATCGGCCCAGCTCGACGGCTGGACGAAAGAATGGTCTTCGACCGGATACGACGCCAGCTCCCAGTTCTCCTTGTGCAGTTCGATCAGCTTTTGCGCCAAGCGCACCGTATCGATGTAATGAACGTTCGTATCCACCATGCCGTGGCAGATGAGCAGATGACCTTTCAGTCCCGCCGCGAAGTAAATCGGCGACGACTGCCGGTATGCCTCCGCATCTTTCTGCGGCTGATTCAGAATGTTCCCGGTGTATCCCTGGTTGTAATAGGCCCAGTCGCTGACGGGACGCAGTGCGGCGCCCGCGGCGAACACGTCCGGCTGCGTGAACATCGCCATCAGCGTGATGAATCCGCCGTAGCTGCCCCCGTAAATGCCAATGCGCTTCGGATCGACCCCTTGCTGCGCAACCAGCCATTTCGCTGCGTCCACCTGATCGTCAAGGTCCTTCCCGCCCATGTGACGGTAAATGGCAGTCCGCCAGTCGCGCCCATATCCTTTCGAGGCGCGGTAATCCACCGCCAGCACCAGATATCCGTGCTCCATCAGGAAGTGATGAAACAGGTATTCGTGATAGTAGGCCGAAGACCACCAGTGATCCACGTTCTGCAGATATCCCGACCCATGGACAAAAATCACGGCGGGTCCGCCCTTCTTATACCCCGCAGACTTATAGAGGCTTGCTGGAAGTTTCGCGCCATCGCGCGTCGTGATCTCGACGATCGGCGTATCGATCCACGGATAGGAGTGGAATTCAGGCGCGGGAGATTCCGTGACCTTCTTCGCCTCCGCCATCGGCTTGTTTTCCATCACGTAAACCTCTGGGGGCTTGTTCGTGTAGGAATAAATATCCGCGATCGATTTTTCGTCTGGTGACAACGTCGCCTGATGCCCGCCCGGAAGTTTCGTGATTCGGGTGCGCTCGCCTCCACCTACAGGCATGCTCCAGAGATGGCGCTCGTAAAAGCTGCCTTCACTCGTCGTCAGATAGAAAGTGGATTTATCGCGCGAAAGCACCGCCCGATCGACCTCAAACTTCCCGGACGTCAACTGATTGGGCTGCCCGCCGTCATATGCGACCTCGTACAGGTGATTGAAGCCATCGCGCTCCGACGTGAAGTAATAGGTTCGGTTGTCGCCCAGCCATCCCTGCCCGCCGTCCTGTCCGCCGATCCATGCCGCATCATGCTCCGATGCCAGGATGCGCGCCTTCGCCGTCGCCGGATCGAGCGCGAAGATCCAGCAGTTCTTGTTGTCCTGCGAGCGCGCGCTGAACACAGCCTTCGAACCGTCAGGCGAGAACGAAAACCCCTGTCCGAAACCGCCAGCCCTGGCGCCGCCTCCCCCGCCGCAGCCCCCACCGTCTTCCATTTCCGCGGCCGGCGTTCCCGTATCGCCATGATCAACCTGTTTCACTTCACCGGTCTCCACGTTGATGATTGCCAGATGCCGCTGGCCCAAGCCGTCGCCTACGCGCGCGCGTCCTGTCAGGTCTTCCGGAAAACTCGAATCGGTGATCCACGTCGGTACCGCCGAATTCTTCGTCCCGTTCGCCGTCTCCGAAATCACCGCGAGCACGTATTTCCCGTCCGGAGAAAGCTGCATCTGCCCCGTCGTCTGCCGCGCCTGCAGCGTGTAGGGCTTGCGCGGATTCAGTTTCTTCTGTTTCGCGTCGGTCTCTTCCTTGAGCTTTTCGCGCTCGCGCACGACGTCAAACATCTCGCGCTGTTCCTTCTTCAGGTACTCCTGCGCGTCTGTTCCTTTTGGTTCGTCGCTTGAAGACGCCGCTGCGCCGCCCCGACCACCACCGCCGCCACGTCCGCCTCGACCTCCGCCTGCCCCTGCCGCCGGAGCCGCGCCGCCCGCCGCTGCCGGACGGATATCCGTCAACTGTTCGAGGTCGCCGTTGTCCAGCGACATCACATACAAATTCCCACCGCGCACGAAGGTGATTCGATGCCCATCCGGGAGAAACCGCGGATTGGTCTCGGCATCCGAAGTCTTCGTCAGCTGACGCCGCTTCCCCGTCGCGTTTTCGACAACGAAGATGTCGCCCGAATCCGAGTAAACGCCGAGAGTGCGGTCTTCGTTCACATCTACGCCCACTGCCGGTGGAACCGTCCGCGCTTCCTCATCGGACAACTTCCGCAGACCCGACCCGTCCCGATTCGCCACGTAGGTATCCAGCGGCGCGATGATCGAATCGCCCGCCTGCTTCCACTGAAAATAGATCTTCGACGAATCGCCCGACCACCGCACCTGCGCGGGTTCAGTGCCCACCAGATTCGGGCCGCGCATGATGTTGTCGATCGTCAACTGGAACTTGCTGTCTGACACCAACGGGAGCGCGACCAGCAAAGAAATTCCCACAAAGCACAGCGCAGGGCGGAACATAATCTATGCATGATAGCCCGCCCCGCGATGATCGCCGTTCTGGCTGCGATCGCCGTCTTAGCCGCCTCCGAACCCGCCCTGCTGATCGTCGAAAAAGCTTCCGGACGCGTCGGTTTCTTCGACGCATCGGGCGCCCTCGTGAAGGAAGTAGACATCGGAACGCACCCGCACGAGATGGCCTTCTCCGCCGACGGACGCTACGCCTACATCACCGACAACGGCGTGATGGTGATGACCGAAAAAGCGCCCGGTCAGAACCGGATTCCTATGGTGGACGTCATCAACCGCGTCAAAGTGGGCGAAATCGATCTGGGCGAACACCGCCGTCCCCACGGCATTGATTTCGATCCAGCGACTGGCCACGTTCTGGTCACTACTGAACTACCCAGCGCGCTTCTCATCCTGGACCCGCGGTCGCGCAAAGTGATCGATACCTATGATGTCCAGGGCAAAGCGCCGCACATGGTCCGCCTCGCGCCCGACGGCCATACCGCCTTCGTAACCTGCACGGACACAAGCAATCTCTCGATCATCGATCTCAAGACCCACGCCGTAACCACCATTCCGACCGGCGCCCGCCCACAGGGCATCGTCTTCTCCCCTGACTTCGCACGCGTCTACATCGCCAACTCCGACGGCCACACCATCACAGTCGTGGACGCCCGCGCGAAGAAACTCATCGGCGACATTCCGGTCGGAAGCCAACACAGCGGCCCGGTCCGGGTCGCAATTACGCGCGATGGAAAGACCGCCATCTCGGCTCTTCAGCTCGATCACGCGATCAGTTTCGCGGACATTGCCATGATGCGCGAAGAGAAAACCATCCCGCTGCCGGGCGCACCGGTCTCGATGACCCTATCGCTTGACGGCAAGACTGCCTACTGCTCTGTCCAGGACAGCGACACCGTTTTCGTGATCTCCGTGCCCGAACGCCACATCACCGCCAACTTCCATGCGCCCCTGCATTCCGGTCCCGATCCCGTCATGCCGATCCCACTCATCGCCCGCCATAAGACGGAACGGTGAAACGTGCAGCACAAGCACATGGGACCGGAGATCTCAAGTCCGGAAAGGGATCGCTTACGGCTCCAAGCGTTCTGAGGAACACCGCCTATTCATTTCAAACCCGTTCGAAAACGAAAAGGGCACGAATCCCAGGAACTCCTCGCCGTCTCCCCGCGCCGACTGCTTCACGATGGCGCTTTCCGCCCAACTCGCGAAACGCCGGCCTGAAAGCGACAGCCTCGACACCACCCAGAAGACGGGCCCGTGCAGCTCACAAATGGAAAGGCCTGGTTGGCGGCCTTCCCTTTACGGAACCCTCCGTGCCGATCTGATCGTTAAGCGACGACCCGGTTGCAACAGGCGGAGTTGCGGCAGTCGCGGGGCCTCTTCCCGCCGCGCCACCCCGCCCCTGACCATTCGGACCAAATCCTCACCACCACGCCGCGCTGGTCCACCGGTGATTTCGAACGTGATTTCGTCACCCGATACTGTGCCCCTATACATCTACCGGGGTTCGATACATATCTCGACCGGCCGGTCTACGTGCACGGCGATGCGTAGATGAACGACTGGCTGGAGCCGACATTCGTAGCTGAGCAGGCGCTCCGTACCAAGCTATAAGATGTATCCGAATGCGTCTGGCTGTTCTGATGCTCGCGACATCGGCTCTCTTCGGGCAGGTTCAGCCATTCGTCGTGAAATATTGCGTTTCGTGCCACAACGATAAAGCGCAAACAGCAGGCTTGAGCCTGGAACATTACCGCTCCGACGCTACACTCTGGGACCAAGTGTCGGCGAAGCTTTCGGCGAGCCGCATGCCTCCGCCGGGCGCGCCGCAGCCGTCGAAAAGAGAAGTATCCGCGGTTCTTGCGTTGTTAGAAAAGCCCGCGGCCGATCCCGGGCATGTGACAGCGCGCCGGCTCAATCGAGCGGAATACAACAATACCGTTCGGGATCTGCTTGGCGTTCCGCTCCACCCCGCCGACGAGTTTCCACTCGACGACGCAGGATACGGATTCGACAATATCGGCGATGTGCTCTCCGTATCGCCGCTCCTGATGGAAAAATACGCGGCGGCGGCGCGGGAGATTTCGAAGGTGGCCGTGTTTGGCGAGCCTCTCCACGCGAAGCCAACGAAGCTCGTTCGTTTTATTGGAAAGAAGACGCAAGATGATGGCACTGCGAATGCCTTGCCCTATTCCTACCGCGGGGCTTTGTGGGCGAGTTACAACTTCCCGGTCGACGGAGAGTACGAGTTCCACATGCGCGATGCGAACTACAGGCCGCGCGAAAGAGGGTCCCCTCGCCAGGTTCAGCTTTCGCGGAAGCGCGGACTGACCGAAGAAGAGAAAGCCGAACTCCACGAATTGAACCGGCTCGATGGGCCGCCGGTCCGAATGGTGATGACGCTCGATGGCAAGCAGATTCTGACCGAGGTGGTCGAAGGAAACATCGATTACCAGTACGCGCATGGCGAATCGATTGCGCGCGTGAAGCTAACGGCTGGCGAACATTCCTTCCGCGCGAGTTATCCGGAATACGCGGACATGGGGAATCCGCGGGATAACGACAATCTGGACGGACGGCGAAAGATATTCATCGACTATATCGACATTCTCGGGCCTTTTAACCCGACGACAACTACGCCGGAAAGCCACAAGCGCATCTTTATTTGTCCGCAGAAGACCGCCGATTGCGCGGCGAAGATCATCGTGACGCTGGCGGAGCGCGCATACCGGCGACCGCCCACGGCCACCGAGAAAGAAGAACTCATCCAGCTTGCCGCAATGGTACGCAAGGACGGGAATTCGTTCGACGAGAGCATTCGCGTGGCTTTGCAGGCGATGCTGATGTCGCCGACCTTCCTTTTCCGAACAGAGCGCATGGTTGTGGGAAAGGGAATTGTCCCGATTGAGACGCACGATCTCGCGTCGCGCCTTTCGTATTTCCTGTGGAGCACCATGCCGGATGCGGAACTGACGAGGTTGGCGAATTCCGGTGAGCTTCAGAAGCCTGCCGTTTTCGATGCGCAGGTAAAACGGATGCTGGCCGATCCGAAAGCGAATGCGCTGGCGGAAAATTTCGTCGGGCAATGGCTGCAGTTGCGGCTGCTCGATAAGCGCAAGCCGGATCCAGCAAAGTTCCAGACGGTTGACGACGAACTGATCGGAAACATGCGCCAGGAAACTACGATGTTCGCCGAGGCGGTCATGCGCGAGGACCGCAGCGTGCTCGATTTTATCGACGGAAAGTTCACGTATGTGAACGGACCGCTGGCGCATTTCTACGGGATTCCAAACGTCCACGGAGAGCAGTTCGAACGGGTAAGCCTGGAGGGAACGCATCGGGGCGGTCTGGTGACGCAGGCGTCCGTGCTGACGCTTAGTTCTTATGCGACCAGGACTTCTCCGGTGATCCGGGGAAAGTGGGTCCTGGAGAATCTGCTGGGCACGCCACCGCCGCCTCCGCCGCCCGACGTGCCACCGCTGGAAGAGAAGAATCTGGGAACGGCCGCATCGCTGAGGGAACGCCTTGAAGCGCATCGGGCTAACGCCGCTTGCGCGGTCTGCCATAACCAGATGGACCCGATCGGTTTCAGCCTGGAGAATTTCGACGCGTCGGGCGCCTGGCGCGACCAGGATGGCAGGTTTCCGATCGATAATACAGGGACTCTGCCGGGCGGGAAATCGTTCTCGGGGCCGGAGGGCCTGAAAGAGGTCCTGCGCGGCCAGCCGGATTTGTTCGCCCGTAACCTGACCGAGAAAATGCTGACCTATGCGCTGGGACGGGGACTCGAGAGTTACGACCGGCCGATTGTCGATCAGATCGTGCGACGGTTGAAGGACAATGATTACAAGTTCTCCACGCTGGTGGCGGAGATTACCAACTCCATGCCGTTTCGCATGCGGCGCGGCGCAATGGAAAATTGAGAAAGGCGAAAGGGATTCTAATGGCCGGTAAATCGTTATCGCGGCGCACACTGCTGAGGGGAGCCGGGACAGCTATCGCGCTACCGTTGCTCGATTCGATGATCCCCGCCTTTACGCGCGCGGCGGTGACAAAACAGCCCTGCCGCATGGCGATGCTCTACGTCCCGAACGGCATCATCATGGACCAGTGGACCCCGAAGCTGGCCGAAGGCTTGAACATGCTGCCCGAGCAGTTTCCGCGCGTTTCAGCCGAGTTCGCCAAACATCGGCAAGACGTTCTCATGTTCGCGGGGCTCACGCAGAACGGCGGCCGCGCGCTGGGGGACGGCCCGGGAGATCATGGCCGGGCGGGAGCGAATTACCTAACCTGCGTGCATCCGAAAAAGACCAACGGGCGCGAGTTACAGGCCGGCGTTTCCGTGGATCAGATCGCCGCGCAGCAACTCGAAGGCAAGACTCGCTTCGGGTCACTTGAACTAGGCTGCGAGGAAGGCGTGCAGGGCGGAAGCTGCGACAACGGCTATAGTTGCGCTTACAGCAACAGCATTTCCTGGAGGACGCCGTCCTCGCCGATGCCTCCCGAGATTCGTCCGCGGGCGGTATTCGAACGCTTATTCGGATCTCAGGATGAAGACCCGAAAATGGCGCGGTACCGGAAAAGCATTCTCGATCTCGTGAGCGCGGATGCCCAACGCCTGAACGCTCATCTGGGTGGCGCCGACAAGCGCAAAATGGACGAATACCTCTTCTCCGTTCGCGATCTGGAAAAGCGCATCGAGAACGCGGAGAAGAGCAACGCCCGGAACAAAGCCCCGGCAAAGCCAGCGATGGACGAGCCGCCATCAAGCATTCCAACAGAGTTTTCCGAACACGCGCGCATCATGTTCGATCTGATGACGCTGGCGTTTCAGACTGATTCCACGCGTGTGGTGACGATCCTGCTGGCGCTCGAACAAAGCCCGCGCGCCTATCCCGAGATCGGCATTACGGACGCGCATCACGGCCTCACGCATCATCAGGGCGATAAGGAGAAGATCGAGAAGGTCACTCAGATCAACGTTTTTCACGCGAAGCAGTTCTCCGCATTGATCGATAAGCTGAAGTCGATTCCGGATGGGGATGGTACGCTGCTCGATCATTCGATGATCATGTATGGCAGCGGATTGAGCGATGGGAACGCCCACGATCACGCCAATCTGCCCACTGTAATCGCGGGACGCGCCTGCGGGCGCCTGACCCCTGGCAGGTATTTGCGGTACCCGAAGGAAACGCCGATGGCGAACCTCTACCTGGCGATGCTGGATCGTCTGGGCGTGCCTGTGGATTCGATGGGCGACTCGAGCGGCAAGCTCAATTACCTGGAGATCTGATTAGCCCTTAAACCGGCAGCCCAAGCAACCGCGCGGCGTTATCGCAATAGACCTTGCGAAGTATGGCATCGGGCAAGCCGATGCCGTAGATGCGCCACCGACCCTGCGGCGGCACGGGAGCCGGCGCGTAATCGAAATACTCGTCTTCTGTCTCGAGGAAGCGGTAGTAGATCTCGTACAGCAGATCGCCGAATAATTGCTGCGGCGTCGCGGGGCTGGGACCAGCGTCGGTTCCAAATACGATCCGATCCTGGCACTTGTCAAAAAATTTCCGGGACATGCGCGGCTGCCGACCGAGTTCGCCAATGCGCGCCGCGATATCGACATGCATGTTCGGATGGCTGTCGAGGCACTCGGAAACGTACGCCAGATCTTCTGATTCCGCCACGTGCAGGCACACGAACGTCGTGCGAGGATGCCGCCGCATCACGTTGCGCCGCGCCTCCTGCAATTCGCGGTCGCTCGGCAAACCCTTCCCGTAATAGCCCCAATCAGGGTGCGCGTGCAATTCCTCCCAACGCTCGTTGTATCGGTCAATCGGAAGAAAAAACGCGACGGGATCCGACGTGTGAATCGCCACCGGCATATGGAACGCGCCGGCCGCCTCCCACATCGGATCGAAGCGCGGATCGTCGATGCGGACGATCTGACCGTTTCCCTTCTCCCGCAATACCAGCCCGAGCCGCTTCAGGACTTTCAGGCCACGCGCCCCGACCTTGTGCGCATCTTCAATCAGATCCGCCTGCATCTTCGCGTAGCCTGCACTCGAGGCGTCATCGTACGCAGGCTCTGTGAAAACAAGAAACCGGCCCGGATGCGCGGTCTGCAGTTTGGCAATGGACTGCCGAAGCGCGTCGCCATAGCCCCCGGTAACATCGACCATTGTAAGAACGTTCTTACGGTCCATCACCGGCAGGCAAGTCTCGGCGGTCAATGCGAAGTGGATTTCCTTACCGGGCACACCGCCCCCTGTAATGTGCGTGTGCCAATCGATCACGGGATACCGCGATCGTGCTACCTTCGTCTCCGGAACACGCAACATGCTCCTGGGCTGATAATCTTCCACCGACAGCGTTGTTCCGCGCCCGGCCGGCTGCTGAGCTGAGCTTCGAAACCCGGCAATGAAGGGCGCTGCAGTTCGCAGCCATTGTCTTCGGTTCATCGGGATTGCGCCATTATATTGCGCCAATGAGACGGAGTACCACAAAGAAGCGGGATCTCGAAGGCGGGCTCGTTCAGGGTCTGGGACTGCTCCAGTCCATTGCTCTCAACATGAGCAATATGGTCGGGGTCGGGCCATTCATCACGATTCCTCTCATCATTGTCGCCATGGGCGGGCCGCAGTGCATGCTGGGATGGCTGTTGGGTGCGGTTCTGGCTATGTGCGACGGCCTGGTCTGGAGTGAACTGTCGGCGGCGCTGCCGGGATCCGGTGGGACCTATGTCTACCTGCGGGAAGCGTTTCGCGGCACGCGACTCGCGGGAATTATTCCGTTTCTGTTCATCTGGCAGTTTGTTCTGAGCGGTCCCCTCGAGATTGCTTCCGGCTATATCGGTTTTGCGCAGTACGCGGGCTACCTGTGGCGTGGAATGGGAACGAACGGCTCGCACCTGATCGGCGTGGCGGTGGGAGTGATTGCCATCGTCCTGCTTTATCGCCGCATCACGGCTGTCGGCCGTCTGGCTGTCGCTCTGTGGGTTGGGGTATTGCTTACCGTTCTGTGCGTCATCGTGAGTGGATTGCTCAACTTCCACGTCGCCCGCGTGCTCGATTTTCCGCCTGGCGCTTTCCGGTTCTCTTTTGGATTCGCGGCCGGTCTGGGCTCGGCGACATTGATTGCGATGTACGACTATATGGGCTATTACGACATCTGCTACGTGGCCGGAGAAGTTCGCAATCCCTCGTGGGTGATCCCGCGTTCCATCATCTGGTCGACGCTTGGCGTAGCTACCCTCTACCTCGTCATGAACGCCAGCATCATCGCGGTCGTTCCGTGGCGAGTTGCGATGAATTCGAAATATATCGGCGCCGAGTTTATGGAGCGGCTTTACGGTCCTCGCGCTGCGTCGGCGTTAACGATCCTGATCCTCTGGACAGCCTTTGCGTCCGTATTTGCGCTCCTCCTAGGCTACAGCCGGATTCCCTACGCTGCCGCACTGGACGGCAATTTCTTCAGGCCGTTTGGCCGCCTTCATCCGGTCGGCCGATTCCCGCACGTGTCGGTCCTGGCGATGGGCGGGCTGGCGATCGTATTCAGCTTCTTCGCTCTGGATGAGGTAATCTCGGCGCTGCTCAGTTCGCGGATACTGATTCAGTTTATGGGACAGATCGTGGCTCTCCACTACCTGCGAAGGCGGAACCAGGCGCCTATGCCGTTTCGAATGTGGCTGTACCCGCTGCCGGCGGCGTTCGCGTTTCTCGGGTGGATGTACATTTTCGTGACGTCCGGCTGGCGGTTCACGGCCTTCGGAATTTCGACGCTGGCCACGGGAGCGGTTGTATATCTCGTCTGGACGCGGCGCGGAGCGCCCACTACAGGGAGCAGCACATGACCCGATAAACTGGCTATCTTCGCGGCGATTAGGCTGACCCGTATGGCGAGAAGTCCATCAATCCGAACAGGAGAAACACCGATCGTTTGTTCGTTGCGACCGTTTATCCGCGTATCTCTTCTAATCCTTTGCCTAAGCCTGCTGCTGCCGGGCGCAGAATACAGCCACCGAGTGTGGCGAACAGAAGACGGACTTCCTCAGAACCGTATACAGGCAATCGCGCAGACGCCGGACGGCTATCTGTGGATCGGGACATCCGAAGGCCTCGCGCGCTTCGATGGCTCGCGATTCATCACTTTCGATCGATCCAATACTCCGGCTATCACGGACAACAGCATCTTCTCTCTGGAAGCCGTGAGAGACGGATCGCTGTGGATTGGCACGGAGGGCGGCGGTTTAGTCCACTATTCGCGTCGGGTTTTTCGCTCGTATGGCGCAGCGGAAGGACTGACCAACGGTTTCGTCCGAGCGTCGCTCCTAGATCGCTTTGGCAGACTCTGGGTGGGTACGGACCACGGCTTTTTCCGGTTCGAGAATGAACATTTTGTTCGGGTCGACAATACGCCGCAAGTTCCTTTCGCGTCGATCACCGGCATCGCGGAGGATCCCACCGGAAAGATTTGGGCGTCGAGCGCGCAAGGCTTGCTCGAGGTGAATGACGGCAAATTGCAGCGCGCGTTGTGCTTCGACACGAAGGACCCGGGTCTCTTTGTCGTTTCGATGATTCGTGAAGGGCTGATCCCGGATGGTTGTCACTCCGCCAACTCTGTACTCCCCCCGGCTCCGCGGACCGCGCTTCTGAAAGACGCTGCCGGCAATGTATGGGTCGCAACTTTAGGCGAGGGTTTGATCACAATCGATGGCCGCACGGGCGCGCGAACTTCCTACTCGTCGCCCTCCACCTTGCCTGACAGCACGGTTTTGACACTGTTCGAAGATCGTCAACACAACATCTGGGCAGGAGCTCAGGATGGTCTGGTTCGGTTCAGCCGAGCGGTCGTGACGACCCTAGCCTCCGCAGAGGGCCTGGCGGATGACAACGTCACGACCACATTCGAGGACCGAGCCGGGGTTATGTGGATCGTCACGTTTTCCGGACAGATCTATCGAATGGAAGCAGGCGCACCCCACCGCTATTACCTCCCGGCGTCGGTACGCGATCTCCGTTATCGCAGCGTATTTCTCGATAGCCGGGGCGACTATTGGTTCGCCACATCGGGAGCGGGCGCCGTGCGCCTTTCCAATGGCAGCGCGACAAGATACACGCGGCAGCACGGCCTTCGCAGCGACTCCATTCGTCAGATCTACGAGGACTCGCGGGGGACGATGTGGTTCGCGACAAGCAGCGGCCTCAGCAGCTGGAGCAAAGGCGTGTTCACGAGTTACTACCTCAACGAGGGTCTGTCCTATCCGAGCGTACGATGCCTGGCCGAGGTGAACGGAGACGTCATCGCAGGGACCGACGCAGGACTCAATCGGATTCATCAGGGCCGCATCGTCGAGGATGCAACCTTCGCCTCGCTTAAAGACGAGAAGGTCTGGTCGCTATATGTCGAAGGCGGTAAGATTTGGGCGGGCACGCGCGGCGGTGGTCTCGTCCTGATCGATAACGGCAAGGCGACACGCTTCACGACGCAGGAGGGACTGGTCAGCAACTCGATTTATCAGATCGTGGACGATCATGCGGGCCGCCTCTGGTTGAGCAGCCCGGTCGGGGTTTCCTGGATCGCAAAGACGGAGCTGGATTCGGTCACGGCGGGAAGGGCCCGCCTCGTGCAATCGGTTAATTACGGAACAGCGGAAGGCATGGCTACAAGCCAGATGTCCGGTGGCCTGCAATCGGCGGGCTGCCGCCGTTCTTCAGGGGATCTCTGGTTCCCCAGCGTGCGCGGCGCCGTGAGATTGACTCCGTCGCGGCTACCGGCTCATCGCTCCGGTCCGGTGATGATCGAAAACGTATCCGCATCGGATGCGACGCTGCTGCTTTCGGGCGAAGTGGCAATTCCTGCGGGCCGTGACCGCCTGGAAATCGATTTCACGGCCTGCAATCTTGCGGCTCCGCAACAAGTACGGTTTCGCTACCGGCTCGAAGGCTTCGACGATTCCTGGATTCCCGCATCTCGCCAGAGATCTGCGTTTTATTCCAATCTCCCGCCGGGGCACTATCTGTTCAAAGTCATGGCCGAAGACGCCGACGCCGACGGTTCTCAATCTGAGGCTTCGATCGCTATTTACAAGGCCCCCAGTTTCTTCCAGACTGCCTGGTTCTACAGCCTCATGGCAGCATTGCTGGCATGCGCCGCATGGGGGGCTCTCTGGATCTACACCCGCCAGACGAAGTCCCGGTTCGCGCTGCTTCTGAACGAAAGAACGCGGCTGGCGCGCGAAATGCATGACACCGTGATCCAGGGATGTGTTGGAGTCTCGGCGCTCCTGGAAGCGGCCGCTCGTTTTCAGCGTACGAACCTGTCGGAAGCCGCGGATCTGCTGGCTCAGGCGCGCTCTCAAATAAAGGAGACGCTCGAAGAAGCGAGACGCGCGGTTTGGAACCTGCGGCATTCGGATGGGTCGCGGTCTCCCCTTTTCGACCTCTTCGACCTGGCGCGGAAACTCGGCCGGGAGCATGGCGCAAACGTTGAAACTGAGATCGAAGGCAAGCGGGTCTCACTCGACCCGGCTACAGATCGCGCCCTGCTCTTAGTAGGCCGCGAAGCGCTCAGGAATGCCGTCCAGCATGCCCACCCGGCGCGTATTTCGGTCCGGATCGTTTTCGAATCGTCCAACGTCCGGATGGAGATCGAAGACGATGGCGTCGGCTTTGATTCCGGGCGATCTGACCTCGAAGAAAGAAATCACTTCGGGATCATCGGCATGCGGGAAAGAGTCGAACAACTCGGCGGCGTGTTCGAACTCAGCAGTAATCCCGGAAACGGAACGCTTGTGGTCGCCGAAGTTCCTCTTTCATCCGACGAGGTTGTCCGCCGCCGTTTTCAGAACTCGACGATCCCCCGCTGAAGCGCGGCTACTGCGGCTTGTGTCCGGTCGCTGACGTGAAGCCGGCTCAGCAGGATGTTCACGTGCCACTTCACGGTCGGCTCAGTGATGCCCAGCGTTTCCGCGATCTGCCGGTTGCTCATGCCCTTGACGATCAGCTTCAGGATCTGAAGCTCGCGCTCCGTGAGTTCGGACTTCGGAGGCCGATTTGCGAGCGAGTCGAGCACCGGCTGAGGCAGATACCGCAGCCCCGCCTGCACGTTTCGAATGGCTCCCAGCAGTTCGTTGTCCGACATGCCCTTGAGCAGATAGGACTGGGCCCCCGCCTTCAGCGCGCGATGGATGTTCTCATCGCCCTGATAAGTAGTCAGCACAATGAACGCCGCGTTAGGGTGTGTCTTGCGAATCTCCTGAATCGCCGCGACACCACCCATTCCTGGCATCCGGAGGTCCATCAGAGTGACGTCCGGCTGGTGCTGCCGGAACATCTCCACCGCCTCTTCTCCGGTCGACGCCTGACCCACGACGCACATGCCCTGCTCCGTCTGAAGAATCGCGGCCAACCCGCGACACACTACGGGGTGATCATCGACGATCAGAACGCGTATCTTCTCGGGCCGATTGAGCACAATACGTCGCCGATTGTATACTGCAGCGCGTATCGAACTGCCCAACTAAAGGAGGGTGTTCAGGGGCGGCATTAGTGATAGTGTTTGCCGCATGGTTGGATTACATTCAAGGGGCTTTCGCACAGGGGGCTTCTCTATGCGGCTCGTTTCCGCATCACTTTTATTACTCGCGTCAAGTCTGGCCGTGTTCGCCCAGAATGATCGCGGAACTATCACGGGACAGGTCACAGATCAGGCCGGGGCCGTGATACCGAATGCCGCCGTGGTCGCTGCAAACATGGGTACCGGCGCAGAGTCCAGAACGGCTACAACCGAAACGGGCAATTACACGATTCCGTCGTTGCTTGCGGGCTCGTATCGCCTGACGGTCGAGGTCAAAGGATTCAAGAAATTTGTTCAGGAAAACATCGTCGTACAGGTCGCGACCACCAACCGCGTCGATGTCTCCCTCCAGGTCGGTGAGACTTCCGACACGGTAACGATTACTGCCGAGGCGGCGGCTCTGAAGACGGAATCCGCCGAACAGAGTACGATCATTCAGACCGATCGCATCAACGATCTGCCCCTGAATTTTGGCGGCGGCGGCGGCAGCACCGGAACAATCCGCAGCCCGTTCGCATTCAATATGCTGTCCCCGGGCGTTACCGGGACCGGCTCCGACACTGCGCAGGTGAACGGGCTTCCCACCGGCACATTCCGCGTTCAGGTGGAAGGACAAGATTCAACCAGCCAGAACGATCCCAACTGGACATCGACTGTTTCGCACGCATCCGTCGATTCGATCGAGGAGTTCTCGCTCCAGACCAGCACGTTCGCCGCCGAGTTCAGCCAGGTGGGCGGCGGATTCTACAACTTCACCACCAAATCGGGTACCAACGCGTTCCACGGCTCCGGATACGAATACTGGACGAATGAGGCTCTGGACGCCTATCGGCCTTACTTCACTCCGCAGGTTCAGGCGACCAACCCCCGCAGCCGCAAGAACGATTTCGGCGGCACAATCGGCGGTCCGGTTTGGATACCCAAGGTCTATAACGGAAAAAATCGTACATTTTTCTTTTTCAGCTACGAGGGTTACCGCAACATCTCGTACCCCAACGGTTCAGCGTTTCTTACGGTACCGACCGCTGCGATGCGGGCCGGCAACTTCAGCGATCCCACCCTCTTCCCCAAGCAGAATCTCGGAACCGACCCCGCCGGAAACCCCATTTACAACGGCGCGATTTATGATCCGGCGTCGCGCACTCCACTCCCTTCTGGTCAATTCGTGACCACGCCGTTCCCCGGCAACATCATTCCGCAGAGCCGGTTCGATCCGGTGGCGGTGAAGATTCAGAATCTTATCCCGGCGCCAACCAACGGCAACCCCACAAGTAACTATCAGCAGGTATATCAGAATCCTTTTAACCAGCAGGTTCCGACCGTCAAGATCGATGAGATCCTGCCCGACAGCTCACGTCTCTCGTTCTACTTCAACAAGCTCACGACGAATCAGTTGACGGCTCCCGACGGACTTCCGTACCCGATTTCGGCGGTCCGCGTTCAGGCAATCTATGGCACCGTGCCTCGGCTGAACTACGATAAATCTCTCGCGCCGACTTTGCTGCTCCATCTGGGTGTGGGTTATCAACGCTTCCACAATCCCGACAGTTCGCCGCCGCAGGTTCTCCAGTACGACGCGGCTGGCCAACTGGGATTTGTGGGCAGTTCCACCAATCCGGCGGGCTTTCCGCGCCTGAACGGGCTGACCGCCAGCTTTGGCCCGAGCAACGCCAACAGCTACTTCGACGGAACGTTCACGTCGGTGGCTTCGGCTACGTGGGTGCACGGAAACCATACTTATAAGGCGGGCGGCGAGTTCCGGCTCAATAGCTGGACCGATCGGAACTCCCGCGGCGCTCAGGGCATCCTCAACTTCAGCGCAAACGAGACAGGCAATCCATTCAACAATACGAACTCGTTCGCGGCGAACGGAGTGTCGGGTTCAGTCGGAAATTCCTACGCCAGCTTTCTGCTCGGCCAGATCGACACGGCAACCGTAAACACCGTGCAGGACCCTCAACTCCGCAAGACCGGCTGGGGACTCTACCTGCAGGATACCTGGAAAGTCACCCGCAAGCTCACCCTGGACTATGGCGTACGTTGGGACCTCGAAAACTGGGGACACGAAATCTGGCACCGATGGGTAGAATTCGGGCCGAACACTCCGAATCCGACGGTTAACAACATTCCGGGCGCACTGGTCTATGAGGGCAATGGAGCCGGGCGCTGCAACTGCTCGTTCACGACCGCGTATCCTTACGCGATTGGCCCGCGCCTGGGCTCCGCCTATCAGATCGATTCGAAGACCGTTTTCCGCGCCGGTGTCGGGGTCAGTTACGCGCCGGTATCGTCCTTCGCCTATATCACCAACGCTCCGCTTCTGGGCGTGGGCTTCAATCAACTCACGTTCAACAACCCCGGCGGAGCGTTCGGCGTCCCCGCAACTACTCTCCAACAGGGACTTCAGTACAACCCGGCTCTGCTGACGAACGCATCGCTGAATCCGGGCCTGTTCCCGGCCTCGGCGACCGTATTGGGCAACCCGAACTTTTATCAGGACCCGAACTCCGGCCGACCCGCGCGAATCCTGATGTGGAGCGTCGGCTTCCAGCGTGAAGTGTTCCGCGACCTGGTTGTGGAAGCCAACTACGTAGGCAACCGCGGCGCGTGGGAGAACAACAGCGCGTACCTCGGTGGGCTCAATACGCCCAATCCTGCGGTTTTCGCCAAGTACGGAATCGATCCCACGACGGCGGCGGGGCAGGCTACACTGGCCGCGACATTGGGCAGCGCCGCTGGTAAGGCCTCCGGCGTACCTCTCCCCTATCCCACTTTCCCCACTACTGCGACCGTACTCCAAGCTCTGCGGCCTTATCCGCAGGTGAACGGCACGATCACCGTCTACGGCGCGCCGCTTGGAGACAGTTGGTACAACTCGCTTCAGGCAAAAGTCAGCAAGCGGTATTCGCATGGCTTTTCGCTGACGTCCGCTTTCACCTGGTCCAAGACGCAGGCGAACCCCGCGGCGGCATTCAACGTTTCCGCGACCACGGCCAACGCGACCATCAACAACATCTTCAACAGAACGAACTCCCGCGGCATCACCAGCACGGACCAGCCGTTCCTCTTCAACACCGGGTTCAGTTACGAGACCCAGAAGTACGGCATCACCAACAAGTTTCTGCAAGCCGTGGTAACTGGATGGAACATTGGCGGGCTGCTTCAGTATTCGTCGGGACTTCCCATTCCGGTTCCCGTTTCGTCCAATAACCAGGCCAATTGGTACGGTTACACGACGACGGAGAACCGGGTTCCCGGCCAGCCTCTGTTCCTCAAGAACCCAAACTGCCACTGTATTAACCCAACCGGTGACTTCATCCTGAATCCCGCCGCGTGGGTCAATCCGGCGCCCGGGCAGTTTGGAACCGCAGCGCCTTACTATCCGGATTACCGGTACGCCCGGCGTCCCGCCGAATCGATCAACATCGGCCGAACCTTCCGAATCAAAGAGAGCATGTCGTTCCAAATCCGCGCCGAGTTCTTCAACGTGTTCAACCGCCTGGAGCTGAACAATCCCACGGTCACGAGCCCGCAGGGAACCAGGAGTTGCACGAACGGCACCATCGCGGCTGGCACGAATAGCTGCAACGCCGGAGGCACATCGCCTTCGGGATTCGGCGCAATCAACTATACGAGCCTGTTCGCGCAACCTCGTAACGGCCAACTTGTCGCTCGCTTCACCTTCTGACCTTCTGCTTCTTCCGGGATGTCCGGCCCATTTGGGCCGGCATCCCATTTCGTTTTTTCCGACCGATAAAATACTCCACATCGATGAGGCCAAGCACTG
Source organism: Bryobacteraceae bacterium (assembly GCA_035262625.1). Classification (GTDB taxonomy): domain Bacteria; phylum Acidobacteriota; class Terriglobia; order Bryobacterales; family Bryobacteraceae; genus BOG-234. Next base: position 86,898 of record DATFSM010000011.1, read on the forward strand.
CGTCTACTGGGGTCGGGTTGAAACGGCTCCTCGCGTCGGCCTTACTATACGCTGCCTCATCTATCGCTGCCGATAACGGCTTAGTCGGTTCACGCGTCTGCGAAAAATGCCATGCGGAGATCTACCGCAAATACTCCCGGACCGCTATGGCGCAGACCAGCGGACTCGCACTACACGCCGATGTGCCCGAACAGTCCTTCTCCGCGAACGGAGGATACGAATACTCGATATCCCGGGGCGCCAGCGGCCTGTCTCTTCAGTTCCGAAAGCCCGGCGTCATTTCAGGAAGCCGAGAACTCAGCTATTACGCAGGATCAGGCGCTACCGCGCGCAGTTATCTGATATCGGTGGACGGGTTTCTCTATGAGGCCCCGGCGACATATTACACGTCCTCCGCCAAATGGGCGCCTTCGCCCGGCTACGACTCCTATAACTATCCCTTTCTGACTCGCGGCATCGCGCCCGCCTGCCTTCAGTGCCACGCCACCGGCATTCGCGAGATCGCCGGAACCCAAAACGGATTCGAATCGCCTCCATTCGTAGAGCCGGGCATCGGCTGCGAACGCTGCCACGGCCCTGGGGCGGCTCATGCCGCCAGCGCCATGCGATCCGACATTGTTAATCCCGCGACCCTTGAGCCCCGGAGGCGTGACAGCGTCTGCGCGCAATGCCATCTTTCCGGCGAGATCCGAGTGGATCGGGCGGGCAAGTCTTCGATGCGATTCGCGCCGGGAGAATTGTTATCCGACTACGCCATCGCCTTTGTACGCCAGACTCGTGATGCTGGCATTAAGGTGAACAGCCATGTCGAGAGCCTTACCCGAAGCGCTTGCGCCCGCGGCAGCGGCGATCGCCTCTGGTGCGGCACGTGCCACGATCCGCATTCCGTTCCCGCAGCCTCCGAAAAAGTGGCCTGGTTCCGGTCCCGATGTCAGACCTGCCACACTCCCGCCCAATGCGCGCGCGGCGAAAACTGCATCGCCTGTCATATGCCGCGGACCGAGGCTGCGGATGCCGACCATGTGGTTTACACCGATCACTCGATCCCTCGCCGACCCATTCCCCGTAATCGAAAGCCGCCGGCGGACGCTCCGCTGACGGCATTCGGCGGCGTTCGTTCGGGGCCGCGTGATCTCGGCCTTGCCTACGCAATTGTTGCTCTCCGCGAATCGAATCCTGCGTACAGCGCACGCGCATTTGATCTGCTGCGCGAAGCTCAGCGCCAATCGGAGGAAGATCCCGAAACCCTGGCATACCTGGCCGATCTCTACGTCAAGCGCAGCGATGACGCGTCGGCGCGGGCGCTCTACGAACGCCTCTACGCTCTGGTCCGCGCCGCGGGCGCGCCGGAGTCCTCGGCCGCAGCGCACCTCGGGGCCTATCAAATGGAGCAAGGTCATTACGACGAGGCGATCCGGCTTTTCCGCGAGGCGCTCCACATCAGCCCAGCCCTCGTGCTGGTCCGGATGAATCTTGCAGTCGCGCTCATTAAGACCGGTCGACCCGGCGAGGCTCGTCCTGTTCTGGCAAAGGCTCTCGAATTCAACCCATCGTTCACGGCCGCGAGGGAGCTTCTGGATCAAATCCGATGATGCGCCTCCCCTCCTTTGGATCGGTGCCTCTGCCCGCCTATCGGGTTATCATTTTCCAACGCATGACACGTTTCCTGCTCGTAGTCTGTGCCGCTCTGACGCTGGCCCACGGAGCTTATTCGGCAAACCCACCCGTCGTGTACTTGTGGCCCGACGGCGCCCCCGGTTCGGAAGGGAAAACCGGCGAGGAGAAGGTTCAGGTCATGCCGCAGGGTGACCACGTCATCTCCAACGTTCACAAGCCTTCCCTGACGGTTTACCTTCCTCCCAAAGAGACGGCGACGGGTGTCGGCGTCGTGATTGCGCCCGGCGGTGGTCACAGCACGCTCTGGGTGGATCACGAGGGCTATAACGTCGCCGCGTGGCTTCAGGAGCATGGAATCGCAGGCTTCGTGCTGAAATATCGTCTCGCCCGCGAGAAAGGCTCGACGTACACCATCGAGGGCACATCTCTGGCCGATACGCAGCGCGCCATCCGCCTGGTAAAATCCCGCGCATCGGAATGGAATATTGATCCCGCCCGGATCGGCGTGATCGGGTTTTCGGCGGGAGGCGAGCTCGCCGCTCTCGCCGCCACGCATGGGACGGAAGGGAGCCTCGAAGCCTCCGACCCAATCGATCGCCTGAGTTCGAAGGTCGCGTTCTTCGGGCTTATGTATCCGGCGATTCCCAAAGACATGCCGCTCTCGAAGGATATGCCCCCGGCGTTTCTCGTCTGCGGGGAGAACGACCGGCAGGACATCTCGCAGGGCCTTCCCGAACTCTACCTCGCGATGAAAAAGGCCGGCGCGCAAGCAGAGTTGCATGTCTACACGAAAGTCGGCCACGGCTTCGGTGTGCGCGCCACAACCAAAGGACCAGTTGCGCAATGGCCCCAGCGCTTTTATGACTGGATGGACAGCCGGGGCCTGCTGGCCGCCAAACCTAAACCCTGATCCGATCAGCGATTTCAGTCTCGCGGACTGGCGAGTTTAGGCTCAAACTCAGAACCAGCGGAAAAAATAGTCGCGGATGATGTCACAGTGCTTCAGCTTTGGCGTTGGCGAAGCAATGCGACAAGAGAATGAACCTCGGCCGCTAGTGGTCTGTCCGTACGATGTCGTAACCCACTCCCTCGCGGTCGTGGCTCCGATGCTCTGAGCCGCGGGCGCAAGCGTTTTCGGAATCATCGAAAGTCGCTAGTTACACCTGTCACGAAGTTGTTCTGAGCTCACTTGTTTGACCGAAGTATCGCCATGGCGAAGTCTTGCCGGTCACTGCTCATGGTACGGTGACAATTTTGCGCTGGCGGCGCCGATTAGCCACGCTGCAGCTTCCACGCCAGTTCACGCCATATCGCAGCCCAGACGTACCCGCGGCCCAACAGATCGCTGGGCGAGCAGGCGTTCTCTACCCGGGCGGCAGTTCTCATCGTAGGCGTTTTGGCGCCCGGCGTGCCGCTACAGTCCCATTCGACTGACAAGCCTTCGGAAACGCGGTTCATCACGCAAGGTCCGGAATGCCGGATCGGCGGCGATCATAGGCATCATCAGATTTCGTTTTGAGAAACCCTCTTCCAGAGCAGTGAGCGCCTCTGAACGTGAGGAGAGGAAAGCCAACTGCCAGGCCCTTTCATATGGATCGGTTTTTGCGCTTGCCGAGTGAAACTCAATGAGGCGGCGCATTGCGTCCGTCGACGGCAATGCTGCTGTTGCCCGGACGAGAGATGGAGGCAGCGCCGGGCTGAGCGCCTCCGCGGCGGATTTCACATCGCCCGCATAGAGCAGCGCGCGAGAGATACAAAAGCGCGCCTCGGCCATGCCCGGATTGAGATCGAGTGCTCGCCGCGCCTCCGATGCGGCTCGATCGAACTCGCCCAACTGGAGGAACAGCCATGCCGAGTCCATTCGGGTCCTGGCGGACAGCGGGTCGAGGGCGATCGCGGTTTCGAGCGATGCGCGGGCGCCGCCTCGCATCCCCAAGGCTGTCTGTAGCCACGCGATATCGTGATGCGCATCGGGATCGCTGGGATTGATTCGCAACGCCTCCTGGAACTCGCGTTGCGACGCCGCCCAGTTCCAGTCATGCCAGAATGCGACATTCCCCAAAGCAAGGTGCGCACGGGTCAAGCCGGCATTCGATCCTAATGCCGCCCGCGCCGCTACGCGCGCTGCGTCCCAGTCCCCTGAGGCCCTATTCAATCGAGCGAGGCGGACGAGAACTTCGGCCTTCTCCGCGGCCGCCTGAGGGCAAGGAGCCTTCTGGAAGAAGAGAAGGCTCTTCTCCAGATCCATCAACCCACCGCGGTTCACGAGTATTCGCCCGGTCTGATAGCTATCCTCCCCATCCCGGCAAATATTAACTTTGATGGCCGTGGAGGCGGAGGGAAACAACGTGGTCAGGACTCCCGCAGAGACACGCGCCACTACTGTTTCAGCGAAAGCCGGGGTTGAATCATCCTGTACGAAGTTTGCGGACCAACGGACGGCTTCCGTCCCGCTATCCACAAGGCGCGCGCCAAGGTGTAGGGAACCACCTTCGCGGCGGACGCTGGATTCGAGGATGTAGTTCACCTTCAATTGCTTGCTTACCTCCCGGAGGCTGCCCGGTTGGCCTGTACTGATGTGAGACACGGATCCTCGGCCTATAACTTCGATCCGCTGTGGCTGAGTTCCACCCAACGTGGTCAGAAAATCATCGAACACGCCCTCCGACCATACTGCATCGGCGGGTTCGAGCTCGGCCGCATAGAACGGAAGGACTGCGATTCGAACGGGACCAGCCGACCTGTGCCAGTAGCGGAACCCACCTGCAGCAAGCATCGCGGCGACCACGAATCCGAATCCAATGGCCCATCCAACCCTCCGGAATCTCACCGGGATTCGCGCCGCTTCGGGTGCCGTTGCGCCGACCGGCGGGCCGCACTCCAACTTTGCCAGAAACCGATATCCGCGGCGTGGGATGGTCTGGACAAAGCGGGGATTGGCCGCGTCATCATTCAACACAAACCGTATCTGGGCGACAGCGACATTCAATGACCGGTCAAAATCGACCGTCGTTCCGTTCCAGATTTCCCGACGGATGCGGTCGCGATGCACAATCTCGCCGGCGTTGTCGATCAGCAGCTTCAGGATCTGAAACGGTTGCGGCGCAAGATGAACCAGGACTCCGTTGCGCCGCAACTCGCCGGCGGATTCGTCGAACTCGAAAATGCCGAATTTTCGGATGACCCGCGGCTCCGGTTCGCCCTTCTCCACCATTCAAATATATCCGCCGCAGGCCAGGTACGTACTCGCCGCGGCCGTTAACGAACGGTCGCAACTAATTCCAAACAAGGAGCTTGTTCGATAGCAAAAAAATAGCCCGACAGCGTCTGGAGTCCGGGACGGGCCTGTAGCGAAATGGTGAGCGTGATCAGCCATTTACACTCCTTCTCCTCAACGCGGCGCGGGATTCTCGGGCTTCTTGGTCCCGCAGCCGCCTACTCATTCGCGCAGCAGAATGAATCGGGGGCGCAGCCCGCCCCTCAGCCCGCGAACGCCCCGATTCGTCCGGAACCGAAGCGCGGACCCCGGCAAGATCTGGACTTGGTCGCCTCTTTCGTCGGGCTGGCTCACAAAGACGCGAACCTGGAAAGGGTCGCGGCCATGTTGGAAAGTGAGCCAAGGCTTGTATATGGGTCGTGGGACTGGGGAGGAGGCGATTGGGAGACCGGGTTGGGAGGCGCATCGCATGTCGGAAGCCGGAAAATGGCGCGGTTCTTGCTAGAGAAAGGCGCCCGCATCGATGCGTTTTGCGCTGCCATGCTCGGCGAGAGGGCAGTGATCGGGGCCATGGTAGCCGCGGATAAGACTGTCGTCAACGCGCGCGGACCTCATGGATATTGTTTGCTGTATCATGTGGCGATCAGCGGAGACACCGGAATCGCCGAGATGTTGAGCCCACAAATCAAAATGCGCGCCCGGGATTTCAACCAGTCGCTGAGCGCCGCTGTGCGCGATGGCAACCTCGAGATGACGAAGTGGCTCCTGACGGAAGGCGTGACGGATCCCAATCTCGAGGACGCCCTAGGCAGGCGGCCGCTGACCACGGCGCTACAGAGCAACTTTCAGGACGTCGCGGACATACTGCGAAAGCACGGAGCACAATAGCGTGGCAGGCTCCATTCGGCTCCTTCGCCGCGAGGCAGCGTGGGCCGGCGCGGCCCAATTCATGGCCTTCGCACTGGCTTTCTCGTGCGCCGGCCCCATGCGCGCCCAAACTCCACCTGCCGCTGGCGTGAGTCCGGCATTTGACGTTGCGTCCATCAAGCCCGCCTCCGGATTGGGGACAAAGAGAATGGCAGTGACGCCGAACGGGTTCACGTTTGAAGGCCTGTCTCTCAAGGATCTGATCCGGCTTGCGTATGGGCCGGGCCAAGGCAGAAGCCTGCCGGTGGGGTCGGTGAGTGGAGGGCCAGCCTGGGCCGACAGGGACCGGTACGACATTCAAACGAAGTGTGATCTAAAGGTTTCTCAGCAACAGTCATTGGAGATGCTAAAGACTCTTCTGGCCGAAAGATTTCAGCTTGAGCTGCATTATGAGTCGAAGCAGAGCCCCGTCTTCATCCTCGAAGTCCGGGGAGGAGGGCACAAAATGAAGCAACGTAAGCCGGACGATGGCGGCGAGGGGTTCACATTTCGGGACAGCGAAAGTCTGCACTACGTCTGCCGTGACGTGCCGATGGAGAGGTTGGCGGCTTACCTCGAAAGTCCGGTGCTGGCACGCCCGGTGATCGACAGGACAGGGCTGAAGGGGACCTTTGATTTCGACCTTGCGTGGCGTCCGGATGAGAGCCAGTTTGGCGGACAGTTTGCGGGTTCCAGGGAGATGAACAGCGATCTGCCCGATCTTTTCTCCGCTCTCGGTGAACTCGGGCTGCGGCTTCGATCCGCAAAGATGCAAGTTCGGATTGTCCAGATCGTTCATGCGGAAAGGCCGTCCGCGAATTAGCGGCTTGCTCATTCTTACCTTGTCTGCTACCCTAGCTAACAATGGGTACGAAGAAGCCGGCTTCGGTTCAATCCGCTCTTGATTTGCTCGCTTTGACGGTGCTCAATCGCCGGGGGCCCTCCCATGGTTATGGGATCGCGACCGCGATTCAGGAACTTTCCCGCGAAGCCCTGAGAATCGACGAGGGGTCACTGTATCCCGCGCTTCACCGCATGGAAGAGTCGGGGTGGATTACCGCTGAGTGGACGGTGACGGAGAATAAACGCCGAGCGAGGATCTACCGAATCAGCCCCACGGGAAAGAAGCACCTTGAGGCGGAGGCCGATAGATGGAACAGCTTTTCGCAGGGTGTTGCGTCTGTCCTTCGGTACGCCTGAAAGGAACGCTATGTCCTGGCTCACGAGAATCAGAAACGTCTTTGCGGAAAAACGGCTGGACGACGATCTTTCAGAGGAGACTCGGGATCATCTCCAACGCCGCGCAGAACAACTGGAGCGGCAGGGGTTGAGTCAATCGAAAGCACGGCAGGAAGCCGCTCTCATGTTTGGCAATGCCGCAGTCTTCCGCGAAGAGAGCCGCGAGGCGCGAACGTCCGGCTTCTTATACGAAACCTGGCGAGACGTTCGGTATGGACTGCGTGGATGGATTCGCAACCCGGTCCTCACAGCCGCTGGGGTAGTCTCGCTCAGTTTGGCCATGGGCGCGAACACGGCTGTGTTCGCGCTGGTTAACGCCCTCTTTCTACGGCCTGTTCCAACTGCGAATCCACGGGGGCTTGTCGCGTTTGGCATTCGGGGCGAGCCCGATAGGGGTCCGGGAGAATCGCAGCATGATCTGTTCAGCTATCCACTGTATGAACGGCTTCGTACAGCAGCCGGGGACATAGCGAGAATCAGTCTGTTTTCTCCGCCCAATCGTGTGGAGGCGCAGGTGGACGGGCCCGATTCTTCCTATGAGGACGCGATTCAGCAGTTCGTTTCGCCGGACGCATTCGAGATGCTCGGTATTCCGCCCGCATCTGGCCGGCTCTTTTCAGACGCGGAGGATCGTTACTCTTCGCCTCGGCCCGCGGTGGCGCTGAGCTATAGCTATTGGCAGCGTCGATTTGGGGCCGATCCTTCGGCGATCGGACGCCCCATCGTTCTCGACGGTCGGACGTACCGCATTCTCGGAGTGGCACGCCGCGGATTCACCGGCGTGGAGCCCGGCAGTTTTGTCGACGTATGGCTGCCGGTTACAGTGGCCGATCCCGCGATCTTCACCAATTCGAATGCAAGAATGTTTCAACTGATGGGCCGTTTATCGCCGCGTCAGGACTCGGCAACACTCGCGGCTCGGCTTCAGCCCGCGTTTCACCGCGAACGAATGGAGCGGGCTTCAGAGAACAATGATTTGCCTGGAGTTCTCCGGAATCAGACGGCGAATGAACTGCTTGCCATTAGCTCCGGCGAAAGAGGCATTTCAACTTTCGGGCAAGCATACTCTCGACCCCTGCTGCTGCTGGGCATTGTCTCCCTTGCGATTCTGCTGATCGCGTGCGCCAATCTCGCGGGACTTCTGCTGGCGCGAGCGATGGCTCGATCGGGCGAGATGGCTCTTCGGGTATCGCTGGGAGCGAGCCGCGCACGGCTGATGAGGCAAGTCTTCACTGAGAACCTGCTCATCCTCCTGGCGGCAGGCGTGGTCGGGTGGATCGCGTCGAGAATCGCTGCGCCGCTTCTCGCGACGATGGTCTCGACCCATAGCAATCCGGTCAGCCTTGATTTCACGATAGATTTTCGCTTAATAATCTTCCCGGCGCTCACGGGTGGCCTCGCTGCCGCAATCGCCGGACTCATGCCCGCTTGGTTCGGTACTCATCAAGGGCCGGCGAGTTCACTGAGGGATGCGGGACGGGCAACCGGTTCTGTACGTATAGGCCGCGTTCTTGTCGCGATTCAAGTGGCATTCGCATTTTCGCTCGTCATGCCCGGTATTGCATTTCTGTATAGCCTGCGTAATCTGACAAACCTCGATCCGGGATTCAATTCGAGTCGCGCCACTGTCCTGACCATCGTTGGGAATGAACGGGATCGCACCCGCCAAATGGAACTTCTGCGTCAGACCCAATCGAAAGTCGCCTCGCTTTCGGGAGTTCAGAGCGCCGCGGCTGCGTGGATGCCCGTTCTTTCAGGCGCGCGCCGTGCGCAACGGGTACTCACGCCGCGAAGGCAGAAGACAAGCTCTGAGGTAACCTTCTATCGCGTTTCCCCCGGTTATTTTGCGACGCTTGAAACCCCCTTGCTGGCAGGCCGTGACCTCACGCTTCATGACAACGACGACGAGCCGGTTCCCACTGTTGTGAACCGGGCCTTCGCCTCCACCTATTTCGGAACGGATTCGGTACTTGGGAAGGAATTCCGGCGGGATGATGGCGCTCTACACCTGATCGTCGGGCTAGCCGCGAATTCTCATTTTGTCGACATGCGAACTGGTCCGGAACCTATCGCATACATGCCGATGAAACCAACGCGCGCCTTCACTCTCTATGTCCGTTCGACGATGGATAGCAATACAGTTGCCCGTACGGTCGAGCGCGAGTTGAAGGCGTTGGGTGGAGGTCTTCGCGTGCGGGATGAAGTCGCTCTGGGTGCGATCGTGGAGAACACAATGCTGAAAGAGCGATTGCTCGCCATACTCGGCGGTTCTTACGCTGTCCTGGGGCTCGCGCTCGCGGCGGTAGGGATCTTCGGCGCGTTGAACTATTCAGTTACCCGTCGTACCAGCGAGATCGGCGTTCGCGGGGCGCTCGGCGCCGGCCAGTTCGCGATATACCGACTGGTTGGGGCGGACATTGCCACGGCACTAGGTCTGGGGTTGCTTGCCGGCCTTGCGAGTGCCCTTGTCCTGATGCGCGTAGCAAGAACGCTGCTGTTTCAAGTTGGCCCAGCCGATCCGCTGGTCGCTGGCGCCGCACTCGCAATCTTGGCAGGCGTGGCGGCGATTGCAGGCGGAGTGCCCGCTTGGCGCGCGGCAAACATCGATCCCGTTTCCGCATTGCGCCACGATTGAGCGGCTACGCATCGGGCTTTCGATTCCACCGGTCGGTTCGCCTGCTCGTGAATTTCTCGTAAGCGCACGCGCAGCGCGGCTCTCATTTGGTTATTTCCCGATCATCAAAATCGTGAACGAGCCCGGCACAGCCGCACCCTGTGGACCGCGTCCGCCGCCGGCTGGCGGAGGAGGCGCCGGTCCGCGTTCCTGCGACATGGTGAAGAGGTGACTGGTCTTGCTGTCGAATGCTATGGTCCTCGCGCCATTCATGGTTTGCAGATTCTGCTCGACTTCGAACGTCGTTGGGCTCTTCTCTTTCACAATCGTCATCGTGCCGTTACCCTGCGTGCTAAAAGCCTCCAGTGTAGCTGGATTGAATGCGGCGCCGTCAGAGCCGCCAGCCAGCGGCAGGTTGGCCAGAATCTTTCCGTCTTTTGCGCTCATGATCACCATGGTCGGCTGCGGAACCGGCGGGTTTCCCGCTCGTGAACAAGCGGCGAACAGCACTTGATTCTTCACATCGAGCGCCAGCCCGTTGCATCCACCCTTATCGACAAACGAATAATGCGCCACCGTTTTCATCGTCTTCACGTCAACCGCAGTAACGCTGCCGACGGGATCCTGCATCACCACGTACAGCATTCCCTTGCCATCACCGACTCCCTGCTCCGGCGTTCCGCCGAGGTCGATTGTTCCGAGTACCGTGCCGTCCTTGGTATCAATGACCGTTGCATCTTTCGTCGGATGGCTGAACACGTAGACGCGCTGATTAAATGGATCGAAGTAGATTCCATCGGGGCGCGCCTGGCCGACATCGATATGCTTGATCAGCGCCTTCGTCCTGGTATCAAACATCGAAACCTGCGGATGATCGCTGGTGAAACCGTGCCCGGATTTCGGGTCCACCGCCGTTCCATTTCCGCCAATACCTGCAATCTCACCTTCGGCCTGGAGCGTGTCGAGATCGTAGATCGTCAGCCGCAAAGGAAATTCCGGAACCGCTGGCGCGGCTTCTGTGGCCGCGACCGCCTTGGTGGCGCCTCGCGGAATGTACAAACGCCGTCCGTCCACGTCGGCGTAGATGTAATCCCAACCGCCCTCCCCGCCAACTCGCGCGCTCTTCAGAACCTTGTACGGACCCTCCTGCTGCGCCAGCCCTGAGACCGTGAGCGTGGCCACCCCGACCGCAAGCATGACGTGATTGAGTTTCATTCGGCTCTCCGTCGTTCAGTATATTTCGGAATGCGCCAGACCTTCGGTTGGCGCTTGCTGCTGGTAGCCATCGAAGCGCGCGCATACCAGACGTACCGACACCTTGGTGATCCAATGACAATGCGGTCGGAGTGGAAGACGTCGCAAATGACATTGAGGACCCTGCGGAACAGAATTCTCGTATCAGCCCGATAAAAAAATCGAAACGCCAGGCATGCCGCCGGAATGCTAGAGTACGAATAGCTCGCCGCGAAACAAACGGGTTTTCCGGGGCCATCCCGGAACCCATGTGCGGTTCCTTCCAGTAAGCTCCCCGCGGAGCCGAATCTCAAAAGAACAAGAACAACCTGATTCCGCCGCCGCCGCTCTGACCGCGGCCAAGCGGGAATCGATTTTTCAATGTCCTCATTGGCGTCATTCGGGAAGCCTCGTGGACGTGTGTCTTGAAAGGATCGGCGAAAGCAAACGCGCATGACGACTCTGCCTCTGATGGACAGCCCGCTGCTCTACAGCGCGCCGGCCACGAACGCGCCTCCCGCTACCGCGCCCGGAGAGTTGATACCCTCGCGCCCTCCGGGACCAGGCGAGCAGTACCGATTCCACTTCGACATGACGAAGTGCATCGGCTGTAAGTGCTGCGTCGTGGCGTGCAACGAGCAGAATGGGAATCCCGCGGAACTGAACTGGCGCCGTGTCGGCGAAGTTGAGGGCGGCTATTATCCGCTCACGCAAAGGCATTACCTTTCCGCGGGATGTAATCACTGTGTTGAGCCTTCGTGCCTGATCGGCTGCCCCGTTGAGGCTTACACAAAAGATCCGACCAGCGGCGTGGTCGTTCACAGCGCGGACACCTGCATCGGATGCCAGTACTGCACGTGGAACTGTTCTTATGGCGTGCCGCAGTACAATCCAGCGCGCGGCGTGGTCGGCAAGTGCGACCTGTGCCATAACCGCCTTAGCGACGGAATGGCGCCCGCGTGCGTCGCGGCGTGCCCCGAAAATGCCATCGCGATCGAGATCGTGAACATCGAACAATGGAGGCGCGATCACGTCTCGGCGAACGCGCCAGGATTGCCCTCAGCCGGCGACAGCATCTCGACCACGCGGATCACGCTTCCGGAAAATCTCTCGCCGGGAATCGGACGCGTGGACACGAATCGGGTGCAACCGGAACATCCTCACTGGCCGCTGGTGTTCATGCTCGTGCTGACTCAGATGTGCGTCGGCGCGTTTATTACGCTTTGGGTGCTGGGGTGGCGGCAGCCTGCCGAAATTCGAATCGCGTCGCTGGTCTCGCTGGCGCTTGCGGGAATCAGCCTGGGCGCTTCGACTCTGCACCTGGGCCGCCCGGCCTACGCGTGGCGGGCGCTCCGCGGCCTCAGGCGTTCCTGGCTGAGCCGCGAAGTCCTCACGCTTTCCCTGTTCGCTGCGGCGGCCGGCGCGTTTGCGGGTATTGCGTTGCTCGAGCTTCCCGGCCGGAATCTCGCAGGTTTCGTCACGGCCGTGGCAGGAATGACAGGCGCGGCGTGCTCCGCGCGAATCTATATCGTCCGCGCGAGGCCTGGGTGGTTCAGTGGCTACACAGCGGCCGAATTCTTCTCCACTGCTTTGTTGTGCGGGCCGGCCTTCGTCCATATTCTCGTTCCAGGCGCGCCCATCGGCGTTCTCATTGCCTCTGCGGCGGGCGGCGCGGCGCAGCTCTTCACGCAGGCAGGCAAGTTCCTTTGGCTTTCACGCTCCGAGATCTTCGAGCTCCGTTCTTCGTCGTTACTACTGGCCGGAAAACTGCGGCCCTTGTTTGCGTTGCGTTTGGCTGTTCTCGTTGGCGCGGGCATCATTGCCCCAATAGTTCATCCGTCGGGGCTGCCGTCGACCTTGGTTTTCGCCGCGACGCTTGCCGGTGAAATACTCGGCCGCTATCTCTTCTTTGTGAGCGTCGTTCCCAAGAACATCGCGTCCACGTTCACATCGGGCGTGAGGAGGGCCGCATGAACTGGAAGCGGGTCGTTGGACTCGACAATCTGGCCGATGAATACGCCTACGGGCGCAGCGAAAGCACCGGTTACACATCTTCGCGCAGGATCGCCGACCGCTGGGTCGCGACAACCTGCGGCTATTGCTCTGTGGGATGTGGTATCGAGATCGGCGTGAAGAACGGCAAGGCGGTCGCGTCGCGGCCGCTCGCATCGCACCCTGTGAATCGCGGCAAGCTTTGCCCCAAAGGCTTGGCCGAACACTATGTGATCGATGCCGAAAACCGCGCACGATATCCGCTCCTGAGAAAAAATGGCAAGCTCGAGCGGATTGGCTGGAACGACGCCATTTCCGTTATGGTCGAGCGCTTCACTGCAACGCAGTCAGCGCATGGCGCGAATTCGCTGGGCGTTCTCAGCACTGGCCAACTCGTAACCGAGGAGCTTTACACGCTCGGCAAACTCGTGCAGTTGGGATTCGGCACGAGCAATTACGACGGCAACACGACGCTGTGCATGGCCTCAGCCGTTTCCGGCTATAAACTCTCTTTCGGCAGCGACGGCCCTCCAGGCAATTACGAAGACATGGAACACGCCGATGTCGTGCTGCTGATCGGCGCCAACCTGGCGGATAACCATCCGATTCTCTGCCAGTATCTCGAAGCGAATCGAAATAAGAAGCTGATCGTCGCGGACCCGAGAGTCACGAAAACCGCAATGATGGCGGACATCCACCTGCCCCTCAAGCCGCGATCCGACCTCGCGCTGATCCACGGCATCGCGCACATCCTCCTCGCATGGAACATGGTCGACCGCGAGGCTGTGGAGAAACGCGCTTCAGGGCTCGTGGAGTTTGAAAAGTTCGTTGCATCGTACACGCCGGAGCGGGTCGCCGAAATCACGGGGCTTCCTCAGGAATCCATATTTCGCACGGCGCTGCTCTACGGACGCGCGAAGGCTGGCTTCATCGGCTGGACCATGGGGGTCAACCACAGCACTCTTGGGACCGCTACGGTCAACGCCATCTGCAATCTGGCGCTCCTGACCGGCCACATCGGACGTCGCGGCGCAGCGCCGTTTTCGATCACCGGCCAGTGCAACGCGATGGGCTCGCGCGAAGCAAGCTTCACTTCGAGCATGCCCGGCTACCGCAGGTTCGAAGATGCCGTAGACCGCGCTGAAATCGCCGGGCTAATGAATGTCGACGAAAGCCGCCTACCCCAAAAAAGAGGGCTCGCCTATCCGGACATCATCGAAGCGGCGGTCGCGAAGAAAATCCGCGCTCTTTGGATCATCGCGACGAATCCTCTGGTGTCGTATCCAAACCAGGGTTTGCTGCGGCATGCGCTTTCGAACCTCGATTTCCTCGTGGTTCAGGATGGCTATCACCCCACGCCAACCACCGAACTTGCCGACCTCGTTCTGCCCGCCGCGATCTGGGGTGAAAAGGAAGGCACGTACACAAACTCCGAGCGGCGCGTCAGCAAGGTAAACAAAGCGGTGGAGCCCCCGGGAGAAGCGCGTTCTGATTTCGACATCTTTCTGTTGATCGCGGAACGTCTCGGCTGCCGCGATTCGCTCTTTCCAGGCTGGACCGAGCCGGAAGACGCATTCCACGAGTGGCAAAAGGTATCGGGCGGCCGGCTTTGCGACTATTCCGGAATCAGCTACGATCTTCTGGAGCGCGAGGGCGCGACCCAGTGGCCACTGCCGGTGGGAACGGCCGCGCCCACGGAGTCTTCGCGGCTCTACGCGGATGGCGTGTTCCCTACGGCCGACGGACGTGCGCGGCTCATCTGCGCCGAGTGGGCGCCATTCCCTGAGCAGCCCGGCGGGAACTATCCGTTCGTCCTCAACACAGGACGGACCGTGGAGCACTGGCATACCCGCACCAAGACGCGCGAGGTTCCGATCCTCGAGCGACTCTCGCCTCGCGCATGGCTTGAAATGAACCCCCGCGACGCGCAGCGCCTGGGGCTGCGCAGCCACGACTCTGTGGACGTGATCTCGCGCCGAGGGCGTACGAAAGGCGTCGAACTTCGCCTTACCGAAATCACGGCGCCCGGACAGGTGTTCATGCCCTTCCACTTCTTCGAAACGAACGTGAACGAAATCACGCAGAGCGCATTTGACCCGGTGTCGCGCGAACCCAACTACAAGCAATGCGCGGTCCGGGTGGAGCGCTCGGGAGCCCACTCATGAATCGCATTGTTGTGGTCGGTAACGGAATGGCCGGCGTCGCCTGCATCGAAAACATCCTGAAGAGGTCGGGCGACTTCGATATTACGGTCTTCGGCGACGAGACGCATCCGAACTACAACCGCATCATGCTCTCGCTCGTCCTGGCGGGCGAGAAGCAGGCGTCGGACATCGTACTGAACGACGTCGATTGGTATCGCGATAATCGCATCCACGCTCGGCTCGGCGTAGCGATCGACTCGATCGATCGCGAGACGCGGACGGTGATCGACGCCCAGGGACGCGTGACGCCCTACGACCGGCTGATCCTCGCAACTGGCAGCAGCGCGTTCATCCCGCCGATCCCCGGCGTCGACAAAGACAATGTGCATGTCTTCCGAACTCTGGATGACACGCGCGCCCTCATGGCCAAAGCTCGAAAAGGCCTGAAAGCGGCCGTGATCGGCGGGGGTCTGCTGGGTTTGGAAGCGGCGCGCGGGCTGCAGGTGCGCGGCTGTGACGTGACGGTGATCCACCTTGCGCCGACGCTCATGGAACGGCAGCTTGACGCCACGGGCGGCGAGTATCTGAAGCGACGCATCGAAAGCCTGGGAATTCGCGTGATGCTGCCGCGCCAGACAGCCGCGCTCTGCGGCAACGGCCACGTGCAGGGCCTGCGATTTGCGGACGGCGAAGAACTGGATGCGGAACTGGTCGTTATCGCGGCCGGCATTCGCCCAAATGCCGATCTCGCGCGACGCGCGGGGCTGCGCGTTAATCGCGGCGTGATCGTGAACGATTATCTGGAGACATCAGATCCGCGCATCTTCGCGGTCGGAGAATGTACAGAACACAACGGCCAGACATTCGGACTCGTAGCGCCTCTGTTTGAACAGGCGCGGGTGCTTGCCGCGGCGATAACCGGCGAAGCAGCCAGAGCCTTCTCCGCGCCGAACCCGGCGGCGCGCCTGAAGATCATGGGCGTCGATATCTTTTCCGCCGGTTCGATCGACGAAGCCGAACCTGGCGTCGAAGTCGTACGTTATGAGGATGCTTCGCTCGGCGCATACAAGAAGCTCTTCCTGAAAGACAACCGTCTGAGCGGCATGATCCTCGTGGGCGATGTCGCCGATGAAGACACTTACATGGAATGGATGCGCACGGGCGCCGATCTCTCGTCCCTGCGGCGCCAGATCCTCTTTCCTCCGCCGGCGACCGATACCGGGCTCGAAATCGCCGACATGCCCGACAGCGAGACCATATGCGGATGCAACGGCGTCCGGAAGGGCGACATCATCAAGGCGGTTCACGCTCACAACATCACGACCCTCGCGCAGCTCAAAGAGCGCACCAGGGCTTCCACCAGTTGCGGAAGCTGCTCCGGTCTTTGCCAAAAGCTGCTGCGCGCGGTTGCGCCCGATTTCAGCGAAGAGACGAAGACTACGCTCTGCTCCTGCGTGCCGTTCTCCTATGAGCGCCTGCGCGAAATCGTGCGCGGACAGAAGCTCAAATCCGTGGAAGAAGTCCTCACGGTGTATGGCAACCGCAAGGGCTGCGAGGTTTGCAAGCCCGCGCTCAGCTACATGCTGGATATGCTCTGGTGCGGCGATCACGACGAAGACCGCTCCGCGCGCTTCATCAACGACCGCGTGCACGCCAACATCCAGAAGGACGGAACGTTCTCGGTCGTGCCCCGAATGCGGGGCGGCGTCACGTCGCCGGACGAGTTGAGACGAATCGCGGATGTCGCCGACAAATACAACGTTCCGTTAGTCAAGGTCACGGGCAGCCAGCGAATCGACCTTCTCGGAATCAAAAAGGCGGATCTGCCCGATGTCTGGCGCGACCTCGGGATGCCTTCCGGCCAGGCGTATGCCAAGGGCGTCCGCATGGTCAAGACCTGCGTGGGTTCGGAGTTCTGCCGCTTTGGCGTGCAGGATTCGACCAACACCGGGATCGAACTCGAACGTCGTCTGGAAAACCTCTTCACTCCGCACAAGTTCAAGATGGGCGTGGTCGGGTGCCCGCGCAATTGCGCCGAAGCCACAGTAAAAGACCTCGGCCTGGTGGGACAAGACGGCAGTTGGCAGGTTGTGGTGGGAGGCGCAGCCGGCAAGTCGGTTCGTAAAGCCGATCTCCTCGTGACTGTCGAGTCGACGGAAGAGGCGCTGGAAGCGGGCGAGCTGTTTTTCCAGTACTACCGCGAGAACGGCAACTACCTCGAGCGCAGCTACGACTTCGTCGAGCGCGTCGGTATCGAAAAGATCCGTAAGGAAACGGTATACGCGCCTGAGGAGGAGAAGCGCAATCTGCTGGACCGTCTCAGGCGCTCGCAGGCTCTTGCCCACGATGCATGGCTTGAGCGCGACCGGCCCGTGAACCCGACGCAGTTCGTTCACATCGAACCTCTGGAGAAAGTGGGAGAACCTCAACTCGTATGAACACCGAACATCGTTGGACCAGAATCACTCACGCTTCGAACATTCCTCCCCGCGAAGGTCGAGCCGTCAAGGCAGGAAATGTCGAACTGGCGATTTTCAACCTGAACGGCCGCTTCCACACGATTGAGAACTCATGCCCGCATCGCGGCGGACCGCTGTGCGACGGAATCGTCACGGGAACGTCTGTCGTATGCCCGCTGCACGGGCGGCACTTCGATCTGCTTTCGGGCATGCCCGTGCGCGCCGCGGAGTCCGCGTGTCTGGCAGTCTTCCCCACGATGGTCGAAGACGGCGTTGTCCTGGTAGACCTGTCGGCCGCGCGCCGCGCAGCTTAACCGCCTTTTCAAAGAGAGAACCTGTTTGACGCTACGCAACAAAGCCACGCGCATGTCTCTCGCGGACTTTTCAAGCGTTCCGATGCGCGCGTTCCACATGTCGTGGTTCGCGTTCTTCATCTGCTTCTTCGGATGGTTCGGGCTCGCTCCGCTCATGCCGGTAATTCGCCAGGAGATGCATCTCACGAAAGCGCAGATTGGAACGCTTACGATCGCATCGGTGGCGATCACTGTCGTTGCGCGAGCTTTGATCGGCTTGGTGTGCGATCGCGTCGGGCCGCGCCGGGCCTATACGTGGTTACTGCTTCTCGGCTCGATTCCGGTGATGGCGGTGGGTTTTGCGCACGATTACCAGACCTTCCTGCTGTTTCGGTTGGCGATCGGAGCGATCGGAGCTTCGTTTGTGATCACGCAATACCACACCTCTGTGATGTTCGCGCCGAATGTGGTGGGCGCTGCGAATGCGACCGCAGCGGGATGGGGAAATCTGGGCGGCGGCGTCACGCAGATGGCGATGCCGCTGTTGTTCGCAGGATTCGTCAGCCTGGGGGCGTCGAACTGGCTCGGATGGCGTCTCGCGATGGTGATCCCCGGGATCGTCATGTTTCTGACCGGCCTCGCCTATCTCCGTCTCACCCAGGATACGGCAGATGGCGATTTCAGCACGCTGCAAGCGAATGGAGAGATTACCCAGCCTAAGCCTGCAGGCTTGGTCGCGTCCGCAATCTCCGATCCGCGCGTATGGGCGCTGTTCGTCGTCTACGCCGCCTGCTTCGGGATGGAACTGACAATCGACAACACCGCCGCCCTGTACTTCACCGACTATTTCCACCTCGGGCTCACCGCAGCGGGATTCGTCGCTGCGTCCTTCGGCACTATGAACGTCTTCGCCCGCACGCTCGGCGGACTGGTGAGCGATCGCTTCCACAAACATTGGGGACTGAAGGGCCGCGCGGGGCTGCTGGGATGCACGATTCTGGGTGAAGGGCTTGCCCTGATGTTGTTTTCGCGTATGACCGTTCTTCCCCTCGCAATCGCCGCGATGGCGCTGACCGGTTTGTTCATAAAAATGTCCAATGGCGCAACATACGCCGTGGTTCCCTTCGTAAATCGGAAGGCGCTCGGCGCCGTAGCAGGCATTGTGGGAGCGGGCGGCAATCTCGGCTCTGTGCTCGCCGGTTTTCTCTTCAAAGGGAGCATGCCGTGGAATCAATCCCTGCTCGTTCTGGGAGGGGCAGTGACAGGGATCTCGATTCTGACGCTGGCGGTCCGCTTCACCGAACAGGAAGAACATTCGGCCGAACGCGAAATCGCGTCGCGCCTGGCCGGTTCGATGGCCCCCGCCGCAGCGATGGGAGACTAACCTCGGCAATACTGGAAAGAGGATGTCGTTCGGGGGTCTCAGAGTTCTCAGTCTGGAAAGCAGGCGCGCAAAGGAGATGGAAGCGCTGATCCGGCGCGAAGGTGGTGACCCGTTTGTAGCTCCCTCAGTAGAGGAACGGGCGCTCGACGATCAACATGAAGCTCTGAACTTCGTAGACCGCGCCGCGGCAGGCGAATTCGACCTTGTTGTCTGTATGACCGGCGCCGGACTTGCGTTTCTGCGCGACGTGGCGGCGGCGAACGGGCGCCTCGAAGCGCTGTCGCGTGGGCTTCAGTCCGTCTTCATCGTGTCCCGCGGACCGAAGCCACTACCGATTCTGCGCGAGTTGGGGGCGAAGGCGCACGTGGTTGTACCCGAGCCGAATACCTGGAAAGAAGTAGTCGAAGCAGTTGCGACGCGTGGGGCCCGGAAGATCGCCGTGCAGGAATATGGACGCCCTAACGAAGAAATGAACGCGGCGCTCAGATCCTTAGGCGCCGAGGTGGAGTGCTTCGCGATCTACCGATGGGATCTTCCGTCGGATCTTGGCCCTTTGACAGAAGCTACGCGCTGCATCGCCGCGCGAGAGATCGATGTCGTCCTGTTCACATCATCCATTCAGCTTGACCATCTGTTTCGTATCGCGGAGGGGAATGGCATACTCGACCAGGTACGCTCGTCGCTTCAAGAACACACGTTAATCGCGTCAGTAGGACCGATCATGACTGAGGCGCTTACGGCGGCTGGGTTGTCAGGGGATATCGTGCCAGCACGCCCAAAAATGGCAGCCTTGGTTAAGGCATCGTCTGAGGGGGCAGGCTCGGCCCTTCTGCGCAAGCGTAGGGCTCAAAGTCAAGCATCGTCACAGCATTGACATTCAAGAATTCGTTCGTAAAGGTCGACACGGTTTCGTTACGTATCACGACGCGCGCGCATCTCGTGGGCGATTCGCGCATGTCGCTTGGTGTAAGAGGGCGTCGGGCGATTGGGATGAGGATTCGTCTTCTTTCGAATGTGCTTCCGGGCCACCCCACGCCACGATTCTATATTGTCAATAATTTGGCGGAAGCCAGTGGGTGTCGGATTCCGGCGGTTTTTTGACAACACGCAAGTTATTGAAAACACAAACAGCTCAACCCTATAAAATGGCTGGATTCGCGATTCGGACACACGTATCCCACACGCGGATTCTGTAAAGCAGAAGTGTCCCGCGCAATTAGGATCCATCCGCGGCACAAGATCCGTCCTGCCCGCGCCGCGGCGACAGCCTGCTCACGCGTCTGCGCCGTTGCCGCGAGAGCAAGAAGAATATGAGCGCTCATGCACCCGCTCGGCTCGAACCGCGGCCGGCCGAGCTTTCTGCCTCGGGCCTTCGCCCGGGTCGGCTAGCTGGCACGCGTTCCACGATGCGTTTCTGCTCGTGTTCGGTGATCCAAGCGAATATCGCCATGATCCAGCCTTCCAGCGCCTTCGCATATCAAGCGGCTTGAAATGCTGGAGCCAGTACAGGGGCATATTCCGGCTTGTAAACGTGCTTCCGAATGAACTTGACCATGTTCGCAAGGAGCTCAACACGAGCGAGGCCTGAATCGAAGACAAATTCTGCGACTCGCGCGGCGGTCTGAATTTCAGTCTCGAGAATGTTCGATTGCAGAGGGAAAAGGAGACCCTGCTTCAGCAACTTGTCAGGTACCTGATCGGCGACGGCGCGCCGGTTCGATAAACATCTCGTCCGTGACTCGCGAGGCCTGTGGTGCAAACACGGCCATACCGATCGCCGGGAAGACATAGAAGTTGTTGGCTTGTCCGGGCAGGAAGGTCTGGCCATTGAAGTAAACGACCGGGAACTGCACTCCGGCTGCATGGGATTGGAGAACGCGAAGACCACCTGTCGCTGATCGATGCGCGACATGGCTTCAATGACCTCCCTGGTAAAGAGGCCTCCGACGGTACTGACGCAGCACCGGAATCTGGAGATCCCCTTTGGCAAGACCGAACACGCCACGCAAGATTCCGATGACTTCTCGCGTCGAAGCCATTGTCGCCGCCCGCAACAAATCGCGGGCTGGCTCGCCCTGACCGATCTGCTGGTTCGAAGCCATGAAGTCACATGAATTCAACAACTTACGATGGGCATAGCGGAATTGTGATGGATTGATATAAGTATCCAATCCACAACGGGTTGGAACGGATGCGCCAGCGAAATCGCGCGAGCGGTAAGAATCGGTCTATGCGAGGCGTGGGCATACCAGTGGGCATACCGCGATGGGCATTCAGACCTGAGGGTCACCCAAGACGGCAATGGTGACCACCTTGGACGCACTCCATATTGTCGAGTTGAAACGCGTGCCTGTGCAAACTGCCGCCGTCCAGAAAACCAGAACCGCGGACTACAGAGCCGCGACAACGAAGGTGGTCCGAGTACAGTTCAAACGGGTGGTCTTTGGCATACATAATGCGCATGCATCGAAACAACGCTCATGCACGACACAGCAGTCGATTTAGTCAGCCTTGAGCACAAGAATGGTCGTATCGTCGTGCTGCTCAACCCCGGCCGACCACTCCAATACTTCGCTCGAGAGCAATTCGCAAATTGTATCGGCCTTGGCTCCCGTGGGAAGCGCTCTGCAAGCGCGCATCAGGCGTTGCTCTCCAAAGTCCTCTCCGTGCAAATTGAGTGCCTCAGTGACGCCGTCCGTGTAAACTATCAGCGCCGAACCCTTTGGTAAGACAACTTGTAATTCCTGATAATCGACTTCCGAAAAAAGCCCAACGGGCAGATCGCCGGCGGTGAGCTTAATTCGTTCACCCGTTTCGGAAAGGTATATGGGAGCGCAGTGGCCAGCGTTCACGTAACGCAGTCTGTTAGTGCGCACGTCGAACTCTCCATAGAACAAGGTCGCATATCGATGGCCCGCAAATCGTGTCCAACAATCGCCGTTAAGCGCCGAGACAACCGCTGGTGGGGCCGCGCGTCTGCGAACGTCGCCGCAAGGCTGCAGACGCCCGTGTAAAAGCGCTTGCAGGTGCGCCATCATCAACGCTGCGGATATTCCCTTGCCGCTGATATCAGCACACAGCAGCCCGATCTCGTAATCAGTAAGCGAGACGAAGTCATACAAATCACCACCCACAATCCTGGCGGGTGACGTTACGCCACGCACTGTGGCTGTCGACAATGTGTGTGCACCACGTGGGATGCGCGGGCGGCAGGTTCCCCGCGTTCACGGACTCTTTTGAGCGATTGCGTTCAGCCAAGTGATATCGGCCACCCATGCCGCGCATACTTGCCGGTCCCGTAAATGTCCAAAAACTCGATCGAACTCAAAGCTCAAAACACAACTTCTCCCGGCGATGAATCCAAGGCTCTGATCAGGGAACCATTAGGCCAGCCGTTAAAAGGACATCACCACATGCGCCTTTTCGCAGGGGTAATTTTCAGAATGAGACTTCTGGCCAATCTGCGCAGGGCGATCACTTTCGGGACTGAGTTTTGCGACTGCCGAGTCCGTGTTCTTCATGCCGTAGCGAAGATCGAAAGGCTTCGCAGGGCCGACGAGGCGCTCGACGCACTTCTCGATGTACTAGCCTGGACGCTGAACTCCGAACGGGCGCCAGACGAATCGTTGCGGCCAAATCCCATCTCACCGTCCGAACTCGTCGATGCGATCGCGTCAAGAGTAATTGAAAGGATGACGGAACACCCGGCACAAATTGGATCGGCTCTCGCGAACGGACAAGTCATGTTTGAGGCGTCCACGTGACCCGCCCCGTCTGCTGTTCATTCCGAGTTACTATTCCGATGCCCAGGAGCTCGGCCTTTGCCTCGACCACAGCTTGCCTCCTACGCGCTGGCTGTGGACAGGCCGTAGGATCGTGCGACATCAGCCAGTTGATTCCGAAGCAGTCCGCGCGCGCGGTTCAAGCGGGACATGATGGTACCGATGGGGACCTGGAGGATCTCGCCGGCTTCTTTATATGAAAACTCTTCGATGTCGACCAGCAAAAGGGCTTCTCTGAACTGAACGGGCAGCTTGTCGAGGGCAGACAGGATTTCACCGTCGGTCAGCCGTTCCGAGACCGGCTCGCGCGCCACTAACTGCGCTTCCGCCAAGTCTTCCTCTTTGCCGGTGTTCCATTTGAACCAGTTCCGGCGCTCGTGGCGGACGACATTGAAGAGAATCTGAAAGAGCCAGGCTCTGCAATTCGTCCCCCGCCGATATTTGCCAAAGGACCTCCAGGCGATCAGGTATGTCTCCTGAACCGCGTCGCTGGCTTTGCCTTGATCCTGAAGCATTCGTACAGCCGCCCGATACAGATCATTCATGTGCGGGAGGGATTCAGCCTCGAATTCCGCCGTCAATGTTGCGGCGGATGGCCCGAACGTCAATGCACCTTTGTTCACAGTGCCCCGTCTGTTTCGCTCTGACGGAATCGGCCGGGAAAAGATACAAAATCCGCGGCGGGCGTGAGTTGTTCGCTTTCAGACTAGAATAAGAAAAACAAAATGAGCTACTTCGGAGAGGTCGTCGCGGGCACGACTCTCCCGGCCTTCACTGTCCTTAGGGACCAGTTCGGGTTCGTGCCGAAGCTCTTCTCCGCCCAGATCCTGCTGCCACGCCTGATCGATGCCGAAGCCGCGTTGCTCTCCAGCATCCTCTTTAGAGTCGGAGGCCTTAAGCGCCCACAGAGAGAATGCATTCTGCTGGCAGTGGCCGCGGCGCACGGGAACGCGTATTGCTTCAGTCTTCATTACCAGATGCTGAGATTGCTGGGCTTATCCGAACAGCGCCTGGATCGAATTGTCGCCTGCTACGAGCAGGCGGATCTCGCGCCTGTCAACAAAGCGCTCCTGAGATTCGCAACGAGCCTCGTCGAGAAAGCTTCTTCGTTTTCATCAGAAGACGTAGATGAAGCATCATCTTCTCAGGGATTGACGGACGAAGCTCTTTTGGACGCCGTCCTGACTACCGCGCTGGCTGTCATGTTGTGTACCTTGTCAACGGGCGTCGGCGCCGACCCTGATTTTGGACACCGGCCGAATCGTTCGCTATTGGCCGAGGACAAGGGGAATCGTTCCCCTGCCGCGGAGAAGAAGCCGCGGTTCCATCTACTGGCGGCGAACCTGAACTCGAACGATTCTAAGCCTTTTTCCTGGCTTCGCGGGCAGTTCGGTTTTGTACCGGACGTCTTTCGGTCCCAAACCTTAAGACCGGATGTGGTCGAGGCCGAGGTTTTCGCGGTTCAAACCGTGCTCGGCCCGGAGGATGCCTTGGCTCGCGTGGAGAAGCTGCGTCTTCTGCTTGCCAGCCCGGGTTCGGACGGGAGTCGGACAGGGCGCGATGACGCGCTGGCTGGATTCGCCGCAAAGCTCTCGGCCGGGACCGAGTCCTCCAGAACGGATATCGAGGAACTGCGAGAGCAAGGATTCAGCGAGCGCGAGATTCTTGAAGCGGTTGTCGTCATTTCGCTTTCAAACTTCTTTGACGTCCTGCAGTCTGGTCTCGGCGCTGCGCCGGATTTTGCATCGCACAAAATAAAGGAAAAGAAAGCGCATCTTTGTTCTCCAGATCTCCGTCACACCGACTTAGCGCGGTCGGCGGATCCGGACGCCGAGTCCGTGGCCCGGGTTCAGGCTGGCGACCTGAATTCGTTTGAAGAGCTCATGACGCGCCACAATCGGCGTGTCTACCGGACATTGATCGGAATTCTGGGAAATCGGGACGACGCACAAGACGCGATGCAGGACACGTTTCTGAAGGCATTTCAACATCTCCCACGCTTCGAGGGCCGTTCCAAATTCTCGACCTGGCTGCTGAGTATTGCCCACAACACGGGCGTCCAGCGCCTCCGAGAACGGCGGCCCATGGAGAGCCTTGACGAAACCAGCTTTGATGAGGAAACGTTCCGGCCACGACAAGTTCAGGCCTGGGTGGATGATCCCGAAGGGCTTTATTCCCAGACACAGGTGCGATTGCTGATTGAGGGCGGCGTCATGAAGCTGCCTGCAAAATGCCGCGTGGTTCTGATGCTTCGGGACATTGAACAACTGTCGATCGAAGATACTGCGGCGGCGCTCGGTTTGAGCATCGCCGCCACGAAGGCCCGGCTCTTACGAGGACGGTTGATGCTGCGCGAAGCGCTTGCGCCCGACTTCGCAGCGCAACGTTCCGGAGGCAACGCGAAGGGACTGGTGTGCTGATAAGCTGCTCGGATTTCATTGCGGAAATCGGCAACTATCTGGACGGCGAAGTTGCCGAAGAGGTCCGAGTCCAGCTGGAAGATCACCTTTCCCATTGCCAGACCTGCACAGTGTTGGTCGACTCCACGAGAAAGACACTGAAGATCGTGACCGACACAACGTCCTTTGACTTTCCGGACGTCGCCTTCAAGCCCATCGGGGAGAAGGTCATGGCCCACATCCGGGAGACACAAAAATGACTCAGGAGAAGCAAAGATGAGCTATCTGCGCGAGTCGCCTCCGGATGAACAGACCGCTTCGACTTTTGAAGCTATTCGCACCGCATTTGGATTTGTTCCGAATTTTTACCGCGCGCAAACGATGCGCCCGGATCTTATCGACGCCGAAGTGAGTCTGATGAGCGCGATTCTCGACAATGAAGGAGCTCTGACGCGCCAGCAGAAAGAGTACCTGTTCCTGGTATCCTCGGCGGCCAACATGAGTACCTATTGTGTAACCGCCCATTGCGAGATCGTTCGGATGCTCGGCATTGAAGGACCTGAACCGGAACAGATTGCCATCGACTACTTTTCAACAGCCCTTCCCATGAAGATGAAGGCTTTGCTCGCCTTTGCGAGCAGGTTGAACCTGCAGCCGACGAACATCACGCGCCAGGACATCGACGACCTGCGCACGTATGGATATAGCGATCAGCAGATTATGGAGACTGTTGTCGTCGTCGGATTTGCAAAGTTCGCTAATTTTGTAGCATTTGGGCTCGGCGCCGTCCCCGATTTCAGTTCCGCCAAAATCGCGCTTGGACTGAGCGAACCTGCGCACGCCGATAGTCTTTAAAGCTTGGCCAGTCCGGAATAATTCCAGCGGCGTAACTCATTTTAGAGTCATGTTGATTGAAAAGGTGAGTTTACAAACGCTTCGCCGCCGGCGCTGGGGTGTCATCCTGGCGGGCGGCGACGGTAGGCGCCTTCTTCCCTTTACAAGACAAATCACAGGAGACGAGAGACCGAAGCAGTTTTGCGCGCTCACCGGCGGAGAATCTCTTTTGGATCAAACCCGGCGTAGAGTGGCACGAATTGTCCCGAAGGATCAAACCCTTCTGGTGTTGACGTGGACGCACGAGCCCTTCTATTCGAGTCAAGTTGCGGAAAGTGCCGCCAGGCTCCTCGTGGTGCAGCCTTACAATCACGGAACTGCGCCGGCGATTGCCTGGAGTTTGATTCGATTAAGGCAGATGGACCCGGATGGTCTGGCTGCATTTTTCCCCTCCGATCATCATTTCGCGGACGATGACGCCTTCGTGGCGAATATCGAGTCAGCCTTCCTCCATGCCGACTCCGATGCCTCGCGAGTAGTTCTGCTCGGTGTCACTCCAAATGCTCCGGAACAATCCCACGGTTGGATCGAACCGGGCAAAGAGATAGCGAGTTCAGGTGTCTTTGAAGTGTGCCGGTTTTGGGAGAAGCCCTCTCGGAAGATCGCCTCTCGATTGATGCGCAGCGGCTGTCTCTGGAACAGTTTCATCATGATCGGCCGCGTAAGCGCGTTCCTGGGTCTTATTCGGAAAACGCTCCCTTCCCTGCTGACGGCTCTTGAGTGCGCGGATGACGAAACGCTATCCGAAGTTTATTCATCGATTCCAGGCGCAGATTTCTCCAGCGATGTGCTGGCAGCCTGTCCGGCTGCGCTCGCCGTGCTCCGCGCGCCTGCCTTGGGATGGAGCGATCTGGGCGAACCTCAACGCGTGTTCTCCGTGATTAAGTCCCGGGAACCGGCGTTGGCTGCCGTTCGCTGACGCGGTTGTTTCAAGATAAGTCGCGGGAATAAGTCGGGAGAGTTCCCGGATCTCGTGTCAGGAGCCTGAACTATGGAGCAGTTGAACAACAAAGTCGTGCTCATTACAGGCTTCAAGGGCGGTCTGGGTACGTTTGTCACCAGAGCATTCCTCGAAGCGGGTGCGCGTGTCGTCGGCGTCTCACGAACCACTGAAGGGTCCGATCCTCATCGGGAACGATTCTCCGCAATTGCTGCGGACCTTTTGATTGGGGAGAACGCGAGAGGGTTGATCGAAGCCGTGGCCGCTCAGTGGGGCCGCATTGACGGGCTGGTTCACCTGATAGGCGGTTTTGCCGGCGGCGAATCAATTGCCGAGACCGACGACGCCACGCTGGACCGCATGCTCGATCTGAACCTGCGATCGGCATTTCGTGTCATCCGGGCCGTGCTTCCCAAAATGCGCGAACAGAACTTCGGCAGGATTATCGCAATCGGAAGCAAGGCCGCCCTCGAACCGTCACCGCTGGCCGGCGCCTATGCAGCATCCAAAGCGGCTCTGGTCTCGCTTATCCGGACGGCTGCGCGCGAAAACCGCGACAAGCACATTGCGGCGAACGTTTTGTTGCCCGGGACCATGGATACGCCCGCCAATCGGGCAGCTATGCCGGACGCCGATTTTTCAGAATGGGTTGATCCTTGCCAGGTCGCGAGGCTCGCCGTACATCTGATGTCCGATGCCGCATCCCAGATCAGCGGCACCGCAATCGCTGTGGACGGTGGAGCCTAGGAGCCGAGCGATGGCGGCGGCCGAATGGTTCGTGAATTTGTTGACCGCATACGGAGCACTCGGCGTGCTTTTTGCAGTGGCGTTTGTGACTAAAGGCATCAGCCGCGTTGATCCTGCAGCCAAGGGATCGGGAACGGGCTTCAGGCTGATCGTCTTCCCGGGAACCGTAGCACTCTGGCCGCTTTTGCTGCTGCTGTGGATTGACAAGAGCCGGATTCGTGTCAGCAGGGCAACATGATTCAGCCGCTTCGCCGTACCCACTTCTGGATCTGGGTGTGTCTGTCCACGGTGCTCGTCGCTCTGTTTTCAGCTGGCCTGATTGTGCGCCGGCCGACGACGCCAAAAAACTCTGGTTTGCGGTGGGAGCAGCTTCCATGAGCGTGCAATACCGGGCCATCGGGTGGAACCGACAGAAGAGGATCTACGACTCGATTCTGATCGCTGGGATTGTGCTCTACCTCGGGATCTTCGCCGGTGGGGGAGCGCTGATCTATCCGAGGGCCACCGCGGAGACTCTGCTCATCCGCGCTTTCGGAACCCTGGCGCTCCTCTTGCTGCACGTAATCCTGTGTATCGGTCCCCTCTGCCGGCTGGATCGCAGGTTTCTTCCGTTGCTTTACAACCGGCGGCATCTGGGGGTCGCGACGTTTCTGGTCGCGCTGGTTCACGGGGCGTTCTCGATCGCTCAGTTCCACGCCCTGGGTGACGTCTCACCGCTGGTCAGCCTGTTCATCAGCAATACCCGCTACGGCAGCCTGGCCAACTTTCCTTTTCAAGCCCTTGGGTTCTTCGCTTTGTTGATCCTTTTCGTGATGGCCGCGACCAGTCACGATTTCTGGCTTCACAATCTGTCGGCGCCCACGTGGAAGCGAATTCACATGGCGGTATACGTGGCTTATGCTCTCCTGGTGGCTCACGTCGTCCTGGGGGCTCTCCAGTCGGATACGAATGCGGCTCTTGCCGTGCTGCTCGGCGCGGGTCTGGTGATAGTGGCCGCGCTGCACTTGGCCGCCGGCGCGAAAGAGCGCCGCGTCGACCGCCTTTTCGTCAAGGCCGCCGAGGATGGTTTCATCGAGGTTTGCAAGGTGGACAACATCCCTGAAAAACGCGGGAAGATCATCTCCGTCGGGGGCGAGCGCATCGCGGTCTTTCGTTATGACGGAAAGATCTCGGCGGTTTCCAACGTCTGCCGGCATCAGAATGGGCCGCTCGGCGAAGGCCGCATCATCGACGGCTGCATCACCTGCCCCTGGCACGGCTATCAATATTCGCCCGAATCCGGATCATCGCCTCCACCGTTCACCGATAAGGTTCCGACATTTCGAACCCGTATTGTGGGGGAAAAGGTTCTTGTTCATCCTCACGCCAATCCACCGGGTACACCTGTCGAGCCGGCGAGAATCGAGCCTGCGAGCGTGGGAGCGAAACCATGAACCAGGATTTCTATATTGGGTACTCGCCGAAGGCTCCAGCTGAGTTGGGCAGGTGGGTGGCTCGCCTCGTGACTGGGCTGGTTCTCGCTGGACTGGTTATCGGCGGGCTCCTGACCGTCGCTCAGGCCCCTTTTGCCGACAGCAGATTCGAATACGGAATCTATCACCAGTATTCCGGGGTGATTGAAGAATGGCCGTATCCGATTCTGCGAACCGCCGTTTCCAGTTTTCTGTTAGTGGCGCCCGGTAAGCACGGACTGTCTGGCGCGGTGCATGGCCTGCAGGGCAAGGGTGTTCGCTTGCAGGGATCGCTCACCAAGCGATGGCAAGACGAGATGCTCGAGGTGCCTCCCGAATCAATTCATGAGACCATGCCCCTCCCCATCCGGACTGTCAGCGAGGTGACAAATCTCGGTCCGGTGCGGCTGCGCGGTGAGATCGTCGACAGCAAATGCTACCTGGGCGTCATGAATCCGGGCAATGGCAAGGTCCATCGTGATTGCGCCGTGCGCTGCATCAGCGGCGGCGTGCCGCCCGCGTTCATCGCGAGAGATGCAGCGGGTAAAACGATGGTCATTCTGCTCGTCGGGTCAGACGGCCGGGCACTGAACAAGGAGGTATTGTCCTTTGTTGCGGAACCAATGGAGATTCGGGGCCAATTGGTACGTTCCGGATCCAATCTCATTTTGAAGAGCGAGCCCGCCGCATTTCTCCGGAGTCCGGAATAAAGTCGGAGCTCTGGGGCATTCGATAAGCGGTGAGCCTCGCCGCGATTCTTGACGCTGTTGTTGCGGTACCGGAACCCATCCGGGGCATGGCAACTCGCCTCCTTGGCCTGCACCAATTAGACGCGCTGATCCGGCCCGATGATGAAGGCCAGTCGATACCGGACCGGTTGCTTCACCGGCTTGCGGTCACGTGCCGTGCCGCGGAAAAGGACCTTCGCCGCATTCCTCACAGTGGGCCAGTGGTAATCGTCGCGAACCATCCATTCGGCATTCTGGAAGGCGCCGCTCTTGCGGCCGTGCTGCCGCGAGTGCGATCAGACGTGCGATTTCTGGCTAACAGTCTTTTATCCGCCGTACAGGAAATCCAGGATCTTCTCATCCCGGTGGATCCGATTGCCGAAAGCTCCGCGGCGCACCGGAACTGTGCGGGGCTGCGCCGTGCGATCGCGTTTCTCCAAAGCGGCGGCTGCCTGGTGGTCTTTCCCGCAGGGGAGGTTTCGCATTTTCAAGTCAGAAACAGGGCGATCACGGATTCGGAATGGCACACTGCCGTGGCCCGGATGATCGAGATCGCGTGGCGCAAAGGCGCAGCTGTTTCGATAGTGCCGATTCACATTGAAGGATCGAACAGCCTTTTGTTCCAGACGCTCGGCCTGATTCACGCAAGTCTTCGCACCATGCTCATGGCCCGCGAGTTGCTGAACAAACGGAATCGTCTCGTCGAACTGCGAATCGGCAGTCCCATCGCGAGCAAGAAGCTTCTCGGGATTCCCACGCCGAAGGAGCGAACCGAGTACCTCCGTTGGCGCACCTATTTACTCGCGGCTCGGTCCGATTTTAAAGCCAGGACTTCGCTGCCGATGCGGAACAGGGCGCGAACTCGTTCGATCCAGCCAATCACACCGCCAGGCGACCCGGCGCTCCTCGCGCGGGAATTAGCGGAGCTCAGCGAGACGCACCTTCTGACAACAACCGGCGAACTCGAAGTCTACATCGCCCCTGCACCATCGATTCCCAATGTCCTGCAGGAAATCGGCAGATTGCGTGAACTCACGTTCCGCGAAGCAGGCGAAGGGACGGGTAAGGCAGCCGATCTCGATCATTTCGATGAAGGCTATTTGCATCTATTTGCGTGGAAGCCAGCCGGAAACGAAATCGTAGGAGCGTATCGTTTGGCTGGAACGGACAGGATTCGGGAATTGTATACAAGGACGCTGTTCAGGTATCCAGATTCGTTTCTGGATCGGATCGGACCCGCGCTCGAACTCGGCCGCTCGTTCGTTCGCCCGGAGTACCAGAGGGCGTTCGCCCCGTTGCTTGCGCTTTGGAAAGGAATAGGTGTGTACGTTGCCCGCAACCCGCGGTACGCGATCCTGTTCGGGCCGGTGAGCATCAGCAACCAGTATCAGGCGGCGTCACGGGAGTTGATGGTGACATTTCTCGAGAAGCACGCTTCACTCGAAGAATGGACAAATGTGGTTTCAAATCGGAATCCGTCGCTTCAACCCGCCCGTGCCCGGATGCTGCCCGCAGCGCGCCTCGACATCGAGGATCTCTCCGACATCATTTCGGATCTCGAACCCACTCGAATCGGCATGCCCGTTCTGCTGCGACAGTACCTGAAGCTCGGGGGGAAGCTCCTCGGATTCAACGTGGACCCGGAGTTCTCCAACGCCCTGGATGGATTGATTATGGTGGACCTTACCAAGACAGAGCCCAGGTTATTGAAACGGTATCTAGGCGAAACCGAAGCCTCAGAATTTCTCAAGTGTCATTGAGCCAACCTGCCGAGTCAGCTTCAGGCGCACCCCTAAGATGCCCTCGCAGGGTGCTGCTGGAGAGTAGAAGAAGTCAGTATCGCGCTCCGATACGTGAATCCGACTGAAGCTAACCGTTTCCGCATCCGGCCGGTGCATGCATGTGGAGTACGCGCCGCGCGCGGGGATGTGGCTTCCGTGGAACCTCGCCAGGAACTCGGCATCCACAAGGCCACGAAATTCTGCCTGACGGCTCGCCCGGACTGCTTCGCTATCGAAAGAGGACGACGTCAGCATGAAACAGGGCTCGTCCTGAAAGCCCACTGTTTTTCGCGAGCCATCCCAATTGACCAGCGCCGCCGGCTGGTGGGGTCCAAGCAGTGCCAGGGTGAATGGCGCGAAAACGGCGAAGTCCGCGGCGCGAACCAGCTCGCAGACTACGGGGACCGAAGGCGCTGAAATCACCTCGGGAATAAGCAGTCCACGACTGCGGATATGGCGCTGATTCCCTGCGCCATTCAACAAGCAGATCGAAACGCCGAATTCATTGGTGGCGATCCAGGTTCCTCCGAAATCGCCATCGACCGGCGTCAGGAACCGGATTCCATCTCTCGCGGCGAAATCCGGCGGCATGGCTTTTTTGCGCGTGAGCTTCTCGTCGCGATTGAAGAACAGCCAGTAGCCTGCGTCCTCGTGAATCCAGCTTGCGGTGCACATTTTGGCTTTCGTCTTGATACATGTCTTTCGGGGCCTGAGCTATTCCAAAAGGATGCCGTACGATTGGGCTTGCGAAGAATCATTCTGATTCTGCTGCTTGCGGGCGTGGGTATCGGCGCCTACTTCGCTCTATGGCAGTCTCCGGCGGGTGGTCGCGAAACCGATTCGGCCCTGAAGACGGTCGCACCCGTCGTGGCTGGGGTCCGTGCTGCTTCTTTCCCCCAACTGAAGGACCTGGAGATCACCCTGCATTCAATGCACAGCAACTATATCTACTTCGAAAGCCGCTTCACGTTTTCCAGTTTTTTCTTCGCGCGCAAGCTCCGCTACATGATTCTGTTCAACCCCGAAGCAATCGCCCGGAACGTCCCATCCGAGGGTTTACGGGCCATCGTGGCGCATGAACTCGCTCACGTCGACTTTTTCAATCGCCAAAGCAGAATGGGGCTGGCTAGCCTGATTCAGTTGTTCTGGGCGCCATGGGCGGCACGTTTTGAAAGAAGCGCCGATCTGGAGGCAATCGCCCTCGGATATGGACCCGGACTGGAATCGTATCGAACGTGGCTCTACCGCAACGTACCGGCAAGCCGGATGGAAGAGAAGAAAAGGGATTACTTCTCTCCGGAGGAGATTGAGACAATACGGCAAGCCACTGCACGAAATCCGAAGATGATGGCTGTGTTCACAACCTGCGTGCCTCGCGACCGCGAGGAAATCGAGCAGGAATCCCGGAATCCCGACGCGCCGTGCGCGGAGTAATCAGTAGAGTTCGGCGATGAGCAGCGTCATATCGTCATCCGGCGGGCGACCGCCGCGATGCCGTTCAAGATCCGCCAGGATTGCGAGCTTTAACTCTGCTGGCGACAGCGCCGCATTCCGGTTCAGGGAATCCGCCAGCCGTGTTTCGCCAAAGGGTTCGTCATCCGGGCCGGTACACTCCGGAACCCCGTCGGTGTAGAGGCAGATCCGGTCCCCGCGCTTCATCCTGATCTGCTCGATATCGTATTTGACGTTGGGCAGCACGCCCAGCGGCAGGTTGGTTTGCGGCGAGCCGGAGTCCAGAGTTAACGTCTGCCAGTCGCCTCCGTGGCGCTGCACATAGGCGGGCGGGTGCCCGGCATAAGAGAAGTACAGTCTCTGTTTCATTGCGTGATAGCTCACTACAACGGCGGTTGTAATCGCGACAAAGCCTCGGCTCTTGACCTCGCCGTTCAAGTCCGAGAGAACCTTGTTCCCGGAAGTCGTATTCATTCGTCTCTCCATGGAGTCGTAAACCCATGCGCTCAAGCGGCTGGCCTGCCCGCCGTGGCCGCGCAGGTCGGCGATGGCCATTCTTGTGAGGTAGTCCCACTTGCAGACGCTGACGTAATACATGTCGCCGCCGCGGTCGCCGTCGTGGGCCGTACTGAATATGCTGGCGGAAAGGCCGGCGGTGCAGACGTCAGTATTGATGGCCATGATGCCGCCCCAGATTTCGGCGCACTTGATGCGGAAAGGCTCGGGCTGCCTGGCGAGGTTTTCGGGATTCGTCACGATGAGATTAGTCGCTGACGCCATAATGCGCGGCTCGTTGCTGGTAACCCAGCCACTGTTGCCAGATTGTCTCGAGTGAAGTGTGTGGAACCCCTCGCCTCCGGTTCTGATCCGCAATCTCGAATACGGTTTCCCAATGCCGGAACATGGTGCGCCAGGCATTCCACAAGGAGTTGCCCGGGTCGTAGATATTGGGCTCCGCCGAAGCTCCGTTCAGTTCCACGATTTTGAACGCCTTGCCCGTTCGTAGTCCTTCCTCGGAACTGTATCGGACGTCGTAGCGGCCTACAAAGAAGCCCTTTATCGATGTTGAAATCTCGTCAATGATCCGTTCGAGGTCATCAGAGACCAAGCGGTCTCCGTCGAGGAAGACCGCTCCCTGACAGTGATTCCCGGCCTGGACGAGTTGCAGGCGCTCGTTCGCGTCTAGGACCCTCGTACGGCCCGCGGCGAAACGCTTAAGGAACGGATCAGGCTTCAGGGATGCGCGAGGATGCCGCCGAATGAGTTCCTCCAGCGTGCTTTGGCCGTCGCCCGTGACCGCCGGAAAATCCTTTTCGATGATGGAATGGATCTTTCCCTGGGCTTTGTTCGGAAACCGGTAATAGAAGATACCAGCCTCATGTGGACCGGTGACATATTCCTGGACCAGCGTGTCTCGCGAGAACTGTTCGAAATAGGATCGGGCCTCGTCGTCGGAATGGATAATCCTGAAGCCGAAGCCACGTTGCGCCACGTTGGGCTTGAAAACGACGGGATAGCGGAACCGATCATCATTTCGCAGCCGACGAAGCTGATCCAACTGTTTTTCCACGGAATCGAACCGAACAAGGTCGGTCCTTGCGGTAAATTCCGGATGCACCCGAGAAAGGTCCGCCAGAGTTTCGAATTTCGATTCGCCGACTAAACCACCTGTGAACATGCCCGGATTCGACATGGTGGGCAGACTCAGGCTCCGGTACTTCATCGCGAGAATAAGGTATTTTGCTGCGACAGGAATATAGAAGACAGGCGTCGGCCAGAATTCCCAGCGAGCGATTCTGATTTTAAATACCCTGCGTAAAGGCCATGCCAGGACCAACGCCACTACAATGCAGGCGGCCAGTTTGCCCGCCTCGGAACGGAACATGCCGAATTCCGGCAGGACCATCATCCCGATGTGCCAGGAGACCCAAAAGAGGGCGGCCACCCAAACCACACACGCCGCAGCGGTGATCGCGATGAATCGCCCAGGAGGGACTCTTAACAGACCCGCGGTCAGATAGGTGGGGAGGCGTGTCCCGGGCACCGCTCTGCTCAACATGATGGCGGTCGCTCCGTGGTCCCGAAACCATGCTTCGCTTCTTGAAAGGTCCATCTTCTTCCCGATAAGCCGTTTGAACCAGGATTTCTCAAAGACGGGGCGGCCAAAACGCCGGGCGAGTAAGTACAGGCCCAGATCACCAAACCAAATGCCTGCGAAACTGCTGGCTGCCGCCCACGGCAGCGATACCATGCTGTTCGCCACCAGGAGAGCGGCCCCTAATACCGCGACATCTTCCAGCACAAACGCAGAGCCAAAGATGAGCAAAGCGTGCCACGCGTCGGAGGCAACCACTAAGCGGCCTCTGTCAGCGCTAGTCGAGGCCTCGCGGCTTGGAATCGGAGCGTGGACGGTGACATTCCGAAATTCGCGTCAACTTCTGTCCCGTGAAGCCTCAGCGTCAATGCGATCAGAGCGAAGTGGTGAATCGTATGGCTGCTGAGGGCCTGCAGCTCCCGGCCAAAGGATGAGCGCAACCAGACGTTCGCTTCATTGCCCTCCATCCGCACGTCCAGAGCCAGACCTTCGGGGAGCGTAGACGCTTCCCCGAGCCGCCGGACAATCGAGGAGACTTTTGCGACTGCCGCACGCCGGTTCCGTTCGAGCGTCTCATCGCGCTTTCGGGCATCGTAGTCGATGCGCAGGGTTTTCAGGCCATCAAGGAAGCAGTCGTAGAACTCCAGCACATGCCGCAGATGGCTGCCAATGCGATGGGGGTAGAGCCCTTCGGGGCTGGTCGAAAATGTCGCGTCATCGATTCGGCGCACCAGCGAACGGGCTTGCTCCAACAAACAAGTGTTGGTGGCGGTGAGTTCCGAGCAGGTTTCCATTGTCATTCGCCCATAAATATGCCTGGGAGCCGTGAATCTATTCCCGCGCGAGTCTCCAGCGCAGAGGAATAAATAAAATGCTGCGCAGCATTACGGAAACGCATGCGTGAAGCAATCGCTGCCATTCGAGCCCATTGGCCCGAATACTTCATGGAGGCCGCTGCGCTCGGGGCCTTCATGATTTCAGCCTGCGTCTTCGACGTGCTGCTGCAGCACCCGATGTCACCCGTCCACCAGGCGTTGGAAGACAGCGCATTTCCAAGACGGGTCCTTATGGGACTTGCGATGGGACTCACTGCGGTCGGAATCATCACTTCCCCGTGGGGCAAGCGATCCGGCGCCCACATGAATCCCGCGGTCACGCTCACGTTCCTGACGCTTCGGAAGATCGCCCCATGGGACGCGTTGTTTTACGTCCTGTTTCAATTTGCCGGGGGCGCTTCGGGGGTGTTCCTGGCGAGCGCCGTTATCGGACCCCCGCTGCAGCACTCGGAGATCAACTATGTCGTCACGACCCCCGGACCCGGAGGCCCGCGAATTGCGTTCGTGGGGGAATTCGCCATCTCAATGGTGATGATGTCGACGATCCTCGTGGCATCGAATTCAGCGCGCCTGCATCGCGCCACTCCGCTGCTCGCGGGCGCGCTGATCGCCACCTTCATTACTTTCGAAGCTCCGCTGTCCGGGATGAGCATGAACCCCGCGCGGACTTTTGGATCCGCGGTCTCTGCGGATCAATGGAGTGCTATCTGGATTTACTTCTTCGCCCCAACAACGGGGATGCTGATGGCGTCGGTCATGTACGGACTGAGGCCCGGCGTTCATCGGGTGTTCTGCGCCAAGCTGCACCATCACAACAACCAACGCTGCATATTTCATTGCCAATACGGTGAACTGAATGCCGAATAACCATTACGACGTGGTGATCATCGGAACCGGCGCGGGAGGGGGAACGCTTGCGTCCCGCCTGGCACCCACCGGGAAAAAGATACTTCTGCTGGAGCGAGGCGATTACGTGCCTCGCGAGAAAGACAACTGGAATTCCGCTGCAGTGAACCTCCAAGCGAAATACAACACAAAGGAAGTGTGGAAGGACCGTGAAGGCAAGGATCTTCACCCGCACACGAACTACTGCGTCGGCGGCAACACCAAGTTCTTTGGCGCGGCGCTTTTCCGGATGCGCCAGGAAGACTTCGGCATGATTCGCCATCACGGCGGAATTTCACCCGCCTGGCCGATCTCCTACGCGGACCTTGAGCCTTACTACACCCGGGCCGAGCATCAGTATCACGTCCACGGCCAGCGCGGCGAGGACCCTACAGAACCGCCCGCGGGTTGTCCCTACCCGCATCCTCCCATCAGCCACGAACCGCGCTTGCAGCAATTGGCCGACGATTTCGCCCGGGCCGGTCTGCGGCCGTTTCACACGCCTCTGGGGATCATGCTGGACGAGAGGACTCCACATAAGAGCGCTTGCATCCGCTGCAATACCTGTGACGGTTTCCCCTGTCTGCTTCATGCCAAATCGGACGCGCAGGTACTGGGCGTCGACGCGGCCTTGAGCCATCCCAATGTACGCCTGATGACCAACGCCTATGTCGAGCGCCTGGAGACGGGCCCCTCGGGGCGGGAGGTCCGCAAAGTAGTTGTCAAACAGAACGGACGGTGCGACGAGATCTCCGCCGACGTTGTTGTGGCGTCCTGTGGCGCGATTAACTCGGCGGCATTGCTGCTGCGCTCGGCGAATGAAAAGCATCCGAACGGACTGGCTAACCGCTCAGACGTGGTGGGACGCCATTATATGGGCCACACGAACTCTATCCTGCTGGCTATTTCCAGGTGCCCGAATCCCACTGTCTTTCAGAAGACGCTTTCCATCAATGATTTTTATTTCGGCTCGGATGATTTCCCTTACCCGATGGGCCATATCTCATTTGTCGGCAAGCTGGACCGCGATGCGTTGCGCGGAGGCGCGCCGGCCCTTGCACCGGGATTCACGCTCGAGATCATGGGAAATCACTCGCTCGACTTCTGGCTGACTTCAGAAGATCTGCCGAACCCCGACAATCGCGTCACGCTCGATCGAAATGGCAAGATCGTTCTGAGCTACAAGCCGAACAATGAGGAGGGTCATAAGCGCCTTCACTCGAAATTGAAAGAGCTGATGAAACAGCAAACGGCGTGCTCTGTTCACGGGCCGGCGTGTCATCAGGGACTGTTCGGGCGCAACCTGTATGTCGGCGACCGGATTCCGCTGGCCGGCGTAGCGCACCAGAACGGAACCGTTCGGTTCGGGCGCGATCCAAAAACTTCCGCGCTCGACGTACATTGCAAAGCCCACGAGCTTGACAATCTTTACGTCGTTGACGGCAGCTTCTTCCCGTCCAGTGCCGCCGTCAATCCGGCCCTCACAATTATGGCCAATGCGCTCCGAGTCGGGGATCACCTCATCGAAAGGATGATGTAATGCTGCGCCGCGCATTCATCTCCCTCATCCTCTTATGTGGCGCGCTGACGGCGGCGGATCGCCAGCCGCTTGTCACAGCCGTCGACTCCATCGGATTGACCGTCTCGGATCTGGACCGGTCCGTCGAATTCTACGCGAAGGTGTTGTCCTTCGAGAAGGTTTCCGAGGCTGAAACCGACGGTCCGGAGTACGAGCATCTGGAAGGAGTGTTCGGGCTGCGCACGCGAACCGCAAGGATGAGGCTAGGCAATGAGTTCATCGAATTGACCGAATATCTCGCTCCGCGCGGGCGGCCAGCGCCGGTGGACATGAAAGCGAACGACCGCTGGTTCCAACACATCGCGATTATCACCGGCGATATGGACCGGGCCTACCAGTGGCTTCGTGAGAACAAGGTGCAGCACGCGTCGTCCGCCCCCCAGCGGCTTCCCGACTGGAACAAGAGCGCCGCCGGCATTCAGGCGTTCTATTTTCGCGACCCTGACGGCCACTTCCTTGAGATTCTTGCGTTCCCGTCGGATAAAGGCAGCGCCGAGTGGCACAACGCCGGCGGAAAGTTGTTTCTGGGAATAGATCACACTGCGATCGTCATCTCAAGTACAGATGCGAGCCTTGGGTTCTATCGTGATGTTCTCGGCCTTCGGGTTGTCGGCGAGAGCGAAAACTATGGGACCGAGCAGGAGCATCTCAACAACGTTTTCGGGGCCCGCCTGCGTATTACATCGCTGCGCGCCGCTTCGGGTCCCGGCGTGGAATTTCTTGAATACCTGACGCCTCGCGACGGGCGTCCGTATCCAGCGGATGAGAAAGCTACTGACCTCATCCACTGGCAAACCAGATTCCTCGGGACCGACGTGGCGAGAGCCGCGCAGGATCTCCGGAAGTCTCGGTCGACTTTCGTCTCAACCGGAGTCGTAGAACAGTCGATCGTAGTCCGCG
The DNA here is from genome assembly GCA_035262625.1 of Bryobacteraceae bacterium. GTDB lineage: Bacteria > Acidobacteriota > Terriglobia > Bryobacterales > Bryobacteraceae > BOG-234. Next base: position 126,465 of record DATFSM010000011.1, read on the forward strand.
ATCCGGATGGCCACGCTGTCCAAATCGCGCAGCCTTAAGTCCGCAACTTACATCAAAGGAGAACTAACGTGAAACTCAATCGCATATCGTCCGTCTTTGCGCTGCTGGCAATGCTCGCCTGCGCCAGTGCTTCGTTCGCTCAGGGCAATGGTCTGCACATGTCCTCGAAATTCGAAGGTCCGAAGGCGAATACCGGAACCGTTACGCACACCGTCGAGAACGGCAAGAGCATCCTGCGCGTCTCGGCTGATTTCAAGGTGCCGGACACGCCGGCTCCGACCTGGAGAGTGGTTGACTCCAAAGGCAACATTTACACGCTGGACGCTTTCAAGATCAAAGTCGGCAAGGGCGAAAAGCGCGAGGTCGTCGTGCCCTCCTACGTACATGACATCGCCAAAGTCCAGGTGTATTGCGCCTGGGCCGAAATACTGCTCGGTGAAGCAAGCTTTTCTTCCCCGGTCAGCTAGTCGAACCTCGTTTCGGGGCGCGGCGCTTTATTCCTTCGGCGCCCCGAAAAAATATTTGCCGAAACGGGAATAAACGAATTGTACCCAGGCATGTTGGAGCATATGGCGGATTTTGAAGCAATCGGGGCCACGTTGTCCGGCGGGGCACCGAGGGCGGCGATCGCCCGCTCCCGCGATAATCCCTTGGCTGAACGCTTCGACATGGAAGCGTTGCCGCACCTCAATGACATCTTCCGCACCGCTACCCGCATACTGCGCGACAAGTCCAGAGCCGAGGATGTGACCCAGGAGGTTTACCTTCAGGCGTGGAAGTCATTCGGGCGCTTCGAGCCTGGCACGAACTGCCGCGCCTGGCTGTTCAAAATCCTTTTCCACTGCGTCAGTCACCACCGGCGTCAGTGGTTCCGATTCCCTCTCCTAAAGGAAACCGAAGAGTTTATCGAGGCCAATCTGACCAGTCCCGAGCCAATTGCTGATCACCTGGCTGACGAAGATATCCTCGCCGCTCTCGATCAGATACCCTCCGACTTTCGCGCCGTGGTTCTAATGGTGGACGTTGAAGAGTTCGCCTACAAGGAGACCTCCGAGATCCTCGGAATTCCCATTGGAACGGTGATGTCCCGTTTGAGCCGAGGGAGGAAACTATTGAGGGAGCAGCTTGGGTGCGTCGCCAGCTCGTACGGACTCGGCCGCGCATCCGGAGAGGGGCCGAGCGCATGAACAACACGCCGGAGAAGAACAATCGGCTGAAAGATGCGGTCAATAGCGTCGCGGTACCCGAGTACCTGGAAGCCCGGATTCGGGGCCGGATTCGCGCCGAGCGGAGACCGCGCCTCTTCGGATTCGGCTATTTGAACCTTGCGGCGGCCGGCCTCGCCGGTGTGCTGTTCGTTGGCGCAGCGATCTCGTATCAATACGGCTATTTGCGGTTCACGAAGGCGTCGCAGATTTCCTACGTGTGGTCCATCTCAAACCGGCTGGTCAGGCTGATGCGACCGGGCTTGGCGGACCACGTGAATTGTTCGGTATTCCGCAAGTATCCGAAAAACGCTCCCGCGGTAGAGGTGCTGGCCCAGAAGCTGCCGGATCAATACCGCGAGCTGATTCCCATCGTCCAAAGCCGGGTTCCCCCTGATTACCGTTTGCTGATTTCCCATCAATGCAGGTGGGATGGGCGAAAGTTTATCCATCTCTCGATCGAGAACGGGTCGCATGTCCTGTCTTTAGTGATCACCGCCCGCAAAGGAGGTGAGTCGTTCCGCGCAGAAGGACTTCTCCCGGCGCTCGTCGCATCTGATATCCCGATGTATCAATCCGGAGTCCAGCGTTTCGCGATGACTGCATTTGAAACAAAGGGCTATATCGTGTACTTCGTATCGGATCTCCCTCAGGCGGAGAACTCCCGACTCATGCAGGCGATGGCGGCGCCAGTGAAAGATCTGCTAGGGAGCCTGGAAGGCTAGAGTGAGCGAAAGGCCAAACATCGATACGCGGCTGAGGGCTGCAGTACTCAGCGTCGAAGCGCCGCCGTTTCTGGAAGCTCGAATCCGGAATCGGATTCGCGGGGAGAAGCTGCCTCGGCGGTGGCTGCCTGGGGTTGTTTCCGCAACTGCCACCGCTGCTGCTCTGGGCGGATTCCTGATCGCCTGGCAGCTCGGCCATCTCAGGTTTACTGTTGCCGCGCAGGAGGCTTACATTTCATCCGTATCCAGCCACGTTGCCACACTAATGCGCATCGGTCTGGGGGATCACATCCATTGCTCAGTGTTCCGAAAGTACCCGACGACCGCCCCCACAACAGAGGAATTCGTGGAAAAGATGAACCCGCAATACGCCGGGCTCATCCCGATTGTCCGCAGCCACGTGCCCGACACCTACCGGATGACGCTGGCTCATGAGTGCCGCTACCACGGCCGCAAATTCGTGCATCTGTCTTTAAGGGACGACTCGAACATGTTGTCCCTTGTGATTGCGCGCAAGGCGGAGGGCGAGTCTTTCAGGACTGAGGATATGCTGCCCGCTTTGGTTCAATCAGGTATTCCGATGTACCAGACTGGAATCCAGCGGTTCCAGATGACGGCCTTTGAAACCCGCGACTACCTCGTTTACTTCATCTCCGATTTCTCGAAGGAGAAGAATACGGACATGATGCTGGCGCTTGCGCCCCAAGTGAAGGAATTCCTCGGCAGACTCGAATTGTAGAAAAGCCGTCGGTGTTTCAACTCCGTTGTTACTCGGTTCGCGCCCAATTCTGAGCTGGCCGGTCTTTTAGCCAGGCGATAAAATCGGTCGAAGGCGGATTGCCGCCTAAGGCTCGCAGCTTCGCAGCGCATTGTGCGCGATGGCCGTGGCTATGCAGACAAACTTGCATGATAGATTGCGCCAGGGAGAAGGAACGGCCAGGGATAAACGGCGTCATCACCACGCGATCCAGGTCAGCATCGTGAAGCCCGCTAATCCACCGGTTTTCCCGTTCATGGGTTTCGTGGTAAGGCGTTGTAATAGCTTGGACTGACTCTGGCGCTTTTGACTCATTGTCGATATCGAAAGGATCGCCTAAAAAGACCGCCAGCCAGAACCGGTTCGCCAAAATGATGTGATGTAAGAGGTACTGGAGTTCTGGATCAGCAGAAGCCCGTTCGTTCTCTGCGATCGCGTTCAATAAGACGGCGTTTGCGTGATTTCTTGTGATGGACAAGATCTCGCAGCATTGCGAGCACCTGGAGCAGTATAGCAGCGCTGCGCGGCGGTTTATTTCGGTTTTAGCCGCCCGTCGCGAAGCCCGGATAGAGCGTCATCCCGCCATCGACAAACAAGCCGGTCCCGGTGATATAGTCCGCCATATCGGATGCAAGGAACACCGCGGCATTGCCAATATCCTGGGTTCGCCAATGCGCTCATACGGAACGAGCTTCATCAACGACGCGTAGGCCTCGGGTGTATCCCAGGCGGCGGTATTGATAGGAGTACGAATCGCTCCCGGGCAGATGCTGTTGACGCGGATCTTGTGCGGCGCAGCCTCCTGCGCGATGCTCTTCATCATCAGCATCACGCCTCCCTTTGATGAGGCGTAGTTAACGTGACCCGCCCAGGGAATGACTTCATGAACCGAGCTCATACAGATAATCTTCCCCGCCGACCTGGAGACTTCAGACCTGACCCCGCGCCGCCTGAATTCGCGGATCGCTTCTCGGGCGCAGAGAAACTGCCCGGTCAGATTGATACCAAGCACCGTGTTCCACTTCGCGAGTGTCATGTCCTCGAAGGACGAATTCTGCTGTAAGCCGGCGTTGTTGACCAGGATGTCAATCGTTCCAAACGCGTCGAACATCTGCCGGAACTTGGCGATCACTTGCTCTTCGTTCGAAACGTCCGCCTGAATGGGAATGGCCTGGACGCCCATTCGCGCGATCGCGCAGGCAACCTGCTTTGCGCTGTCTTCGCCGCGAACGTAGTTGACTACGACATCTGCCCCTGCCGCGCCCAGTGCGATTGCGACCGCCTTTCCAATCCCGGAGTTTGCGCCCGTTACGAGGGCTTTCTGACCTTTGAGTAGTTGGGGCATATTGTCGTTATTCACGTTGTCTCCCTGTGCAAACGGTTTAGTAGCCGTTTCGTGGCTGTAGAAGTTTGGCGACCAATCCGGTCCATCCGGTCTGATGCGAAGCGCCAGCGCCACGCCCGGTATCACCATGAAAGTATTCGTAGAAAAGAATCAGGTCGCGGAAATGAGGATCGTCTCGCTGTAGAGCGCAGTCGCCCTGGAACGGCCGGAAGCCCTCCTCGTTTCGCAGGAAGAGGCTGGCAAGCCTTCCCGAAAGTTCTTCGGCTACCTGATCGATCGTAACGAAGCGCCCCGATCCGGTTGGGCACTCAACCTTGAAGTCATCTCCGTAGTAATAGTGGAATTTCCGAAGCGACTCGATCATTAGAAAGTTGAGAGGCATCCAGACCGGCCCTCGCCAGTTGGAGTTGCCGCCGAACAAGCCGGAGCACGATTCCCCAGGCTCGTAAGCGACACTCATGCTGCCGCCGCTCCACCGAAACGTGTAAGGCTCGTTCGCGTGATGTCGCGATATCGCGCGCAGTCCATGATCGGAGAGAAACTCCGATTCGTCCAGCATGCGCCGAAGCAGTTTCTTCATCCGGCTGCCCCGCAGGAGCGACAACAGACGGCGCTCTCCGGTTCCGGGTTCCTGCCATCGAGAGACCAGCGCTGCGAGATCGGGCCGGTAACCGAGGAACCAGTTCAATCTCGTGGTGAATTCGGGGACCTTCTGAAGGAGGTCTGGTTCCAGCGTTTCCACAGCAAACAGAGGAATCAGACCCACCATCGAACGCACCTTCAACGGCGCCATTTCTCCGCTCGGCAGATTCAGCACGTCATAGAAGAATCCGTCGCCTTCGTCCCACAGGCCGATGTCCTTATCGCCGATTCTGGTCATTGCTTCGGCAATATGCAGGAAGTGTTCGAAGAACTTGGTCGCGATGTCTTCATAAACGCGGTTGTGCTGCGCCAGCTCCAGCGCGATGCGCATCAGATTCAGGCAATACATCGCCATCCAGCTTGTGCAGTCGGACTGGTTGATGTAGCCGCCTGTCGGCAGCGGCGCGCTTCGGTCGAAGACACCGATGTTGTCGAGTCCCAGAAATCCTCCCTGGAAGATGTTGCGGCCTTCGGCGTCCTTCCGGTTCACCCACCAGGTGAAATTGAGCATCAGCTTGTGGAAGACGCGCTCCAGAAAAGCAAGGTCCCCGGCGTAACAGGGATCTTCCTGCTGCCGCCGCTTCCGGTCGATCTGAAACACCCGCCAGGTGGCCCAGCCGTGGACAGGAGGGTTGACGTCCCCAAAAGCCCATTCGTATGCGGGCAGTTGTCCATTTGGGTGCATGTACCACTCGCGCGTCATCAGCAACAACTGATCTTTCGCGAACTCCGGGTCGATCAGCGCGAAGGAGACGGCATGGAACGCCAGATCCCAGGCTGCGTACCACGGATACTCCCATTTGTCGGGCATCGAAATGATGTCCGCGTTGTTGAGGTGACACCACTCGTTGTTACGCCCATGGCGGCGTTCGGCGGGTGGCGCCGGATGCGCGGGATCGCCCTTGAGCCACTGCGGAATATCGTAATAGAAATACTGCTTGCTCCAGATCATCCCGGCGAGGGCCTGCCGCTGCACGTGACGCTGGTCACACGACGGAGGCAGATCCTTCTGGAGGCTCGCGTAGAATTCATCCGCCCCGCGGACTGCCGCATGAAAGGAATCTTCGAAATCAACGAACGGCTGATGATGCGCCGGAGCGGATAGCCGAAGACGGAATTGTATGGAATCGTGTGCCGGGACGGCGCAAGTATAATGAGCCGCAGCTTTCGTTCCCTGCATCTCCGGATTCACGGCTTTAGAGTTGCCGTGGACCACGTATTCGTTGAACCCGTCTTTGAAATAGCCGTGGGCGCCGTTCTGCCCGTAAAGTCGCCGCGCGTTGGTTTCGTTGTCGCAGAAAAGCAGCGCCGCATCGCCGTCCGCGTAAAGCTGGTATTCGGACAAGTCCGGATGTCTCGCCACGATAAAGTTTTCGTTTGCCGCGCACAGATGCGGCTTTGCCGTTCCGTACCCCCATGACCACGTGTTGCGAAACCAAAGTTGCGGCAGCACATGCAGTGGCGCATCATGATCGCCCCGATTGTGCGCCGTAATTCGCACCAGTAAGTCGTCAGGCGCGGCTTTCGCATACTCGATGAACACGTCGAAGTAGCGCCCGTCGGCGAATACGCCGGTATCCAGCACCTCGAATTCGGGCTCATGCTTCCGGCGGCCTCGGTTAATTTCGACCAGTTGTCCATAAGGGAAGGCGCGTTGCGGATACTTGTAGAGCATCTTCAGGTAGGAATGCGTCGGGGTTGCGTCGAGGTAGTAATACATCTCCTTGACGTCCTCGCCGTGATTACCTTCGCTGTTGGTGAGCCCGAAGAGCCGTTCCTTGAGGATCGGATCGGAGCCGTTCCACAACGCGATCGAAAAGCACAGCCGCTGGTGATGGTCGCTGATACCGGCGATGCCATCTTCGCCCCAGCGATAGGCGCGGCTACGCGCAACATCATGGCTGAAAGAGTTCCAGGCGGCGCCGTCGGAGCTGTAGTCTTCGCGGACCGTACCCCACTGACGCTCGCTCAAATACGGACCCCACAGCTTCCAGGGCGCCGTCCCTGTGCGGCATTCGATGAGCCTTTGTTCTTCGGTCACGTGCGTCGTCCTAAGCCGCATGTCTTCCAGCGCGGCCCGTAACAGTTCCGCGACGCTCGTGAATGTCTCTACAGAGTTTGCGGCCGAATCTCATGCCCGGGCCCCTCAGGAATGGCAGTTCTTGGCGATGCATTGCCAGCACGGTTAATGAGCAAACAAAAACTACGACAGCAAGCGTGAAGAGTTCTCCGTGATCGTCGACGGCAGGTAGAGCGATGCCCAATTTCGTCAGATGGCTCGCGATCGCGCCGCTGATCACCCCGAGACTGAGCGCAAACCCATAAGTCACCGTTGCGGGCGCAAGGAGCAGGATCGCGGCAACGAGTTCCAGCATGCCAGTGCCGATCCGGCCCCACGGCTCAAGTCCGAGAGTCGAGAAAATGTAGACCGACTCTTTCGCGCCTGTGAATTTGAAGAAGAGTGTCTGCAGCAGGATCACGGCGGTGATCAATCGCAGAGACCAGCTGACAAACAGAAATGCTTTTGTGTGTCCCATTACAGCCTCCTTGCGCTTGATGCCGCGGAGCCGCCTGATTATTTCCGACCGATCTCGGGAATTATTCGGCGCGGGATCGGGATTTTAAGCAACGAACGGGGATCACAAGGAACCATGCTGAAACGAAGTTTTCTGGCTGCGGCCGCGCTGATGAGCGCGGTGGCTGACGCGAACTCTGCGCGCGTCCCGGTGTTGTTGGAATTGTTTACATCCGAAGGGTGTTCGAGTTGTCCGCCCGCCGATCGCCTGCTTGAAGTTCTTGACCAAAAACAGCCGATAGCAGGGGCCGACCTTATTGTGCTGAGCGAGCACGTCGACTACTGGAACCACCTCGGATGGAGAGACCCGTTCTCCTCGGCGCAATACTCGGCCCGCCAGAAGCAGTACAACGGATCCAATTCTGACGGCGTTTACACGCCTCAACTTGTGGTCGACGGGCGATTCAGGTTCGTCGGCAGCGACGAACGAGAGGCGGTCTCAACGGTACAGAAGGCCATTCGGGAGCCGAAGATTCCGATCACGATTTCAAATGTCGCGCATGACGGCCAGGAGGTCAGGGCGCGCATCGAGTTGCCCGCGCCGGACCAGAGCTTCAGAAACAAGCGGGCCGAATTGTATTTGGCTATCGCCGATAACAGGGCGGAGTCCCATGTGGCTCGGGGCGAGAACGCGGGGCACGCACTGGCACACGTGGCTGTAGCCCGAGTCCTGAAGCAAGTGGCCACCATACCTCTGGACAGCGCCACAGCCAAAGACATCGCAGTCACTTTGCAACCGGGGACCGGAGCAGGCGGTTCGCGCATCGTCGCGTTTATCCAGGACCCCACATCTGGACACGTACTCGGCGTCGCCGCCCGGAGGCTTTGAACAAGATGCTGATCGCAAAGCCCCACGAAATCCCGTATTCCGGGGTCACTCCGAAGCGTCTTTATCTCAGTCGGCGCGCACTGCTAGTTGGTTTTCCGGCAGCGTTCCTATTGCCTCGCGCACAGGCTGGCGCGAGGCTGGAGGATCTGGTCAAGAGTCCGCTCAGCACCGGCGAAAAACCGAACTCGATTAGGGACGTGACCACTTACAACAACTTTTATGAGTTTGGCACCAGCAAGGAACAGCCGGCCCAGTTGGCGAAGAATTTCAAGACCAGCCCGTGGGTAGTGTCTGTGGAAGGCGAAGTCTCCAAGCCTCGCAGGTTCAGCCTGGAAGAGATCCTGAAGCTGGCGCCGCTCGAAGAGCGCATTTATCGGCACCGCTGCGTTGAGGGATGGTCGATTGTTGTTCCATGGGCCGGCTACTCGCTAAGCGAGCTACTGAAACGAGCAGAGCCTACCTCAAAGGCGAGGTTCGTTGCTATCGAGAGCTTCTACGACCTCAAGCAGATGCCGGAAGCCAGGCACGCAGGTATCGAACTGCCATACGTGGAAGGACTGCGGCTGGACGAAGCCATGCACCCCCTGGCGTTGCTGTGCGTGGGCATGTACGGTGAATCGCTGCCACCTCAGGATGGCGCGCCGGTGAGGCTGGTCGTGCCGTGGAAATACGGTTTCAAGAGCATCAAATCGCTGGTGAAGATCAGGCTGGTCAGCAGCCAGCCGCCGTCAACCTGGAACATCACCAACCCGCACGAATACGGTTTCTACTCGAACGTGAATCCGCAGGTCGACCATCCCCGCTGGAGCCAGGCCAGCGAGAACCGACTGGGTGGATTCCGGCGCCGCAAGACGTTGATGTTCAACGGCTATGGGGATCAGGTGGCGCAGATGTACGCGGGGATGGATCTGAGGAAAAACTTCTGAACATGCCGCGCAATCGATGGACGAAGCTCGTGTTCTTCGTCGTATGCCTTACGCCCCTCGCCTGGCTTGGCTGGCGAGCATGGAGCGGGAACGTGACCGCCAACCCAATTGAGTTCATTACGCACCTCACGGGCGAGTGGGCCCTGCGCTTTATCCTATTCACGCTAGCGGTAACGCCGCTGCGCAGACTCCTACGGCTGCCGGATTTGATCCGGTTCCGCCGCATGTTGGGTCTCTACTCCTTCTTCTACGCCTCGCTCCATTTCGTGACTTGGTTGTGGCTGGACAAAGATTTCAACCTTCACGAGATGTGGAAGGACGTCGTGAAGCGGACGTTCATCGCGGCGGGCTTCGCGGCATTCGTTTTGATGGCGCCGCTGGCGGTGACGTCGACAAAGGGCTGGGTGCAGCGGCTGGGAGGCCGACAGTGGCAAAGGCTGCACCGTCTGGTTTACCTGACGGCGATTCTCGGCGTGATGCACTATTACTGGCTCGTAAAGTCCGATATCCGCTGGCCGTTATTCTACGGGACGATTGTGGCGCTGCTGCTGGCATCGAGGTTGGCGGGCGCATGGACAAGCGCGCCTCACTCGTCGATGAGGCTGAGGCTCGCTGGCATCCAACGAGAAACCAAAGATGCGGTGACGTTGCGGTTTCCGTTGCCTTCGGGAACGCCGCTGAGGGCAAAACCGGGGCAGTTTCTGACGTTCGATTGGGTGATCGATGGCAGGAAACTCACCCGATCCTATTCCATATCTTCGTCGCCGTTGCGGACGGACTTTGTCGAGGTGACTGTAAAACGCCAAGGGTTGGTTTCCTCGTTCCTGGATCGCGACGCGAGAGTCGGCCTAACCGTCGAGGCTCATGGACCCTTCGGTCAGTTCTGTTTCGATAAAAAGCTCCACAGGAACATCGTCCTGTTCGCGGGCGGCAGCGGGATCACGCCACTCTTGTCGATGCTGCGATACATCGAAGCGGCGGCGGTCGAAACGGAAGTCCTGTTGTTTTACGCGGTCCGCAGCGAACACGACGTCATCTTCAAGAAAGAGTTGGAGCGGCTGACGTTGCGTCTGCCCCATTTCCGGTGCGTCATTGTGGCGAGCAGACCAGGCCCGGACTGGAGAGGACCGCGCGGCCACGTGGATCGCGAGCGGATCGCGCAGGAAGTCGGGGAGATCGGCGACCGCACATTCTTTCTCTGCGGGCCGGCGGCCTTCATGGAGACGGTGAAGGAGATTCTTGCCTCGATGGGAGCCCACGCCGGACAGATCCGGCAGGAACGGTTCACGGTCGGGGCTGCGCCGAAAGACACCACCGCTCCAACTTACAAGGTGGAGTTCGTGAAGTCAGGCGGACAGTTTGCTGGCTCGTCCGCAGAGTCTCTGCTGGCAATTGCCGAGAGTCATAATATCGATATTCCTTACAGCTGTCGCGTGGGTCAATGCGGCACATGCGCGACGCGGGTGCTCGAAGGCGAGGTCGAGATGGAAACCGAGGAGGGTCTGGAACCTCCGCGGCGAGCAGCGGGCTACCGGCTGATGTGCGTGGGGCGAGCTCGGGGCGACGTCAGGTTGTATGCCTGAAGTAACTGCAATTAAGCGGACCTCTGTGACATCGGGTAACAACGTCGGTGCAAAGCGGTCTGGTAGGCGACAGAAAGTTAAGCCAAACTTGATTCGGACTGCCGTCTGCCTTTCGATTCAGGTTGCGTGTTGATGGGCCCGCGTAGCAGCGACCTCGGGTCTAGCGCTTCTGATCAACGGCAAACGCTAGCCGAACTTGACCCGACCTACGTTGCCGCCCTCCTTATCGCGTCGTACATTGCTTTCGAATCTCCGTTATCCGGCATGAGCACGAATCCGGCCCGCACGTTTGGCCCGGCATTTTACGGCAGTTACTGGCACGCCCTTTGGGTCTATTTCAGCGCGCCGCCTCTGGGCATGCTGGCAGCGGCTGAGGTTTTTCTTCTGGCACGTCGGGGCGAGGGGCCGTTTTGCGCGAAGCTGATCACCAGAACGGGAAGCGCTGCATCTTTTGTCACTCTGCGCCAACCCCGAGTGCTTTGACCAATTAGAAGTGAACTTTATGAAGGCTTTAATCGATTTCATCCCCAAACTACTAACTCGGTTCCCGTGGGCTCGATGGTCTCCGATTCCACTGCGGCTGATCGTTGGGTACGGGTTTATGCAACACGGATTCGCCAAGCTGTCGAGGGGCCCGGTTGCGTTCGCCACCATTCTCCACGGGATGGGCGTCCCTGTTCCGCAACTCATGGCATGGTTGACAATACTTACCGAATTGTTCGGCGGTCTGGCTGTACTGCTTGGGGCATTCGTAACAATTGCCAGCGTGCCGATGGCCGCGGTGTTATTGGTGGCCATGATTAAGGTGCACCTGCAGTATGGTTTCAGCTCGATCAAGCTCGTTGCCGTGACCTCGACAGGCGCGAAGTTCGGGCCTGTGGGTTACGAGGTCATCCTGCTCTACATCGCATGCCTCGCGGCCCTCGTGATTGGTGGCTCCGGCCCGTTCGCGATTGATGGACTGCTGCGCGCGCTTCAAAGAGCGAACCAGTGCGGCCAGGATATCCCCGGCCGCCACGGTCAGGTCGATGCCTTAGTTGTCGGCCAACGGGGAAGGCGACGTTCCTCCGCCTGATAATGCAAATGCGAGACCTGACGGTTTCGGCATTCGCTGGAAACGTGACGTTCCCCTGGAGCGAGCGGTTGTGTCGCAAACAGTGTGCGAATGAATGGCTGCTCACCCGTGTCCCCCTTGTGCCGGTATACCTCAGGCAGCGATGCCCAGGATGCACTCAACGAAACTCTTTTGACCGACGATATCGCTTTTCGGTAACCAGCGGATCTGACCTTTGCGGATGATGTTCATTGCCTCATATCCGGCAATTGTGCTCTGTGCTCCCGCCATGGACCGGAACCCCTGGCTGGCTGTCACCCGCTTCTTCACAAAGCGAATGATCCTGCTCGACGATGTTGTTCATGTACTGTGACGGTCGGCACCGGCAGTTTCGCCCCAGTTCACCCTTCTGCTTCAGTTCGCTGATCGCGGATGCATAAGCCGGATGACCGTCAACATTGATGACCCGCGGATCGTGTCCGGCGCTCAGCGCGAGCCGCAGAAAGCTTTTGGCTGCGATCAGATCCCGATTCGGCGACAGCAGGAAGTCGATCGTATCGCCCGCTGAATCTATGGCGCGGTATAAATAGGTCCATTTTCCGGCTACCCGGACATACGTCTCATCGACCCGCCACGATCGATTGGGATGGCGCATCTCTCTTCGGATACGCCGTTCCAGAATCGGCGCGTAATGCAGGACCCAGCGGGCAATGGTGGAATGGTCGACCGACAATCCCCGTTCGGCCATCATTTCCTCCAGATTTCGATAGCTCAGAGGGTACCGCAGATACCAGCGCACGCAAAGAACAATGAGTTCGGCACGAGAATGTCGTCGGCGAAACAGTGCTGGCCGGCTCTCACGCATTCGCTCCACCCTACCAGACCTCGGGGAACCGCTTTGCGACACAACCCCCGAGATCTTCCGAGGGGAAGGTACATCGTCGCCGTAGCAAACTTCGTCGGTTAACGGAGGCTGTTCTGGTCGGATCGACAAGTGCGTCGTTCGTCGCGCAGCTCCGATGTCCATGCAGCTTCTGTCGCAGCGGGCTATCGACTATAGCCAGATCTGGTTTATCTGCTGGACGCGGCGGGACGGCGCGCTCCTCGATGCAGGAACGCGACCCGTAAAGGCACTCCAGCAGGCCGCGTCGTAGTTCACTCTCAGCCGGGATTCCGAGGTTTCCCGGCACGTGCGTCGTTCTCACGCGAGGCGGCGCCCGTTCCTTCATTAATAGCCCTTTCCCCACGTGAAGGTGTACTTGATTCCAGAGGTAGTGGAAGCCGGCGCGTTCCGGTACACCACCGATTTTGCAAACAAAAAGACGAGCGAGTGCCTGGGGCTCAAAGAGACATTCACCTCGCTTCCCACGGTAACGTCCTGTTGCGAATTCTGCTGGTCCCCGCCATCAACGAGGGTATCTCCACGCAATGCATAACGGGCGTCCACCGAGGCCCAGACGTTGGAGGTGAAGGAATAGCTCAGATGCCCTTCGAAGCCGGTGATTGGCTCTTGCCGGAGTATTTCCCGGCCGTGATAACTGGTGTTATTGGTGAAAAAGTACGCGTTGGCGTAGCCGTCGACCTCCCAATTGTGATTCGGTCCGAATGGATGAGAAACTGCGATTTCCGGCTTGAATGACCAACGGTCGGAGCCAAGATTGAGAACCCTGTTGGCGTCGTACGAACCGGTAGGCGCGGTAACGGTAACGCTCACGCCGAAGGTGGTCGTCGGGTCGTACGTAGAAAACTCCTGCAGGCTGAGCGCAGGTGCTCCCTTCAGCAAGGCCCCAAAAACATAGGTGGAGTCGCCGGCTCCGGTGACGGAACCTTGGAGAGTCGTACCGGTCACCGCACCAGCGAGGCCTGCAATTGGCAGACTGGCTTCGATCCAGGCATAACGGCGGAGGAAGTTGACGCTACGTGTGTAATCAAGAACTCCGACATTCAGGTCCAGCTTTGCTCCCGAGATGACAAGCGAAGAATCGATCGATGCGTTTGCGTGGGCAAAGCCGTAGCCGAGCGTAAGCTGATTGATGGCCACGGGGCTGTTGTCATACGTGCGCGGGTCGGTGAACTGAGCTCGTGCGAGGCTTTGACAGGCGACCACGACGAAAACAGCCCAAACCAACCGCTTATCAGGAACGGTGATCAGCAGGCTGCCAGCTTCGGAAAGCGCCATCGTCGCCATCAGGAGGCGCGCCCAGCAGATGATCTCATCCGACACGGCCTCTTTACGCCGGGATCACGTACACTCGACTCGTTCAGTTCCGGCTTTCGAATCCTCACGCTACAGAAGAACTCGGAGCAATCTTTTGAGCAACTCCTCCGCCGAAAACATGGTGAGAGCAAGCGGCGCGAGCGGCAAAGCGGTTATCACGACGAACCGAATGACCGCGTCCTTCCCGAACGGTATGATTTTCATTTCCCGAATGATCTCGAAGCTGTTGTCCAGGTCGGCCATCGATTGTATGTCCGCGGACCCTAAAAGAGGTTCGATCTGTTGCGCCGCGCCACCGCTCCACTTCCCGGCGAAGCCAACAACGTAGTCGCTTGCCAGCTTGCCATAGGTCCTTAGCCCGGCGAGCCGTGCGCGATTGAGGTTGGGAGCAAACACGCACAACGGCCCGAGAACGATTAAGAGGAGAAAAGCCGCCATCGCGATTATCTCGAATTTGTACTCAGGTAATTTCGCGCCTTCATGGAGGATGCGGTTAGCAACAAATCCCGCCATGAGGCCGCTGTGAGCGGCAAGCAACGGGGCGAAGGCAAATACCGTGTTGCTCAGAAACCCAAGTCCGCAACAGCGGTCCGGATGCAACGGTACCAGATTCAACTCGAGCCGGGAAACCTGAAACAGAAGGCGGCACCAGATGAATAACCGGTAGTACCAGCGCAGCAAAATGAACTGAAATACCGGAATACTAACGAATGTGTACCAATCGCCAGCCGCCGTGTAGCTCAGACCTGAGCCGGTTACCGTCGCGTACCAAGTGTCCGACTGCAGCGCGAGCGCACCACGCCAGATGAACGGTCCCGCGACAAAAACCAGAAGCGCTATAGCGATCTCGGTCGGGACCGAGTTCCTCAGGCGCATCGCGGAGCCTAGAATCGCGTTGAATTGGGGGCGCACAGCCCCCGTGATAATCTGGCGCTCCACGAACTGCGCGCCGACAGCGCGCATGCGGATGTAGACGACCAACTCGGCCAAGATCAGTAAGGGCATCGAGAAGAGCAGCCTGGCATGCACTTCATAGTCAGAAAGGAAGGGTATGGGCACGGCGCTCGCGAACCGCCCACTGAGAATTGTCAACGCAAGAAGGGGCAGCCATGCGAGCCCAGTAATCACTCCAATTCTCCAGCCCACCTTACCGAAAGGCGGCCGGATGAGCCCCGAGCGAAGCAGTAATTGGTATAGGGGCCCGCCCAGAACCAGAGAGAAGTCTTGTTCGACGTCGGTAGCGGGTTTTACGGCACCAGCACCGTTTCCCCCCAAAGCTTGCGATGCTCCGTTCATCGTCCTGCCACGTGCTCCTTCATGATCCGGGCCTGCCTTGGCTCGCGTTCAAACTTAAGACGCCTTGTCCGTGAATACGCCCTACACAATCCAACGGAGAGCGCGCCTCCGCCAGTCCAGACCGAGCTTTTTGGCCCGCTCTGCCGCATCGGAAGTGCCGAAGGATCTCTTCTTGGGCCCTCTCGAAAGCATGATGCTCCGCCCGGTGGCACGGCGCATCATTTTTTTATTTCTCAAACCCCAAGGCACGGACCGCCCCTTCGGTCTGTTTGGCGCGCGGCTAGCACTTCCCGAGGCCGCGGCGATCGTGTTCGCTTCGCGGCGGCGAGGTCGGTTCGCCGGCCGATTGGGAAGGGCGGCGGGCGATGGCAACGGTGAATTAAGAGTGAATTAAGAAAGGAAACTACAATGTCCACCACGCTCAAACAACTGATCCCGATTGCAGACTCTCACATTTCAATTAGCTGTACCCGTTGCGTTACGGAGGTGCTTCTCGATCTCCGTAAACAGCTCAACCCCCAGTCCGCAATAGAAAGGCTGACGCCGCGGGCCTGCCCATCCTGTGAAGGCGCTTATGACAGCGCTGTGCGTCCCCAGATCGACCAGTTCAGGCAGGTTTACGCAGCGCCGTCGGCAGCCAAAGAAATTACTTTCCGGATCAACCCGGAGCGTTAAGGCGAACAAAGGGCGAAAATGGTGGAAAACGCGCGTTGTGCACCACCGCCGGAGCATCGACTTCCTGAAGGACTTGGGTGCGCCCATGGCTGGCCTTCGGGGGCCGAAGCGGGGCGATCCGATGGATCTGCAGCAGCTTGAGAAGGTCAGGGGCGGAGTAAGCAAGACCTTGCGAAGGCCTCACATGTCCATCGAATTGCTGCTCAAGCACCCGGAAGCCGAGCCGAAGCAAAAGTTCAACGCTACATGCTTTTCCACTATCCCGATTTTGTAATCGGCGACGAATTTCTCACGCATTCGGATAATGGCGAAATCCAGTTGCTGCGCCTCGATCAAGTGGGTGATCGGGCTCAGAAGTTTCGGCTCGACTCGAACGTAGCGCGCCAGGTTTTCAGCGTCGATACGGTCGTTCGTGTATTGCTGTCAATGATTCCGAAAACGTCTCGGGTGCGGTCGTATCCGCGAGCCCGGAATCGCCGCCGTGCTCAATCGCGAAGGCGATAGTCGCATCGGCGTCCGCCACGTTCCATGGCGATGGCGATTTCAAACGGGCGGTAGGCCTCATAACGCATATAACTGCCAGTCCTCGGCGCCGCCCATTCGGCGGCCAGCCGAAAGTCGTCGCTCCGCGGCTGAAACGTGGGGGTTAGAATCGCCACATGCACCCCGGACCTCGCGGGCCCGCAGGTTCAACTTATGAAAGGTGTGACTTTTGATCAAGAGCATCAAGATCTTTCCGCCCATCGGCGTTGCGCGTCTTGGCAACAGTCCTGACGGCTACTTCATCGGCCCGGAGAGGCCCGATGAAGTCACCGTTACCGCTGCCAGTTTCCGCGACGCGAGTCAGAAAATTAAGCGGCAGGCCGCGCGGTTTCATCTTTTCGGCTACGACGAACACAACGAGCTCGTGCAGGAACTGACCGCCGCAGATGTGGATTCTTTGGAATGGACAGTTCACATTGCGAATACCAAGGCTGCCGCGGAATTCTTCCATCCAAAAAAAAATACTCATCCGCCGATGCGCAACGCCCAGTTCAAGGGCGACCGGAAACAGTTGAAGCTCGATCCGGGACCGGTAAGCGTCTCCGGACCGAATCCGGATTTCACCGATCTGACCAAGTCCAAAGCAAATGGTAAGGCGAAAGATATCCAGGTCGACCAGTTGTTTCTCGACAAACACGTGAACTTCGTCCTCGGTACCGCGACCACAGACGATCGGGGTCTTCTTATCGTTATGGGCGGATTCGGCGAATCGAAATCACCGGTCGGCGCGGATCTTGCCGCCGGCGACTTCGCTGATCACGACGGCTGGTACGACGACGTTTCAGACGGACTGATCAGCGCGACTGTAAAGCTGAAGGATGCGACACAGCCTGCCGTCGCCGCTGCATGGTTAATCGTGGCTCCTCCGAAGTACGCGCCGGGCCTTCAGAGCATCGTTTCTTTGTACGACACGCTCTATCAGTCGGCGGTGGATCGCGACCTCCTGCCTAGCCCTTTCGCCGACCCCGCCTTTAAACCTTCGCTTACAAACGATATCGTTCCTATTCTCACGCGCGCCGCGAACATGCGCTGGGTTTACAACAACGGACAAGATACTTTTCAAGTTGGCGGTTTCCATCACACATACAATCAGATGCCGCCGGCGAACAGGGCCTTGGTATTCGACCGGCTTGCGAAGCCTTCGGCCACGTCGGGAAATCCGGGCACTGGCGGCGACATGCCAAGGATGTGGTCGGATCTTTATCCTGCCGGCCCCAACGGCACCGTTACGCGAATTCAGTACCAGATTCTCGAGATGTGGAGGGTCGGAAAATTCGTCACCGGTTCTTCGCCAAGCCCGAACGCCCCCATTTCGCCGGATGGACTCACGCGCGCTGCCTTGAATCCATGCGTGGGCGCCGCGTTCTTTCCAGGAATCGAAGCAAGCTGGAAGATCCGCGACGTTTTCCCGTTCGTGGAAGCTTTCCGCCTCGATGCTTCTAAAATGCAGCCGGGCGACGTGAGCAGCCAGATGTCGCTTCCGTGGCAGTCGGACTTCCTCGACTGCGCTGTGGAAAGCGGAAATGCAGGAGTCGATCTGGTGTGGTGGCCTGCGCAACGGCCGATCAAGGTGTTGAAGCCGGGAAGCGATGCTTACATCCCTTGGGCGCGGGTATCCGACAACGACAAGACGGAGATGTCCGTCGATGAGATGATCACGGACTGGTTCAAACTTGGACTCGTGCTGCAACAAGCCAACGGACGATTCGAAGAGCAACCCCGCCCCTAATGCGGGGCTTCGACGTCGTCGTCCTTGGCGGTGGTCCGGCTGGCTGTGTTACAGCCATGCTGCTGGCCAGACAAGGGATCTGGGTGGCGATCCTCGACAGGCCGCCTCGGCGGCCATTCTCGATCGGCGAGACGCTGCCGCCTCAGGCGACACGGTTGCTTGCGGAATTGGATTTGACGGACCGCTTCCGGCGTATAGACCCGTTGCCTTCGAGCGGAATCATATCCATATGGGGCAGCGAGACGCCGCAAGTCAACGACTTCATTTTCTCGGTTCACGGCAACGGCTGGCATATTGAGCGGTCCGCCTTTAACCGGATGCTCGTTGACGCGGCGGCTGATGCCGGCGCGGCATTTTTCACCGATGTACGAATCGATAATTGCGCCCAGAACGCAGCTGGCTGGAGCATTGGGGTATCGACGCCAGTACGGCCTGACACTCTGCATAGCCGCTTTATTGTCGACGCGAGGGGCCGCGCAGCAGGCGGCACGTTTGGCTTTCCAGGAAGAGTCGTTCTTGACAGCCTGATCGCAGTAGCCGGTGTCACCACGCCGCAACGCGGCGCAGTTCCGTCTGATTTCACCCTGATCGAGGCAGTCGAACCGGGTTGGTTCTACTCCGCATTGCTCCCTTGCGGCAAGTACATTGTAACCCTTATGACGGACGCCGACATGTACTCATCCCGCCGCGCTCAGTCGCAGGATTACTTGAAAATTCAGCTTTCCCAAGCGCCGCGGACGCGCGAGCGGATTGAAATAGCGCCCGAGCGCGCCGTGCTTTTCTCGGCTGTAGCATCGCTCCGCGAACCCGCCAGGCACTCCAACTGGCTGGCGGTGGGAGATGCGGCCATGAGCTACGATCCACTGTCCGGACAGGGATTATGGGGTGCCATGAGAATGGCCCAAAGAGCCGCTTCAGCTATTGTGACCGCCCTTGAGGGCAGTCACGATCACGCGAGCTTAACCGCGTATGAGCGCGAGAACCGCGAACGCTTTGCAAATTACGTCCACGCGCATACCGGGTACTATCGCTCAGAGCGTAGATGGCCAGAATCCGCGTTTTGGAAGCGGCGACTTGAAGCGCCGGTCGTTAGCCTGCCTTCGCTGCTGCAAAGAAGTTCGCGGGCGTGAAAGGGACTCTTCTTGAGCGCACCCCGGTTGCGTTATAAACCGCATTTCGCAGCGCCGCCGCAACTGGTGCGCACGCAGACTCGCCATGTCCTCTGCCTTGACTTCCACATTCCCACCAACGGCTTTACGCCGGTCAGGGCGTTCGTACCGGCCTCTTGACGTCGCAACAACGGGAACTGCCTCAAAAGGGCGAAGCCGGGGTCACTTGTCCGGCGAGACGATCTCACGTTCAGACTCCGAACATTAATGTGTGTCTGAAACGCCACACACACGATGGCGGATTTGAAGCCGCGCGGGGACAGCCGTCACCTGAGATTTTCAGCCCTACAACTTTGATTCCGGCGGCTTCTCCCGCGCGTGCTCGTCGACTCGAAGCGCCCGCATCACGTTCTCAATCTGTTCCTCGCATTTGTCGTGGCTCGTCTCCCAGCCTCGAAAGTCAGCGGCCAGCCGGGATTTGACCTGCGACGCTTTGCCGTTCTCCCATCCGTCCAGAAGATACCCGTCAATGTTCAGGGGGATGAGCGCGAGCACTTTCCTCTTCCGCTCTTTCATCAGTGCCTGTTCTTTCTGGAAAGTCCTTTCGATTTCGCCGTCCACCCAGCAGCTTGTGAGGGAATGCGTAGAACAGCAAAGGAGTACTTTGTCCCCTAGGCGGATACCCCGGTCTATCTGCTCATGAATGTCATCGCCGGGCAGAAGCTGTTTCTCATCCAGCCAGCATCGAATACCACGCCCCTGAAGAGCATCATGCAGCCGCCGCGCGAAAGGCTTGTCTTCGTGGCTGTACCTGATGAAACAGGAGCAGAACTCTACCGCTTGGTTGAGGATCGACGGCAGATATTAAATCAAGCTCTCGGGAAGGCCGCAGCCTCGAAGAAATGAAATCGGTAGTTGGCCGGATTTGGCCAACGTCCGATGGTCGAGAGTACTTGGTGCGAGACGAATGCACGTTTCGAGTCCTTTAACGTTTGTAAGGTTCGAATCAACGAGAACAGTCTCATCGAATCCTGCCTCGGTAAGGTTTGCCCCGCACAGGTTCGCGCGGTTGAGGTTCGCCCGGATGAGACAGGTCGCTGTCAGGGATACACCGGGGCGGCCGCGTTCTGCACTGAGAGCAGCGAAGCCGCGGAATGAGATCGAGGAAGGCGCGATCACCGTGTTTCTGTATCAGCAGTTTCACTGGCGACACGACCGAGCGGCCATTGCACTTCCTGCAGCGCATCTCCAGCCAGCAGCCGGGCCAGTCGGAGAGCTTATGGTCGTACCGGAAAGTGGGAGGGTGCAAGTCACCATTTTCTCCTTTTGTTCGCCTCTGGATTTAATGCCCGGTCTGTCTCGATGCGCGATGGGTGTGCGAGGATCATCCTGACCGGCCGAGGGGTGGCGCGAGCGACAGCCCAATGGCCTGTAACTGCGGAGGTGCGGCCACGCCGTGCCCGGAGTGCAACAGCAGCGTCGGCAAGCCCGATTTGCCGGAAGGGTACGTGAGCTTTATACGCCACGAGGAATAGGGGAAGGCCCAAACCAGCGACATGTCTTCTCCCCCGGCTGCGGACCCTGAAGCGCGAAGGAAAGTTTAATTTGGTGTCGGCCGTTCCACGTGATCGATGACAAAAATCTCGTTCGCACCCCTTTTTAGCTCAAGCTTAAGACCAAGCCGATCAAAGATCTGAAACAATGTCGGACGACCAGCGTCCATGGTCGGCCGCTCTTGCTCCGGTGGCGGAGCCTTGGGCCGCAGCAACTCCCAACCTTCTGTTTCGATATCGAAGAGACCCCGGAGTCCTGTTTTGTCGATAACGGGGTGGTCAGTCCAGTTTGACATCCAGGACACGAGGTCAGACATGCTTGCAGCTTGTGCACGCACACCTTGAACGGCTCCTCCGGAGAACGTGTGGCAGGCCGCGGGGTCCCCGGGCGCTGGGCTCGTGGGGCTGTTGGCACAGTCGTCTTCGGTAAGAGCCGACTTCTTTAGTTTCGGCCCGCCGTTCTTCGTTGTGATTTCGTAAACCGGCCCCTCCTTGATTTCTCGGTGAATACGCAAATTGAAACGATCGGCCAGTAGTGTCTGAAGCATCAGTCGGACTTTTTCGTTTCGTGAGTTAAACGTGGTTCCGGAAGTGAACGCGCTCTTTTGAGCAGCGGCCTCGATGTTGTATATGGCACCTTTAATCCACGGCGGTCCCCCGGTCAGACGGTCCGACTGAAGTGGAAGGCCGTAGGCGATGGCGATGATGACGGTCAGCGGAAGGCCCTCTGCGATAAACCTCCCATTCGGAGCGAACTCAACCTTTGTCGGAACTTTCCGCGAGCGATCTTCCTTCACCGAAGCTACTTCAAACGCGGGTCGTTCCGTGGACTGAGCTCGGATTGTAGGCACACGCAGGATACCAACTATAATCGGCGCTGCGACCGCCAATGCTCCAGCTATGGCCAAGGCCGCCTTCCTGGTGAAGTCCAGCCTTCGCACACCGCGGTTTTTCATGATTGCCTCGATTCGTCTTTTCAGCTTCGCCGGATAGATATTGACCTTCCCTTGTGACTTCAATCTCTTCGGCCGCCAAGCCGCGCGTACAGTGCACGCGCTTGGGCGCGCCGATTCATAAACCGGCACCCGTGCTCCGGTTGTTCCGGCGTCCATCTCGCCAGCTGCTCGGGTGTCCACTTTTCAAGTTGATCCGGCAGCCGGATTTCAAGTTGCTCCGGCACCCCGCGGTTCTCCGCGCACCCATCTGTAGGGTCCGGCTGCTGAGGGGTTGCTCATTCTCCGATTGTCTCCGTTCCCCGAAGCCTCGAGATCGTGCTATGGCTGACGTTGTAGCTGCGCGCGATTTCGGTCAGGGCTTCGCCGCGGTCGCGCCGCTCTAACGCTTCACGCTGCTGATGAACCGTGAGCTTGAACTTCCGGCCCAGCTTCACACCCCTTGCCTTCGCTCTTTCGCGGCCTTCTGAAGTACGCGCGCAGATCAGCTCGCGTTCAAACTCCGCAAGGCCGGCGAGCACCGTCAGCATCAATCGTCCGTGGGCCGTGGTGGTATCCGCCCACGCATCGCTCAGCGACCGGAAGCCCGCTTGCTTCTGGGCGATAACGGCCAGCGTATTAAGTAGATCGCGCGTGCTGCGCGCCAGACGGTCCAGTCGGGTCACAAGCAGCACGTCGCCCTCCCCGAGGGCATCGACCGCCCGCTTCAGCTGCTGGCGATGGGTGATGGCCCCGCTCACCTTTTCCTTGAAAACTCTACGTGGTCCCGCATGTCGGCCGAGTTCAAGGCCGAGCGGATTGTCGGCCACTCCTACAACGCGAAGCGAACCGAATTACCACTTACGACCTCCAGCTTGGCGACGACCGGAGTTGCGGCCTCAAAAGGGCCGGCGGCGACAGCGAGATTCCGGCTGGTTCGGATATTATCCGTACCGGGAGACGGCTTCAATGTCAGAATCCGCGAGCGGCAGATTCAAAGCGACCCCGGATATCCATGAGCAAATGGATACATCCCGGACTGCCGTCCGCAAGGTTGCGGAAATCCTTGAAGCCATTGTGCTCGCCATCGTGGCCGTCGCGACCGCGTGGAGCGGATATCAGGCGGCCCTCTGGAACGGACATCAGGCGGAACTGTACGGAGTGGCCAGCAAGCTCCGCATCCAGGCAGACGGAGCCACGACCATCGCCAACCAGGAGCGTTTGTACAACGCCTCCACGGTTGTGGAGTGGCTAAAGGCCGAAGCAATTGGGCAAGACAGACTCGCCGGTATCTTCGAGCGACGGATCCTTCCCGAGTTTCGTCCCGCATTCGAGGCGTGGAAAAGGACGGATCCGCTCCACAATCCCGCAGCTCCGGCAGGTCCTTTCTTTATCGGTGAATACCGCAGCGCCAGGGCGGATGAAGCTGCCAGACTGAATAAACAAGCGGCGGAAACCTTCGAGACGGGTAATGTATCACGTAAACACGCGGACGACTACGTACAGGTGACCGTAGCGCTAGCGACGGTGTTGCTGTTGATGTCGATCAGTCAGCGCTTCACGTTGCATGCCGTCAGAGTCGGACTGGTTGTGACGGCGGCGTTGCTTCTGTGTCTCCCCCTGTACCGCATCCTTACGCTGCCGCGAGCCTAGGAGGTGTCACCGCGAGAGCAAAATAAAATCTGCACGCTCCGGCCCTCGACCCGCACCCTTTGGCCCTCGATCGGGGCCTGATGGGCAGCCTCGACGATGTCCTCGGGCGACGGCCGGGCGGTATCGACGATCCGATACCACCGCCGCCCCAAGACGGTGGGTATCTCAAAGTCAAGAGCATCCCAGTACATGTTGAACATGGCATGGACGTCGGGCATCCCGTCGAAACCACCAAGGGTGTATGCCAGACAGCGGGCGTTGGGATCGTTCCATCCCGGGTCATTGAGCCTGACGCCGTGCCAGACAACGTCCAGCAGACCGCGCTCGTTCACCTCCCCTTTGAAGAAGCGGCCGGGACGCCCGGCCCGGAAATAGGGGCGTGCGGCGATGAGCAGCTTCCAGAATCGCAGGAGCGAGTGGTTTTTTTCCACGAGACGCCAGTCGAACCAGCTGATCTCATTGTTCTGGCAGTAAGCGTTGTTGTTGCCGCGCTGTGTGCGGCGAACCTCGTCGCCGGCCACAAACATCGGTACGCCGCGGGACAGCATGAGGATAGTTGCAAAGTTCTTGACTTGCCGTTCCCGCAACGCCTCGATGGCCGGGTCATCGGTCGCGCCTTCCGAGCCGCAATTCCAGCTCGAATTGTCGTTAACGCCGTCTCGGTTGCCCTCGCCGTTGCCCTCGTTGTGCTTGTTGTTGTAGCTCACCAGGTCGTTGAGGGTGAAGCCATCGTGGCAAGTAACGAAGTTGACGCTATTGATGGGTAGATGGCCGCTGGCTTGGTAGATATCGGCGCTGCCAGAGAGACGGGCAGCGACGGCGCCGACCATGTCCGGGTCGCCTCTCACGAAACGGCGAATGTCATCGCGAAAGCGCCCGTTCCACTCGGCCCAGCGGAAGCCCGGGAAATAGCCGATCTGGTAGAGACCGGCTGCATCCCAGGCCTCGGCAACGATCACGCTGTCCGCCAGGCATTCGGACAGCTCGATGCTCCACACCACCGGCGGATAGGCCAATGGAACACCGTCCTGCCCTCGGGCCAGGATCGACCCCTCGTCAAAGCGGAAACCGTCCACGTGCATTTCCCGGACCCAGAACTCCAGGCACTCGACAATGAACTTCTCCACAATCGGGTGGTTGCAGTTCATGGTGTTACCGCACCCTGAATAGTCCATGTAATACTGCCGGTCCTGTTGAACGAGATGGTAGTAGATTTCGTTGCCAAAGCCCTTGAAGTTCAATGTGGGACCCAGGTGGTTGCCCTCGCCGGTGTGGTTGAACACCACGTCGAGGATGACGGAAATGTTCGCCCGGTGCAGGGCCTTAACCATGTTGCGGAAATTATGGAGGTGCTCCCCCTCTTCTGGGTTAACGCAGTAACTCTCTTCGGGAGCAAAGAAATTGACAGTGCTGTAGCCCCAATAGTTATGCAGCGGTTCGGAACCGACCGTGCGTAACACCTCTTTGTCGTCGTACTGCATTACGGGCAGAAGCTCAACAGCGGTGATTCCCAGTTCCTTCAGGTAAGGAATCTTCTCTATGACTCCAGAAAAGGTCCCACGGTGCTTCACTCCTGAGGAAGGATGCCTGGTGAAGCCAGCAACGTGCATCTCGTAGATGATCATGTCCTTCATCTGCCGGCGAAGAGGTTGATCTCCCTCCCAGTCGTAGTCATGAACGTCGATGACGACGCTGCGCATGGAAGTTGTCAAATTATCGGCCGGTCCGACGGCGTCGTCGCTTGTAAAACGGGCCGTGGTATTGCCCGGGGAATACGGGTCGACCAGCACCTTGTTGCGGTTGAAGCGAAAGCCTCTGCCGTGGAGGTCCTGTGGTCCGTCGACACGGTACGCGTAATGGGCGCCTGGTTTAAGGCCTTTGACATAAACGTGCCAGAAAAAGAACGTCTGATTAACGGGGGACTCCAGCTCGATGATCTGGATCGGCCTGACGTCGTCATGCGGGTCGAAGAGAAGGAGTTCGATGCTGGTGGCATGCCGGGAAAAGATCGAGAAATTAACCCCCTCCTTGTCGACGGTGGCGCCGAGTGGGTGTGCTCGGCCTGGCCCTGTCTGGTAAGGAGCCTGCGATGTCGTTGGCCGAACATCGGATTGACGCGGGGGCACTACGGGGGTCGCTGTCATGGCGGATGTCTCCAGCTATCACGGGAAGCAGCTAAAGCCAAAAACCCTAGGGCCCGGAATGCATTCGGCGCTACTTCCCGTTGCTACTTCAGCCACTATGGACGCATCGATGCGCGGTGGCGATCTATTCTATTAGCGCGGTCAGTATCCATCTGTGCGTGCCGGCAGGACATCGGATGCCGTCCGATATTGATGCCCGTGCCTTCGAAGCCAGTGAGCAGGCGTTCCTCGGCCGTCCTTCTCCTTCCATCTCGTACAAAGCTCGGTCTTCAGTTGTGCACAAATCTTAATTTGTGCACAAACGGCGGGACTATGGCAGCGCCTCAGAGGAATCGAATGGGACGATTGCGGCGTTCAAGGTAGCCTTTATAACGGTTCCCGTTCTGTGAGGCCCTCCGGCGGAGCGACGCTTATGTCGTCTCACCATAACGCCGTGCCCGCCGGAAAAATACTCCCTTCAGCAGCCCGAAGCAAGACAGGCGCACTGACCACGCCGACGCAGTAAACTCAACGGCAGCACCGTCATCACAGACGACGACATTCGTTCAACGAGGCTTCACCGCCTCGATCCGCACCCGATTCAGCGCGGGCGTGTCGCCGGGCAGTTCCGTCGTACCCGCGGGGAACTGATTCACGCTGAGCATATAAGCGGTGATATCCGCGTTCACGTCGCGACCCAGGCTTCCTGGCCTGTCTTTCGGCATGGTGGCCCGGATGCGTTCGAACAAGTCACCCAAACTCTGGCCCGCCCATCTGTCGATGAAGTCGCCGCCCGCGAGGGCCGGCGCCATCTCAATACCCTCCAGGCTCTGGCCGTGGCATGCGGAGCAGTGCTGGTTGTACAGAACCTTGCCACGAGCGGCCTGCGCCGCCGTGTAAAGCGGCCCACCGGTGTCGACGGCATGCGCACCGGGAGGCCGAGGCTGCGCCCGGGCCGAAGGCTGCGGCGCGCCGCCGGACGCCGGCAGTCGGAAGGCAACCAACTCGCCCGGGAAGTTCGGCCCGCTGATAGCGAGCACAAGATACTGGCGCCCGTTCAGCAGGTAAGTCATAGGTGAGCCACTCTGTGGGGCCGGCATGTAAACCGCGCCGGCCTCTTTTCCCGTCGCTTTATCGTAAGCACGAAGCATGGCGCCACGCTCACCCGACGGCGTAGTAAAGACGCCGGCCTCCCCGATGATCACAAGCGACTTCGTGACGAGCGGTCCCAGGATGCCTGGGCGGCCCGTGCGCGGAATCGTGAGGCCCTTCAGCGCGGGATTATTACGAACGTTATCGGGTGTTTCGCCGTGGGCGATCTGCCAGGCGATGTCGCCTTTATTCAGGTCGATGGCGGAAAGGATACCGTAAGGCGGTTTCAGGAGGGGCAGGCCCTGCACTGTAAGCGCAGTAACACCGGCGCCGCCGCCAACCGGGGCGGCCGCCGCGCCCGCGGGTCTCGAGGGACGAACCTCAACACCCGCTCGTCCGGCGACGTATCTCATGTCCGAAATTTTTGGATCCGGTGGTACGAGCCCGCTGAGAGCCGTTGTGGATTGCGAGAACACATACAGGATGTGGGTATCGGGATCGTACGCCCCGCCCGGCCAGTTCGTGCCGCCGAGATTTCCCGGCGATTGAATGGTGGCGATGGGGCCATCCGCTTTACTGACAACCGGTGGCGTAAATAGCGGGCCGATTTTGTAAAGCGTGACGAGCTTTTCCGCTTCAGCCCGGAGCGCGGGGGTGAAGTCGATCAGGTCGTCAATCGTGACGCCCTGATGGCCGTAAGCGGGCGGTTTGGTAGGAAACGGCTGCGTGGGCGAATACCACTCGCCCGGCGTATCACCCTGCGGTACGGGCCGCTCCTCCATCGGCCAGATCGGCGTGCCGGTCTGGCGGTCGAATACATAAAGGAAGCTCTGTTTGGTGGGCTGCGCCACCGCTTTTACGACCTTGCCGTTCAACACGAAATCGACAAGCATGGGAGCGCACGGAATGTCCATGTCCCACAATCCGTGGTGAACCAGCTGATAGTGCCAGATCCTTTGGCCGGTCTGCAAATCCACTGCGACGAGAGTTTCGCCAAAAAGCCCGGCCCCGGGGCGATGCCCGCCGTAGTTGTCGCCAGTGGGCAGTTCGACGGGCAAGTACGCGATTCCGAGTTCCTCATCCACCGAGATCTGCCCCCACACGCCGGTATTGCCGGTATAGGCCCAGGCATCCTTCTCCCAGGTGTCGATGCCGAACTCGCCGGGCCGCGGTATGGTGTGGAAGATCCAGAGCCGTCTCCCGGTGCGCACATCGAATCCCCGAACATAGCCTTTGACGTTTTTCCTGCTTTTGGGCACGCTGCCTGAGAGGTGCGCGGCGCCGACGATCACAACATTTTTGGCAACGATGGGAGTGGCGTGGAGACCGACCTCTCCGGTTACGGGGTCTATCTCCTGATCGTCGTTCTGCTTCAGATCGACAATACCGCCGGTGCCGAAGCCGGCTATCGGGATCCCGGTTTTGGCGTCAAGAGAAATGAGCCTGTAGCCAGTTGTCACATAGAATATCCGTTCTTCCTTCCCGTCGGTCCAGTAAGCCAGCCCACGGCCCGAAAGCTGCCGTGGCGCGGTTTCGGTGCGTGCGCCTTCATTCTCGCTGTGCATCCAGAGCATCTCACCCGTGCCGGCGTCGAGGCACACCACATCACGGCGAGATCCGGCGGTGACATAAAGCCTGCCGCGGATCATCAGCGGGGTCCCTTCGTATTGATATTCCGGCCGCGGACCGAGCGAGTCTGTTCTGAAGCGCCACGCGACTTCCAGCGTGTTGAAGTTGGAGCTGTCGATCTGGTCGAGCTGCGAGTATCGCGTGTTCCCGAGATCTGCGCCATACGAGCGCCACTCACCGTCCCTCGCTCCGGACTGAGGTTGGGCCGGCAGTGCGACCCCCAGCAGACAGAATGCGGCGGGAATGAATAATCTGGACAAAACGTTGGTCTCCGAGTGTTTTCTCATCAGGCGATAACCCTTCCAGGCGGTGTTGTTAACCAGTTAATGTGTCCGCTGTGATTAACACGTGATCTGTCCGCTTTTGGAAGTCTCGGACGGACCCTTGGTGTGAAGTGTGCAGGAGCGCGTAGTGCGCGAAATCCGCACGCTGCGTGCGATGTGGCGGGACTGGAAACCGGCTCACGGTTCGGATAGTGAGGCATTCCCAACGGAAACGGGGAGCAACAGATAGGCCGGACCCGCGGAGCAATGGCACCAGTCCTCGACTCTACCGCTATCCTCCAACACCCGGATTGCGGTGGGTTTGAACACATCCCGACGCCCCGCTGGGCTCACGCGGTGTGCCTCCATTAGCCGGGCGGCGGCAGCCGCACGCCCAGAACGTCGCGCAGATAGTTGATGTTATGCGCGATGTAATCATCGACGGCGACTTCCATGTTTCCGCCGATCGAGTCGAAGCCGTCATCGCCCTTCCTCGGGCCGTCAACATCGAAGATCGCCCAGCCTTTGAAGTGGCGGTCGCGTAGCACCTTGAAAACGGCCGGGAAGTCGACGCCGCCGCCGCCCAGATTGTGATAAACGCTCGCCCGCGCGTGCTCCTCCTGTGTCGGCGTGGATTTGTTGCCGCGGTATTTGGCATACGTGTCCTTGAGATGCACTTCGGCAATGCGAGGGAAGTAATCAATGATGATTTTCACCGGATCTCCGCCGCCCAACACCAGGTGTCCGGTGTCCGCCGTCAACCAGACGTATTTGGGATCGGTGAGTTCCATGGTACGGCGCATGTCTTCTTCCCGTTCCATGGGCCCCCAGATATGGGGATGCGGAGCCAGCCGGATTCCCATGGCAATCGTTTGGCGCCCGAGTTCGTTGAGAGTATTGGCAAGTCTCTTGAGCTGATCGTCGGTAGGCCCCCCGGGCGGACGCTGGCCCATGTTGACCTTCCAGTGATCGGCGCCGAGAGGTTGGAGAAAATCGCGCGCGAAGGCCACATGATCAGCTATTGTTTTGGGGATCTTGTCGGGATCGATGAAGTTTGTCGACTGGCCTGCTTCGCCGTTGGACGCGTCTATGAAGGTGATGCCGGCGTCTTCGAAAATCTTCTTGAGCTCCAGTGGATTTTTGCGATACATCTCAATGCCGTCTCCGTAAGGCTCAATCCCCTGCAATCCCAGGGCTGCCATCCTCTTGACGGCCCACACCGTATCGTGCACCCCGCGCCAGATCGAGCTGGTAGTCCCGTAAAGAATTTCCGGATTGACCGGATCGAGCGGCTTATGGGTAATTGTTCCCCAGGCTTTGGATGGCGGCGCCACAGTCGCGGCGGCCGTGATGCCGGACAATGCCAGAGCGGATGACAAAAAGTTCCGCCTATTGACCCCGCATTCGCGAATCTGTGGATACATGGCTGCCCT
>DATFSM010000012.1:0-9055 GCA_035262625.1 Bryobacteraceae bacterium
TCGGACTTGGTACGGAAGGCGGGGACGTAAAAGTCGTGGATGACATCCTCCGACGTCATCGTGAGTTTGATGTCCCGGTTGATCGGAATGTGGAGTTCATTGATCTCGCGCGCGCCTTCCATGTGCTGGATCTTCCACATCCACTGCTTACCCGTGACGTAGATTTCCATGGAGTCTGCAGGCGGGCGTGATTCGGTGAAGTAGATGCTTACGCCCCACGCGAACATGATCATGGAGATGCCCAGCGGAATGATCGTCCACACGATTTCGAGGATCATACCGCCCGCGCCGTGTCCCCCGGATTCGTGAGGGACAGGAGGTCCGGTTTCGGGACGATGCCGGTACTTGACCGCCAGGTACACGACGAGAAACGCGATCAGCAGCGAGAAAAAGGCGCTGACCAGAACGAGAAACGCGTAAAGCGCGTCAACGTGGCCGGCGATGGTCGAGGCCTGGTCGGGAAAGAGCTGAAAACTCTTGGCTTCCATCATGGTTAGCTAGCGGACCGGCTCCCTTTCTGCCGGCGCTCCCGCCGCAACGAAATAAACACGAACCCCCCAAAAATCAGAACTGTAACCGCGCCGGCCGTGCGCAGCAGGGCCAGTGCGTAAGGCGTATACTTCGCCGCGTGCGGATCGAAGTGGTAGCAATACAGCAGGATACGATCGACCGGATTCCCGATCTTGTTTTGCGACGCCTCCACGAGGGCCAGTCGCATATCTTTCGGCGAATAATCGATGCCGTAGAAGTACTTCGAGAGTTTGCCCTGCGGCGTCAGAATGTAGACCGCACTGGCGTGGGCGAACTGAGCGGTGTGGACGTCCCAGACGTAGTTGAAGCCGACCGCCTCGGTGACGCGCTTGATCTGATCGACCTTCCCCGTCAGAAAATGCCAGGCGGGAGCGGTTTCCGGATGACCGAAGTCGCGCATATAAACGGCTTTCTTGCCTGCCGCATCAGCAGGACCCTCCCGAGCGTCGAAGCTCAGGGCGATTACGTCATATTCCTGTCCCGGCGTGAACGTCAGAACCTTGGCGGCGCGAACCACGCCGTTCAGGATCTGAGTGCACAGCATCGGGCACTGGTAATAGACGAGCGCGAGAATCACAGGGCGCTTGCCGAAGTAGTCGCCCAGTTTGACCGTTTTGCCGGCCTCATCGCGAAACTCCGCGTCCAGAGGCAACTGCGAATCCAGACGCTGTTCAATCGACACGCGAGAGAGCGGCCCGGCTGGATCCGTACCCCGCATGTTGATCGGATCGAGCTGGCCAGCCGTCGCGGCTTTGATCGCGACGCCAGGATCGGGCTCGGAAATACGCGGGGGCTGCTGCGCAAAGACTGTCGCAGCGACCGCAACCATTCCGGCAATGTACTTCAACAACTTCATCTCGCGATCTTCTCGAGTGTCCGCCCGCTGCTCGATGCAGCCGGAATCATCCGGTAACCGTCGTTATCCGACCCTGCCGGGCTCGGCTTCGACGGCAGACCCTTGCGGGCGACAATATCGATTGCCTGATCGATCGGAATCCGGACGGTCCCGTGATCCGGATCGACCCAGGCATAGTTGTTCAGGATGGCTTCTTCGTCTTCCCGAAGTTCCTTCAGTTCGATTCGGGGATAAACGGGGTGTGGCGAAACCTGACCATTCGCTTCGAGAGCCATCCCCGAAAGGCGCGGCTCAGGAGGAACCGTCGGCCGCTCCTGCGCCAAAGAAGCCGGAATCGGAGCGTTCTTCTTGTCCTCTCGGTTGGCAAGATAGGCGAACATCGCCCACATCGCGAAGACGACTACGATACAAGCGATGACCAGACCGATACCGAAGCCCGTGATCTGGAAAACATTGACGTCCCCGCGCTCGTGCGAGACGTGCGGGTTGGCATGACGATGTCCGTGATTGTTGGGGTCGTTAGTGGTGTCTGCCATGGTTCAAAGCTTTCTTCAGATCGGGTGCGCCCAGCGGCAACAGAGGCATGCCGGGCAGATTACGGAAGTACATCGCAAACCAGAGTCCGCCGAATCCGATCGGCGCGGTTATGTCGAGCCAGGAGGCCGTGAACTGCGGCTTCAGCTCTTTCAGAGTCGTGCTGAAATTCGGCTCGACCAACTGGACTACATCGACCACATGAACGATCACCAGATAGATGCAGATCGCGGCGATCGTCTTCGGGTTCTTCTTCAGGTCCTGCGAGAGCAGCAGCAGGAAAGGAAGACAGAAATGCCCGACCAAAAGGATGATCCCTATCCATCCCCAACCACCGTTCCACCGTTTGATGTACCAGATGATTTCCGATGGCAGGTTTCCCGACCAGGTGATGAGCAGTTGCCCGAAATTCGTATAGGCCCACAACATCACCAGCGCGAGGAGCAACTTCCCGAGGTCATGCAGGTGGCGCTTGGTGAGCGCGTGATCCATCGGGGCGAAGTTTGCTGTAAGAACGAGCGTGGCCACAACGATGGACATCGCGGTCAGACACTGGCCCATCACGATGATGAAGCCGTACATGGTTGAGTACCAGTAGGGCTCAAGCGCCATCAGATAGTCGATCGACAGAAACGTCATCAGGAAGAAGTACAGCGGGACACCCGGCCCACTGAGCTTTTCCAATTTCGAAGAGATCGCCAGCGAGGCGGTCTCGTCTTCGTTCTTTGACCATCCCGACAGAAGCCAGGTAAAGCCGACAAGGAACGCCGATGCGATAACCCACCGGATCCATAGAAACGGAATGTTCAGATAAAGGCGCTTGGCGTGAATGACTTTGTCGGCCAGCCCTTCCGGCGTTGTCCACCAGTAGAGCTTCTCGTGGAAAATCAACAGCGGAAGGAAGAGCAGAACCATCAGGTACAGCGTTTTGGCTCCGGCTTCGAGCGGCCGGCGAATCACGATTCCCCACGCGCCGCCGGTCAGATACTGCGTCATCAGAATCAGCAGACAGCCAGCGCCCGCGCCCAGCCACATCCAGAATCCAACGAGATAAGAACGGAGGAACTGCGTGAGCCCGCCGCCGGGCAGGAAAATCCCCGCGATTGTCGCCGCAAGACCAACCAGGCCGATGAATGCCGCGATAGACGAATACCGCCGAAACGTATCGTTCAGTTGCGGGGCGGTTGCGTAACTCTGTTCGGTCGTCGTCATTTTCTCTCTGGCTGGTTCGATTTCGCGGCTCCGGCTCCATGCGCGCCAGGAACTCCGGCCGGCGTCGCCGGAACAGCCGGGAAGTTGTTGAAGTCCGTGTCCTTCGGAACGATGGGCATGTTCGCCTGAACCGCCTTCTGCTCAGCCGACAGGGGCTGATTCGCGTTGGGGACTTTCGCGCGAGCCTCGGCGGAAAGATCGTTCACGTTCGCATTCTGGCTGTACTGCAGCGCGCGGATATAGGCGACGATGGCCCATCGGTCACGCACCTGAATCTGCTGGGCATAATTCAGCATTGCGCCATAACCGTTGGTGATTACGTCGTAGAAATGGCCGACGGGCGCGTTCCGGAGGCGATCGATGTGATAGGACGGAGGCTGTTTAAAGCCGCGCCGGACGATCATCCCAAGACCGTTACCGATGGCTCCGTGGCAGGGCGAACAATACGCGTTATAACGCGACTGCCCGCGTTCAATGAAGGCTTTGTCCACGGCGATCGGAAAGGTGTCAACATCGTCGCCGTTCGCGTCCTTCCCTTGGTAGTAGGCCGTGTCTTCTTCGAGTGACCCGCGCGCGATGGTTCCATCCACTTCGGGACGTCCGCTGCGGGCATCGGCGAAGAAGTCACTGCCCCGCTGCGGCTTATATTTCGGCTGATCCTGCATGTCAAGCCGCGAGCATCCCGCAAGCGAGAAGGCGGCAGCGGCCAGCAGAATGCCGTTGAATTTGCTCATCGGGCCACTTCCGAAACTTCTTCGGCCCCCAGTTCAGCGAGGAACCCGGCGGTACGATCGCGGTCGAATTTGGGATCGTCCGATTCGATGCAGATGAAAAATTTGCTGCGTGAAGCGCCCGCAAAACGTTCCACGTTGAACACCGGGTGATACGGAGCGGGAAGTCCGTTCATCAGGATCATGCTTATGGCTGCGGTCAGACCGCCCAGCAGAATCGTGCACTCGAAGGTGATGGGAATGAACATGGGCACGCTGATCGGCGGACGCCCGGCGATATTGAGCGGCAACGCGACGCCCGAGACCCAGGAACAAAGGCCGAATCCGCCGGCGCAGCCCAGCAGCCCGCCGATCAGCGTGGCCAGCGAAACGCGGTTGTCGTGAAGATCCATCGCATCGTCGAGCTCGTGGATCGGGTAAGGCGAAAACGCGTCGAATTTTTTGAACCCCGCCTCTCGCGTACGGCGCGCGGCCTCGACGAGGTCGGTTGGCGTTTCGAACTCCGCCATCAGGCCGTACAGCGGGTGAAGATGCTCAACGGTATGGCCGCTCATTGGGCTACCGGCTCCTTAACGCGCGCAGCCGGGAGCAGCATGCGCAACTCAAAGATCGTAATCATCGGCAGGACGCGGACAAACAACAGGATCGCTGTCATGAAGAAGCCCAATGTCCCGGTGAACACGGCCCAGTCCCAGATAGTCGGCCAGTACATACCCCAGCTCGACGGCAGGAAGTCCCGATGCAGGCTGGTGATGACGATGACGAACCGTTCCAGCCACATGCCGATGTTGACAACGATCGAAATAATCCAGAGAAGGCCGGGGCTGGTTCGGAGCTTCTTGAACCACAGGAACTGCGGCGTGACAATGTTGCAGAAGATCAGACACCAGTAGAAGATCGCGTAGGGACCCGTCATACGGTTCCAGATCATGAAGCGCTCATAAGTGTCGGCGCTGAAGTAGCCGAAGAACGCTTCGAACATGTAACCGTATCCGACGATCATGCCCGTGGCGAGCGTGACCTTCGCCATATTGTTCAGGTGGCGAATGGTGATGATGTCGTCGAGACCGTAGAACTTGCGAACCGGGATCATCAGGGTCAGCACCATGGCAAACCCGGAATAGATGGCGCCGGCGACGAAGTAAGGCGGAAAGATCGTCGTGTGCCAGCCAGGCAGAATCGAAACTGCGAAGTCGAAGCTGACGACCGTGTGCACCGAGACGACCAGAGGCGTTGCGAGTCCTGCGAGCAGCAGCGAAGCCTTCTCGTATCGCTGCCAGTGCCGCGCCGAACTGCGCCACCCCATAGCCAGGGCGCCGTAAACGACTTGCGTGAACCGGGTTTTGGCCGTGTCGCGCAGCGTCGCAAGGTCGGGGATCAGACCGACATACCAGAACACTGCGGAAATCGTGAAATACGTCGAGACCGCGAATACGTCCCAGAGCAGCGGGCTGCGGAACTGCGGCCAGAGATCCATCGTGTTCGGATACGGGAACATCCAGTAAGCGAGCCACGGGCGGCCGGTATGCAACACCGGGAACATGCCGGCGCACATGACGGCGAACAGCGTCATGGCTTCAGCGAATCGGTTAATGGCGTTGCGCCAGGACTGATTGAGGAGCAGAAGAATCGCCGAGATCAGCGTTCCGGCGTGGCCGATACCGATCCACCAGACGAAGTTGACGATCGCGAAGCCCCAACCAATTGGGATGTTGATGCCCCAGACACCGACGCCTTTGACAAAAAGCCAAGTGGCGCCAGCCATAAGATTCTGCAGCACCGCAAATGCGAGGAGGAGTCCAAAGACCCACCCCAGAGTGATTTTCCGCTTGAGGACAATGCCGCCGACCTTATCGGAAACCGACGCGAGGCTGTGGCCTTCGTCGATTACCGGGCCGACGTAAATCTTATCGGGCAGTTCAACCGGTTGCGACATTCAGACTCTTATGCCTCCCCCAGTGCGGGATTCGGATTGCGAACCTCCGCCAGATACGTTGTGCGAGGCCTTGTATTGAGTTCGCCGAGGAGCGAATAGTTCGTCTTCTCCTTCTTCCACTGCGTGACCCTGCTGTTCGGGTCGTTCAGATCGCCGAACATGATCGCCTCTGACGGGCAAGTGGCCGCGCATGCGGGAACGATTTCGCCGTCCTGAACCTTGCGGTCCTGCTTTTCAGCGGTGATCTTCGCGTAGTTGATGCGCTGCACGCAGAAGGAGCACTTCTCCATGACGCCGCGGCTGCGCACGCTGACATCGGGATTACGCTGAAGCTTATAGCTTTCGGTTTCCCAATCGCTGAAGAGCAGGAAGTTGAAGCGGCGGACCTTATAAGGACAGTTGTTCGAACAATAACGGGTACCGATGCAACGGTTGTACACCATATTGTTCAGCCCTTCCGCGTCGTGTTCCGTCGCGGCGACCGGGCAAACCAACTCGCAGGGAGCCGATTCGCAGTGCTGGCAGGCGACTGGCTGGAAGAACGCTTCGGGATTATCTTCGGAACCCTTGTAATAGCGGTCGATGCGGATCCAGTGCATCTCGCGGGTGTTTAGAACCTGCTCTTTACCAACCACCGCGATGTTGTTTTCCGCCTGGCAGGCAACTACGCATGCGTTACATCCGACACACGCCGTGAGGTCGATCGCCATGCCCCACGCATAGCCTTCGTACCTCCATTCCTGCGGGAATATGGTGAGGCCCTTCGGCGGGATTTCGCTCTCTTTCTGGGCGAAGATCGGGTCCTTCTTATACTCTTCGAGCGAGCCTGCCTTGACCGGCTCGCGGCCTTCCATCAGGAAGTGGTGCTGCACGGCGGCGAGGCGGAATCGCTCGCCCAATTTCCGAACCTGAGCGCCAGGCGCATACTGCGCATTGGCCAGGCGGCGGAGCGGGTAGGCGTCGAATCCGGCGCCGTTGGCGGCGCGGCCCAACTGTGTCTGACCGTATCCGAGACTCAGCGCAATTGCTCCGTCGGGTTGGCCGGGAACACGCCACACAGCGCCCCAGACGCTGGCGCCGTTCACGCTCACTTCCACGCGATCTTCGTCGGTCAACTTGAGATCGTCCGCCGTCTTCTTACTCATGACGACGGCGTTGTCCCAGGTGAGCCGCGTGACCGGGCGCGGCAGTTCCATCAGCCAGGCGTTATTCGCATAGCGACCATCGGCGATGTAAGGATCGAAATGGAACGAAACCTCGTAGCCTGAACCCGCGGCAGGAGTGGCCTGCGTGGCGGGCATCTTGGCCGTCGCGTTAACCGCGGCAGCGGTGGTGTCCTTGATAAATCCGTCGTGGACGGAACGCCGCCACCAGGTGTCGAAGTCGGCTGCGGTATGCTTGCCGTTCCAGTAATCCCGAACGATCTGATATCCCGATTTTTCCGGGGTTTCGGTAAAGGCGATCAGGATGTCATGCGCGGACTTGCCCCCGTAGAGCGGCGAGATCATCGGCTGCATGATCGTCATAGTTCCGTCGTACGCCGGAGCATCGCTCCACATCTCGTACGCGTGCGCCTCGGGAACCACCCACTGACAAAGGTCAGACGTGTCGTCTGTGTACTGACCGAGGCGAACCCGCATCTTCGCCTTCTGGATTGCCCCGCGGAAGTTCAGTTCAGGAGGCGCGGTAAGCACCGGATTGCCTCCGAGGACCAGCAGCAGATCGACCTGATTGGAATTGAGATCCTGAACCAGCGACTGAAGATCAGCGTTCTGATCAACGGGCTTCGATTCGAGCGAAGCCGTCAAAGTCACCGTCGCGCCGTTGTTGCCCAGCGTCTGGTTGATGTAATGGACCAGCGCGTGAACCTCGGCGGATTGATCCTCGCCGGCGATCACGATCGATTTGCCCTTAGCCGCCTGCAGGTCCTGAACGACGGTCTGAAGGAACTTCGATCCGCCCGCAGATCCGCCGCCTACTGCGCCGGCAAGCGAGCGCACAAACGGCGTGATTTCGGAAGGTTTCAGGGGCAGCCGGTGGTCCGCTTTGCTGCCGCTCGAGGTCGGCGTCGACTCAACCGCATAGAACCGGCTCTGCGTCTGGGCGCCGCCGCGCACAATGCGCTTCGAAGCGAAGTCCCGCGCGTAGCGAACGCCGCCCGGCCCCGAGCCGAGGAAATTCGCGTCAATCGAAAGAACAACATCCGCCTGGTCGAACTTGTAGACGGTGTTGACGTACTGGCCGAACGCTAGCTGAGAACCGTCCCGGCGTCCGTGGCCGGCGGGTTCCCACTGATACCACTTCACGCCCGGATAAAGCTTCTGCACTTCCTGAATCTGCGCATACAGCGTGGGCGAAGTGACTGTTTCGGTCAGAATCCGAATGCCCGCGCCGTTTTTCGCAGTTTGCTTCTGGAGCGCGTTCGTTAAGGCCAGCAGGAAGGCAGGATAGGAGCGAACTTCGCCGATGTAGTTGACGGTCTGCAGACGATCCGGGTCATAAAGGCCGAGGATTGAAGCCTGCGTGGGAACGTCCGCTCCGCCGTTGCTGGCGGGATGCTGCGGGTTTCCCTCCACTTTGGTGGGCCGAAACTCATGCGTCTCGACAAGAACCGGGTTGGCCACTCCGCTGGCGGGGAACGCGGTCGCGTAATAGAGCGGCTTACCCGGAATCAGCTTTTCCGGCGCCTCGACGTAAGGCAGAATTTCTTCCGTGGGCTGCTTGGTGCATGCGGAAAGCCCGGCGAGCGCCAGCGAAGCGCCCATGATCTTCAGGAAATTGCGGCGGCCCTCATCGTCGATCCATTCGCTTGCCTGGCGGGGAAATTCGCGATGCAGGTATTCCTTAAATCCATCCGTCGAAAACAGCTCATCGAGACTGCGCCAGTATCCGGCGCCTTTGGCCCGCTCCAGACCTTTCTGAATAAATTCCAGATTAAAAGAGTTTTGTTCACTCATCGTGCTATCTGTGGCAGGTCCAGCAGGTCTCCAACTTCTGAATGTGGTACTCCTTTACGAGCTTCGGACCGAGCGTCTCCTGCGGCTCGGAAGGCTCGTAGCCCATGGTCGTCACAAATTCCCGGGGCCGGACGTACTTTTCGGGAGCGCGGTGACAATCGAGGCACCACCGCATCTGCAGGTTCGACTGCTGGGACATCAACGACATCTGATCGACCCGCCCGTGGCAGGTCTCGCAGCCGACTCCCTTCGCAACGTGGATGCTGTGGTTGAAGTAAACGAAATCCGGCAGATCGTG
>DATFSM010000013.1:0-35875 GCA_035262625.1 Bryobacteraceae bacterium
TCCCGAGCGCAAGCCGCCTCACAGGGCGGTCGAGACAGGGGCGTAGGTTTAACGGCAGACCAGCGGTCTCCAAAACCGCGAGTGGGGGTTCGAATCCCTCCGCCCCTGCCAGCATCCCGGAATTCAGAATCCCCGGAAAAATGAGAATATGGCGGCAGAATTAGAAGTAAAAAAATCGAGTTGGGTGGAAAGCACGCGCGAATACTTTACGGATATTCGCTCGGAGATGCGCCGGGTCACGTGGCCAAACCGGAAACAGGTTGAGTCGACCACGGTGGTCGTGATCCTGAGCGTGTTTCTGTTCGCCGCCTATTTCGCTGTACTCGATAAGATCCTGACGGCGACCGTTCAGCGGGCTTATAACTATCTGGTCAGGTAAGCGAGCGCATTGATGCCCGAACCCGAATACAATCACGACGATTCGCAGGCCGACGAGTTTTCTCACGAAGCCGATTCTCACGACGCCGCTGCCGAAGAAGGCGCATACGCTGAAGAAGCTTCGGCCGAGTCCGTTTCCGAAGAAGCCGGCGAGCTTCCTGTCGATGAACGGAAGCAGTGGTACATCATCCACACCTATTCGGGATTTGAGCGTAAGGTGGCCGAATCGCTGCGCACGCGCGCGGACGCATTCGGATTCGGAGAGCAGATCGGGCAGATCCTGATTCCGGAAGAAGAGGTCGTCGAACTTCGCAACGGCAAGAAGGTCACCAGCAAGCGGCTTCTGTATCCGGGATACGTGGTCGTTCAGATGGAGATGAACGACGAGCTCTGGCACCGCGTGAAGGACACGCCGCGAGTGACGGGTTTCGTGGGTGGCGGGCAGACGCCCGTGCCGCTGAGCGCGGACGAAATCAACAAGATGCTCTATCGGCAGACGACTGCCGCGGAACGGCCGCGTCCGAAGATGACGTTCGAGAAGAACGAAAACGTGCGCATTATCGACGGACCGTTCGCGAACTTCCAGGGCAAGGTGGACGAGATCAATTCGGAGCGCAACACGCTGCGCGTGCTGGTCACGATTTTTGGCCGCGCGACTCCGGTCGAGTTGGACTTCCTGCAGGTTGAAAAGACCGCGTAAGGCCGCTCGCAAGAAGATATTTGAAGGACAACTAAGAAGAAATGGCGAAGAAAGTAACAGGTCAGGTTAAATTGCAGATCCCCGCGGGCAAAGCGACGCCCGCGCCGCCGGTTGGAACCGCGCTGGGTC
The DNA here is from genome assembly GCA_035262625.1 of Bryobacteraceae bacterium. GTDB lineage: Bacteria > Acidobacteriota > Terriglobia > Bryobacterales > Bryobacteraceae > BOG-234. The sequence goes on from DATFSM010000013.1 coordinate 1,208, forward strand.
CGCAGGGCGTCAACATCATGGAGTTCTGCAAGGCGTTCAACGCGAAGACGTCGGGCAAGGATCAGGAAGGCCTGATCATCCCGGTGGTCATCACGATCTACTCCGACCGCTCGTTCACCTTCATCACCAAGACGCCGCCCGTTCCGGTGCTCATCAAGCGCGCCGTGAACATTGCGAAGGGGTCCGCCGAACCGCACAAATCGAAGGTCGGCAAGATCACTCAGAAGCAGGTGGAAGAGATCGCTAAGATCAAGATGCCCGATCTCAACTGCTTCGATGTCGAAGCGGCGGTGCGCTCCGTTAAGGGGACCGCGCGCTCGATGGGCATCGACGTCGTCTAATTCTCAACCCGTCATCAGAAATTAAAACAACCCGCCGCGCCGCCTCATCTTTCCCCTGAGATCTGGATGCCCTACTACCGGGGAGGCATGTGGCGGACGATCGCCGCATTCGCGATTTGTGCGGCGGGCGCGCGAGGGCAGTCGGACGCTCCGCAACAGCCCCCGTCGACGACTCCACCCGATAATCCGCCATCAAGCAAGATTCAGTTCCAGGGGAGCTTCCGCACCCGTCTTGAAGTGTGGAACTGGTTCACGCCCGACTCAGGCCAGAATCAGTATGAGTTCTCAGGTAATTACCTGCGGCTCGGTCTCTCCCAAACGACCGATCGCTGGGACTGGATGGCGGAACTGGAAGTCCCGTTTCTGCTGGCCCTGCCCACGAATTCGGTAGCGTCGGGAGCGCAGGGCCAATTGGGCCTGGGCGCGACCTACTACGTCGCCAACAACAAGAACGCCTACACCGCGATGATCTTCCCTAAGCAGTTGTTCTACCGGTGGAAGAACATCGGGGAGGTAACCGGGCAGTCTTTGCGTATCGGGCGCTTCGAGGCGTCGGATGGCGGCGAGCACGCGCCGCGGAACTCAACGTTATCCGCGGTCAAGAACGGCCACATCAATCAGCGGCTGATCGGCCCGTTTGGCTACACGCACACGGGTCGGACGTTCGACGGCGTTCAGTATCTGTTCGATCGTCCTCAGAACAACTTCACATTTTGGGGCGCCGTACCGGACCGTGGAGGTTTTCAGACCGACGGATGGGGCTGGCTCCGCATTGCGTTCGGCTACATGGCTTACACGCATGAGTGGGGCAAGGGGCCGCTTTCCGCTGAGACGCGTTTGTTCGCGATCGAATATTACGATTACCGGGACATCGCGAAAGTGGATAACCGTCCGCCAACGGTTCGCAATGCCGACACCGGCAACCTCAACATACAGACCTTTGGCGGGCACAGTATTCACGCCGTCGAGACGCGCGCCGGAACGGCGGATTTTATGGTGTGGGGCGCGGTACAAACGGGACGCTGGGGGTTGTTGGACCATCGGGCATCGGCTTTCGTCAGCGAAGGCGGTTTTCAACCCAAAGGTCTCGATAAACTCAAGCCCTGGATCCGCAGCGGAATCACGATTGGGTCAGGCTCGGCCGACCCGAACGGCCGGACGCACGGGACTTTCTTTCAGATGCTGCCGACCGCCCGGATTTACGCGCGCTTTCCGTTGTTCAACATGATGAACATTCAGGACGCTTACGGCGCCCTGGTGTTGCGACCGCATCCGAAAGTGTCGATCTCGACCGAATATCATAGCCTTCGGTTAAAAGAACGGAACGATCTCTGGTATTCGAGTGGAGGGGCCTATCAGCCCTGGAGTTTCGGTTTCACCGGGCGTGATGCTCAGGGAGCGGCTTCGCTGGCGAACCTCTACGATACCCAGGCGGATTTCAAGGTGACCAATGGCCTATCGGCCACGCTGTATTTCGGGTACGCCCAGGGACTCGCCGCCCTACGGGCTATTTACCCGCGCGGCAAGGACGGGCAGTATGGTTTCGTCGAAATGACGTACCGGTTCTGATTATGGCGCATAAACAAAAAATCAATCGGCCCGCCTGCGTCATCCATCGTCCGGGCGGGAGTGTCGGAACCCGCCGAGGACGAACCATATGGGTGAGACGAATTCCGCTTTAAATCGAAGAACCTGGCTGAGAATGGCCGCCGGCGGAGGCGCCGCGTTGAGCCTGGAGGGACTGATCGACGTCAACGTGGTGAAAGCTGCGACGCGGGACATGAAGCTCGCGAACGTCAATGAGTTCACCACGGCGTGCAACTTCTGCTCATGCGGATGCGGCATGGTTGCGGCGGTTCGCGACGGTCAGTTGATCTCGCTTGAAGGCGATTTCGATCATGTGGTCAACCAGGGTTCGCTGTGCGTGAAGGGAATGTCGATGTTTGCGACGCATGCTTCGCCGCGCCGCAACAAGACGCCGCGGTATCGCGCTCCCGGCAGCGATCACTGGCAAGACATCACCTGGGAAGAAGCGGTGGACCGCATCGCAAAGAAGATTCGCAAGACGCGCGACGAAACGTGGATCGCCACCGAAACGGTTAACGGTAAGGAAGTTCCCGTCAACCGCACCGACGCCATTTCTTTTCTGGGCGGCGCTCAGAACACGAATGAGGAATGCTATCTGTTCCAGAAGGGCATGCGCCTTCTGGGCATGCCTTATGTAGAACATCAGGCCCGTCTTTGACATAGCCCCACGGTCCCCGGTCTGGGGGCGGCATTCGGAAGGGGCGCGATGACGAACCACTGGGCTGATCTCCAGCACTGCAAAACCATTCTGGTCGAAGGCAGCAACGTGGCGGAGAATCACCCGATGGCCTTCAAGTGGATTCGCAAGGCGCAGGAGAATGGCGCGGTGCTGATTCATGTGGACCCGCGGTTCACGCGCACGTCGGCGGGAGCCGATATCTACGCGCGGATTCGGCCGGGCACCGATGCAGCGCTGCTGAACACGATGATCAACCACATCCTCGTCAACAAGCTGTACGACGAGGACTACGTCACGATCCACACCAACGCGCTGTTTCTGGGCGAGGCGGACTTCGATTTCAAGGATGGATTGTTCAGCGGGTTCGACGAGGATGCCCACAAATACCATTCGGAGAGTTGGGGTTATCAGTTGGACGGCTCCCGAAAGCCGCGAGTGGCGGCGAGCCTCGACGATCCGCACTGCATTTTCACGCGCCTGCGCGGGTATTTCTCGCGGTACACGCTCGAAACGGGCGAACGCATCACAGGTATTCCCGCCGCGCAGATTCAGAAGATCGCCGAAACGATGGCTAATAATCGGCCGGGCTGCATCATGTATGCGCTCGGCATGACGCAGCACACGACCGGCGTGCAGGGAATTCGCGCGTTCACCGTGCTGCAGCTTTTGCTTGGCAACGTGGGCAAGCCCGGCAGCGGCGTCAACGCCTTACGCGGCGAACCGAACGTACAGGGCGCGTGCGACATGGCCGTGCTCCACAACTACATGCCGGGTTATCTGAATTATCCGATGAGTTCGGAACCGACTCTCGCGGCGTGGACACTCAACAACGGAACCTTGCGGCGCAAGTTTCTGATTAATACGCTCAAGGCTTTTTACGGAGACGCGGCGACGGCGGAGAATGACTTCGCGTATGAGTGGCTGCCGAAGAAGGGCGCCGCGGTCGACTACAGCGCAAGCGGGATCTTCGAGAGCGCGCTCGCCGGGAAGATGAAGATGCTATGGATCGTCGGGCAGAACCCGGCGGTCAGTTCGCCCAACCTGAACCTGGTTTTCGACGCGCTCGGCAAGCTCGACATGCTTGTGGTGCAGGAGATCTGGGAGACGGAAACCGCGGCGTTCTGGCGTCGGCCGGGAGCGGATCCCAAGTCGATCTCCACTGAAGTGCTGTTGCTGCCGGCTTCGTTCTTCATGGAAAAGCAGGGCACGATCTCAAACTCTGGCGGAATCGTGCAATGGCGGTATGCGGGGGTGAAGCCGCCGGGCGAATCCAAGCCAGACGGCGCGGTTGTCGATCTCGTATTCCGGCGAGTACGCGATCTGGTCAAGGACTCAACGGAACCCAGGGACGAGATCATCAGGAAGGCTTTCTGGACCTATACGACCGCGGAAGACGTGCTTCGCGAAATCAATGGCCGTGTTCTTCACGACGTGCCGGCGAAGAATCTTAAGGCGGGCGACTACGTCGGCAAGATCGCTGATCTGCAACCCGATGGATCGACGTCGTGCGGAACGTGGATCTACGCCGGAGTCTTTGGCGGCGGCGTGAATCTGTCGAAACGCAGGGATTTCCGCACGGACTACGGCGGCTTGGGCTTGTATCCGAACTTCGGATGGACCTGGCCCAACAACATGCGGATCCTTTACAACCGGGCATCGTGCGATCGGAATGGAAAGCCATATCCGGGGTCGAAACCGCTTGTTTGGTGGGATGAGAAGGCCAAGCGTTGGACTGGATACGACGTGCCCGACGTGCCGGTACTGACCGACGGACCCGACACGCCCAATGGCCGCCGCGCGTTCCACATGAATGCGGAAGGAGTTGGGCGCCTCTTCGCCGCCGATTATCAGGATCCGGATCCCAACCACGACACTAATCCGCGCGACACCAGCTATGTCCCGAAGGACGGTCCATTGCCGGAGATGTATGAGCCAGTGGAAAGCCCGGTCGAGAACCTCCTTCATCCGGCGGTGCGCAACAATCCAACCCTGAAGTATCCGCGAGTGGGCAGTCATCAGCCCATCGGCAAGGTGAGCGAATTTCCGTACGTGCTGATGACCTCGACCGTGGCCGAGCACTGGTGCGGTGGTTCCACGACGCGCAATGTTTCCTGGCTGAACGAACTCATGCCCGAACCAGTGCTCGAAATGCCTCCGGTTCTGGGTCAGAAGCTCGCCGTAAAAACAGGCGATTGGGTTAAGGTGTCCTCCGCGCGCGGCGCTGTGGAAGTGAAGGCAGTGGTTACGCCGCGCATGCAGCCGCTCAAAATCGAAGGGCAGGAAGTCGTGATCGTGTGGATGCCCTACAACTGGGGCTTTCAGGGGCTTTCGACCGGACCGAGCGTAAACCACCTGACGATCGATGCCACAGATCCCGGCGCGGGGACTCAGGAAAGCAAAGCGTGCCTGGTGAATGTGATTAAGGTTCGCGACGGTGTTCCCTCGCGGCCCGAACCGAGAGGCAGAACAACATGACGGAATCGGCTGCCGCAGTTCCCATTAAATCCACGCTGGTAGACATAACGAAGTGCATCGGCTGCAAGGCGTGCCAGGTCGCGTGCAAACAATGGAACGAGCGCGAAGGGGAGACGACTGAGTACGAGCCCGGGTTGGGATATCAGAATCCTGCCACGCTCAGCGCGAAGACCTACACGCTGATTAGCTCGCACGAGATTCCGAACGAATCGGCGCCGGGCGGTCTCAATTATCTGTTCGCGATGCGGCGCTGTTTGCATTGCCTCGAACCCGCCTGCGCTTCGGCGTGTCCCACCACTGCGCTTCAGAGACAGCCTGACGGACCTGTCAGCTATAGCGCCGACCAGTGCATCGGCTGCCGATATTGCATTTGGGCTTGTCCCTGGGGCGTGCCAACCGCGGAATGGAATTCGCTGGCCCCGAAGATTCAGAAGTGCACGCACTGCGCAGACCGGGCGGATCAGCCTGCGCCGCAAAGCCGCAACGGACAGCCGTTGAGCGAAGAAGACGCGAAACGGTTCCGCGAAAATATCGTGGTCCCGGCGTGCGTCAAGGCATGCCCGGCAGATGCGCTGCTGTTCGGCACCAGAGACGAAATGCTCAGCGAGGCGCGGAATCGCATCGCGAAGAAGCCAGACAAGTACGTCGATCACATTTACGGCGAGAAGGAGGCGGGCGGGACAAGCGTTATGTATCTCTCGTCCGTGCCGTTCGAAAAACTCGGATTTCCGGACGTCGGAACGCAGTCATACCCCGGTCGTTCCGCTGCGGCGCTTCATGCCGTTCCGCCGGCGGTGCTGGGTGTCGGCGCTGTTCTTGGGGGAATCTATGCGTTCATGAAGCGTCGCTCCGCCGCTCTGGCGCATGCGCAGACCGGGGTGTCATATGCGGAAGAGGAACATCACCCGGTTTTCGAGAAGCTGAAGGCGCCGCTGTCGACGCCATTTAACTGGGCGCTCATCGCGCTGATCGCGTTCGGCCTGATTTCGCTACTGGCCCGATTCGCGTTTGGTTTGGGTGGAAGCACGCATCTTTCGGATACCTACGCATGGGGACTGTGGATCGCGTTCGATCTGATCTGGATCGCGGTAGCGGCGGGCGCGTTCGCGACGGCTGGCATCATCTACGTTTTTCAGCGCAAGGATCTCTACTCAATGGGCAGGTCGGCGGTGCTCATGGGATTCCTGAGCTACTCGTTCGTCATGGTGACCCTGATCGCAGATCTCGGTCTGCCATGGCACTTCTATCAGCTTGGAATCCAGGCGCCGGAACAATCCGCTATGTTTGAAGTGTCCTGGTGCGTTGGCTTGTATGTGACGGTCCTGCTGCTCGAGTTCCTGCCCGTTCCGCTGGAGCACTACGGGCTGTATAAATCGCTCGAGACATGGCGGCGCTGGTCTGGGTTCTATGTCGCCTTCGCCGTTTCGCTGTTCGTCTACATGCTTTCGCGCAATCTCATCTATGCGGGATTAGCGCTGGTGTTGTTCTCACTCATGGCTTGGGTTTTCCGCGCGCGCGGGAAGCACTTCGAGCCGATTCTGCTGGCCATCGCGGCGGTGACCCTTTCCACGATGCATCAGAGTTCGCTCGGGTCCTTGTTCCTGCTCATGCCGCTGAAACTGGCTCCGCAGTGGTGGTCGCCTGTTATGCCAGTATCGTTCTTCCTGTCCTCGATCGCCGCAGGTACCGGGCTGATCATCGTGATCGAGTTCTGGATCGCGCGGGGATGGAACCGTCCGATTCAGATAAAGCAGCTTGTCGCAATGTCGAAGATCACGTTCTGGGCCCTTCTGGTTTATCTGGTGTTCCGCCTCGGCGATATGGCGATTCGCGGGCAGTTCGCGGGCGCGTTCTCCGGTGGAACCGGCGCGCTTTTCCTGGCCGAAATCGTTCTCGGCGGAATTGTTCCATTGATACTGCTGTTCCGCGCACGGCAGGGCCAGCACTCGATGCTGTTCGCCGGAGCGTTGCTGACGGCGCTGGGCGTGGTGTTCAACCGGGTGAACGTTGTTCTCTTCGCGATGGATCTGAGGGGTGCGATGCCGCAGATCGCACCCGAGCCTTACACGCCTTCACTTGTCGAATGGGGGATTTCGATCGGGCTGATCGCGGCGACGATCTTCCTGTTCGGTCTCGGCGCGCGACTCGTTCCTCTGCTTCCCAAGCATGAGGCCGGGCACGGGCATTAACGATGACGTACGACGGATGGCTGGCGGCGCACCCCTATCTCGCGCAGGTTGCGGACCTTCATAGGATTGTCGACACCGCAGCGGCGGAGGCATCGACTTCGACTGCGCCGATTCCTGACTGGAACGCGTATGTGGAGGAATACCATGCCGGCGTGCCTCTCCTGCTCAGTTCCAGCGCTGCCATCGACCTAAGCGGCGCGCAGATGGATCTTGCATGTCTGGCCGCGAGTCTGACGTCGAAGCCCCTGCCGGGAGCGCTGGCTTGGGAAGCGCGAACCCTGAATGCGGATCTAGGCCGTGATTCTGAAACGCCACGCCGCGCCGTCGTCTGGCTGCTCGAAGGCGATTCCTGCCCGTGCGCTCATCCGGGGCTGCTTCAGTATCTCGGCTGGACGGTTCTCGAGCGTTTCCTGCGGCCGCTGACGGCGGAGTTCGCGGAGTGGCGCGATGAGGAACGCTGGCTTCTGAACTACTGCCCACTCTGCGGGGCGCCGCCCGCGATGGCGCAACTCCGGGGCAAGGATCCGGGCAGGCTCCGGATGCTCTTCTGCGGCCGCTGCCATTCCCAATGGCGCTACCGGAGAACGGGCTGTCCTTTCTGCGAGAAAGAAGACGATCATCGGCTTGCAGCGGTCGCAGTAGAGGGCGAAGCCGGGCTGCGGATCGATTATTGCGAAGATTGCCGCGGCTACCTCAAGACCTACAACGGCGAGGGTAGCGAAGGCGTTCTGATGCAGGACTGGACCTCGCTCCATCTTGACGTGATCGCCCAGGATCGCGGGCTAAAGCGCATGGCCTCATCTCTCTATTCCCTCTGAATTCTGTCATCGAAATTTAACTTTCGGCTGTTACGATTGGCGTCGCTTTAATCCCCAAAGGAAGAAATCTTCGATGCGAGAGATCTCGCGTCCCTGGAGATACAAGAAATGGCTTCCGCATCGCCCGCAGCAGCGCCTTCCCTTCTGGACAAAAAGTTTTCCCGTAAGCCCGGGGTAATGGGTCTCCTGACCTTCGGGGTGGTTCTTCTTGGCGGGCTGATCTACATTACGCTGCAGCTCAGCTCCGATCTCTCGGTCGTCAAATCAGCCTCCTTCTATCCGTACCTGCTGCTCGGGACGGCTCTGCTGATCGCGCTCGGTTTTGAGTTCGTCAACGGATTCCACGATACGGCGAACGCCGTCGCTACCGTGATCTATACGCACTCGCTTGAGCCTCACGTCGCAGTCGTGTGGTCTGGCATGTGGAACTTCTTCGGCGTGCTGATGTCGACCGGCGCCGTCGCGTTCAGCATCATTTCCCTGCTGCCGGTGGAACTGATTCTGCAGGTAGGGAGGGGCGCTGGTTTCGCGATGGTATTCGCGCTGCTGATGGCGGCCATAGTCTGGAATCTCGGAACGTGGTATTTCGGCCTGCCGTCGTCCAGTTCCCACACGCTGATCGGATCGATCATAGGCGTCGGTATCGCGAATCAGCTGATGGCCGTCAAAACCGGGACAAGCGGCGTTGATTGGGCGCAGGCAACTAACATCGGTAAGACGTTGTTGATTTCGCCGCTCATTGGTTTCATCTGCGCGGCGCTGCTTCTGCTGATCGCAAAGGCGGTGATTCGCGACCACAGGCTTTATAAAGCCCCCGAGGGAGAGGCGCCCCCTCCGTTCTGGATCCGCTGCCTGCTGATTCTCACCTGCACCGGCGTCAGTTACGCGCACGGATCGAACGATGGGCAAAAAGGCATGGGACTGATCATGCTGATTCTCATCGGTACTGTCCCCACGGCGTACGCTCTGAATCACGCCATTCCCCCGTCGCAGGTTCAGACCTTCATCGCGGTCTCGGACCAGGCGAACGCGACGCTGAGCAAATACGTTACTCCCGATGCGGTGATCGGCGACCCCGCGGACGAGGTCACGGAATACATTCGCACGCGACAGTTCAAAGACAGCACCATGCTCGGTTTGAGAGAGATGGTGGACAACGTCGCCAACGAACTCAACTATTGGAGAGACGTCTCCAAGGTACCGCAGGATCGCGTGCCGAACCTGCGCAATGACATGTACGTGATCAGCGAGGCGTTGCGGTTGATGCAAAAGTCCAACGTGCGGAACTTACCCGCAGCCGACTGGGCAGTGCTCGGCAACTACAAGAAGAGCATCGACAACGCTACCAAATTCATCCCGCTTTGGGTGAAGGTGGCCGTCGCTCTCGCGCTGGGAATGGGCACGATGATCGGCTGGAAGCGCATCGTGGTTACCGTCGGCGAGAAGATCGGAAAAGACCATCTCACGTACGCGCAGGGCGCCGCAGCCGAAATCACCGCGATGGCGACCATCGCCGCGGCCGACAACTTCGGCCTGCCGGTGAGCACAACGCATGTTCTCTCGTCCGGCATCGCGGGAACGATGGCGGCCAACAGGTCCGGCCTTCAATGGGGTACGGTACGCAGTCTGGCCATGGCGTGGGTATTAACGCTGCCCGCTTCGATTGTGATTGCGGGGCTTCTTTATTGGGGGTTCCGTAGCATTGGCTAACAAATTTCGCTTTCAGATCGCTTTTGCCGCGGCCGCGCTGGTTGCGGTTCCCGCGTGGTGCGTCACCATGGTCAACGGATCCGGATCGACCTTCGCCGCTCCGATGTACAACGCGTGGCTCGACGCTTACAAGAAGATCCATCCCGACGTCCAGATCTCGTATCAGGCCATCGGCTCGGGCGGAGGCATTCGCCAGGTCCTGGAGAGCACAGTGGATTTCGGGGCCAGCGATGGTCCAATGTCGGAGAAGCAACTCAGAGAGTACAAGGACAGCCACGGATTCGACATGCTCCACTTACCGACGCTGATGGGAGCCGCGGTGCCCGCGTACAATGTCCCCGGCATCGGCGAGCTTAACTTCACCGGAGAAATTCTCGCCGGCATTTATCTCGGGCGGATTACGAAATGGAACGATCCTGCGCTTCATGAAGTAAATCCCGGCGTCAATCTGCCCTCGAACGGCATCCTTGTCGTGCACCGTTCCGAAGGCAGCGGCACATCCTACGTCTGGTCCGACTACCTTTCCAAAATGAGCGACGCATGGCGCGCGAAGGTCGGCAAGGGCACCTCGTTGAACTGGCCCATTGGCCTTAGCGCGCGTGGAAACGACGGCGTTGCGGAGCTGCTGCAGAAGACCCAGTATTCGCTGGGGTATGTGGAACTTGGCTTCGCTCTGCAGAAGCATCTTGAGTATGGCAAGGTGCGCAATGCCGCGGGCGTTTTCGTGAAGGCTGACCCCACGAGCGTCGCGGCCGCGGCAACCGAAGCCACCAGGAGTCTTCCGGACGATTTCCGGATTTCGATCACCAACGCGCCGGGGAAGGGCGCGTATCCGATTTCGAGCCTTTCGTGGTTGCTGGTTCCGGCGAAGATTGCGGATGCGGGTAAGCGGCAGGCGCTTGTCAACTTTCTGAAATGGGCGCTTACGGATGGTCAGAATATGAGTTCGGGACTTGTTTACGCGCGTCTGCCGCAGAATGTGGTTTCGAAGGAATTGATTGCGATCTCGCAGATTCAGTAGCCATTCAGCCCGGGCCCGCGGTATGTTCGCAGCATGGCGGATCTTCATCAGCACGTAGCGGTGATTACGGGCGCGTCGGGCGCTCTGGGCGAATGGGTGACGCGGGCTTTTCTGGAGGCGGGCGCTCGGGTTGTCGGCATCAACCGTCAAGCGAAAGCTTCGGGAAGCATCCGTTGGGTCGCCGGCGACCTGACGTCACCAAGCGGCGCCTCAGCGGCGGTCGAAGCAGCCCACAACGTACACAAACGAATCGATTCTCTAATCCACCTCGCGGGCGCGTTCACGGGCGGAAAGGCTCTCGCGGAGACCGAGCCCGAGGCGTTCGACGCGATGTTTGACATGAACGTCCGGTCGGCGTTTCTCGCCATTCGCGCCGCTGTTCCGCGCATGCGAGCGGCGGGCGGCGGGCGAATCGTGCTTACCGCGAGCCGCGCGGCGCTGGAGCCCTCACCGCAAGCTGCTCTCTATGCCGCATCGAAGGCAGCTTTGGTGTCGCTTGCTCGAACCGTCGCCGCCGAAGAGGCGAAACACGGGATCACGGCGAATGCAGTTTTACCCGGAACGATGGATACCGACAAGAACCGCGCCGCCATGCCCGGAGCGGATTTCTCGAAGTGGGTGAAGCCCGCGGATGTCGCGGCCCTTATGATTCATCTCGTGTCGCCTGCTGGGGCGGCGATCACCGGTGCTGCGATTCCCGTGCTGGGCCGGGATGTCTGACGGCCTTCAGCGCAGCGCCTGAAAGGCCGACGACACGAAAGACCGAACGACGGAAGCTCGGTCCCGTTGGCCGCCCAGTTCCTCCCATCGCAGCACGGCGCCCACCCAGCCCTCGACATGCCACGTTCCGTGCTCACCGAGGGCGGGAAGACCATCCACAGGCGGATAGGGCCATGGCGAGACGTAGTAATAGGGCTCGGCATAACTTCGGTCACCCGGAGACATCCCGACCCCGATCGATCCGTCTGCCTTCGAATACAGCGTCGCGATATCGAAATGATGGGGCCAACATCGCACGAGAGATGAATTGTGCGCCGTACGGAACTCCTCGAGCAGCGCGGCCGCCTGCGCGTACGCGGACGAAAGCTCCAGGAAGGCCTGCTCGTTGCTTCGGGCGAGGAATTTCGCGCCGTGCAGCAGGGGGTGATCTTCCAGTTCGAAGTGGATAGGTCGGCTGAGCGCCTCGGCATCCACCCCAAACCCTTCGATCCATTTCGACGCGTCCGATAGGGTCAGGCCGTCCAGCATCAGACGGGCGGGTTCCCGCAATCCTTCGCGGAACATGAGCAGAGAGAGCTCGCGGACACGCAGACCTAAGCGCAGTTGGCCCGCGGCGACACGGAACGGTTCGCCGACCAACGCCTGTTCGCGCGGATTCCAGGTCAGGCTGGTATGGCTGTCATCCTCGCGCGCGGGAACGAACGCCCGGGCCAGCCTTGTATTGAATTGCGCGGCATGATGACATTGCAGCCGCGCGTCGACGATGCTAGCCACCTTCGGCGAATCCCGGGTACAACGTCATTCCGCCATCTACGTAAATGTTCGCGCCTGTGATGTAGTCGGACAGATCAGACGCCAGAAAAACAGCCACGTACCCGATGTCCTCCGGTTCGCCGATTCGGTCATAAGGGACCAGCTTCATCAGCGCCGCATACGCTTCCGGCGTATCCCAGGCGGCGGTGTTGATCGGTGTGCGAATCGCGCCCGGGCAGATGCTGTTCACGCGAATCTTCTTTGGCGCGACCTCCTGCGCGAGGCTTTTCATCATGAGCATCACGCCCCCCTTGGAACTGGCGTAGTTCACATGGCCAGCCCAGGGAATCGTGTCGTGCACGGAACTCATGCAGATGATTTTTCCCGCGGCTCGCGAGACGTCCGGAACGACGCCGCGCCGCAGGAATTCGCGAATTGCCTCTCTCGCGCAGAGGAATTGCCCAGCCAGGTTCACCGACATGACCGTGTTCCACTGCGCGAGGGTCATGTCTTCAATGGCGGAATCCCTCTGCAGCCCGGCGTTATTCACCAGAATATCGATCGTTTTGAACCGAGCGAACATGGTCTGGAACATTGCCTTGACCTGTTCCTCGTTGGAAACGTCGGCATGGATGGGAATCGCATCGACTCCGAATCCCTTAATCTCGGCACAGACCTCGTTAGCGGCATCTTCGCCGGCGACGTAGTTCACGGCGACATCCGCGCCAGCCTTGCCCAGCGACACGGCAACCGCTCGCCCGATCCCGGAGTTGGCTCCTGTCACAAGGGCTTTCTGGCCCTTCAGCAGCTTTGGAATTTCCATGTTTTCGATCCCGAACCGATCCGCAGGTCGCCTATTCGACTCCGAAATGACGGGGATGGTAGCAATAAAATTTCCAAGCCGGGCCCGGGCGTCGCCCGCAGTACAACAATCCTTACGTTTTAAGACCTATTTGCGGGCGCCAAAAAGGGAGATGATCTTACCTATATGAGAAGCGCGAGGCGAGTTCCCACTTTACGAATCTTGACGCTGTTCCTTTTACCGCTCTCGGGAGTCGTGGCGCAGACAGCGACCTCGCGAATCGTGAGCGCCGCGAATGCTTTTCTCTCCACGCTGGATCAAAAGCAGCGGCAGAGCGTGCTCTTCGCCTTTGACGACGAGAAGCAGCGGACGCGCTGGTCGAATTTTCCCGTCCAGATGGTTCCCCGCGCGGGGCTCAGCCTCAAAGACATGAACGCCGCGCAGCGCGCCGCTGCGATGACCCTCGTTTCCGCGGCGCTGAGTCCACGTGGATTCGAGAAAGTGCAACAGATCATGGAAGGCGACGAGGTCAACAAGGTCAATTCGCGGAATAACCCGATCTTCGGCAAGGATCTTTACTTCATCTCGTTTTTGGGGACGCCGTCGGAAAAGACTCCGTGGATGCTGCAGTTCGGCGGGCATCACCTGGCGTTGAATATCACGATCGCTGGCGACCATGGCATCCTGACTCCCACGCTGACCGGCGCGCAGCCCGCGCTTTTCACCGCGGACGGAAAAACCGTGCGGCCGCTTGCGGGGGAGAGCGACAAGGCCGTGGCGTTGCTGAACTCGCTGGACGAGAATCAGCGCAAACAGGCAGTTCTCAGCTTCCGGCTGGCCGACCTGGTACTCGGTCCCGGGCAGGACGGCAAGACGATACAGCCCGAGGGATTGAAGGCTACCAACATGAACGAGAAGCAAAAGACCCTGATGCTCGACGTCATCTCGGAATGGGCGAATATCGTTCACGAAAGCGCCGCGGCTGCGCGCATGGCGGAACTCAAAGCGGACATCAACGAAACCTGGTTCGCCTGGAGCGGTCCGACGGATGTTACGCCGGGCAAGAATATCACTGCCTACTATCGGATTCAGGGGCCGCATCTCGTGATCGAGTACGCGCCGCAGACGCTGGGGGGCGATCCCGCGTTGCACGTCCACACGATGTATCGCGATCCCACCAACGACTACGGCCGAAAATTCACCGGGAAATGAGACTCGTAACGGCGGCTGCGGTTATGATTCTTGCCAGCGGCCCCTTGAGGGCGCACCGGCTGGATGAGTATCTGCAGGGGACGCTCATTTCGATCGAAAAGAACCGGGTTCAGGCGCAGATTGCGCTGACGCCCGGCGTGGCGGTTTACCCGATTCTGCTCGCGGTGATCGATGCCGACCACGACGGCGTCATCTCCGAATCGGAAAAACGCGCGTATGCCGGGCGGGTACTGCATGATTTATCGCTGAGTATTGACGGTCGCTCGCTTACGCCGCGGTTGCTTTCGGCGCAGTTTCCCGCGATTGAGGACATCAAAGAGGGACGCGGAGAGATCCGGATCGAGTTCGAATCGGACCTGCCCGGTGGGGGACCGAGCCGGAAACTGTTGCTTCAGAACCGTCATCAAAGCCGCATCGCCGCGTATCAGGTGAATTGCCTCGTGCCGCGCGACTCAGACATTAAGGTCGTTGCGCAGAGACGGAATTACACGCAATCTTCCTATGAACTGGACTACACACAGGCGGGCGCGGTTTCGTCGCCATTGCTCCGATGGCCTTCCGGGCTTAACGCCCCAGCTTTGGCGATCGCGCTCCTGTTGATTGCGCGGCTCGGCTTTCTCTGGCGGTCTCCGGCTCGCTATTTCTGAATCGCGCCGTTCTGAATGCGGATCGTCTCTACGTCGGAGATGGCGGTGATGCCGGCGCCGAGCATCTTTCCGATTCGCGCCATGAGCTTGTCAATGTTTTCCGGGCTTTCGACTATGGTTACGACGATCGGTTGGTCGCGCGCAAGAACGCGGCGGCGGTGCAGCGCGGCGGACTCTCCGTAACCTTCGAGGCCGCGAAAGACCGTCATACCGGCAATACCGAGGTCCAGACATGTTTTGGCGATCGCTTCGTGAAGAGGAACGTTATCGTATCGATCTTCCTCTGAGAAGTGCAGGTGTAGAAGCTTAGCTGGCTGGCGCGGGAGCATTGATGACTTCCTGAGTCGGTAGGGAGTGGGTGAAACGATGGGCTTCGACCTCCGATATGACGATCAGTCCGTCCTGCAGCATGGAAGCAACCGCGTCCAGGATCTCTTCCGTGCGGCTGGAAGTATCGACGACTGAAATCACGATCGGGAGATCGCTCGAAATGCGAAATCGCGCTTCCTTGTGCGTGTGGCGTTTTGCCCCATAGCCGAGGATGCCCCGGTAGACTGTAGCCCCCGCAACTTCCATCATCATCAGACGCTTGACAATCGCTTCGAACAGGGGTTCGCCATTTAGCCGATCCGCCTCACCGAGAAAGATCCGGATCATTTTCGCCGGGCCTTTAATCTCCGCGTGCGGAGTATGTGGAACGGGATTTCTGCCCTTGACGGCAGCTTTCACCATGTGGGTGTCCTGAACCTCGATCAAGCCGTCTTCGACCATCTCGTACAGTGTGGGCAGAAGTTCATCGACTTTCTCCGCGCTCTCAATGAACTCGATTCGCACGGGCATGTGTTCGCCGCGCACCTCCTCGCCGGGCGAATGGATGACTTCATGGGAGCCGAAACCGGCGATTGGGCGGAGAGCCGTGGCCCCGGCGACGCGCTTATGCCGGAGAAAGCGGAGAATCGCGCTCCAGAGCGTATCCATGTGGCGCCGGGTGTCTTCGTTCACATAGATGGTGACCTTCTTCGCCGCGCCACGGGACAACATGTTCGAGCGATCCTGGAACCCGCAAGATCGCGGGCTCGATCTCAGCGTACACCTGCGATTCCGAGATGGCTGCGGAGGCGCTCGGCAACGGATCGAAGGTCCGGCAAAAACCAGATGCGCACACCTTCGTTACATTCGTAAACGAAATCCCGAAGGGCCAGACTTTGATCTGTGTATCGAGAGATGTCGCCGACAATTGCCACCTTTAGGTCGTACATGATGAATTTCTGAAGGATCTCCCCGGCGATTCCTGTCTTCAAGCGGAAAAAGTCGTCACCTAATCGCTCTTCAGGAATCACCACCAGCGTGACTCCCTGACTTCGCGCCGCACCGATCAGTTCGGTTGCATCAGGGCTATCGCGCAGCGGCTGCCCTTCGGGCGAGCACTTGAAAATACGAAAGCCCTCCAACTCAAGGACAGCGTCGCTTTCAGGCACCTCTTCAGGATTGCAGAAGCGAATTATCGGCTGCGGGCGATGGCCGCGCGAACCGAATCCGGAACGGGCACAGGCTTGCCGGTCGAGTAATCAACGCTGACGATCGTCGTCTCCGCATCGACCGCGATTATGCCGGAAGCCCGGCTGACAATCCGCTGATCCATGCGGAAACTGGAATTCCCGATCCGCGTGATGCGCGTCCCCACAATGATCGAGTCCGGATAGGTCAGCGCGACGCGAAAGTTGCACGTTACGCTGGCAACGATCGGCCCGAGACCGTCTGGAGGGCCGTCGGGAAAGAACTGGATAGAGCGAAGGTACTCGACGCGGCCCGCTTCGAGCCATCGAAGATAGGCGATATTGTTGACGTGACCGAACGAGTCCTCATCAGACCAGAGAACCGGTATTTCGACGATGACCGGAAAGCCAGACAATATTTCGGACAGAGGCGATTCGGCCAAGATCTCATCAGCTTATCGCCCGGAGCCTGTTGTCCGGCGCCACGAGGCAGAAGCATACAATAGCTCCAACCGAAACGGAGTTTTCAGCGCATGATCAAGATCGCTCTACTAACCCTCGCCGCGTTGCCGGCCCTCGCTCTGACCGGGACTGTTGAAACGCGCAATGGGAAGATTTCCGGCGCGCCTGGAAAGGATGCCTCGGTTACGGTATTCAAGGGAGTTCCTTACGCGGCTCCTCCTGTGGGCAACCTGAGATGGCAGGCGCCGAAGCCGCCCGCGAATTGGGAGGGCGTTCGCAAAGCCGACGCCTTTTCGCCGAGCTGTATTCAGAGCATCGTGGAGGAGCGAAAACCATGGACGCATGAGTTCATGTCCCACGATCAGGTGAGCGAGGACTGCCTGTACCTCAACATCTGGACGGCCGCGAAAAACGCCGGCGCAAAACTGCCGGTTTTCGTTTACATCCACGGCGGAGGCTTTTCGGAGGGCGCGGGATCGATCGCCGTGTACGACGGCGAAGGACTGGCCAAAAAAGGCTTGGTCATGGTCACGATTAACTATCGGATGGGAGTGTTCGGGTTCTTTTCTCATCCGGAGCTGACCAAGGAATCCGATCACAATGCTTCCGGGAATCAGGGACTGCTCGATGTCGTGGCCGCGTTGGACTGGATCCGCGATAACATCACGGCGTTCGGAGGCGATCCTTCGAAGGTCACGATTGCCGGTCAGTCGGCCGGCGGTATGGCGGTGCACGATCTCATCGCCTCTCCTATCGCAAAAGGCTTGTTCCAGAGGGGAATCGCGGAAAGCGGCGGGTCTACGCTGGGCGGGAGCAGCCGCAAGCTTGCCGACGCCGAAGCGGATGGAGAGCGATTCGCGGAAACGAAAGGCGCGAAGTCGCTGGCGGATCTGCGCGCGCTGACCCCGGAACAGCTTGCTGCGCGGCCCGCGGCTGCGGCCCCCGCGGGTGGTGGAAGAGGCGTAGGCGGGGGGATTCGTTTCGGCCCCATCATCGATGGTTATCTGCTGCCCGCCTCGGTTGACGAAATCGTCGCGCAAGGCAAACAGAACGATGTGCCGATCCTGACAGGCGTTAACGCGGATGAGGGCGGCGCTTCACCGAATCCAGGCATCACGCTTGAAGCGTTCCAGAGCCGCGCCAGGCAGCGGCTTGGCGATCAGGCCGATGCATTCCTGAAGGTCTATCCGGCAACATCCGACGCGGAAGCGGGGCTGGCCAACAACGAGAGTTCACGCGACCAACAGCGCATGTCTCTTTACCTGTGGGCGCAGGCGCGAACCAAGGCTTCGAGGTCGAAGGTCTACACCTACTTCTGGACGCACACGCTTCCGGGGCCAGACGCGGCCAAGTACGGCGCCTTCCACACCTCCGAAGTGCCTTACGCGCTCAACAGGCTGTATAACTCCAATCGGCCTTTTACAGCTGCGGACCGGAAGATCGCCGACACCATGTCCTCTTACTGGGCGAACTTCGCGAAGACCGGCGATCCCAACGGGAAAGGGCTGCCGCACTGGCCCGCCGCGGTCACGGAGAGTCCGGATACGACGATGCAGATCGGCGATGACACAACGGCGATCGCGATCGTGTCGTCGCCCGCGCGGTTGGCATTCTGGCGGGAGTATTTCTCACGGCCGAGGCCTGCGCAACCTCCGTTGGTCATGCCGGCCAGCCGATAGCCGAGTCTGAGGGATCGAGGAGAGGTCATCGCACCTGCTCGAGTTCGATGAGCGGGTGCGGCGGCTTTTTGTCCTCGGGCTTTGCAGGCTGATTCGCCTGGGCCGGCGTTTGCTCCGGCGCGGGCTCCCAGGGATTGAGCGCAGGAGGCCGGGCGTCGGGTTCGAGGAGCAGGGGTTTGCGGTCTTTGTAGTACGCGACAAGCTGCCGATCTTCCGCATCCCCCATGTCCCGCGCCCACACGATGCGCTGGTCGTCGATCGAGGCGCCGTTGTAGACCCACTCGTCCTGGAAAATGTGCTGTGGCCAATAGCGCACAAAGACGAGTAGCTTGCCGGGTTGAGAAGCAAGTTCCCGGGCGACGGCGATGCGCCGCTCGGGATTCGTGTGGTTGATTGAGTTCCAGACGTCATAGACGCGCGGCTCCGCCGGAAACCCGAGAGGTTCGAGCGCATGCACGCTGTACCAGAAAGCAAACTGCGCGACGCAGAGGAAAGCAATGGCGAGAACGACCTCAAGGCCATGGGGCAGGGAAGCGATGCGTTGCAGCCCTACGACCGAGATCAATAAGAAGAGGCAGACAACGGCGGCGAGATAGTGGAACTGAAATGCGGGGAAGAAGTTGATACCGAGCGCGAAGAGAAGGCACGTCGCCGCGATGAACAGCCATTTGCGCGCACGCGGCCTGAAGAGAAAAGCCAATAATGCAAGGTACAGCGGAGGATAGAAGTAGAACCTGTAATACCGTACGCGGAAGAGCAGCCGTTGAACATAACTTGCGAGCGTGTCCGTTCCGGGATGAAAGTTGCTCTGCATACGGTAATCGAGTTCCTGCTGCGGCGTAAGCGGGCGATGCGGAACAGGCGTGCTTTGGAACGTGAGCGCGGCGGGCACTCCATACTGATATTGGCTGAGTTGGTAAGGCAGTTCGGTCCAGCTTTGCGTAACGCGCTTGTTCTGGAGCAGCGTGATGCTGAATGCGCCCAATAGGATCAGAGCGCCGGGAAGCATTCGGACCGAGAATCGCGGGCGGTCGATCCACATGAAATACGCGGTCACGGCGACAAAGAGCCAGATAGATTCATAAGGGCGGGTCAGAACATGCAGCGCAAGCCCAAGCCCCAGCAGCGTCATATTGCGCCGCGGAAGCGCGCCAAAGACCAGACAACCCGCCAGCGCATGCAGGTCGCCCCCCCAATAGGAGTTGGTCCACTGATTCAGCGGGCCGAACTCGAAGACCGCGAAAAGGCCACCCAGGAGTGACCATCCCGGCGAAACCCATCCACGCAGCATCCAGTAGCAGAGTGCGCAGAAAAGCGAATTACAGAACAAGACGCCCGCCCAGGGTATTCCCGACAGGGTCCAGCCCAGTGCGAGAGCGAGCCCGTTGCCGATGGGGTAGATCGAACTATAGGACGGCGACTGGAGAACGAAGAAGGTCTCGAAGAACTGGCTCATGAAGTGAGGCGGATTGGCGAGCCGAAAATGACGAAGCGTGTCCGCCACAAGCAAGTGACCGAATTCGTCGTACAGGTCCGGCGTCGGAACCGGATGAGAAGGAAGCAACGCGAGCCGAAGGATAACCGGCGCGAGCCCCAGGAGGATCATGCACAGCGCCGTCTTGTTCGCGAGACGAAGCGCCAACGGCTGAATCAGCGGCCACGCGAGCGCAAGGCCCACTAGTATTGCGGCGAGGGCCACCTCGATGAAATCCGTCGCGCCGAACCCGACGGGATTGAGGAGAGGCTGAAACGACATGGACGATCAACGGTCGGAACAGACGTTCGATTCTATGGTGTTCGCGGCCAGAGACACGCCCGGGGCCGCGGCAACGCAGTGCGCTTTCATTCCGAAGCCGGAGACGGTATTCGAGCGGATTATGTTGCCGGTCGGGGTGGAAGGTCTTCCACCGCGGTTCCCGAGGTAGAAACCCGCGCGAAGCAGATCCGGTTGGTCCCGCGCGTACGCGCATCGCGCCGGCGTTGGACTGGATCCGCACCGCGCGCGGTTCATGTCCAGAAATGAGTTGTTCTCAATTCGGTTGTCGCTGCCAACCAGAAAAACGGCGCCGTACGCGAATCCCTCGATCGTATTGTTCGCGACAACAACGTGGCGCGGCTCTCCGGCGGGATTGTTGTTGCCGAACACGATGCCCTCATGCAGCGCCGGGTAGGCGTCAATGGGTTTGCGGTTGACGCACGAATTTTCGGTAACGGAACCGTCGTGGAAGCCATCAAGGTCGATGCACTGACCGTTCACGTCGGTAAAGCGATTGCGCGCATAGGTGCTTTGATCCACTTCTCCGGCGGTATCGAGGGCGACCGCGACCGCCTGCGTTTCCACATCGACGTATTCGGCGGGAAATCCGAGACTCGCCCCGGTGTTGTCTTCGACGCGGATCCGAGTGGCGTGACCTACCTGAATTGCGTCGCGAGCTACGTCCGCGATGGTATTGCCGTGAATCCATCCGTCCGAGGAGCGAGGCGCGGTGGCATAAGAGTGCGTCCATATTGCATTTCCGGTAACGCGAGAGATCTCGCAGCCGCGTACTTCAAAGCGTGAAACGCCCTGTTCCAGGAGAATGCCGCCCGAGGTATTGTTGCGGCCATTTGGTTTCAGGGTTCCGCTGTCCTCGATGCGCACGGAGTCGATGGTGATGTCGGATGACTCGTTGACGATTACGGGAAACGTTCTGATGTGGTCGAATTTGATTCCGCGCACGACGACATGCGAACTCTTGCGGATCACAATCCCGTTGTCAGTGAAGAAGTCGGCGAACGGCTTTTCATCCGGCGGGAGCTCCCAGGTTGATTTCAGACTCTCGCGATTGCCGCGAATGGTGAATCCGGTGAGCGTGAGATCCGAGGCTCCTTGTGCGACGATAGCGGCCGCTCCCTGGAAATCCGGATCGAGCACGAGCGTGCTGCCTCGCGGGTTCGCCTGCAGCGTAAGATTGACCCCGCCGTTCGGAAGGTCCATCGGGCGCTTGAGGTGCATCTCACCGGCGGGAAGCTGCACCGTTGCGGCTACGACCGCCGAGAAGAAAACCGAAGCCGCTAACGAGATCAACAACACAAGGTTATCGCGCGCACAGTGGAGCGCCGCGTGCGAACTCCCATCAAACGATGACCGATGCTTTCGCGGACGCGCTGCGCACGCTGCCTCACGAATCGGAAGAATCCCGCACCTATTTCGAAAAGCATCTCGATAGGCTGGCGAAAACGCTGGCTCTCGCGCCGCACTCGAAAGGCGGAAAGGCGCTCGAACTCGGCTGCTACATGCAGATCACGCCTTTCTCCAGCGACTGCTCGGCTATAGCGAAGTGAGGGGCGCGTATTATGGCAGGCGCGGCAAGCGGGAGACGCGAACCGTTTCGCTGCCGGATGGCGATTTCACCTGTCGTCTGGACCTGTTTGATGTCGAGCGGGACCGTTTCCCCTATCGCGATGGAAGGTTCGAATTGGTATTGGCGAGTGAAATCATCGAGCACATGATTTACGACCCGATGCATACTCTGGTCGAATCGCGCCGCGTGCTGGCCGAGGGAGGCCACCTCCTCGTGAGCACGCCCAATGCCGCGAGTTATGCGGTTCTCGCCAAAGTTCTGGACGGACGGACGAATCCGAAGATCTTTCCGCAATACAAACGGCCCGACCGGGGCGAACCTGAAATCGGACATATGCACGAATACACAGCGCACGAACTCGGGCTGGCGATTCAGGCCGCGGGGTTTGAGATTGAAAGGCTTTTCACAACGCCGATGGAGGAGTACAACGCGCATCACGCGCTTGTGAAGCTTCTTGAAGCGAATGGCTACAGCACGGAAGATCGTGGCGAGCAGACCTGGTGCCTTGCGGTCAAACGCGGCGCGCTTCCGGTAGATCGTTATCCCGAATTCCTCTACTTCTGAAGCACCAGACGGCAGAGAACGCGAGGGCAAGACCGAATACGCCGAGAGCGAACGCGGGCTCCCATCTTTGACTCCACCGCATCTGAATTTCGCAGGGGCCGTCGCACCCTGGCTCGATTGCGATCAGACCGAGACCATCGGAATGCAGCGGGACAGTTCGACCCGCGACGCTTGCGGTCCAGCCCGGATCGTAGTTAATTGCGACGGAAGCCGCTTGTTCGCGCGTCAGCACGCCCGAAACCACTGCCGCGTTCGCGCCTTGCCAGTGGAGGCGCGCGACGGGTAAAGAGGGATCGTCGAGAGCCTGCACGAACGGGCGGAGTTCGGCGGTGTCGATTCCGTCCGCCGGGGCGTGGCGCACAAGGTCACTCTGGCGAACCACACGGGCGAGCCCGCGCGTGCGCTCCGGGACGCGGTAGACGTAGTCGTCGCCTCGCTGCCAGGCAAGAGGAAGGCTGTCCTTGAAACGATCCGGGAAATGAAAGTCCTTGTAGAAGTCGGCGGTCGCGCGACCTTCCATCAGGACCGCGCCAGCGGCAAACGCCTTGAGCCAGAGAAGGCTGTAGTCGGCGGATTCACGGTCCGAATGAAACCCGTTCGAGATGATGAACGAAGCGATCCGGTCTTCGTGATTTGAGATTGACTGGTCGAAAAACCCGCTGACCTGCGGCGTCTCCGTAAAGGCGTTGAACCAGAACGCGAACGCGCCGCGCGTGAAGACGCGTTCTCCGCCAAGGTTCGCGTCGGCCCATTTCGCCATCTCGTATTCGGAAGTCCGGGTGACGTCGATGGGCTGAATCTTCGCCCGCAGATAACGGCGATAGGTGACAATCTGCAGAGCCGAGAAAACCAGGACGGCGACGACAACGACTCGAGCGACAGCGGGGCGCTTCCGCAATAGCAAGGTTGCGACGATTGCCGCGGTAAGAGTGAGCGGAATTTCCATCGCGATATGAAAGCGCAATGGATACGGAATCATGCGGATGCCGGTGGCGGAGGCCGTCACGACAATCCATGCCGTCAGGGCGCCCCACAGCAGCGCGAAACGCAGGGGAAAAGGCGCCTTCACGCGCGCAAGGAACGCACGCAGAATCGCAATGCACGCGAACATCAGGGCGAAAGAGATCCAGCGACCCGGGCCCGGCGTAGGCCCATCATCCATCACATTCGCCTGCGCGAGCGTGCCCAGAATGGTCGAAGGCGGAGCGAACGGCGACGCGAAGCCGAATGCGAGCAGACCGATAATCAGAAGCCGCCAAAACGCGCCGCGAAGGTAGGACCACTCGCAGGCTGCGGCGTAGCAAAGCAGAGCCATCGCGAGAGCCATGGTGGCGGGCCAACTGAAGATCGGGACAGCGGCCACCGCGAGCCCGGCGGAACAGGTCAAGACGGCGCTTCGGCGTCGAAGGGCCAGATGAACCGTCCCGAGAGCGAGCATTGCGAGCGTCAGGCCCGCGATATTGGGGCCTTCGCCGTACATCGTGAGGGCTTGCAGGCGGCGCGGATGGAACACGCCACCGACGTCATATTGGACGACGGGCGCCAGCAGCGTCGAGGGCGAGAAAAGCGAAAACACCATCCCCCCGCAGAACGCAGCGACGCGGCTTCCGATGAGCGTTCGGGCGAGAAAGTAAAAGGTCACCCCGCCGAGCGAATAAGCGAGGGCTGCCAGGGCATGGTAACCGTGCGCGACAGATATGCCGGATACCCGCGACAGAATCGCGACCAGATAATGGAGCCCCGGCTGATAAACGCGGGTAAACGGCATTCCGCCGTACCACACAGGGAACCAGTCGTACGTAGGCCAGTGCCGCTGAATGTATTGTTCGAGGGCGATGAAAACTCCCTCGATCGACGGCATCTGATTAACATATTCGGCGCGAAAGTATCGCCAGCAGACCAGCAGGTTGGCGGCGAAAATCGTCGCGGGAAAAAGCGCCGAAGTCTTGTTTTTCAACGCTGCGCTGGGGCTGGCGGCGGTTCGGTCTTCGGCTGTGGTGAGGCCGGTTTGGGGGCGGTTTTCACCGGACTGATCAGGATGTGGGCGTTCCGGCCTTCCATGCGAGGCATGCCATCGACGGCGCCGTAGCCGGTAAGGTCCTCCGCGAAGCGCTGCAGCAGCTTGCGTCCCAGATCCGTATGCGCGATTTCACGGCCGCGGAACTGAACTACAGCCTTTACCCGATTGCCCTCCTGAAGGAACCGAATGGCGTGGTTTTTCTTGAAATCGTAGTCGTGATCGTCGGTATTGGGCCGGAACTTCAGCTCCTTTACCTGAACCACATGCTGCTTTTTCTTGGCTTCGTGCTGCTTCTTTTTCTGCTCGTATTGATAATGGCCGTAATCGATCGCTTTGGCGACGGGCGGCACTGCCGTGGGAGACACGACCACCAGATCCAGCCCCAGCTCCTGCGCTTTTCGGAGCGCGGCGGCTGTTGCCATCACTTCAGCGGTTCCATCCGGAAAGACCGCACGAACTTCGCGCGCTCTTATGGATTCGTTCACGTTTTCTCGGCGATTAGACTTTCGAGGCGGGAAGTTTCTGCCTGGAATCATGCGGTGAGTAGACTATTCCCCAACATAACCGTTAGTAAAACACATTCGGCTTGTGTTGTCTATAACAAACTGACCCCGCCTGTCCTGGGATTTTCTATTGAGACGAATCGCGCCGCCGCGTGCTCGTGACTCCAAGAAGAATCCCCAGCCCGACCATCGTGACTACCCCAACGCCGATCCACTTCGGAGGAACATGCATCAGGTACGCGCCCATGCTGAGGCCGATGATCAGAATGATAAAACCGACCATGTAAATGCCGAATGACACTTCTTTCGTCTCCAGTACGGGTTTGCTCCCGTCAGCGGAAGACAGGCAATTCAGCATCCAGGCGAACCTATGCGCGCTGCCCCGAGTGCGAAGCCGCACGCCCTGCTATGCGGACGACAGGCTGTTGACCCGATCGGGATCGCCGCCCAGCCACTTCGGATTTTGTGCGGTGGAATCGAAAGGCGAAGGGTCTTGAAAAATTCGTATGTTCCGTTGGCCGCAGCCTTTCGGTTGGAAACAAGCGCCTGCAGCAGGCCCGCCATGGACACTTTCGCGCCGGCGCGTCCCAGCGCCCGTGTGGGATCGGCACAGTTGTTGTCGTCGGCGTCAGTGCGTAGACATAGCGATTCGATGTCGCCTGTCCGACTGATGCATGCAGGTGAATCATCGGGGAGCATTTCCGCACCGTTGGTACACAGCGGCCATTCCGTCAAAAACAGCGGCCATTTTCGTAGCTAAAATATGGTTTGGGTTCGAATCCGAAGGGTCGCGGAGAGATCTCCGCAGTCCTGACAGAAGATCCGGAGACCACTCCAGGTTCCGTTCCCCGACCCGAATACCCCAGACCCCAGTTCGTCCGGCAGGATTGGCTGAATCTGAACGGCTATTGGGATTTTCGCTTCGACGACAACGGCGCGGGTCTGGAGAAGCGGTGGTTCACGGGAGATGAACGGTTCCCGCAGAAAATCCTTGTTCCGTTTTCCTTTGAGTCCGGGTTGAGTGGCATCGGGGACCGCTCGTTCCACTCCTGCGTGTGGTATCGACGGGAATTTCGGGCGCCTCCCGATTGGGCCGGCAAGCGTACGCTCCTCAATTTCGGCGCCGTGGATTACAGGGCGACCGCGTGGGTGAACGGAATTCTCGCGGGCACTCACGAGGGCGGTCACACCCCCTTTTGTTGCGACGTTACGGGCGCGCTGCGCGACGGAGACAACGTCCTTGTGGTGCGCGCGCAAGATCCGCCGACGGATCGATATATTCCACGGGGCAAGCAGCACTGGGAAGAGAAACCGGCCAGTATCTTTTACGCGCGGACCACAGGGATCTGGCAGACCGTTTGGCTCGAACCGGTTGCGGCGAGCCATCTCGAGCGGGTGCGCATCACCCCAGCGGTTGACGGTTCGGTCCTGTTCGAAGCGCGCATCACTAATCCCGCGCCCTATCAGTACGTGACGGTCGCTATTTCCTCGGAAGGCCGGACGCTCGCAACGGGAATGAGCCTTGCCGAAGGGCCTCGGGCCACTGTCGCGGCGACTATCGCGGAACCGCGACTCTGGTCTCCAGACGACCCCTTCCTGTACGATGTTCGCTTCGAGTTACATGGCGAAGGAAACCTGCTGGATGTGGTCGATAGCTACTTCGGGATTCGCTCCATCGCCACGCAGGATGGCAAAGTCATCCTGAATGGAGATCCGATTTACCTCAAGACCGTGCTCGATCAGGGTTACTGGCCGCAGTCGAATCTCACCCCTCCTTCGGACCACGCGATCCGTGCGGATATCGAAGCCGCAAAGACTCTCGGATTTAACGGCGTGCGCAAACACCAGAAGGTTGAGGATCCCAGATATCTCTATTGGGCGGATCGAATGGGGCTTCTCGTCTCCGGCGAGATGGCGAATGCGTATCTGTTTGACGAAGAGGCGGTCGCACGGATCACGCGCGAATGGATTGAAGTCGTAAACCGCGATTACAATCACCCCTCGATCGTGATCTGGGTGCCGGTGAACGAAAGTTGGGGAGTTCCGAATCTCTCCAACCCGCGCCAGCAGGCGCACGTGCGCGCTCTCTACTATTTGACGAAATCACTCGATCACACGAGGCTTGTCATCGATAACGACGGGTGGGAGCACACTGAAGCGACGGACCTGTTCGCAATTCACGACTACACGCAGACAGGCGAAGAGTTCTATCGACGCTTCCGAAATCTCGCACAGGAAGGCATGCCCATGCCGCTCTTCGGAAAAATGTACCTTGCGCCTGGCAATCGGTATAACGGATCACCGATTTTTCTCTCCGAGTTTGGCGGCGTCGGATATGTGCCGCCCGAGAAGCGCGCGGGAGCGCCGGAGAACTCGTGGGGCTATTCGGGTCTTGAGCCAAATGCATCCGCTGCGCTGGTCCGCATCCGGGGACTCTATGAAGGAATTGCGCGAATTCGCCAGATTACGGGCATTTGTTACACGCAATTGTATGACGTGGAGCAGGAAGTGAACGGGCTTATGACTTATGATCGCGAGCCGAAGTTCAATGCCGGGGAACTTCGCGCGATCAATGCTCTGCTCCGCTGATTCCCTGGCATTCCGAATGCACCCGTCAGGGTATTGAATTCACTATTCCAGAGCTTCATTCAGGCAGGATTTGAATGCTCCACGCACAAGCTGATTACGGGAAAACGGCTCGATCTTGTGGCGTCCACGCGGCACGACGAGTTCGTTCGGCAGGACTACTCGCGATTGCGTGAGGTCGGAATTCAGACAGCCAGGGAAGGCGTCCGGTGGCCTCGCATCGAAATGAAAGCCGGACATCTCGACTTCAGTACTGTTGTTCCCATTCTGCGCGCCGCTATCCGAGACAACATTCAGGTGATATGGGATCTTCTACATTTTGGATGGCCCGATCATTTAGATATTTTCACTTCGGAATGGGTCGAATCGTTCGAACAGCTCGCGGCCGGATTCGCGGCGCTCCTTCGGGATGAGGGGATCGAGGCGCCGTTCGTAGCGCCGGTGAATGAGATTTCATTCCTTTCATGGGCGGGGGGGGATACCGCGTATCTGAACCCGTTCGAAAAGGGTCGCGGCCATGAGTTGAAACGGCAACTGGTCCGTGGAGCGATCGCGGCCACTTGGGCAATTCGTAACGCGCTGCCGAATGCGGTGGCGGTCTCGGCGGAACCGGTAATTCATATCGTCGGCAGGCCGGATATTCCAGGGGATGCGGAGAGCGCTGAAGCCTATCGCTGCTCGATGTTCGAAGCCTGGGACATGCTGCTGGGGCGCCTGAGTCCGGAGCTGGGCGGGAAAGAGGACTATGTGGATGTTATTGGAGTCAATTTCTACGACCGAAACGAGTGGCGCAATTTCGGCGAGACGATTCATCGGGATGATCCCGAGTACCGCCCGTTTCACCTGATTCTTCGCGAGGTTTATCAGCGCTACCGTCGTCCGATTTTCGTTTCCGAGACTGGAACGGAAGACGATGCAAGGCCGGAGTGGTTCGCCTATATAGCGAGCGAAAGTCGGCGCGCCAGGGATCTCGGAATACCCGTGGAAGGCATCTGCCTCTACCCAATACTCAACCACCCGGGCTGGGACGATGACCGGCACTGCCGCAACGGCCTTTGGGATTACGCCGATGATTCCGGATTCCGGGAAATTTATGGCCCACTGGCCGACGAGATCGAGAGACAGGCGGAAATGGAGCGAAGAGAGAGAGGAACTGATGAACGACCTGTTTACAGCGCGGAGGCCTGAAGATCTGGTGTGTTTTTCGCACTTGCGGTGGGGATTTGTGTTTCAACGGCCGCAGCACCTGATGAGCCGGTTCGCAATCAGACGGAGAGTGTTTTTCGTCGAAGAGCCTATCCGTGAGGAAGGAATTGAGCCGTCGCTCCGTTTTCGCGTCTGTGAGAAGACGCGCGTAAATGTCGTGACGCCCGCGCTTCCGGCTGACGTGAATGGACGACAGGCCACGAAGATGTTGGCCAAGCTGGTGCGTGAACTCTTTACGCGCAAGAAAATACAGGATTACATTGCCTGGTTCTATACCCCGATGGCGCTAGATTACTGCGGGAAGCTGAGCCCGAAAGCCGCTATTTACGACTGCATGGACGAACTATCGCTGTTTCGCAATGCGCCCCCCGAACTGACGCGGAATGAGCGGAAGCTTTTCGGGTTGTGCGACCTCGTCTTTACCGGCGGCATGAGTTTATTCGAGGCTAAGCGTCAACAGCACGATCGCGTTTATCCCTTTCCGAGCAGCGTGGATTGCCGGCACTTTGCGCAGGCGAGATCAATGGAAGACTCGGCGGACGACCAGAAAGATATTCCTCATCCCCGCCTGGGATACGCCGGCGTCATCGATGAGCGCATCGACATGGATCTGATCCGTCAAATGGCCGAGCAACGCCCGGAATGGCAGTTCGTGATGATCGGACCGGTCGTGAAGATCGAAGCGGATAGCCTTCCGCGGCTGCCGAATATCCATTGGCTGGGCATGAAGAGTTATGAAGATCTGCCTCGATACTTCGCCGGATGGGACGTTGCTACGATGCCGTTCGCGCTTAATGAGGCGACGCGCTACATCAGTCCGACCAAGACGCCGGAATACCTGGCGGCGGGACTGCCTGTAGTGTCGACCCCGATCCGCGACGTCGTGCGGCAGTACGGAGATCTCGGGCTGGTGCGCATTGCTTCGAATGCCGACGAGTTTGCCATCGAAGCGGAAAAAGCGATGACTTACGGGATGACGATGAAATGGCGCGAGCGGGCGGATGCGTTTCTCAGCACGTTGTCCTGGGACAACACCTGGGAATCGATGAACGCCTTGATCGAAGAAGCGATCTACGCGAAGTCTCAGGTCAGACGCGGTCTGGAAGCCGCGCCTACGGCCGCGGAGGCGGGATTCGGCAGCGCTGCATAGCGCCGCGTCTCTACTGAGCCAAAACGGGTAAGGCTTGTGGGACTCGGTGCAGGGAAGCGCCACGGGCCGGAGTGGCGGAAATGCTCGCTACTTCGCGCCGCTCGAGCCCCGCCAGTTTCGCGCACAACGTGAGCGCCTGACCCACCACCTGATCCATGTTGTAGTACTTATACGTTGCGAGGCGCCCCACGAAGTGGGTGTTCGGGCAGGCGGCCGCCAGCGCCTGATAGCGCGCGTAGAGTTCCTGATTTTCCTTCCGGGGCACGGGATAATACGGATCGCCGTCGGCTTGGGGAAATTCATATACGACGCTCGTACTGCGGCTTTTTTGGCCGGTCAGATACTTGAATTCCGTAATTCTCGTGTACGCGTGTTCATTGGGGTAATTCACTACTGCAACTGGCTGAAATATTTCGGTTTTGACATGTTTGTGTTCAAAACGGAGTGATCGATAGGGGAGCTTCCCGAACCGGTAACTGAAAAATTCATCGACCGGGCCGGAATAGACCATCTCGCGGTATTTCACGTTTCCCGCGACGTCGCGGTAATCCGCTCCAGTGAGAATCGTGATGTTCGGATGATCGAGCATGTTTTCGAACATGCGCGTGAAGCCCCGCAAAGGCATGGATTGATAGGTATCGGTGAAATAACGATCATCGCGGTTGGTGCGAACCGGGATGCGCGCGATCACCGATGAGTCGAGTTGGGAAGGATCGAGTCCCCACTGCTTGCGCGTATAGCCGCGGAAGAGCTTTTCGTAGAGGTCGCGTCCGACGCGGGCTACCACTACGTCCTCCGACGTGCGTATCGCTTCGCGCGTCTCGGCGACGGAGGCAAAATACCGTTCCAGTTCTTCGCTGGTGAGATGGAGGCCGTAAAGGCGATTCACGGTGTCCAGGTTGATCGGAACAGGGACCAGTTTGCCCTCCACGTTCGCGAGAACGCGATGTTCATACGGTCGCCATTCCGTGAATTGTGAAAGATATCCGAATACTTCAGCCGAGTTGGTATGAAAAATGTGAGGGCCGTAGAGATGGATCAGATTACCGTGATCGTCGCTGCAATCATACGCGTTGCCCCCGATGTGCGGGCGACGATCGACGATCAGAACCTTCCTGTCGAACTGGCGAGCCATCCGCTCGGCGACGACGGCGCCGGCAAATCCGGCGCCCACTACGAAGTAATCGAACATTTGGTGAATTAACCAGCAAAGCTGGCGCCAGCAGGCGGGAAAAGACAAATGGGCCAAAAACGTACGAGCAGCGCGCTACGCGAAGCAGCGGAATTCGTGAATTCGTGTGAGGATAGGGGCGGAGAAATACGAGGCATGAGCGCGAGCGAGTTTGTTCCGGAGCGAAACACGTTGCCCGTTTTACGCGAAGCGTCGCGCGGGTGCCGCGGCTGCGATCTTTATCGGCGGGCGACGCAGACGGTCTTCGGCGAGGGCGCGGCGCATGCGCCCGTTTTCTTCATCGGCGAGCAACCCGGCGACGAAGAGGACCGTCAGGGACGTCCGTTCGTTGGTCCGGCCGGACACTTATTCGATCGGGCGCTGGAGGAGGCAGGCATCGACCGCCGCGAGGCCTACGTGACGAACGCGGTGAAGCACTTCAAGTTCGAAGAACGCGGCAAGAGGCGGCTTCACAAAAAGCCGAGCGCACTTGAAATCCGGGCTTGCAGGCCATGGCTGGAAGCCGAACTCGCGGTTGTGCGCCCGCGATTGATTGTCTGTCTGGGCGCAACGGCCGCGCAATCGATCTTCGGGCCGCGTTATCGCCTCACGCAGGAGCGCGGCAGATTCGTGCCGCACGATCTTGCGCCGCTGGCAACTTCAACGGTCCACCCCTCGGCGATCCTGCGCGCTCCGGATCAGGACCAACGGCATGCCGAGTATCAGCGATTCGTGGAAGACCTGAAAAGCGTGAAAGCGAGGATGGGCCGTTCCGCCGCGGGGGGCGCGGCGCAATGAGTGGAACAGCGTTGTTGTTCATCGATGCTGTCAATCATTTCGGCCGGATAGCGTCCTGCGACGAATAGTTGCGTGACCTGCGCCGCGCGTGACGCGAATATGTGAAATCTGGCTCTGGCTGTGCCCGCGGACTGCTGCGCCGCCCGATCCACTGGGGAACATGACGAGGGCATCCGGCATCTCGCCGGGATACTCGACGCCGATATTACTTCGATCGGCGATTTCCGGTTTCACATCGGTTCAGGCGCGACGCCGGATCAAAAGGCGAACAGCCGCACCTAACAGCGCAGCCACCGGACCGCATCCCGCCATCGAGATCTCGTACCATCCGGGACGCGAAATTCCCTGACGCCGCATCGCGACCACGCTCATCGCGACAATGAGGAGGCCGAGAGTAGACGCGGCTGGCAATTCGGAGCCAACGGCGATCCATGCCGCTGAGAATCCCGCGAGGAGGGCGGCCGCGATCGTCCACGCGGCGCTCTCGATGAAGTAGCCCATTCCGGAACCAGTGGATCCGGGTCCGAAGAAATGCAGGAAAAAGGCCATCACCGCATACCCGACGGCGACGCCGACCACAGCCCGGACGACCTTCACTTACGGAGCACTCTCACTTCCGAACGGCGGCCTCCACGGCTTCGAGTTCCCGCCCGGCATCGGCCCATTTCCCCTGACTGACCAGTTCCCGATAACGCTGCAGGTGCGCGCGGATGGAAGCGATTCGCGGATCCTCGTTCGGCGGAGCGTTCGGCGTCGGAGCGGAGAGGGACTGCGTCGTAACGGAAGGCGCTGATGGCGCCGAACCGCCTGCGAGCATGGCGAGCGCCTGCTCATAGGTGTCCGCATAGATCAGCCGGTTACCCACGGCGAGTACAATCTTCTTCAACTGCGGCATCCGCGCCTGCGTGGCCTGCAGATAGAGAGGCGAAACATACAGGAACGTATCGCCCACGGGCAGCACAAGCGTCTGGCCCTTCAACACCTGCGAGCCCTGCTGGTTCCACAGCGTCAGATCTTTCGAGATGTTCTCGTCCTGATTGATCCGCGCATTGATCTGCATCGGGCCGAGGATGAGTTCCTGTTTCGAAAGCTCCAGGACCACCACTTCGCCGAGATTCGGCCCGTCGCACCGCGCCAGCATCACGCCGATCAGGTTCTCCTTCGAGAACGGCGTGAATGTAGTCATCAGCAGGAACTCCGGCTGTGTCTCACCGGGCAGGGTGGCGAACACGTATGTGGGCGTAACGGGCTGAGGTTCGGAATTGCCCGACGCATAATGCGACAACTCCCAGACGTCCTCGTTGTTGTAGAACGACTGCGGATTCGTCATGTGATAGATCCGGTAAATTTCGGATTGAACTTTGAACAGATCTTCGGGATAGCGCACATGCGAGCGCAGAAAATCCGGCATCGCGCGGACGTCCTCGTAGAGCGACGGAAAGAGCGCCCGATAGGAATTTACAATCGGATCTTCGGCGTCAAAGACATAGAAGTGCGTCGTTCCGTCATAGGCGTCGACCGTCGCCTTGACGGCGTTTCGAACGTAGTTCACGCCCTCGAACGCCTCCGATGCGCGCGCGAAAGGATAAGAGTCGGACGTCGTGTAGCCGTCCGCGATCCAGACCAGCCGGCCTTCCGGAGTGATCGTGAGATAAGGATCGCTGTCCCACGCCAGATACGGCGCGAGCGTGCGCAACCGGTCCCGGATGTTGCGGTGAATCATCATCCGGCTACGGCCGGTAAGGTACTCGGTCAGGAGGATGTTCGATTCGCCGAAGTAGATCGCCGCGGCGGTTCGCATGAGCAGCGAGGAAACGGGAAATCCTCCCGTGCCCTCGTATCGGGAGAGCGCGTTATCGGAACCTTGCGGATAGTTGAATTCCTGCTGCGCGGTGTCCACGAATACCGGCTCGTGCTGCACCTCGCTGTAGTAAAGCTCGGGACGGGCGATCTTGAGCGAGGGCGTTTTCACGACGGGCGGCATGTCCTGAATCAGGTAGACCGGCTGTCCTTCCGGAGTGATTCGGTTGACTTCAGCCAGAACCAGCCCATAGCCGTGCGTGTAAATAAACCGGGAATTGATGGAATTCGCCTGATTGCCGGGCAGTTGCGTGATATCCAGCTCGCGCGCGGAAAGAAGCACCTGCTGGTACTTGTTGTCGATCGTGTAACGATCGACATCCGGCGGCTCGTGAAACGTATAGTAGGGCCGCAGCGCCTGCATCTGCGTCACCGTATCGTGGAACGGCCGCCAGTCCCACAAGCGCACGTTCTGGAGCAGAGGCGCGTTCTTCGCCACGTCGATGGTGGCCGAGGGATCGGTACGCATCTCGACTTCCCGCACGTGCTTCGCAAGCCCATACGCTACTCGCGTCGCCTGAATGTGAGCCTGTATATAGGGCCGTTCCAGCGAAATCTCGTTCGGTTTCACGATAAGCGAACTGGCGACCGACGGAACCACGAGCATCAGCGCGAGGCTGGCGCCTACCACGATTCCCGCAACGATCCAGCGCGCCAACACAACGAGCGCCGCGCCCGCGACGAGCGCCACGATGACGACCCAATAGAGCGGTAAGGAGAAGTGTTCGTCTCCATAGTCGGCGCCCACCATAAAGCGATGCCGGTTCCAGACCATCTCGAACCGCACCAGATAGTAGCGCGCGGCGAGAGCAACGAGGAAGAACGCAACGGCCCCGCGGAGGAAGCGCGATTCGAGGCCACCCGCAAGCTTCAGG
>DATFSM010000014.1:0-14616 GCA_035262625.1 Bryobacteraceae bacterium
TGACTTCGCGAACAGCCTTGATGACATTGATCTTGTTAGCGCCCGCAGCGGTGAGGACAACCGTGAATTCGGTCTTCTCTTCCGCAGCCGGAGCCGCCGCAGCAGCCGGTCCGCCAGCAGCCACCGCAACCGGAGCCGCCGCCGCGGCCGAAACGCCGAGCTTTTCTTCGAGCAACTTGACGAGCTGGGATGCTTCGAGCAGCGTCAGCCCCTGAATCTGATCCGCAATTGCGTTAATGTCCGCCATGATCCTGAAAATCTCCTCTTAAATATGAACTTTTCTGTGTGCGCAGCGCCTTCCGGCTTCTACGCCTTGAACTTTTCTTCCTTGACGCCCTGATCGACCACGACGGCCAGATTGCGTCCCACCGCGTTCATCGCCGTGACCAGCCGCTGGGCGGGCGCGTTGATGAGGTAAAGCAATTTCGCGAAGATCTCTTCCTTCGGCGGCATCGACGCGAGGTCGTTGATCGCCTTGATATCGATCGCACGGCCTTCCACGACCCCGGCTTTGAAAGTGAAAGCGGGGTTCGTTTTGGCGTAAGCCGTGAGCGCCTTAGCCAGCGCCACCGGATCGGCCGAAGTGTACGCCAGGGACGTCATGCCTTTCAGGTTCTTCAGAACCTCATTGGAGGCCAGACCCTCTGACGCGATATCCGCGATGTTGTTCTTGACAACCTTATAGCTTCCGCCAGCGCCGCGGATCGTCTTGCGCAGGTTGTAGTCCTGGTCGACCGTCATCTTTTCGAAGCCGGTAACGAACACGTTGTTCGCGGCTTCGAGCGCCTTGCGCAGTTCTTCGAAATCTTTTTTCTTGTCGTCCCTGTTTTTCATTTCAGACTCCGGATCCGCTTATGCCTGCGCGGCGGCTTCCTTGGCGGTCAACTCAGCGACATCGATCAGAATGCCCGGGCTCATGGTCGAGCACAGCGTCGCGCTTTTGACATACTTGCCTTTTGCGGCCGATGGCTTCGCCTTGATGACGGCCGAAATAAGGCTGGTCGCATTCTCGACGATTTTTTCAGACGTAAAGCTGGTCTTTCCGACGGGCGCGTGGATGATACCGGTCTTATCGACGCGAAACTCAACCTTACCGGCTTTCACTTCCTGAACGGCCTTAGCGACATCGACTGTCACCGTACCGGTTTTGGGGTTCGGCATGAGACCACGTGGGCCCAGCACCTTGCCGAGCTTACCCACCGAACGCATCATATCCGGCGTCGCAACGACGGCGTCGAAATCGATCCAGTTTTCCGATTGGATCTTGTTGACCATGTCTTCGCCGCCAACAAAATCGGCGCCAGCTTCCTGAGCCTCGCGCAGTTTATCACCGCTGGCGATCACAAGAACTTTCTTCGACTTACCAAGGCCATTCGGCATCACAACCGTGCCGCGGACCATCTGGTCGGCGTGTTTGGGGTCGACGCCCAGCCGCATGTGGACCTCTACGGTCTCATCGAACTTGGCGAACTTGATTTTCTGGAGAAGCGGAACAGCCTGGTCGAGGGAGTATTCACGCGCCTCGACCTGCTTAAGCGCAGCCTGATATTTTTTTCCGGGTTTCCTTGCCATATCTCCTCATTGGTACGAACGGCGGCCTGCCCACTTCAAAAATGGGCACGCGCACACCTCCCATTGAGCTTTTGGGGTACAACACGATATTAACACGGCACTCAAAGCCGCGCAACTTAGGCGGCTGCGAGGCTCAGTTCCGCAGCGCCAGCGCAGCCCCGGTGAGCGCCTGAACCGCCTCAAACGTCATCTCCGGAGCCATTTCCTGAATAACCAGCCCACTCGGCGTCACCCGAATCACCGCCAGTTCCGTGATGATGGTGTCCACAACGCGTTTCCCGGTCAGCGGCAGGGTGCAGCGACGCAGAATCTTCGGCTCGCCGGATTTGGTCGTGTGCTCCATCGTGACAATCAGCCGCCTCGCGCTTGCGACCAAGTCCATGGCCCCGCCCATGCCTTTGACCATCTTGCCCGGAATCATCCAGTTAGCGAGACTTCCCTCCTCGTCGACCTCCATCGCGCCGAGGATGCTCAGGTCAATGTGGCGACCGCGAATCATCGCGAAGGAGTCGGCGCTGGAGCAGTAGGAAGTACCGGGGCATTCGGTGACGGTTTCTTTGCCCGCATTAATGAGGTCTGGATCTTCCTGTCCTTCGAACGGGTAAGGACCGACGCCAAGCATTCCGTTTTCAGACTGCAGAACTACCCTCACGCCCGCAGGCACAAAATTGGCGATCAAAGTCGGAATTCCGATCCCCAGGTTGACGTAGTACCCGTCGCGCAGCTCCCGCGCGGCGCGACGCGCGATCTTTTCGCGCTTTTCCGCGTCAGTCATTTCGCCTTCGGACGGTTCTGCGCTCGATCCGCCGCTCCGATTTCGCCTGAACCACGCGTTGAACGTAAATTCCCGGCGTCATGACGTGATCCGGGTCGATCTCGCCCGGTTCGACGATTTCTTCCACCTCGGCGATCGTGACCTGGGCGGCTGTCGCCATCATTGGGTTGAAGTTCCGGGCGGTCTTCCGGTAGATGAGGTTCCCCATACGGTCGCCCTTCCATGCCTTGATCAGAGCGAAATCGGCGGTGAGACCGTGCTCCAAAAGGTATTCGCGGCCGCCGAACAGGCGAACCTCCTTGCCTTCGGCCACGACCGTTCCGACTCCGGTAGGCGTATAAAACGCCGCAATACCCGCCCCTCCCGCGCGGATACGCTCCGCGAGCGTGCCCTGAGGGACGAGGGTCACCTCGAGTTCTCCGGCGATGACCGCCTTTTCGAGCAAACGGTTCTCTCCGACGTAGCTTCCGATATGCGATGCGATCATGCCGGCCTCGAGCAGCAGGCCCATCCCGAATCCATCGACGCCCATGTTGTTACTGATCGTGTGAAGGCCCTGCACTCCGCGCTGAACCAGCGCCGCAATGAGGTTTTCGGGAATACCGCAGAGCCCGAAGCCGCCCAGCATCACGGTGGCGCCTTCGGAGATGTCGGCCACCGCTTCAAGCGGAGAACCGACGAGCTTGTTCATGAACGCCTGGCCTGCTGTCGCAAGGCTTGGTGTTCCTTGAGGATGCAGCGGTCCATCACCACTTCAAGCCCCGCTTCCTTCGCACGGCGCGCCGCGTCCTCGTGAATAACGCCTTCCTGCATCCAAACGCCCTTCGCCCCGATTCGAATCGCGGACTCCACAATCTCGGGCACAAACCTTGACTGCCGGAAGATGTTTACCAGATCCACCGGTTCGGGAATGTCTTCAAGCGTGGGATAGGCTTTCTCCCCCAAGACTTCAGCTTCATTGGGATTCACCGGCACGATCCGGTAACCCGCCACCTGCATGTATTCCGAAACTCCGTAACTCGGGCGCCAGCGACTTCCCGAGAGCCCAACCACCGCGATTGTTTTAGTGTTCCTGAGAAGATTTTCGCCGTGCATTGCGATTCGCCGCCCGCATCATTTTGTCGACTTCTTCTGCTTCCAGATAACGGAACTCGCCGGGCTTCAGCCGCCCGAGTTCCAGTGGCCCGATTCGAACGCGCCGCAATTTTTCGACCAGGTGCCCGAAGTGTTTGAACATCGTTCGGATCTGCAGGTTTCGGCCTTCCACCAGCCGGACTTCGTACCAGGGATTGTCCCCCTGACGGATCAGCCGAAGGCCCGCCGGAGCCGTGCGCACACCACTGAGAGGAACCCCGGCACGGAACTCCTCTTCCTCCTCGGACGTGAGCGCCCCTTTTATCTTTACGAGGTAGGTCTTTTCGACGTGACCTTTCGTCGTGATTGCGTTGGCGAACTCCCCGTCATTGGTCAGCAGGATCAGGCCCTCGCTGTGATAGTCCAGGCGGCCAACGGGATAAACGCGTGTTTTCACGCTATGAAGAAGGTCGATGACGGTGCGCCGGCCTTGCGGGTCTGAGACGGTGGTTACCACGCTATCCGGCTTGTTCAGCGCGATATAAGCGTGGGTAGCGGGGCGGCGGAGTAGGCGGCCATCCACTTTAATGTGATCGCGCTCGGGATCGGCCTTCGAGCCGAGTTCGGTGATTACAGCGCCGTTGACCGTAACACGCCCGTCGACAATGTATTGTTCCGACTTGCGGCGGGAGGTGATGCCCGCGGCGGCCAGAATCTTCTGAAGCCTTTCTTCCGGCATGGTTCAGCCCTGGCCGGGCCGTTCCTCGCTGGCCTGCTCCTGATCGGGCGTTGCAGGTGGGTCCGAAACAGGGGGCTCCGGCTGAGGCTCGTCCACCGGGAGAAGTCGCTCCTCGGGTGGCGTCTCCACAGCCTCCGGCTGAGACA
Organism: Bryobacteraceae bacterium; assembly: GCA_035262625.1. Taxonomy (GTDB): domain Bacteria; phylum Acidobacteriota; class Terriglobia; order Bryobacterales; family Bryobacteraceae; genus BOG-234. Next base: position 4,307 of record DATFSM010000014.1, read on the forward strand.
CCTCTGCGCCTTCCGTGTCCATGCGCCCGATTTCCTGGAACTCTTTGAGCGTGGGAAGCTCGTTCAGGTCCTTTAGTCCGAACTGCACCAGAAACTCGCGCGTGGTTTTGTAGAGAATCGGCTTTCCGACAACCTGCTTTCGCCCGGATGTCGCGATCAACTTTCGATCCAGGAGAGTCTTGAGTACTCCGGCGCCCTGCACCCCACGAATCTCCATGATTTCGGGCGCGGTGATGGGCTGTTTGTAGGCGATTACGGCAAGCGTTTCGAGCGCTGGCAGCGAAAGCTTCAGCGGCGGATTGAGGTTTTTGACGAATCGCCGAACGGACTCATGGTGTTCGGGCTTCGTCGTCATCTTATAGCCGCCGGCGATTTCGCGAATCGAAAGCCCGCGGTCTTCCCGCTCGTAGTCCGCGACGAGCTGCTCAAGAATCTCGATGATGCGCTCGCGCGGCTGCTCGATAGCCGAGCAGATCTGATCCAGCGTGAGAGGCTCGTCCGTCACGTAGATGATCGCCTCCAGGACCGCTTTCAGCTTCGAATCGGCGACGGTTTCCGGCGCGTTCTGTTCCGCTTCGGGCAGCAGTTCTTCGGGGGTCAGAGCTTCGGTTTCAGCCTCCACCTGCGGTTCGGGCTCAATCGACACGGCTTCGAGCAGGTCGGGCTGGGTCTCTTCGGCAGCCATTCGTCTTATTTGTAGTCCTCTTCCACAGTCTCGGGATTCTCGAACTGTTCGCCTTTCGCAAGCGCGATTTCGCCAAACAGCTCTTTCTGCAGGATTTGCACGGTATGCATCTTGACCATCTCGAGCACGGCGAGGAACAGGCAGATCATGGCACGGCGGCTGCGCTGGCGTTCGAGGACCTGAAGAATGAAAAGAGGCTTATCTTTGGTGGTCCGCGCAAGCAGCCCGCGCATGTGGTTCACCATGTCGCTGACGCTCACTTCTTCTTCACCGACTTCGTAGATCGGCCGGTTCTTGATTCGTTCGAGAACTTCGCCGAAGGCCTTTACGAGGTCGAAAAGCGAAACAGCCAGTCCTGGGTCCTCATCGTCCGCCACAAACTGGTTGATCTGTGGATTCGACCAGACGTTTTCCTCGATGATGCGCTTCTGATGTAGCATCTCGGCCGCATCCTTGAAGCGTTGGTGCTCCAGCAGCCGTTGAACCAGTTCTTCTCGCGGGTCTTCCTCGTTCTCGCCTTCTTTCCTAAGCGAGGGATCGGTCGGCAACAGCATGCGCGACTTGATGTGAATCAAGGTCGCAGCCATAAAAACGAACTCCGCGCCGATATCCAGATCCATTTCGCGCGCCTGATCCAGATACGCGAGATACTGCGCCGTGATCGTCGAGATCGGGATGTCCTTGATGTCGATCTGCTGGCGCCGGATCAGATCCAGCAACAGATCCAGGGGCCCGTTGTATTGATCCAAATGAACGTCGAGGGGAGACGATGTCGGCGTTGGAGAAACCGGGGACAATCTTCAATTATACGGAAGCGGCGGACAAAGCCGCCTCAGGACCGTTTCCGCGCGAGAATGCCTGCGGCCCGCTCAGCAATCTCGTTTACCAGCAGGCCCATTTTCGGATGAGTCGGTTCGTAGTCCGGCTTCAGGCCATATTCCTCAAGGGTTTCGGTGGTGGTGGGACCGATCGAACCGACGCAGCCGGATTCGAGCGCTTCGCGAACCTGCTGATCAATCCCCTCCTCAGCCGCGATTCGCATCAGATTGACCACTTGCATGGAAGTGGTGAGGAGCACGACGTCGATCCTGCCGGCCGCCAGCCGCGCCACGGCATCGCGCAACTGCGAGGTGTCCTGCGGCAAATCCCAGCCATAAACCGGGATGCGCGTCACTTCCCTGCCCTGTTCGCGGAGGCCTTCGAGGAGCCGCTGGTTCGGCTGACCGTACTCCTGCACCGCAATTCGCCTTTCCTGCCGCGGTCTCAATGCATCCAGCAACTCACGCCATGTGTTTGGCTCAGGCGCGAGGACGGTGGGCGTAAGTCCGATCTCACGCAGGGCTGCGGAAGGCTTTGGCCCACGTACCGCAGTCGTGGTTTTGGCCAGCGCCGTTTTGAGTTTCTGCTCGTCAAATCGACTAACCAGCGCCTTCCAAAGCATGCGCGTGCCGACTCCGGTCAGCAGGATCACGCAATCGAACTCGCCCCGCAAGAGCCTTTCCCCGAATTCGAACACGTCACTCTGCTCTTCGAACGCCACTTCCCGCATCGATTCGGCGACGAACGGTTCCCCGCCCTGTTTCGCGATCAGCGTGGCCATCTCATTGCGGCGGCGGCTTTCGAGCGAAAGAACGCGGAGTGAATCGAACGGCACTATCCGATTGTAGGTTGCGATATGTTGGTTGGCGCATGACCCGGCTTTTTACTCTTTTGGCCCTGACGGCTGCCGCCTTCGCCCAGCAGCCCACGGCAACAGCGCCTCCTGCGGCAGCGGCGGCTGCCTCGACCGCCGCGCCCAATCCGGCGGCGCAGCCGAACGGGCCGAACTCTCAGTACCGGCTCGGGCCCGATTCCCTTCCCCAGGACGGGGTGCCCAAAGGCGAGATTCGCGGTCCGTTTCGCATCGATAGTAATGTCTTTCCGGGGACCTTCCACACCTATTGGGTCTACGTGCCCGCGCAGTACGATCCCGCCGTGCCGGCCAGCCTGATGATATTTCAGGACGGTCAGGCGTTCATGAATCCCACGGGAGATCTGCGCGCGCAGAACGTGATGGACAACCTGATCTATCGCCGTGAAATACCCGTGATGATCGCGGTTTTTATCAACCCCGGACACCGTCCGGATCAGCCGGAGCCGAACCAGCAGGAATGGGGCGACCGCACGACCAATCGGCCCACCGAATACAACACGATCGACGAGAAATACCCGAATGTCGTGGTAAATGAACTCCTTCCAGCGATTTATAAGGAGTACAACATCTCCAAGGATCCCGAACAGCATGGAATTGGTGGCGCCAGCTCGGGAGCAATCGCCGCATTCGTGGTCGCGTGGGAGCGCCCGGATCAGTTTCACAAAGTACTGAGCATTGTCGGGAGTTTCGTCAACCTGCGGGGCGGCGACGCTTTCCCGGATCTGATCTCGAAATCGGAGAAGAAGCCGATCCGTATCTTCCTGCAAGACGGGCGGAACGACAACCGCGGGATCGGCCGCGGCGGTCAGTATGACGAGCGACGGGACTGGTTCTTACAGAACAACCGGATTCTCAAAGCGCTGACCGCAAAAGGCTACGATGTGAACTACGCCTGGGGCATGAACCTCCACGGTCAGAAGATGGGAGGCCAGATCCTTCCGGAGATGATGCGCTGGCTTTGGCGGGATCATGCCGTGAGTCTCGACCCGAACGACAAAATCGAGCGTTCCTTCAACGAACCGGCCAAAAAATAGCGGATCCTTCTGCCTGCTCGGGGTAATACATACACGGACGCATGACGGAAGCCGCGTTTCGATCCCTGTATGAACAACACCGGGATGCCCTGTTCCGGTTCGGCGTCCGGCTGACCGGATCGGCCGAAACCGCCGAAGATCTGACGCATGATAGCTTCCTTTGCCTGTATCGCGGCGGGTGGGATCAAAGCCGCGGATCCGCTAAGACCTATTTATATGGAGCGGTGCGAAATCTGGCATATAAGCGCCATCGCGACCTCGGACGCGAGGATTCGGATTGCGATGCCGATGCGCCCGTCGATCCGGTCGCGTTGGGTTCGCTGATCTCGAAGGAGACCTCCGAGGCGGTGCGGCGCGCAGTCATGACGCTGCCGGTGGCCCAGAGAGAGGTGTTGGTGCTCTTCGAGTACGAAGATCTCCCCCTACGCGAAATCGCGCAGATTGTGGAAGCGGATGTCGGCGCGGTGAAATCCCGGCTCTACCGCGCGCGAGAGAGCCTGAGGAAATGGCTCGCTCCGGTTTTCGAGGAGGCGACACGATGACGGACCGTGACGAGAATTTCAACAGGATTCTCCGCCAGTGGAAGGTTGACGGACCGTCTTCGAACCTCGACCGACGCGTATGGAGTTCAGTCCGCGCGGAGCAGAGCGCGATGCGGGGAAAGCGCGCCTGGAAGTGGCTGCCAATTGCGGCCGGAGTCGTGCTGGCCGTCGCAGCGGGGGCGATCGTGAGCATGCATCACCCAAGTGATCCGCATCCCACTGGCGCGGGTCGGGAAATGCGCGACGCGAAGATCGAAACAATGGCGCATGCAGAGGGATTTGTACCGCTGCCCCGGGGCGCAATCACGGTCGTATCGCGAAAGGAAAAACAATGAAGGGAATCTTGATTTCTATCCTGGCGGCCTCGTGCATGGTTGCATGTCAGGTGTCATATTCTCCGAATGCGACAGCCAGGCAGGCGATCCTAGTGGCAGATGGTACTCTCCTGTCGGTAGCCGTCGAAGGCGTCGAAGCGCGCAGCGCGGGCGAAATTCAGGGTTCTGCCCGCAACGGGCAAACGATCCATCGGGTCCTGCAGGGCGAGGATGGAAAGCCTCTGTTCGCCTATGATCTCGCGGTAAGGCGCGGCGACACTGGGTCCTACACAATCGTTCTTAAGCCCGCCGCTGGCAACGGGCCGACCTTTGCTGCGACGCGAGAGGTGACGCTAACGCCGGATGATCGGGCAGTTCGAGTTGACTTGATGGAGCAGCCTTCCACAGGCAGAAAAGTGACGGACGTATTGCATCTCGCGAGCGAGCATCCCATGACCGTCCGTTCCCATTTGCTGGCCCTCCACAACCAATTCTTCCGTTGGATTCACGGCCAGTAATCCGTCGCTATACTGTTCTGGATTAATCTCCAGAAGGGTATAGCAATGAGCCATTCGTCTCGCCTGCTCGCTTTTTTCTCGCTCAGTCTTCCTGTTTTTTGCCAACCCGCCGTCCCGCGCGATATGCAACTCGTCGGCAAGCGGGAGGCGATCGAGAGAGAACTTGAGTCTCTCGCGATCATCGAGCGTAAGGTGATGGTTCCGATGCGCGACGGCAAACGGATGGCGACTGACGTTTACCGCCCGAAAGACACAACCAAGAAGTATCCGATCATTTTTGTCCGAACTCCTTACAATTTCAACTATTGGGATGTGAAACTCGGGGCGCCGCGCGATCTGACCGCCGAGTTGACTGCCGTGAAGCGCGGTTATGCCTATGTGGAGATGAACGAGCGCGGCCACTTCTTCTCCGAAGGCAATTACGACATTCTCGGCGCTCCGCTGAGCGATGGCGACGACGCGATTTCCTGGCTTTCGTCACAGCAGTGGTCCAACGCGAAGGTCGGAACCACTGGTTGCTCCTCTACTGCGGAATGGCAACTGGGCGTTGCGGCGCAAGGGAACCCGGGCTTCGCTGCGATGAATGTTCAGGGTTTCGGCGCCGGGGTGGGCCGAGTCGGACCTTATTATGAACAGGGCAACTGGTATCGCGGCGGAGCGGTTCAGATGCTCTTCATCGCGTGGCTTTACGGTGAGCAGAATCAGGTACGCCCGATGTTCCCGGCCAACACCTCGCAGGCGGATCTGATCCAGGCGTCCAAATACTTTGACCTCGCGCCACAGATGCCGCCGGTCGATTGGTCGAAGGCGCTCGCGCATCTGCCCGAAGCCGACATCATGAAAGCGGCAGGCGGTCCCGCCGGCATCTTCGCCGATCGCGCTGAGGTTTCCACCGGTGGCGCGATGATCAAGCGCGCTCCGAACGATCCTGCCTGGCGCCGCGGCGGGCTCTGGCACGACAACATGCCGATCAACGTGCCCGGATTGTGGTTCATGTCCTGGTACGATGTCTCCGTCGGACCGAATCTCGCGGCTTACAATCACGTCCGCGAGACCGCGCGCGGCGAAGTCGCACACGAGCAATACGCAGTTATCGCGCCCACACTCCACTGCGGATACACGCGCGCAACCGAGGACACTATGGTCGGCGAACGGGAGATGGGCGATGCGCGGCTCGACTATGACGCGCTTATCTACGGCTGGTTCGATCGCTTCCTCAAGGGCCAGGAGAACCACATTCTCGAGAAGACGCCAAAAATCCAGTACTTCACCATGGGTCTGAATAAATGGCAGTCGGCCGACGGATGGCCGCCCGCGGGCGCCCATCCGGTTACCTATTACCTTTCGAGCGGCGGAAGCGCGAACAGCCTGAACGGTGACGGCGCGCTTGTCACAACCGCCCCCGATGCCGACAAACCGGACCGGTTCACCTACGATCCAATGAACCCTGTTCCGTCATATGGGGGCAACGTTTGCTGCACCGGCAATGCAGTTACGGGCGGTTCGTTCGATCAGCGGAAGATGGAAGCCCGGGCCGACATTCTTGTGTACACATCGGAGCCTTTCAAAGAAGGGGTTGAAGTGAGCGGGCCACTGGAGCCGACCGTGTACGTTTCGTCCGACGTGAAAGATACCGACATTACCGTCAAAGTGATCGACGTCTACCCCGACGGACGCGCTTTCAATTTGGACGAGACCATCCAGCGGCTCCGATACCGCGATGGCTACGACAAGCCGTTGGCGTGGATGGAACCGGGCAAGGTTTATCCGGTAACGCTGCAGCCGATGACCACGAGCAACTTTTTCGGTCCGGGCCATCGGCTCCGCATCGAAATCTCGAGCAGCAACTTCCCGCGATTCGATCGCAATCTGAATACGGGCGGCAATAACTACGATGAAGCCACCGGCGTGGTGGCGCACAACGTGATCCATCATTCGGCGCAATACCCGTCGAAAATCACGATCTCGGTCGTGAAAAAGTAACTATTCTTTGATCGCGAAGCAGTAGACGTTGGAGTCGTGATCGACGGCGAACACTCGTCCGTCCGAAACCGCGAGCCCGCTGAAGTGCGCCCAGGAGGTGATCGTCGAGCCGCTGTTATACAGTTCCTTGCCGGTCTTCAGATCAAGGGCCTTCAATACGGCTGGATGTCCGGCCTTGATGCGTTTCTCGGTACCGCCGCGCTGAACCTCGTCCGATCCCGTGCTCAGCGCGAACACGACTCCGTTCGCGATGATGGGCACTTCAGGACCGTCGAAGTCCCCGGAGACCCAGACTGGCTGAAGGACGGGATCCTGCGTTTTCGGGTCCGGCTTCACCTGAAACGCCATCAGGCTTCCATGTGGCGCGGGACCGTTTGAGGCCGGGAACTTCGCGCCTTCGGCGGGCGGACCTCCCATCGGAACGATCAGCCAGGTGTCGCCGTTCGTATCGCGCGCGGTCGACATGCCGCCCCAGATTCCCAGCCCCTCGCAACAGACTGCCTTGTCATTTCCATAACGCGGGCTGATGTACAGGGCGGTCTGATGATCCCCGCCTCCCAGGTTATCGGCGTCCAGCAGATAAAGGAGTCCTTCTTTGGCGCCCGCAGCGAGAAGATGCCGGTTTCGCCATCCGAAGAAGACAGGGCTGGCCGCGCCGAGATCAAAGTCCTTTCTGCGGATGTACTGCCAGTTGAGGGGCAGGAAGTAGTCGGCCAGCGATAAATCCCTCATCGATACGGCGATCTCGGTATCCGAATAGTCGCCTGCGACGGGATCGAAGACCCCGTCCGCCGTTCCGCCGTAGATTTTTCCGTTCGTACCGACTATCGGACCGCCGCTTCCCCAGATACCGGCTGTGTTTGTGTTGGAGAGCAGCATCTGCCGAATCGCCGGGCGGTGCCGATCGCGGATATCGATCGCGTAGACTCCCGACAAGCCACCGCCGCAACCCTGGGCGAGGGTCGTGTAGAGAATGCCGTCTACCAGGTTCAGGCTCCAGCTTTTCGCGTATGGCGCGACGAACTGTACCGGGCCGTAACGAAACGCGCCGCTCCCGAGATCCAGCCCGTAGAGCGACCCATTCCCGCCGATCACAAATAATGTGTTCGAGCCTTTGTCGATTACCGGGGTCGCCGTGATGCCATTCGGGCAAAGAAATGTGCCCTGATACTGCCACTGGCCCGGCAGCACCGCGTACTTCAGCGTGACCTGCCAGAGTTCTTCGCCGGTTTCCGCGTCCAGGGCGAAGACATTCCCCTTGATACCTGCAACGTACGCTACGCTTCGAACGCCCTTCGCGGTCGAGATACCGCTGGCGACCACAGGCGTCGTCAGAGCATTCAGCATGAACGACTCGTTCTTGAGCTGCGACTTCCAAAGCAGTCCCATTTTCGAGACGTTCTCGGCCGAGATCTTCGTCTCTTCAAACGCCCACGACGTGCGCTGCGGGTCGTGGCCATAAGTCAGCCAGTCGCCCGCTGTCAAAAGCATGGAAGGCCACAACGCCAGCACGATACCGATTCGTCTCATGCCGCTCGATCATATCCAATACTCCTCGAGTAAGATTCCAAAGTGATCGGAAGATGGTCCGACCTTCTGCCGTTGCTCCTCCTGCTCCAGACGGCGAGCGGCGGCGAACAATTACCCGACACGCAGGGAAAAGCTATCGTTATCAGAGTTTGCGGGACTTGCCATGCCCCTGAGGTCGTGATCGGCACGAACAACACTCGGCGGGGATGGACCGAACTGGTCGATGAAATGATCGAAAAGGGCGCCCAAGCCAACCTTCGCGAACGACGCCAGATTATCGATTATCTGACCCGACACTTTCCGATGCGCGACGACAAAACGCCAAAAAACTGATTCACACCGGTAAAAAAAAGTGATATAGCTATAACACTTGAAACGTTACAATCGCCCGAGCGGCTAAGAACCAAAGGGCGACATCAGGTTTGTCTATTTCGCAATTACGGAGTTCAGGGGGTTCCGCAATATGAAGGCGATCAGAGCGCTTGTTCCTCTCCTATTTCCGCTGCTGGCCATGCTGCCGGCCGCAAACGCCCAGACCGTAACGGGTTCCGTTGCAGGCACAGTCGTTGATCCGGGAGGCGCACTGATCGTTGGCGCCGCGGTTCAGTTGACCAATGAAGTCACGAAGCAGGTGCGTGAGTTCACCACGGCTGGGAACGGTACCTTCACGTTCCCCGACCTCTTCCCGGGCGAATACGATCTGAAGGTCACACAGACCGGCTTCAAGACGTATGTGCAGAATGCCATCACGGTCGGGACGCTCGAAAAAGTCGATCTCCACAACGTCAGACTCGAAGTGGGCGACGTCAGCACTTCGGTCGAGGTCAAGGCAGAAGCCGCCCGCGTCGCTACGGACAGCTCCGACCACTCTACGGACGTGAACCTCAAACAGATTGAAGAGACTCCGATCCGCGGGCGGAACTTCCAGGCCATCATCAAGAGCCTGCCGGGCGTGGTTGATCTGAACACGTACGATCAGCGCGGCTGGGGCGCGGGCAATTCCATCGTCAACGGCGGACAGCAGGGCCAGGTACTCGTTACTCTCGACGGTATGGCGGCTCAGGACTCGGGCGCGCCGGGTCAGAACACCTATCAGGCGCCGAGCACCGATGCGATCGGCGAGGTCAAACTGCTCACCGGGAACTATAACGCCGAATATGGCGCGCGCAACGGCGGCCAGATGAATGTCACCATCAAGAACGGCACCGCGCAATTTCACGGCAGCGCTTACTATTACTATCGCCACGAACAGTTCAATGCGAACGAGTGGTTCAACAACGAACTGAACATAGCCAAACCGCGGTACCGCTATGAGAATCCCGGCGGCACGATCGGCGGTCCGATCTGGATCCCGGGCGTTCGCTTCAACAAAGACCGCAATCACCTCTTCTTCTTCTTCTCGTTCGACAAACTCTGGAACACGCAGAGCACGGCAGTGAATAAGTACACGATGCCCACGATGGCTCAACGCTCGGGCGATTTCTCGCAGACGGTCAATCCGAACGGCTCGCCGATTCTGATCCGGGATCCTGGCACCGGTCTGACCTGCTCGACGACCAGCAGCGCCGGATGTTTTCCGGGTAATATCATCCCCCCCAGCCGGTTCAACCAGATCGGCTCTACGATGCTCAATCTTTTCCCGTTGCCCAACACGACCGATCCGACCGGCCAGCGCCAGTACAACTTTACGGACGTTCTGAGCAATACGGACCCGCGCACCGATAAGATCCTGCGCGTCGATTACAACATCGCAAGCAAGGACACGATGTTCGTGCGCCTGCTGCAGGATTATCAGGCGCAGTCGGGTTTCGGCGCAATCCTCGGTGCAGCAGGCGACGGATGGGGCCAGTTTCCGCACAGCTATTTCATTCCGTCCGCGGGCTTCGCAACCACATATATCCATACCTTCCGATCGAATCTGATCAACGAGGCTACGGTCGGCCAGAACCGCGCGCACCAGCAGAACGTTCAGACCGACACGACTCTTTACAACAAGAGCCTGTTGCCGCTC
>DATFSM010000015.1:0-63712 GCA_035262625.1 Bryobacteraceae bacterium
CCAGATGTGACCGTGCAGATTCGTTTCCCTGCCCTCAAAAAGGGTCGCCATATCGCCCAGTTCGCTCTTTTCGAGCTTCACATCGAGCGTGACCGAACGGTCAGCCGGATACCACTGGCCGCGCGCGGAAAAGCTTCCGAAGCCGCGCGCGGGCCGGTCCGTGCGCGCTGGTTCGGCTTTCATGTGCAGGGTCCATGGTCCGCCGGACCGGGATGGAGGCCAAAGATCCACGTCCGTATTCAGCAGGTAGAAGATGGACTTGGTATCGCCGAATTTGAAGTTGACCCTGCCCGAGACCAGGTGAATCGAGGGAAATGCGGCGAGCAGGCGCGGCTGCATCAGAGAACTGAAATTCCAGCGAACGCTGGTGTCGCCATCCGTGCCTCGGCTCTCGACGCGCGTGAGATTGAGATAGGCGTCTTCGAGATCTACAGAACCAAAGGTCAGCGGGCCGCCAAAAAGCGCGGACAGCGCAGGGCGCGCGCGAAGGGTCGTCACATAAGCGATAGGCTCTGGTCCGATCGCGGGATCTTCGCCGATCTCCACGTCCTGAATCGTGAAACCCGGCGACGGAACCAGCGAAAACTGAACTTTACCGATTTTGACTTTGCGGCCGAGAGCGCTTTCGAGCGCTGCGTGGATTGGTTCGCGATAGCGGTCCGCGCTGATCTTCGGAACGTAGTATGCGGCGAATGAGAGCGTCAGAATCGCGTAAAGGACGAGGCACGGCCAGCGAAACCATTTCCTCACAGGCGGACCGCCTCACGCTCCAGCAATGCGGCGTAGACCGCCGGGTCGTCCACGTCGTCATGAATTCCCGGGTCAGGCACCTCGATGTATTCGATTCGATCCGCTTGCCGGTCGATCACGTCTCGCACCAACGCTTCCTGCGGTTCGGCGAGATATTCACGGGCAATTTCGCGGCCGATCAGAACGGGGTGGCCGCGCTTTCCGGCGAATCGGGGAATTGCGATCTTCGCTTTCGAGCCGCAGAGGGCTTCCAGTGTCGCAGACGAAACGGCCGGATGGTCGACCAAAGTGAAGAAAACGCGATCGATCGAATCGAGGCCGACGGCACGCAGTCCCGCCTGGAGGGAAGTTAGCATTCCGAGTCGGTAATCACGGTTGACCACAGCCTGGACGCCATTCGGGGCCAGCGTCGCCGCGGCATCACCATCGAAGCCAAAAACCGCGATGAGCGGATCGCAAAACGGCTGAAAGGCGCCAGCCAGGGTAGAGAGGAAAGTTCCCGAACGAAACGGAAGAAACGCCTTGGCACGACCCATGCGCTTCGATTCGCCGGCGGCCAGAATGATACCCGCTGTTTTCACTTCAGCAGGGCGCTGAGACGATCGCAGGTGAAGATCGATTTCGAGAGCGAGCGCCAGTTCCCTTCCGGATCGCGCCTCATCGCGATCATTTCCGCGGCAACCGAGATCGCGATCTCTTCCGGCGTAACGGCGCCGATCTCAAAGCCCATGGGCGCGTACACATTGTCGAAGGCGGAGCGAGGTACGCCTTCCTTCTCGAGTTCCTTTACAACGCCTATCGTTTTGCGCTTGCTGCCGATCATCGCGACATAACGCGCCGGCGTATCCACCGCCCAGCGCAAGACTCGCATATCGTCGCGATGGCCGCGCGTCACGATCACAATGTAGGACGTTTCGTTGACCGAAAGCTTCGGAAAGACGTCCTCGTATTCTTCGGCATAAACCGCAGCGGCTTCCGGAAAGCGCTGGGCGTTCGCGTACGCCTCCCGGTTGTCGATCACCGAGACCTTGAATCCAGCCGTATCCAGAACCTTCGACAGACTCTTCGAGATATGTCCCCCGCCGAAAACGAAGGCGGCGGGTTGCGGAACGATGCACTCCACCAGCACTTGTAGCTGCCCTCCGCAGATCAATCCGTTATCGTAGGCCGCATCCTGCCCCAGACTGAAGGACATGTTGCGCGGCTTCTCGGTCCGCATGACTTCGCGAGCGGCGTTCCAGACTTCGGCTTCGACGCAGCCGCCGCCGATGGTTCCCACAAGCGAACCGTCCTCGCGGACGAGCAACTTGGCAGTCTGAAAACTGGGGATGGATCCGTTGACTTCGACGATGGTCGCGAGGGCGCACTTCTGGCCAAGGTTGCGCAGGCGCACCAGTTCCTCGAAAACGTCCATCGGCACTATTGTATCGACAATGTCAGGGAGTACCGCCCTTCGGCTTATGGCCGAAGTCGAAGCGCCTGCCGAGGATGAACTTGACGATCAGATGATCCGTTGCGCCCGTCAGGCCAACGCCGACGCCGCCATTGAACTCCCATTTCGGGCTCACATTCAGGTCAAATGCGCCGAAGATCTGGTGCTGCTCCTGGCTGATGGGATCGAATCCGGTCACCGGACCCAAAGACCCGTAATATTCAAATCCTACGTTCACTTTCTTAGTGACATCGAAGCCCGCCTTCACGTTCGGGGAGAACACGACGCCCGCAGACACGCTCGGCCCGTGAAAAGAACGATCAACAGTCGGATTGAATGCCAGATACCAACGACCCAGCTGCTTGTCGATGATCGGCCGGATCTCCAGCGTCCAGGTGTCGGCGGAGTACTGAGGCCGCTGATAGCCGAATTCGAGTGACAGGCTCACTCCGACCGGCCACTTCCAACTCTCCGGGACACGAACACGCGGCCGAATGTGGTCACCGACCCAGCCGTAGCCGTAGCCATACTGGTTGTAGCTGGTGAAGATGTACCAGCCGGTTTCAAACCAATCGTTGAAGCCGTGGGTGATCTCCACGGTCTCGTGAATCGCGTGATTGGTGGGAATCTGGCCGTTAACAACTGTCTTTGAGCCGTCGACCGTGAAATTGCTGTGCAGTTCCACCATCGTGTTGCCAGGCGCAACGGTATCCGAGCCGTAGACCTGGATCTCGTAATTGTCCTGGGCGAACAGCGCGCCGCAAACGCACAACGACGCCGCGGCGAGGGCGCCTAACCGGGAAAAGGGCATGGGTAAGAAAAGACGATGATAACCGGACCTAAATCGTTTTCAGGTATTCCAGCAGGGCCGTTTTCTGCTCCTCCGTCAGATTGGCGCCGTACGTGTGGCCGATGTTACCGTTTCCTGGCTGCGAAGTATCGAATGTCCAACCCGTTCCGTCGGTCCGATACCCGATCTTCGCGGGATCGTATTCGCGATTGCCGACGATGAATTTGGCTGGCCTTTGGTCCGGGTGCAGAAGGTGCCAGAGGGTCGGGACTGAGCCGTTGTGCAGATACGGCGCGGTGGCCCAAACGCCGGTGAGGGGTCGCGTCATGTACTGGCCCGTCGCGCGCCAGATGACGGTAGTGGCGTCCATGGTCTGTTGATCGGCCGTCGAAACCCCGTCGTCCTGAAAAGCGCGCGCCTTGAGCTTGTCCAGAATTGGCTTGACCGCGTTCGGGAACGGAACGCCCGCGACCGGTTGTCCGAAGCTGTTGGCGCGCTGCGGGTCCGTGCCCACCTGGGCGGCGTCAATGAACCGGTTCTGATGGCAGTCGCGGCAGGTGTCGTTGAAGATCTTCTCTCCGTCGGCCGCTTTCGCATGATCGATCTTTCCGGCCAGATCTTCTGGCCAGGCGGGCGGTTTCAGCTTATGGGTGAGCATTTCGAGACGATGCAGGTTCCCGATCCGCAGCGTGGATTCGTAAGTCTTCGGATCGAAAACGGCGCCCATCCCGAGCGCCTGGCCGATGTTGCGCTCGAGGATCGAATTGGTATTGCCGTCGTAATGAATCCAGACCATGTCGGTGGGCGAGCGTTGCTGGGTCGTGTCGGGCACGTCCCAGATGAAAGGAAAGCTTACGGGCGACTGCATTTTCATCGCGCTCGCCGGGAATAAGAGATTGCGGGCGGCGCCGAATGCGTCCACGCGGCCGGGCCCAGGCTCGGTTCCGTCGAGTAGAAGCTTTCCGTTTTTCAGATAGGCGAGGCGGGCTTTGAGGAGAGCGAGATCGCGTTTGAATCGCGCCGCGAAATTCGGGCCTTCGAGCGCGGACGTGGCGGGCGCGGCGTCGGCGGTCTTCGAGGATACGCTGACGAAGGCCGTATCCTTCGTGGAGGCAGCGGGCGTATCGGCGGCAGTCTTCACCGAGGGATCAGATTCATACGATGCCGCGCTGTTGGAGTCGGGCGTGTCGCCAGCCTTGCGGCCCCGGTCCATCGCGATAATGAGGGCGACTGCCTTCCGGGGATCGCGCAGAGTCGCGTCCAGCGAATCTTTCAGTTCGATCTGATAACCCTCCAGGTCAATCAGGGAGGGAGCGCCGTCTACCAGCAGGCTTTTGCCGCTGAAGTTGATTTCACCGACGTGGCATGCCGCGCAGTTGAATCCGACCATCTCCAGACCGGTGATGCTCTTATCGCGGGAATGAACCGTGGTCAGTCCGATCGGCAGGCCGTGAGGATTGGTGGAACTGACCGGATCCGCGACGAATCCAAACCGTTCCATGTTTTCCAGAAAAGGCTTGCCGGTTTTCACACTGACCAGATTCGCGACGATGGCGTACGGCATCAGTTCGCTGCCTTCCGGCAGGTGATAGTATTCGGCGCGCTCGGCTCCGGACCATCCGTTTGCGGACCAGACCGGAGCGGGAGGCGCGGATGGCGCGCCGGTCTCCGCCGCAGTCTTTTCGTTGGGTGCGCAGGCGGCCAGCAGCGCTAAAAGCGCGACCGCACAGGTCGGGGAGTAACGGTGCGACATCGTTGAATTATACGTGGTCACACTATTCGTAATGGCATTGCGGATCGGACCGTAACTGCTTGTGAAGACACGAGAAACCGTGTGATGGCGACCACAGGCTCGCGTTCCGGCGTGCGGTGCAGGCGCGGCGAGGTCGTATCATGAGATTTCGCAGGGTCTGCCCGCGTGGGAATCTTCGCGGGTAAGTTGGTCATCCATAAAGAGAAAGGAAAAAAATGGGCAATTCTCTGCTGGTTCCCATGGTTGTGGAACAGACGTCGAGAGGGGAGCGGGCGTATGACATCTACTCCCGGCTGCTGAAAGAGAACATCATCTTCCTGGGGACGCCGATCGACGACACGGTGGCGAACCTTGTGATCGCGCAGTTGCTGTTTCTCGAAGCGGAGGACCCGGAGCGCGATATTTCGATTTACATCAACTCGCCCGGCGGGTCGATTACGGCGGGACTGGCGATTCTGGACACGATGGCGTTCGTGCGTCCCGATATCGTGACGATCTGCGTCGGTCAGGCAGCGTCAATGGGCGCGGTGCTTCTCGCGGCGGGAACGAAAGGCAAGCGGTTCAGCCTGCCGAACTCCCGCATCATGATCCACCAGCCTTCGATGCAGGGTCTCGCGGGTCAGGCGGCGGATATCGACATCTACGCCAAGGAAATCCTGCGGATGCGCGAAATTCTGAATAAGATTCTGGCGGATGCGAGCAATCAGTCGATCGAGCGCGTGGCGCGCGACGTGGACCGCGATTACATCATGAGCCCCGAACAGGCGGTCGAGTACGGGATCGTGGACCGGGTAATTTCGAGCCGAGATTTGGCTCCGGCAGCAGTTTCGAAGGCGTCGTAAGAGAAATCGGTATTTCGGAAAAAGGCGCGGGCTTCGGTCCGCGCCTTTCTTATTTGCCTTCCTGAATTTTCAGGAACTGATCGGCTTTCAGGTTTTCCATTTTTTGCGTGCCGCCGTTCGGCCACCTTATTTCGATTGAACGGATCTCCCGCTCGTCTCCGAGGCCGAAGTGAACTCTCTTGTCGCTGGTGGACATCATCCCGACGCTGGTGGACACGTGGTTATACAGAACCCGGCCGGAGCCCGTCGTCAGCTTCACCTTTGCGCCGATGGCGTCGCGGTTACTCACGCGACCGGTTAGTTCCAGAACGATCCAGTGATTGCCGTTATCCGCGGAATTCATCAGGATACGGGGCGGCCCGTTCAACGACGTAACTACGATGTCGGGAAAACCATCGTTATTCAGATCTCCAAAGGCTGAACCGCGTTGATAGCCGGAGCGAAGAAAATCTGCTCCCATCTCAGAAGAGACGTCGACGAACCGCTTGCCTTCCAGATTGCGGAACATCGTATCGTGCTGACGCGCGTCGGGCTTTACGTTGTCTACATCCCCGTTGGCAGAGTAAAGGTCTTTCCAGCCGTCGTTGTCGAAGTCGATGAAACCGGCGCTCCATCCGGAGTAAGGCCGGCTCAGTTGACTCACCTTCGTCTGCGGCGAGACATGCTGGAACACATCGCCTTCGTTACGGAAAAGCGCCCAGAACTGCCCCATCAGGTTGTTGTAGAAGATATCGACGCGTCCGTCGTTATCGAAATCTTTCGCGTCGCTGCCCATCGATGAAACAGCTTTCCCGGTGGGGTCATACGCAACCCCAAGAGGGAGGCTCTGTTCCTCAAACGTGCCGTTGCCCTTGTTTATAAAAAGAAAGTTCTGCTCGGTGTCGTTTGCGATGAATACGTCCTGGAATCCGTCATCGTTGAAGTCGGCGATCGAAATGCCCATCCCCTTCCCTTCCGCCGCGCCGAAGCCGGATTTCTCCGTGACGTCCTCGAACTTTCCGTGGCCGAGGTTGTGATACAGGCGCGACGGCACGGATTTGTAGTACAGCCGTGGATCGCAGTAATACTCGACATCCGCCGAAGAGCAACGGTGATCGGTCTGCGCAGTCCAGGTCGTGTAGTTCGCGACGACCAAGTCGAGAAGCCCATCGTTGTCATAGTCGAACCACGCCGCCCCGACGCTGAGTGTATCGGCGGGTTTGCGGATACCGGATTGTTCGGTGACATCGGTGAAGGTTCCGTCACCGTTATTCCGATAAAGGACATTCCTACCAGCCGCGCAAATGAACAGATCCTCGTGCCCGTCATTGTCGAAATCTCCGGCGGCGACGCCGAACGTGTAGCCGAGATCCTGGCCGAGCAGGCCCGCCTTCTTTGTAACGTCCTCAAATGTCCCGTCCCCCTTGTTGCGCAGCAGGCAATGGAAAAACGAGGGATCGACCTTCGTCGACTCCGGCATCTTCGCGCCATTGGTGAAGTAGATGTCCATGCGGACGTCGTTGTCGAAATCGAATATCGCCAGCCCGCCGCATATCGGCTGTGGGAAGTATTTGCGCGGCGACAGACCGTTTTTAGTGACGTAGGAGAAATGCGATCGCGGAGCGACGTCAGTGAAATGCGGCAGAACAGCTGCCGTCTGGCCCGAAAAGCGAAGGACGGCGAAAACCAGGACCACGGCGAAGCCGCGAACGCTATTGCGCGCCCGCCACATTCTTCCGCAGCGTTGTGTTGGTCCGGTTTAGCTTCTCCGCGGCGCTCTTTTGCAGCGCAAATTCGCGCGTCGCGTCTTCCTTACGCCCGGTTCGCTGATACGCGGTCGCAAGTGCGAGATGAACGGTAGGATTGTCGGGAACCAGTTTCGCGGCCGTCTCAAGCGCTGTCACCGCATCGGCTGCCTTGCCGGAATCGAGCAGCGCTCTACCCAAGCTGGTCCAGGCCTCTCCGAACGCCGGATAGATGTCCGTCGCCTTTTTAAAATGTGAAATGGCCGCCGGCGCATCGCTGTCCTGCCGCGCTATGTCGCCGAGATAATACTCAGCGCCGGCATTATCGGGATTAATCTTCAGTTCCGCTTCAAATTCCTTCTTCGCTTCCGCGGGCCGGTCGAGCAGCAAACCTCCTATACGGTAGTGGATGCCGGGCTTGTCGGGAACGCGCTGCAGCAGAATTCGATACTCGGCGACGGCTTTGCCCGTCTCTCCGTGCTTCTCAAAGTTCTCCGCATTCATTTCCACCACCAACGGAGAATCGGGGGCCGTTTTGAGCAGTTCCTGAGCGTTGCGGTCGCTCAGGTCGGAGAACATTCGCGCCGAAAGAGCCAGAATCTCCGGATCGCCGGGATACGCATCCTTGAGCCAGCCGATGAAGCTCATGGCATCGTTCTGCCGGTTCAGCAGCATGGAGCAGCGAACACCCGCGGTCGCGACAGTTCGTTTTGTATCGCGCGAAGCTTCCGGATCGCGCATGGACTGATCGAGGAGCGGCATGGCGTCGGCGCAATTACCTTTGAGCGCAAGGTCTACGCCGCGTCCGGCAGGGTTATCGAAAGCGAGCAGTAACGGAAGCAAAAGCAGCATGAAATGAGCAGGCGGGCCATGACGACCCGCCTGCCCTCGCGGTCAGAAGGAGTATTTTAGCCCGAATTGCAGATTGCGCGCGCCCAGCGAACTGTTAACCACTCCGGTGAGCGGCGTCGCGACGCTGCCGTTCGGGTTGAAACCCACTACGTCGATCTGGTAACCCTGCACCGTGAAGATCGGCGTATTGAACGCGTTGATCGCCTCGGCGCGGAACTCCAGCCTCTGTCGCTCTGTGACCGGGAAAAACTTCGACAGACCGATATCGACCTGAGCCAGGCCTGGGCCGCGCTCTGAGGAGACGCCGCAGTTGCCGAGTTTACCCGGCGCCGGGTTCGCCATCGTGGTCGGGTCGAACCAGATGTAGCCGCCTCCCGCGTAGTTCTTGTAGGGCGTCTGCCGGGAAGGAGCGATGCAGTCCGGCCGCCCCTGCGCCGAACCGGTGCCAGCGTCACCGGCCCAGTCGAGCATCGAAATCGGGAAGCCGCCGTGCACAGTGAACACGGTGTTCACCTGCCAGTCGCCAAGCACTGCGTTGACGACTTTATTGGAGTTTTGCCCGAACATGCGGTTCTTGCCGTAAGGCAGATCGTAGCTTAGGTAGCCATTGAACACATGCCCCACGTCGTGATCGCAAAGACCGTAGTCGAGGTTGGTGTTGTAGACGTACTGCTGGAAAGCAACGTCGGCGCTCGCTTGGCTGGCGGTGGCGTCGCCGTAGCGGCCGTAGTAACCCTGATTGTTCGTCAGGCACTTGGACCAGACATAGTTCATCCGGAAGGTAAGCCCGTTGGAGAACCGCTGCACGCCGGTGAGTTGCAGAGCGTTGTAGTTCTGGATACCCGTCGAAGTATTCAGGCGAACCTGACCTAAGCCGATATTCTTCAGAGTCGGATTACCGGCGAGGTAGGGCCCGGGAACGACCGTGCCGTCCGGCAAAAGCATGCTCTGACCGGCGAAGTAGATCGCCGCGAGATGGTCCGTGTGCTGTCCGACGTAAGAGGCCTGAACGGTGGCATTCTTACCGATCTGGCGCTGAACCGTGAAGTTCCACTGATTCGAGACCGCGGGGCGATAGTTGGGATCCGTCATGTGGACGCGGACTCCCGCAAAGCACGAAGCCGGAACGCTGAGAACCGTCGTCGGATTGCAGGGAACACCGCCGCTGGCCGAGCCGAGGGCGGCAAACCCCTGATCGAGCGTGACCTGATTTGACGGAATGGCCCCGTTGGTTCCCGGAGTGAATTGCCCGACGAGGTCGGTGTTCCAGGGAGCGTTCGTCGCCAGACGGTTGTATTCGCCCGTGCCTTCCTGGAAGCTGGACCGTGTGAAGGCAGCCCGGAACACGGTATTGTTGCCCCACGGAGTCCACGCGGCGCCGATACGCGGGAGGAAGTTGGCAATACCGTTGTATTGGTTGTAGAGCGCCCGGCTGTTGCCGTTCACTCCCGCAAGCTGAATTTGTCCGCTGTATTCACCGAAGTTCGTCATGCGATTGCCGACTTCGTAAATCGGGGTGAACGTTTGCCACCGCACGCCGAGATTCAGAGTGAGGTGCTCGCTGACGCGCCAGTCGTCCTGGAAGAATGCGCCGATCGCGCTGTTCCGCTGTCCGACCGTTCCCGCGAAGCCCTGCCCGTACGCCATATAGCTCGGCAGACCAAGCATGAAGTCCGCTTCAGCGTTGCCCGTGTACTGGCCAGTGAAACCGATCTGACCGGCCGCGCCGTCGCTGGTAACCGCCGGAACATAGTTATTGCGATACCGAAGGAACTCGAACCCGGCTTTCATGGTGTGACGCCCGCGATTCATGACCAGCGTATCTTCAACCTGGATCGTGGTCTGGTGGAAGATTTCCGGAGCGTTGACCGTACCGAAAGCGAAAGGACCGTTCTGTCCACCGCCCACTGGAGCGCCCGCGAAGTAGAGGCCTGGCAGGTAGGATGTCGGCTGTCCGGGGATCAGACCAGCCGCATTGCTCGATCCCAGGCTCTGTGTGTTGGCTTCCGCGGGATAGTAGTTCACGCCGAACCGCGCATCATTGACGATCGAGGGAGTGAGGGTGCGGGTGTAGCCGAGCACTCCGTTGTAGAGCGGGAAGGTGTTGTTGCCGGAGCCGTTGTAGAGCAGCGGCTGGCTGTTGACCGTAGGGTTGGTGATGTACTGCTGTGAGTAACGGCCGAAGATGCGGTCTTTCTCGGACGGGCTCCAGTCGACCTTGGCATCGCCCTGGTCGCCGTTCGTGTAGGTGTGGGTGGCATTGCTCAGATTGTTCAGCGTTCCGTTGTTCGTGCCGGGAAGGTTGGCCTGCGGCAGAACGCCCATGATCTTCTGCGCAACCGGGCTTTGTCCGCTGATACAGGGATTCACGCCCATCTTCTGATTGCCCGAGCAGATGGCCGCCTGGTTGAGATTGGCGGGCATCGGTACGTTGGTGCCAGGGTAATGAAGCTGAATACCCGGGATGTCGCCGAAGTTCCCGGTACGTTCCTGGTTCGTGAACGTTGTGATCGTCCCAGGAGTGGGCGGCGTATCGAAGCGTGAGCCCTGATAGTCGACGAAGAAGAACAGTTTGTTCTTTTTGATCGGTCCGCCGAAGGTGCCGCCGAATTCGTTCCAGCGCAACTGCGGAGGCGCGCTGTTCACGGACGGATCAGTGCTGAAGTTCCGCGACCACTCGTTGGCGTTGAAGAAATCGTTGCGGAGAAACTCGAAGACGTTACCGTGATACTGATTCGTGCCCGATTTGATACTGACGCTGATCACGCCGCCGAGGAACTGGCCGAACTCCGCGCTCGGATTGTTGGTGAGGACGTTGAACTCTTCAATAGCGTCCACATTGGGCGAGTAGGCGACGTTATTGTCAACGAACTCGTTATTATCGACGCCGTCCAGAAGATAATAGTTCGCCTGCTCACGGTTGCCATTAATGTAAGGACGACCGGAGTTGAAGGTGGTCTGACCCGTATTGAATGCGCCCGGGCTCGTGGTAATTGCCCCCGGCGTCAGCAAAGCCAGCTGATTGTAGTTGCGGGTTTCGAGAGGCAGCGCGGCAATCGCCGCCGACCCCATCACCGTCCCTAACTGCGTGGTATCCGTCTGGACCAATGGCGCGGCTTCGTTGATCGTCACCTGCGTATTGACATCACCGACGGTGAGCTTCACGTCCACGCGAGCGGCCTGATTCAGCTCGAGCGTGACCTTGCCGGCATCCATTGTGTTGAATCCCGAATCCTCGACCCGAATCGCATACGTACCGACGGGGAGACGAGGCAGACCGTAGGACCCCGAATCATTCGTTGTGGTCGAGAACGCCGTGCCTCGATCAACATCGGTGGCCGTAACCTTGGCTCCCGCCACCGGCGCGCCCGACGGGTCCACAACCGTGCCCAGAACCGAGGCCGTCACCTCCTGAGCCGGCATCAGTCCATTGAAAACGAAAAGCGCCAACGCAACGATCCACAGTAACGACCGCATCGGTAAATACGGTTTACTGGATTCCTTTTCTCTTAACACTTCCTTTTCTCCTTTCGTACGCATTACTCGGTTGGGTTTAATCCTCGGGTCTTCATGCTGTAACTGTTCCGGCATCTTTTCCAGTTCAGAACTGTTTCCCTCTCACGTTCGATGGCGTTCGTAACCGACCGAACGCGCCGAGTTCTCATTGACTTGCGCGTTCCTTCCCCGCGTCGCCGGCGGCGCGGCTGAGCAAAGCGCGCACAGGGCGCACGGCCGCAAGCACGACCTCGGCATTTGGCTTAGCCAGTTGATCGAGAGCGGCGCGCTGCTCTCGCACCCATTCCGGGGAAGGAGTCCGGCCGCGCTCTACGTATTCCAGAATCTGAAGACCGATCGAACCCGCCTCGGCGAGGTTCTTCGAGAGCGGCAATAGTTCCCTCAGATACGTGTTTTGCGAAGCCATGCCGCGTAGAACTTTGTCGTTCCGGGCCCAGTCGAGAAACGCGGCCTTCAACTCATCCGGGCTTGCGCTACTCAGGCGCCGCGTCTCCTCGCTCTCCGGCGGAACATAATCGACAAACCGGTTCAGGGGAATGAGGCTGGTGTAATGGCGCGCGTCGCGGCGAACCTCGATACCGGTGGACTCGGATAAGCTTGCGAGCAGCCGCAGAGCCTGCGCAGGCTGGCCGCCCGTCAGCCGGTCGAGATAGTCTTCGCGATTCTTTAAGCCCATCCGCGCCAGTCGGCGCGAGATTTCATCGAGACGCGTTTCCATCGAAGACGCATCTTTCACCTCGCGAGGCGACCAGAATCTCTCGGCCATAGCGGCCATACTCGGCCAGACTCGCGAATCGACCGTCTCCGGACTCACATACTCCGACCACATGCAGGCTTCACCACCGAGAATGCGGGCGGCCTCATCCGCAGTCAGGTTAGCCGTCGCCCCGCTGATCGGGTCGTTCGCGTAGTAAGTCGCGGCGTGCTTAAGGTAGTCGAGATAGTAGCCGTAGGACAGCAGGCCTCGGTAGCCCTTCTTCGCAGATTCTGCCAGCGAATCCGGCCCACGCCAGGACTGGATCACGGCTTCATGATCGAGACCCGGCTGGAAAATCTCGTCCCAGCCAACCATCGTCTTGCCGTGTTTCCGGAGAATCTCCTGCACCTTCAGACTGAACCACGCCTGGAGAGCGACGCTGCCCGAAAGCCTGTTCGCGCGCTCGAATTCCTGAATGGTGGGCGAGGCCTTCCATTGCGCGTCGTCTACTTCGTCGCCGCCGATATGGAAGTACGGATCGGGAAAAAGCCGCGCCATTTCCCCGATGAGCGCGTCGATGAACTCATACACCTGAGGCTTTGTCGGGTCCAGCAGTGGCTGGAAAATTCCCCAATGGCGCTCGATCGAATAAGGTCCCGGCGCGCTCGCGAGTTCGGGATATCCCGTCAGCAAGGCCGAAACATGGCCCGGCATCTCGAATTCCGGAATCACCCTTATGCCGCGATCGGCCGCGAAGGCCACGACCTGCCGAATCTCGTCCTGGGTGTAGAAATGACCGTCAGACCCCAACTGTTGCAGGCGCGGATAGCGCTTGCTCTCGACGCGAAAGCCCTGATCGTCGGAGAGGTGCCAGTGGAATACGTTGAGCTTGACCGCGGCCATCGCTTCGATGTTTCGCTCTACGACCTCGACGGGCATCCAGTGACGACACACATCGAGCATGAGTCCGCGCCATGCGAAACGAGGGCGATCTTCGATGCGCAGCGCGGGAATTTCGAATCCGTTCGGGCCGGGAGTGACAAGCTGCGCCACCGTTGCGAAGCCCCTCAGTGCGCCGGTCGCCGTATGAGCTGTCAGTTTCGCGCCGCGGTTCGTGATCTCGAGCTCGTAAGATTCGTCTTCGCCGAGCGTCGGACGCGCCGGACCGGCAGCGCGACACTCCACCACAAGCGTTGCGTGTCCTGGGTCGTTGTTCACCAGTGCAAGACCGGTGAGCCGGGCGATTTGGCTTCTCAGACGATCGGCCGCGGGCGCGACGCGATCGCCGCAGTTCGCGGCTACCGCGACTGAAAACTGCAGATCCACCGGGAGCGCGCCAACGCCCGGATCCAGCTTCGCCGGTTGAGGCATCAGGGCCGGCATTGCCGCCCACGCAGCCGGGCCAGCGGCCAACGCAAGGCAAAGAGTTCGCATCTTCATTCCGTCACCGCCGTCCATCCGCGTTTTGACAAATCCGCATAAATCACAGCGCCTCCAACTGCTCCTGCCCCGAGCAATCCCAGGCCGAGCATCGTCTCGCCGAGCAGAAGCTTGCCGGTACCGAACAACGCGCCATAGATCATCACGCAGCCGCACACCCAGTCGAGCGCGTTGTACCAGCCCTGGTGCGCAATCGCAACGTCAGGCGCCATACGCGTGACTGGCTTCCACCCGAAGCCATCCGGGCGCGCGCGTCGATAGAACCGGGCCAGCACGCAGGGGCATTCAGGTGGAGTCAGAAACGTTACGGCGAGCCACGCGACGGTGGTCACCGCAACCGTGATGATCATGATCCACGCGAAGTCGATCGGCGCGTCGCTGTCGAGTTTCCCGATGGTTTGGAGCGAAACCGAGACGATAAACGCCACAATCATCGCGGAGATCTCGCTCCACGCGTTGATCCTCCACCAAAACCATCTCAGAAGCAGAACCGACCCCGTTCCCGCGCCGGTCACGATCAGAAGCTTCCACGCGCCACCGATCGACGTCATATAGAACGTCACGACCGCGGAGATCAGCGCGAGCATCACAGTGGTCCACCGGGAGATCGAAACGTAGTGAGAATCCGGCGCGCGCTTGCGAACGAAACGGCGATAAAAATCGCCGACGATGTAACTCGCGCCCCAATTGAGCTGCGTCGCGATGGTCGACATGTAGGCCGCGGCGAACGCAGCCAGCATTACCCCGCGGAGCGATGCCGGGAGATAGGAGATCATCACGCGGATGTAGCCGGTTTCCGGATCGGCAAGGTTCGGGAACAACACGAGCGACGCGAGCGCGACCAGAATCCAGGGCCAGGGCCGAATCGCGAAATGGGCGATGTTGAACCAGAGCGTGGCAAGCAGCGAATGCTTTTCATCCTTCGCGCAGAACATCCGCTGCGCGATATAGCCGCCGCCGCCCGGCTCAGCGCCCGGATACCACGTAGCCCACCAGTTGACCGAAATGTAAACCAGAAACGTGGTGATCGGCATCCACGGTGAGTTGAAGTCGGGGATGAAACTCAAAGCGGACGCATGCGCGCCGATCGGCACCCCATGCGCGCGGTCCAGCGCGGCCAGCTTTACCTTGAGACTGCCCATGCCCCCGACCGCCTGAACTGCCGCTACCGCGAGCACGATAACCATCGCCATCTTCACGGCGAACTGAAACAGATCCGTGACGAGCACGCCCCACAAACCGGAGAGCGTCGAGATGAAAGCCGTGACCGCAATGAGCCCCAGCACGATCGCGATCGCCTCAATCCGTGTCACGCCCAGCACGAGCATCAGAATCTTCACCATCGCGAGATTGACCCAGCCGAGCACAATGCAGTTGATCGGAATGCCCAGATACAGGGCGCGAAAGCCGCGCAGAAACGCAGCGGGACGTCCGGAGTACCGAATCTCTGTGAATTCGATATCGGTCATAACGCCCGCCCTGCGCCAAAGCCGGGCGTAGAAGAACACGGTGAGCATGCCGCTCGCGACAAAGCTCCACCAGAGCCAGTTGCCCGCAATGCCGCCCTTCGCGACCATGCCTGTGACAGCAAGCGGCGTATCGGCGGCGAACGTCGTAGCAACCATCGAGGTGCCCGCGAGCCACCAGGGTATGTTGCGTCCGGAGAGGAAGAACTCGTTGACGTTCTTCCCAGCCCGCGCCTTGTAGTAAAAGCCTATGGCCGCATTAACGACAAAATACAGCGCAATCCAGAACCAATCGAGCGGCGTAAGGGTCATAGGCGTTTACATCGTGAGCGTGACTTTGCTGAGACCGCGAGGCGCGTCCGGGTTCAGTTCCTTCGATGCCGCCAAATGAGCGCAGAACAACTGCGCGGGAACGATCAGAGGAATCGGGGAACAGAGATCTTCCGGCTGCGTATCCCTGTCGTTGGGAGGCAGGCTGATCACATTCGCAGGCAGGCCGCGCGTCTCCGCGGCCGGCAAATCCGAAAAAACCAGCGTCTCTGCGCCGAGACCTCCGAGGCGTTCGATCAGGTCCCGCACGGAAGGCCACGTGACTCCCTGCGGAGCGAATACAAAGGCAGGAAATGCGTCTTCCACGACGGCGATGGGGCCATGCAGGAGGTCGGCAGAGGAAAACCGCTCCGCGGAAACATAGCAAGTCTCCATCAGCTTGAGACCAAATTCGAGCGCCGTGCAGTAATTCAGCCCGCGGCCAATACTCATCGCGCGCGTCATCGATCGATACTGTGCGGCCGCGTCGGCGATCTGGTCTTCCAGCTTCAGGGTCGATTCGACCCGCGCCGGCAAACGCCGCAGTTCGTCGAAATCAATGGGTGCGCCCAGCGCGTAACCGAGCAGATAGAGAGCAGCGAGCTGGCCTGTGTAGGTCTTGGTGGCGGCGACGCTCTGCTCTTTGCCGGCGCAGACGCGCAACGCGCAATCGACCGTCTTCATGAGCGAGCTTTCCGTTTCGTTGCTGATCCCGAGCGTCATGGCGCCGCCGTCGCGAGCGTCCGTCATGAGCGCGTTTATGTCTGTCGACTCGCCTGACTGCGAGATGCCGACCACCAGAGCATCGCGGTAATCGACGCGGCTTCCGTAGAGCGTAAGGGTGGAGGGAGCCGCCAGCGAAACAGGAATTCCGGTGGTGATTTCGATGAGGTAGCGTCCGAATTGCGCGGCATTATCGGAGGTGCCTCGCGCCGCGAGGACCACCATGCGCGGACGCTGCTTTTCAAAGCGGCGACGGAGTTCAAAGGCGGTCGCCATTCCGGCCTCGATCGTTCGCCGCAACGCTTCGGGCTGCTGCCGGATTTCATACCGCATTTTCAGACCGTTATCGCGGGAAGATGGCATCCAGTTCCTCCGGCGCAGGTCTGCGCCCGTACTCGCAAATCTGAAAGGCTTCAGCGTGTCGAATTTCGCGTCCGCCGTACCGGCCTGCGAGCGCCGCGGCGACCGAGGCCGTGATCGGGCGCGCGTACTGCCCGCTTAACCATTCGAGGCGGTCCGCTCGCGACTCAGGAATGTTCGGCAGCGCATCGGCATTAGAAATCCAGGGCAGCCATTCATAAACCTGCGAAGTGTGGGCGTCGAGGCTTTCGATCTTTCGATCCCACGACGAATCAATGTCCACCGCGACATCCGGCGCAAATGGCGTAGGCAAACGAAAACCGTCCTGGAGATACAGGAAGATCGGGTTGCGCCGCAGCGCCGGAGTATCGGCGCAGATATGCGGCACCATCATCAGGTAAGCCGCATCCTGAACCGCCTGACTGGTGTAGCGGTGGTCCGGATGGTAGTCCCACGGTCGGTGCGTCAGGACCACATCCGCCCGCCACTGCCGGATGCGGCGGATAATTTCATCGCGGACCCCGAGCGCAGACGTCAGCGCGCCATCCGGATTGTCGAGAACTTCGGTATCAGCGATCCCCAGCCGCCGGGCGGCTTCCAACGCTTCTTTCCGGCGAATCTCGGCCACCACCTCCGGGCTGTGGAGGTGGTGCCCCGCCCGGCCATCCGTCACCGATAGGAACTTAACCGGATGTCCTTCGGCCGCAAGACGGGCGGCGGTACCGCCGAATCCGAGCTCACAATCGTCTGGATGTGCTCCGATGCAAAGGAATCGCATGTCCGCGTAAGAACAAATGGTGAACTCCGCGGCCGCCGATCATCCAGTTCCGAACCGTTGCCGAAAGAGGTTATAGCAGGTTCGTTACCGGCATCGAACATGCTTTGTTTCAATGGCTTTACGATGCTACAATCGGTGCGGCCGGGATGTCGAAGCCCTCAGTATCGGAAGATTCCGTTCGCGACGAACTGAACCGAGTGCTCGCGAGCGAGGCATTCCGCGCCAGTAAACGTAGCCGTGAATTTCTTACTTATGTAGTAGAAAATACCCTGCAAGGCCACGGCGATTCCTTAAAAGAAAGAAGCATCGGGATCGATGTGTTCGGGCGATCGTCCGGATACGACCCCAGCGAGGACGCCACAGTCCGGGTCAAGGCAGGCGAGGTCCGGAAGCGGTTGCACCTTTACTATTCGAGCGAAGGCAGCCATAACCGGGTTCGGATTGAATTACCTTCGGGGACCTACGTTCCGGAGTTTCGGACGCCGGAGAACGATACCGTCCACCCGCCAGTAACGACCGTCGTGCCCCTGCCGCAGGCCGATGTGACGCCAACATCAACAGCGACCCGGCCACGCCCGCACTGGCGACCCGGGCTGGTCGCCGCCGCCGTGGTAGCGATCATTTCCGTCGCGACCGTTGCAGCTATCTGGCTGTTGACTCGCCGCCCCACCACGATTGATGAATTCTGGGCTCCCGTGCTCCGGGGAGGACTCCCCGTGTCGCTGTGCGTGGCATGGGTGCCAGTCTACGGCGTCGACAGTGAACCAGCGTCAGACCTGCCGCCCAAGCCGGAAGATCTTACGTTGCTGCGTGATCAGTTTGTCGGAGGGGGCGATCTCGTGGCAGCCTCGCGGCTTTCGTCGATGCTGACCGGTAAGAAACACCCCTTCTATCTGCGCGTCGGCAACGCGGTTACCTTCAACGACTTGCGAACTGCGCCCGCCATTCTGATCGGATACTCCTATACCCGCTGGAAGGAGATCAGCAGCGACCTGCGGTATTTCATCGACGTCTCTAAGCGCCCCTTTGGCATCACCGACAACGGCAAGCCAACAAAGTGGAACCTGCCGGACTTACCCCGCAATCGCGATGCAGGCCAGGACTACGCAATCGTGTCGCGAGTGTTTCATCCGGACACGCACGCAATGCTCGTTGAAATCGCCGGAATTACGCAATACGGCACTGAAGCCGGCAGCGATCTCGTGACAAATCCGGACCTGATTGAGGAGGCGCTCAGAAACGCGCCCAAAGGTTGGCAGAACAAGAACCTGCAACTCGTGCTTTATTCGCGAGTAATTTCAGGAGCTCCGACGCCGCCGCGGGTGATGGCGTCTTACTTCTGGTAGAAGCTTTATCCGTGCCCGAGTTTCATCGCCCAGCCGATTCCGAACAGGGCAAGCATAAAACAGCCGAAGCAGTAAGCCCCGTAATTCAGCCGGTCCTTATTGTTCTTTTTCGTCGTGATGCCGAGCACCACCGACGCGAAAAGAGCGAACAGAAACGCAGCCTCGAAGTGCGAAAGGTTGATCTTCGGCATTAGTCCTTCTTACCAGTGGCGATTTCCCACGTATCCACCATCGCGAGAATATTCAGGAGGCCCGCCGTGACCAGGAATTTGGCCCCGTAGTCGTGCACCGCGCCCGGCACATCGGGCTGCGAGTAGCCAAACATCGCGCTCAGAAGATATAAGCCGCCAGCCGCGAAATCGCAGAGAAACCCGCCGTAATTGATCAGGGAGGTGAGATAATCCACGCCCTTTTCGGGCGTGAACATCATTCCCCGCATGAACAGTCCAAACAGGAACATCAGGACAACGGAGGCGAAAAGCAGAGCCGCGCGCCCGGTCTTTTTCAAGAGCAGGTGCCCGGCGCCCGGGATGAGCCAGGCGGCAATCACGAGCAGAATCCAGTTAACCTGCGGTTTGTCGGAAGCCTCTGGCGCGGAGGCGACGGTAGTGGTTACGGCCATCTTTCGATTGCTAATACGAGGGTATCATGCGCAAAGTTCACGGGAAGCTTCTGTAAAATGAATCACAAAATGTTCAGAATCCTCGCTTTGGCTGTCATCGGCAGCCTAACCGCCATGGCGGCCGGCGCACCACGCCCCGAGTTCCCCGAACCCCAGTTCGAGCGCACAGACTGGATTACGCTCAACGGAACCTGGCAGTTCGCGTTTGACGATTCCAATGCCGGGCTCGACGCCCATTGGTACGCCGCCGATCACGCGCTGGGCCGATCCATCACCGTC
Source organism: Bryobacteraceae bacterium (assembly GCA_035262625.1). Classification (GTDB taxonomy): domain Bacteria; phylum Acidobacteriota; class Terriglobia; order Bryobacterales; family Bryobacteraceae; genus BOG-234. Next base: position 19,680 of record DATFSM010000015.1, read on the forward strand.
CCCTATTGTTTCGAAAGTAAACTCAGCGGCGTCGGCGATACCACCTTTCATCCGTGGGTTTGGTACCGGCGCGAGGTTACGCTGCCGGAGTCCTGGAAGCCGCGCCGAACGCTGCTGCATTTCGGGGCAGTGGATTACCAGGCAATGGTCTGGGTCAACGGTCAGCTTGCCGGTTCGCATGAGGGTGGGAATACGCCGTTTTTCTTCGACGTCACTCCGCTCCTGAAACCCGGGCCAAACGTCATAGCCGTTCGCGCATTCGACCCGCCGCAGGATAAGCTCATCCCGCGCGGCAAACAGTACTGGGAACTGAAATCCAAGAGCATCTTCTATACGCGCACTTCGGGCATCTGGCAGTCCGTCTGGCTCGAAGCAACCGGTCCCGCGTACCTCGAACGCATTCAGATCAGGCCGAATCCGCTGGGATGGGTAGATTTCGATGGCATACTCGCGCGGGCGAACGAAGGCGATCAGTTCCGCGTTTCGATTCTCGATGGCGAGAACGAGATTTCGCGCGGGGACGGCGCGGTATCGCAAAACCGGGCCTCCGTCCAGCTTCGCGTAGTCAATCCGAAGCTGTGGTCTGTGGAAACGCCCGCGCTCTACAACGTGAATGTCGAAGTCTGGCGCAACGGCCAACAGGTGGACAAGGTCCGCTCGTACTTCGGATTTCGAACCGTCGAAACGCAAGGCGGGCGCGTATTGATCAACGGCAAGCCGGTCTATCTCAAGTTCGTTCTGGATCAGGGCTATTGGCCGGAGTCGATCCTGACGCCGCCCTCGGATGAAGCGATTCAGTACGACATCCGCATGATGCGCGAGATGGGCTTCAACGGAGCTCGCAAACATCAGAAGGTGGAAGACCCCCGCTACCTGTATTGGGCCGACAGGATGGGATTCCTCGTGTCAGGCGAGATGGCGAATGCGCAGGGCTTCGACGCCGAGTATGCCGATCGGTTCACGCGCGAATGGACCGAGGCCGTGCTGCGCGACATCAATCATCCTTCCATCGTGATCTGGGCGCCGCTGAACGAAAGCTGGGGCGTTCCGGATCTCCGCGATCGCCGGCAGCAGATGCACCTCAAGGAGCTTTACACGCTGACGCATGCGCTCGACGGATCGAGGCTCGTAATCGACAACGAAGGCTGGATGCATACGGATCAGACGGACCTTTTCGCGATTCACGATTACACGAAGAACGGAACCTTGCTTTGGGAGAGGTATCGTGATCTGGGACGCAAACCCGTCCGGATACCCGATAACGCCAGGCCCGTCCTGATCAGCGGATACGAATACAACGGATCGCCGCTTTATCTTTCTGAATTCGGAGGAATCGCCTTTATTCCTCAGGGTCACGAAGTCCCGCAGGAATCCTGGGGATACTCAGGAGTCGAGAAGACCCAGAGCGACGCCTTCGATCGACTGGAAAGCCTCTATCAGGGGCTGCGCAATATTCCGCAGATCACCGGAATCTGTTATACGCAGCTAACGGATGTGGAACAGGAGGTGAACGGGTTGATGACGTACGACCGAAAATTGAAATTCGACCCGGCGAGGATCAAGGCATTAAATGACTCGTTAAAATAACGGCTCCGAATCCCGTATCGACGGGATTCATTTCCGTTTCTCCCGAGCGTATAACAAACATTATGTGGTGCGTCACTGTTTCCTCCCGGAGGACCGGCGAGGTCCTTCGCCGTGAGTATTTCGACTCAAAAATTACCGCAGAAATCAGGGGAATTCAGTTTGGCATCCTTCCCGCTCCGCCACTCGATCAATGGGCTATTGCGATTGAAATGATCTGAATCCTCGCGTGTAGGGCACACGTATACAATTTAACAAGAGGATGTCATTTAACCATGTTCGTGTGCCCGCATTGTGTCTGATTGCATTGGGTTTGCCGCTGGCGGGAACCGCTCAGGATCCCATGCCGCAGCAACCCCCGACTCCCCCTCCCGGCGCTCAAAAACAGACCGGTCCTGATTACCCCGACCCAAGAACTTTTACGATCGGCATCTGGGGCTGGGGTGTCATTCCGGGCAACGGACCTGACCTTCTCGGCGGAAAAACTGCCACGGGCTACGAAACGCTTCTGGGCCTTGGGAAGGATCACATCACTCCCGGTCTCGAACTGAGCATCCCGATTACTCGCACGGGCGAGATCCACGCCGAGGGCTTCCTTACTAAGGGCACCGGTAGCCAGATCGCTCCGGCGGACACGACGCTTTTCGGCGTCGGCTATAACAAAGGCGATTATCTCGCTACTCAGTACCAGATCACCTCAGCCAAGATTTATCTGGATGACCTGCTCTTCCCCTACAAGTTTCCGGTTCAGAAGTTCCGCCTGAAATCTCTGTGGGAAGCGCAGTGGCTGGCTGTTCACAGCACCATTGACGCGCCGTTGAAGCCGCCGAACAGCACGACCTCGACCTTCACGACTTCAGGGACCAAAACCATCATCCTTCCGACTTTTGGCGTGGCCGCGGAATACGCAATCAAGCCACACGTACTGTTGCGGGCGGACGGCAGTTGGTTCGGGTTACCCCACGGAACGTTGCTGTGGGACGCCGAAGGAGTCATTTCTTATCGGCACAACTGGTTCGAAATCCGGGGCGGATACAAAATCACGCACTACAAGACGTCGCCGGATCAGGATGAATACTTCAGAGGGCAAGTTCACGGCGGATTCATCGGCGTCCGGTATCACTGGCAGTGATATCGCGGATGTTGATTTCCTTATATAGACTGCCTCCGCGCGCCGCGAAGGCATCGAGCGCTCCTTTGCCGGCCTTCGGATCGATCCATGTGGTCGCGTCGCGAACCAGATTCACTCTGCGGCCCGTTTTCAGCAGACCTTCAACGGCGCACTTAACGCAGTACTCGATGAACACGCCGTACACGTAGCATTCATCGATCTGCAGGCGATCCAGCAGCGGGATCACCTCCGGGCTGGAGAACATGTCGAGATCGTCCTTCGCGATCACGATCTGACCTGGCACGATCGTCGAAGGCGGCTTCTTCTGCCCCACTGTATCGATAACGCAGTGCGAGGGCCAGACGCGAAACTCAGCGGCGTTCTCCGGATGAGCGCACACGCTGGAAATCAACGGAATACCGTTGTCTGAAGCGTGACGATTCAGCTTCGCAATCGCGGGGATGAGAAGCTCGGCCCCTTTTCCGTAAAGCGCTCCCGCGGGATACAGAAAGTCGATCTGCGTATCAATGTCGAAGAAGGCTTTCATTGAGGCTCTCCAGTCCGCCCGACAGTTTCGTCTTACGGTCGCGCGAAGGCCATGGAGTCAGCCCGGCCTGCGCCCGGACCCGAATACGTTCCAGCGAAGGCATATCCGCAACGAGACTACCGCCGAGCACATAAGGCTTCAGCATGGCCTCCGCTTCCCCCGCGCATTCGTCATGCAGCGCGAGGAGGTCGTACGCGGGATAACGAAAGAGTTGCTTCGCGCCAGGCAGGGTCTGTTTTTCCGGACTGTGCTTGGCCGTAAAGCGGGATTTGCCGCTTGCGTCTTCAATCTCCACGAGCTTGTAGATGGAGCCCATGGATGGCGCATCGCCCGATACCGCAAGCTCCGTACCGACCCCGAAAGCATCGATGGGGGCGCCCGCCGCGAGCAAATCGGCGATCTTCGTTTCATCCAGATCTCCGCTGGCCATGATTTTGACGGAGCGCAATCCCGCTGCGTCCAGAATCGACCGAACCTCTCGCGATAACTCGAGGAAATCGCCGCTGTCGATACGAACGCCCCACAACGGCCCATCCATCCGGCTGATGGCGCGCGTGGCCTCGAGCGTGTCGTAGGTGTCGAGCAACTGCACCGTTCGATGGGCAAGAAGATCCTGCAACCGGCGAAATGACTCGATCTCGGAATCGAAAGCCATGACCCAGGAATGCGCAGCCGTCCCCATAACCGGGATGCCGTATCGGTAACCGGCCAGCGTATTGCTGGTTCCGGCGCATCCCCCGATCCAGGCGGCTCGCGCGCCCAGGACCCCAGCCTCCGGCGTGTGAGCGCGCCGCGTTCCGAACTCGACAACTTCGCGGTGATCCGCGGCATGAACAATGCGCGCCGCCTTGGTCGCGATCAGCGTCTCAAACGTGATGCAGGAAAGCAGATACGTCTCCGGTATCTGGCCCTCGATCAGCGGCGCACGAACATTGAGAACGGGCTGCCCTTCATAAAGTACAGAACCCTCAGGAACGGCGAAAACATCGCCCGTGAACCGGAAAGCAGCCAGGTAATCCCAGAACTCCTTCGGGGCATTCGCGAAGTTCGGAAGGCCGCGCAGGTAGTCAATCTCATCCGGCTCGAATCTCAGGTTGAGCAGGTATTCGATCGCCCGGTGAAGGCCAGCCACCACCACGAATTCCCGGTTGCGCGGCAGTCGGCGGATGGTGAACTCGAAAATTCCGATCTCCGCCTGCTTACCGGCGGCGAGGTAGCCCGCTGCCATGGTGAGCTCATAGAGATCGGTCAGGAGGCCGTTCACTTATTTTTTTTGGGGGCCTCATACGGCTTGATACCCGAAATCGCTTTCTGCAGATCGTCGAAGTTCTTGCCGTCAATAACATAGACCGACGGTTCGGCTTCGCGCTGCGCGTTATAAGCGTCTCCTGCTTTGCTGATCGTAACGCGTTCCAGCTTGTTCTTGTCGCCGGATGTCACTGCAACCGCCAGCGCCTGAGTACCCGACATTTTGTCGGCGAACTTCGACGCGCTGAGATCGCGCAGCTTATCGATCACATTCTGGAGACTGGACGAATCGACCTGTCCAGCAGGTCCGTTCCATTTATCGCCGGATTTCTGGTACACGACGCCGTTGAGATCCAGCCGCGAGGGATCGTTAAACCCGAAGTCGAAGAGCTTCTTATTGCGGAAACTGTCGAAATCCTTGTCTTTGAGTCCGTCCCCCGCATCGCCCGAAAGCTTGTAGATACCCTCGACAGCGGAACTCTTCGCGTAATAAGTCTTGTCCTTGGACTGATGGATGTTAATCGTGTATGGTCCGGAATTGTCGGTAACTACCGCTGTCCCCACGTTCGTTCCGGACGCGAACTCAGCCGCGGCCTTCTTATCGTCCGACGCAGTCAGATCCATCTTCGCGTCCTTCAGCTTCCGGAGAAGATCGTCTACCTGCATCGAGTCGGCGCGCATCGGCGACGGCGTCACGATCTGCCATTCGCCCTGCGCATTCTTGCCAAACGAGAAAGCCGGGCCCTTGGACGTTATCGAAATCGCGGTGACCTTGTCCGAGTTAAAAGGAAGAAACCGCTTGTCGCGAAGGTCGTTGACCGACTTGTCGAAATTCGACTTCGTGGACGAGAAGATCGTGTATACCGCCGGCTTACTCTCGACCTTGGCATACGCATCCGTTCCCGACGGCGTATCGCTGCCGATCAGGATTTTGTCCACTGCGCCGCCCTTACGGGTGACGTCGATCTCCTCAACCGGAGTCGCAAGACCGAAGCCCGCCAGGTTATCCGGCTTCTCGTCGATCACCCGATCCGCGTTCAGCGAACTCAGGCTGCTGGTAAGCGACTTAACCGTATCCTCGTCCGCGGCCATCTGTTTGGGCTCGGCGATCACCCATTTATCCGCCAGCTTTTTGAGAACCACCGGATCGGATCCGGTCTTGGCTATGCGAATCCCCTCGATGTCGCTGTCGGAAACCGAGAGCAGCTTCGGAGACGCCGGCGTCGCGGGCGTCTCCTTTTTCGGATGTTTGTTGTACCACCAGATCGTGCCGCCCAGGGCAACCAGGACTCCTGTGGCGGCCATGAGTCCGTTGGGCTTCATCTACGCTTCCACCAGGTCGAGACGCCCGACAGAATAACGATCAACGGCAGGAAGATCACGCTGGTCAGGAAGATGACTCGCATGCCGGATCCTGTAATGCGAAGCCGGCGGTCCTCCGGTTCCTTCGGTCGGATCGAAATCAGATCTTCGTCCGAACTCAGCCAGTTGAACATATTCAGCACCAGATCGCGGTTAGCGACCGGGGCCGAGAGAATCAGATTCGCCACCCAGTTCGAACTTCCCACCACTACCACCCGGCCTGCAGTCGCGCCGGACCCAATGGTCGCGGCGGCGCCGAGAACAAACGGACCCTTGGCGGCTTTATCGAGATCCTCCTCCCGAATCGGCAGTTTCGGATTGGTCAGCGAATAGCTCGCGGAAGTCGTGGAGAACAGCTTCTCGGCGGGAGATTTCACGTCAAGGCTGCGCGCCAAGGGAAACACCGTGGCGTTGTCGCCCATCACCCTCGTAATCGGATGCGACTCATAAGAACCGACTACCGGCGACTGCTGACCGAATAAACGGCTGGCCGAGCTCAGATCGAGGATGACGTCACCCTTCGCCGTGACGCCCCAGGTTTCAACCAATGACGCAAGCGCGGGCGTGTCCCCCATCTTCTGGTCCGGAAGGTTCAGAACCGGATCGAAATTGATGAGGGCCTTACCGCCGCCGGTCACGTACGCCTTGAGCGCATCGATAGCCGGCTGCAGATAATCGCGCTTTGGGCCCCCGACGACAACGATATTGCAGTCTTTCGGAACTTCCGGCTTCTCGATCAGCGAGATGGTCTGAGTCTTATAGTTATTTTTTTCGAGAGCGTCCTTCAGCGTCGAGTAGCCTTCACGGCTGGTGTCGTCAAGCTGGTGCTCTCCCGAGCCCTGCACGAAACAGGCGGATCGCACGCCGCTCTTCAGATCGCGGATAATCGCTCCGGTCAACTCCTCTTCGGTCAGCGCCTTGGCCGTTTCCTTTTTGACGCCGTTGTCGACAATGATGTCGCCGAAGTTGTGCATGCCCTCGACGCGCGCCACGTCAGGCTTTTTGTCGGGATCGACATAGTTGACCTTGATCTGCGAAGACAGATTCTTATAGCGGTCGAGCATGTCCCGCGCCCGCTCATACGAATCCGATTTATCGAAGTAATAAATGTTGACCGGCTTCTTCAACTCGCCGACCACCTTCTTCGTCTGATCCGACAGCGTGAACCGCTTGTTCGCCGTTACGTCAACGGTCTTGTTGTGGTCCTTCGCCAGCCAGTTGGCGGCGAACAGCACGGCCAGAATGACGAGCACGTAGATAAAGAGGTACGCGCCGTACTTCGTCTGCCGGGTTTTCATCCATTCGCTCGCCATTACGCCCTCCACCTCAGTGATTCGAGCGACCGGATCGAAAGAAAGAGCCCGAGGAAAATCGCGGAAACGTAGAACACCAGATCTTTGCTGTCGATGATGCCTTTCGAGAAAGGTTCGAAGTGCGTCAGGATCGAGCAGTAAGCCACGGCCTGCGCCCATCCTGCTTCGTTATAAGAACTCACCCAGCTCAGGACCCAGAGCAGCAGGCAGATTGCGAATGTCGCGGCGCCCGCGATGATCTGATTTTTCGTCGTGGTCGAAATGAAACAGCCGATCGCAAGGACGCATCCGCCCTGCAGCAGCAATCCCAGAAATCCAGTCAGAACCGGACGCCAGTCCGGCGCGCCCCACGCGAAGAGCAGCGCAATATTCAACGCCGCGACGGCGAGGACGCAGATGTACATGGTCATCGCGCCCAGCCACTTGCCAAGCACAATCTCCCAGTCATGCAGAGGAGAAGTCAGCAGAAGCTCGATCGTTCCAGTGCGCTTCTCTTCGGCGAAGAGCCGCATTGAGATGAGCGGAATCAGGAACAGGCCTACTACGCTCGCATTGCCGAACAGGGGAGCGATAACGAATTCGTTCACGCTCATCGCCCCGCCCTGCCCCATCATCTGCTGGCGGGTTCCTTCCAGCACAAAATACGCGGTAGCGCTGTAGAAAAAGAATCCGAAGATCAATCCGAATAGCGCCATCAGAAGATAGGCGATCGGAGATACGAAATAGGCGCCGATTTCTTTACGGCAGATAGTGAATACGTTTCTCATTGGCTGAGGGAAGCCTCCTCCTGCGGTTTGGCTTCGGATACCGCGCTTTTTTCAGACCGCGTCAGTTCGAGGAAGATCTCTTCGAGCGTTTCTCCCACGGCTTTCAGTTCAATCAGGTTCCAACCCGACTGAACCACCGCGCGCGCAAGGTCGGGGCGCACGAAATAGCTCTCCATCCCTTCCACCTCGAAGGCGGCCGCCCCGTCGCGTGAATCCCGCGAGATCACCCGCGCCACTCCCGCAACCTCTTCCAGCTTGCGGCGAATCTCCTGTTCCGGAGCGCCCGCCACCTGAACGGAGACAACCTCGGTCGAACGGCCTCGCCGGTGCAGATTGGCGACGGAATCGACTGCGACGATCTCGCCGTTATTAATAATGATGACCTTCGAACAGGACTGCTCAACCTCGGAAAGGATGTGCGTGCTCAGGATGATCGTGTGATCGCCCGAGAGGCTCGCGATCAGCTGCCGCGCCTGCTGCTGTTGTTCGGGATCAAGACCGGATGTCGGCTCGTCGAGGATCAGCACCGGCGGGTTATGAATAATCGCCTGAGCCAAGCCCACCCGCTGGCGGTAGCCCTTCGAGAGCTTGCCGACTATCGTTTTCTTTACGTCGGCGATGCTGGTCCGCTCGCAGACCTCATCCACGCGCTTTCCGATCTCCGACTTGGGAATGTTCTTCAGCTTCGCCACAAACGCCAGATAGCTGTCGACCTCCATCTCCGGATACAGAGGCGGCGTTTCGGGCAAATATCCTATATTCTTCTTGACTTCAAGCGGCTGCTCGATAACGTCGTAACCCGCAACGCTGGCCTTCCCCGCGCTCGGCGGAAGGAAGCAGGTGAGAACGCGCATGGTAGTGGTTTTACCTGCGCCGTTCTTACCGAGAAACCCGACGATCTCGCCTTTGCCGACTTCGAAGGAGATGTTGTTGACGGCAACATGGCGTGCGTATCGCTTCGTCAGACCTTCGACCTTAATCATATGTATATATCGTGTGACGGACGTTGCCCGGAGACTGTTACGGCGAAAGCCATAACGCCTGAATCGGACGCAGCATGTCTCTTAGCGTCACTATCATACCAGGAACGCCTCCGATATGGGTCCCGCACCCGGCCGCGCTGCATTATTCTGATCCCATGAGAGTTTTCGCGATCCGCGCTGTTTTCGCAACCATGGGGATCCCGGCCGCTCTGGCCGCAGCCACGCTTTTCGAAGCGCCGGTCGAGCGCGCCGCATCGCGCCCGGACAGCGCATGGACGACTGTGCGCGGCGTCGCCACGCCCGACGGGGCCGTGCTCCACAACTCGAAGAAGTCGTTGCGCATCGAGCCGGCGAACGGGGGATCGGACGCTTTAGTGCGTTCCGCGCCGATCAACCTCACCGTGGGTAAGACCTACGAGGTCTCCGGCTGGGTGAAAACCCAGGACCTGACGGTCCGCGATACCGACCGGTCACCCATCGCATCGGGTGCGGCTCTCTCGATGGAGTCAATGCCGTACGACGTGCATTCCGTCTCCGCGGGCGCCACACGCGACTGGACCCGCCTCGCGCTTCGCTTCGTCGCAACGCGCTCGCAGGACCGCATTCTGATCACTGCGGGAAGCGGCGGCGTCTTCTCCGGCAAGGCCTGGTTCGAAGGCGTGAGTCTTGACGAAGCGTCGTCCGCCGGTTCCTGGCCCGCCCGAGATGCCGTAAAGACGTTCGGACCCGCCTACCGTTATCCGGCCGCAGGCTGGATCTACCTGCACATCGAAGGCAAGCCTTACGAACGCGGATACCAGCACGGCTACCTGATGGCGAACGAGATTCCCGAATACCTGACTCGCTGCGCTTTTGACCTCGCCGGCAAGGCCGACGAGAGAACCTGGGACGCGTATCGCACCAGCGCAAACGCGCTGTTTCTGCGCGGATTCGACAAGGAGATTCTCGAAGAGATGCGCGGCATTGCCGACGGCGCAAATGCCGGCGGCGCGAAGTGGCTCGGCAGGAAGCTCGATCTGATCGATATCGTGCTCGCCAACACGGCCGTGGAGATGGGCGAACTGGCATCCGCCATGCCGATGACGCCGACCGGTCTCGAAGGAACAGCCTTCGACCTTCCGCCGTACGCAAAGAAGCACGACTCCCCAACCGATCATTGCAGCGCCTTCGCCGCAACCGGCCAGGCGACCCGTGACGGAAAAATGGTCATCGGGCATGTGACCTGGTGGCCGCAGGATCTTGCCGAACAAACCAATGTGATGCTTGATATCAAGCCGGAGAACGGCCACCGCCTGCTGATGCAGAGCTATCCTGGCGGTATCGAAAGCGGCACGGACTGGTATCAGAACGACGCCGGAATCGTCCTTACCGAAACCACCATCGAGCAGACGCCTTTCAATGTTCAGGGCACGCCCGTCGCGTTCCGCGCCAGAATGGCGATTCAGTACGCGGCCAATATCGACGATGTTGTGAAACAGCTCGGCACGCGTAATAACGGTCTTTACACAAATGAGTGGATCATCGGCGACGGCAAGACCAACGAAATCGCCATGTATGAGTTGGGCACCAATCACACCAAGTTGTGGCGCAGTTCGAAGAACGAGTGGTTCAACGGCACGACCGGTTTTTATTGGGGCAATAACAACGCCAAGGACATGAGCGTCAAGCTCGAATATGTGCCTGACCCGCAGGGAGCTCCGACGTACCTGCCGTTTGTTCCAACGGTTCGGGATCTCGCGTGGCAGAGCCTCTATCGCCAATACAAAGGCCAGATCGACGAACAGTTCGGTTTCAAGGCTTACGACAGCGCTCCGCTGGTGTCGGCGTCGACGATGGACGCGAAAGTGATCACTGCCGATATGGCGAACCGGATGATGGTGTGGAGCGAGTTCGGACGGCCCAACGAAAGTGTGCTGGCCGCTCCGCGCGATAGCTCCGGCCCGAATCATGGTCTCTTTCCAGGCGGCTATTATCTCCTCTCGGCCCAGCCGACTGAGGAGCTGACCGCCTCGATCGCCGCGAATGAAAAGGCTCGTCTCTCGGCGCCTGCCGCGCAGGAAACTCACAGACCGGCGCCGCTTTCGTACCGTGACCACCCCGAGAAGCTGTGGAAAGGATGGGTACTGCCCGAGTCCGATGCGGACACGTGGTTCGTAGCGGGAACGGCGTCTTATTACCGGCGGCTGCTGTCTCCGGATTTGGCGAAGTCCATGGAAGCCGAGAAAGTGTGGTATCGCGGACTGAAACTTGCGCCCGACACTCCCGCGAACCGCTTCTCTCTCGCGCAGATTGGCGGCGAGATCTATCTGGACGCGCTGCGACAGAAAATGGGTGACGACGCGTTTCTAGCGCTAATGTCACAGTATTTCGCGGCTAATACAACCAGGACCGTGACCGCGAAATCCTTCGTTGACGCCGCGAATGTTCCGTTCGAAGCGCCGAACGTCGGAGACGGGCCAGCATATCTACCCGTCGATATGGGACGACATCTGGCGACCGCAATGATCGTCTACGGAACGGATCGCGAAGCCGCCACCAACCGATACGTCGCCGAACAGCTTCAGTTGCGCTTTCGCGAGCGGGATCAACGGGAGGTTCCGATCTACAAAGACTTCGAAGTGACGAATTCACTGCTGGCGCACAAAGACGTAATCTTCGTCGGCCGGCCCGAGACGAATTCCGCGCTTGCGGAGTGGCAGGGCAAAATCGGACTCGACTATGAAGGCGCGGTATTTAAGCTCGATGGGAAGATTTACGCATCCGAGCGAGACTCGCTCGTATTCGCCGCGAAGAATCCGCTTGACCCGGCGCACATGGTCGCGGTCTACGCGGGCAATTCGCCCCTCGAAACCGCGCGCAGCGTCAATGCATTCAGCGAATCCGCGGCATACGCTCTCCGGGACGGCAAGACGGAGGAGCCCGGCGCCGCTCGGCGGGGCCGAAACAACTAAACCCGATTTGCAGTGGTCAGCGGCCGCTGACGAATTTCCAGGCAGCCTTTACCGGTCGGCAACACCTTGCCCGGGTTCAGCCGGCCGGCGGGATCGAACAGCGTTTTGAACCGGCCAATATAATCGAGCGAATCGGAGGAGAACAGCTTCGCCATCATCTCGTTCTTCTCCATCCCAACGCCGTGTTCGCCGGTAATTGAACCGCCGACCGAGATGCAGTACTGAAGAATCGCTTCGCCGGCCGCCTTCGCGCGCTCCAGTTCCTCCGGGATATGCGAATTAAACAGGATGATCGGGTGCATATTACCGTCGCCCGCGTGGAAAATGTTGCTGATTCCGAGTGAGTATTTTTTAGAGACCTCGGCGATGTAACGCAGAGTCGGAGCAATCTGAGTCCGCGGCACCACGCCATCCTGCACGTAATACGAAGGGCTCACCCGCCCCACCGCGCCGAAGGCGTTCTTGCGCCCCTTCCAGAGCAAATCCCGTTCCTCTGCCGATTTCGCGACGCGGAACTCGCGCGCGCCGCAGCGCTCGCAAGCCTCCCGAATCTGTGCAGTCTGCTCTTCCACGGATTCGGTCAGACCTTCCAGTTCGATCAGAAGAACCGCCGCCGCATCCAGCGGATAGCCCGCATGGGTTGCCTCCTCGACCATCCGGAGCATTTCGCCGTCAAGCATCTCGACAGCGACCGGCGTGATCGCGCGCGCGGTAATTTCGGCCACGGTGTCCGCGCAATCGGAAGCCGAATTGTAGATCGCCAGAATGGTTTTGACCTTTTCCGGCAGCCGCATCAGCCGGACGATGACCTTAGTCACCAACACCATGGTGCCTTCGGAACCGGTCAGCAAACCCACCAGGTCGTAGCCCGGACAATCGAGATCACTGCCGCCCGTCGTGTGCACAGTCCCATCCGGGAGTACGAATTCCAGTCCGAGCACATGGTTAGTGGTGACGCCATAGGCCAGCGTGTGCGGCCCGCCTGCGTTCTCAGACACGTTTCCGCCGATCGTGCAGGCCCGCTGGCTGGATGGATCGGGCGCATAAAAGTACCCCATCGACTGCACCGCCAGCGACATGTCGAGATTCACGACGCCCGGCTGAACGGTCATCCGCTCGTTCGGGATGTCGATGTCCAGAATCCGATTCATTCGGGCGAAACCAACGGTCACGCCGCCAGCGCGGGGAATCGCGCCGCCGCTCAGGCCTGTTCCCGCCCCGCGGCCAACGATCGGAACTCCGCTTTCCGCCGTGATTCGGACAATGCGCGAAACCTCATCGGTCGTGCGCGGAAAAACCACCAGCTCCGGGCGCGCTTTGTCCACGCTGCCGTCGTATTCGTAAAGCGTCAGGTCCTCAGGACGATCGAGATATCCCTTCGGTCCGACGATCTCAATGATTCGCGCCTTCGCCTCGGGAGGCAGCGGACGCCGTTCGAACTCAAAGGAGGGACTTGACATGCTGAATCATCTGCGGGGATGCCCAGGGCTGCGAGGAAATGTATTTCTCGATCACGCGCCCATTGCGATCGATCAGGTAACTCTCCGGATATTGAATCGTCCCGTAGCTCAGATTGATCTTCTCTTCGGGATCGCGCGCCGTCAGATAAGCCAGAGGGCTCCGCGCCAGGAACTGCTTGTATGCGTTCTCGTCCTTATCGACGCTGACCCCGAGAATCACCAGTCCATCGGGACCCAGTTGCCGCGCCATTTCGTTCAGCCCCGGAATTTCTTCAATGCAGGGCGGGCACCAGGTTGCCCAGAAATTCAGCAACAGGAGCTTGCCGCCAAATTCCCGCGCGGAAACGGTCTTGCCCGCATCGGTTGAAATACTGAAATTCGGCGCCTTATCGCCCGCGTTCACCACCGTCTCATGCAATTGGGAGTAGAGAGCGAAGCAAAAGGCGCCCACCATGAGCAGCAGGGCTCCGTGCAGAATCCGATCAGCCTTCATGTACTGTTTCCTATAATTCTATCGGACGGTCCACGAGATCCGTTTCTTGCATGGTCATATCGAAAAAGGTGGAGTTCTCTGCGTCCCTGGTGTGCCGTTCGCCGGGACTTTCTGACGAAGAAAACGCTCGGCTGTATGGAGCGGCGGCCAATCCTTTCAGCCACGGACATAACTACATCGTGGAAGTAGCCGTCTCAGGTGAGCCGGACCCCGTCACCGGAATGATTCTCGATCTCAAGCGCCTGAAGGAAATCCTCGAGCGCGAAGTGCTCGACGTCTACGACCATCGCATGCTCAATCGAGAGGTGCCTCCCTTCGACCGGATCGTGCCTACGACCGAAAACATCGCCATCGACATCTGGAGGCGTCTGGAAACGCCGCTGAACGACGCCGGGCGCGCGCGTCTTCACTCCGTGCGGGTACACGAAACCGCGGACTTCTTTGCGGAATACCGGGGCGAGGCGTGACCGCCGAAATCTCACGCAAGTATTCATTCGCCGCCGCGCATCGGCTCCATTCCACTCGCCTGAGCGATGAAGAAAATCGCGCGATCTACGGCAAATGCAACAACCCCTACGGGCATGGCCACGACTACGAGGTAGAGCTGAGGGTTCGCGGCAAAGTGGATCCCCGCACGGGCGTGGTTGCAGCGCTCGACCTCCTGGATCAGGTCGCGGAGAAAAGCTTCCTGGCGCCTTTCCGCTTCCGGGACCTGAATGAGATCGATGCATTCCGGCACGCCGTTCCCACTACTGAAAACCTGGCGTCTGAGATATTCGAACGTTTGCGCGCCGGCTGGGACAGCGTTTTTGGCGTCGATGGGCCACGCCTGAAAAGCGTCCGCATCGCTGAGACAGACCGAAACATCTGTGAAATAACGGCCAAGGGATGAAGTCAACTTCAAAGAAACGCGCCGAGGTGAAGGTTCTTTCGCCGGCTCCGGTGGACGACGATATCGCGCCTCATATCACAAGAATCCTGGAAGCGGTGGGAGAGGATCCGTCGCGCGACGGACTTCTGCGCACCCCCGCGCGGGTGGAGAAAGCGCTCCGCTTCCTCACGAGCGGTTACACGGCAGACATTGCCGGGATCGTTAACAACGCCGTTTTCGAAGTGAAATACGACGAGATGGTGATCGTGAAAGACATTGAGTTCTTCAGCCTGTGCGAACACCATATGCTTCCCTTCTATGGGAAGGTTCACATCGCCTACCTGGCCAAGGACAAGGTGATTGGTCTCAGCAAACTGCCCAGGATCGTGGATGTCTTCGCCCGCCGGCTGCAGATTCAGGAGCGCATGACCCAACAGATCGCGCAGAGCCTTCAGGATCTGCTCGATCCGATCGGCGTGGGAGTGGTCGCCGAAGCCCAGCACCTCTGCATGATGATGCGTGGTGTTGAAAAGCAGCACTCCGGCGCTGTCACCAGCACCATGCTCGGCGCCTTCCGCGAAAAGAAAGAAACCCGCGACGAGTTCCTGGCGCTGATCCGGCCTAAGTAGCTCATCCAGCCACTGGTACTATCCACGCTTGGACACGCGACTTCAGTCGCGTAGCTCGCAGGCAGATTCGAAGTACTGGCGGAGTGGAAATGGTCGAGTGCCCGCCTGAGACGCGACTGGAAGCACGTGCCCGGGCTCCGATGGTCCGGTTATTTCCTGCACAGCAAACCAGGTAAACCTCAGCCCCACCAGACCTCGCCCGGCGCGAGATGCGCCTTTGCGACATCCGGATTAATTTCGACCCCGTACCCCGGCTTGTCCTGAATAGTGAAATAGCCCTTCTCCCAGAACGGGCCTTCCCGAACCACCAGATCCGGCCACCAGTCGATCCAGTTCGCCAGTTCATGCACCCGGAACTCCCGCATCGAAGCCGCCGCGTGGCAACTCGCGATTGTGCCGAGCGGGCTCGCCGGATTATGGGCCGCGGTCCAGATGTAATACATGTCCGCGAGATCCGAAATCCGCTTCGATTCCAGCAAACCGCCCGATTTCGGAATGTCGATGTGAACCCCCGAGGTCGCCTGCTTCTCGATCAGCGGACGGAATCCCTGCCGCGTATAGAGATTTTCACCCGTACAGATCGGTATATTCACCGACTGCGTGACCCGCGCCATCGCGTCGATGTTGTCGGGTGGTACGGGATCTTCAAGCCACATCGGCTTCACATGTTCGAGCGCATTCGCCAGCGTAATGACGTCGCGCACATCGTAGCGCCAGTGCGCTTCCACCGCAAAATCGATATCGGGACCAAGCTGCTCCCGCACAGTTTCCATGGCGCTCACGATCCGCCGAATGTCCTTAGCGGTCAGATTGCGGGCGTAAGGATCGTGCCCTGGCTCCGAATAGCTCGGATCGGCATTGGGCGGAATACCGTCGCCCTGAAACTTGAATGCCGTCCATCCCCACTTTTCTGCGCACCGCTCCGCGACCTGATCCTTCCATTCCTGCAGGCTTTCCGCATGAACCGGAGGCTTCGAAGTCGTACGATAAAAGCGCACGCGGTCGCGAAAGCGCCCACCCAGCAGATTGCATACCGGAGTCTCCAGAATGCGTCCCGCCAGATCCCACAGCGCGATTTCAATGCCGCTCGCAGCCGTAACCGTCACGCCCGCGATGGCCCCCGCGCCCGCGCTGCGCATCAGCATCTTGGTATAAAGCCGATCCACGTTCAGCGGATCTTCGCCGATCACGTGCTGCTTCAGTTGATTCAGGACGAGATCCTTTACGCCCGGCCCCCAATACGCCTCGCCGATGCCATAAAGACCGGGTTGATCCGTCTCGATTTTGATCAGATTCCAGTCCCATGTGCCTCGGATGATCATGACCTTTACGTCAGTGATCTTCACCTTCTTACGGAGCGCTGCCGCGGCCTTCCAATGTGGACCGGAAAACAGAAATCCGCTCCCGGCAGCGGCTGCTGCGCTCAGAAACGCTCGGCGATTCGTTAACATCGAGCGGATTTTATCAGGCGCGCCAACGCTTCCGTGGCGCTCAGTGAGTCATCGAATAGACAAGATAATTTGCGGCGATGCGGAAGCCCATCGCCGAAAACTTCTCGTCGTATTTCGGATCGTCCGCCCACTCCCAGGAATCGCCGAGATCCATGTCATTGCAGATCGCGACGACCACACGCCCGCGGTCGTCGTAGATACCGCGCCAGTGTGGATCGTACCCGTCGTATTCGTACGTCCGATGAGATCTCAGATACTGCGCACCCGGCACCTGATACTTGTCGTCAAGGTCGTAGATCGTGTGGAATATCGGCTCTTCCTTCGGCAAATCCACAATTTCGCGGTCCGGGAAGACCTTATGCATGCTCTCAACGAACACGGCCCACTCCTGAGTTCCGTGAAAATCGTCGCACATGAAAAACCCGCCGCGATCGAGATAATCGCGCATTTTCTTCGCCTGCTCATCAGTGAGCGCCCAGTGGCCGACTTCCACCGCGTACAACCAGGGATAGTTATAGACATCATCCTGATCGTCGAGGTCCACCGGCTGTTCGACCGATCGAACATGCACGCGGGTCAGGCGCCGCAACGCCATTGAGAGGTGTCGGTCCGCCCGGGGGTAATCCGTAGTCCAGCTGGATCGGCCCTGCTTATATGCGTCGCCGCCGCCCCACCCGCCGAACCGTCGGAATCCCCGCCCGTTGAGCGTCCCGGCGTACTGCGGATACATCAGCCGCGCGAAGACCCACTCGGTCTTCTCGGCGTAATCGGGAGGAAGCGGAAAGTCCTCATATTCTCGTCCTGGATACTCACGAAACGGCTTCGGCTGGGACTCCCACGCCAGAGCCGTACCAAGCAGAACCGTTACGGCCCCAATGGCTATGAGCGGAGTGCGGTATCGCATCTCGATTCCGGTTTTCACAAGCGTAACATGAGACGCCAAAACCGCCGCCCGGGTATTATGGCGCTGTCGGCGTGTGTTGACTCCTCCAGTGCTCGAGGAACCGCTGGTTTTCATCCAAGCACGCCTGCTTCAGTGTGCCCGCCATTTCGCTGGCGAGTAGCGCATCCTGCGCAACCGCGCCGTGTGTTTTGGCGACGGCCTCTTTGTACAGTCTCACAGCCTCGCCGTAAGCGCGCATCAGCTTCATGCACTCATCACAGGCCACGACTGGATAATAACGCCGATGAAGGAGCGACCGCATTCCTCAGATGTTCTGAACAATGCCGGTGGTCGCGTCTATTCGATTGATGCCGCACTAGGTTTCAAAAACACTAGCCTCAGCCGCCATCAATCAGACCGCGGAGTTCAGCCGGACACATCGCCTTAAGCCGGGGATAAGCCGTGACCAGGCGAATCAGATCGAGTTCGTCTTTTTTCCGCTTGGCGCCTGTGCGGGTCGTGTGGGCGTAGGCCCACAGCTTGCCCTGAGCGACGTCTTCGAGGCAAGCGACGCGACAACGCACGCCCATCACCGTCTGCTCGCCCGAACGACCGATGAAGCTCTGATATTGCGGGTATTTCGTGAACTGCGCGACGACATCCCCGTCCGAACCGCCGATATCGATGCAATTTCTGCGTTCTTCGATCCTGAACCCTTCGCTTCGCAAGCGCTCGCAGATTGGTGTCAGATTTGACGTCATCGCAACGATATCTGCGTCGCGGGTGTGTACCTGCTCCGCGTAACAGTTGACCGCAAGCCCGCCGATCAGGCACCACGGCCCGAACGAATCGACAATGCCGACGATCCGGGCAAAGTCCGCTTCGTGGCCATTGATCGCCGTCGCCAACCGACTCGATCTCCGGCTAGTGAGACATCGCGTAGACGATGTAGTTGGTTGCGATCCTGATTCCCAGCGCCGAAAACTTCTCGGGATACGCCGGCACATCGGCCCACTCCCAGGAATCGCCGAGATCCATGTTGTGACAGATCGCGGCCATCAGCCGGCCCCTGTCGTCGTAAATCCCGCGCCACTTCGCGCCGAATCCGTCTTTTTCCGCAATTCTGCCCGAATAAAGATACTGCGCGCCCGGTACCTGAAACCGGTCGCTCAGGTCGTAAAGGACATGAAAGATCGGGTCATCGTCCGGTATGTCCACGATCTGCCGGTCGGGAAAGACCTTATTCATCGTGCGAACGAAACCCCGCCACTCCTGGGTGCCGTGGAAGTCGTCACACATGAAGAATCCGCCCCGCAGCAGGTATTCGCGGAACTTTGTCACCTGATCGTCTGTGAGGTTCCAATATCCGACCTCAACTGCATAAAGCCAGGGGTAATTAAATACGTCGTCGCCGTCGTCCAGATCGACCGGCTGCTCCACGGACCGCGCATGAATCCGCGTCAGGCGGCGCACCGCTTCGGACAAATGCCGGTCCGACCGCGGATAGTCAATGGTCCAGTTCGCGTTGCCGTGCTTCCAGTCCGGATTCCCACGGAAGCCATAAGTCGCAATGGCCGGGTACATCAGGCGTGCGAACACCCATTCCGTCTTTTCCTGGTAATCCGGCGGAAGGGGGAAATTCTCGTACTCCACGCCCGGGTATTCGCGGAATGGCTTCTGCCAGGCGAAAGCCGATCCGATGACCACTAGACTCACCGCTGCGAAAATCGCCAGTCGCATAGCGTCAGTTCGCCCGGGTCTCCTCGATACGCTCGGAGAGCATGTCTTCGAATCTTTCGGGAATGAACCCGATCATGCGGCTCGAAATCTTTCCGTTGTGGTCCAGAACGATCACCGTGGGAATGGAAGACACGTTCAGCAGGCGGGCGATACCGGCGTCGAAATAGATCGGGCCCTTCCAGTTCATCTCTTTAATGAACGGAGCGACCGCCGAGCGATCGTTATCCGAATCCACGGAGAGGAAGACCACATCCTTACCTGCGTATTTCTTCTCAATTTGTTCGATCATCGGATGTTGTATTTTGCACGGCGCGCACCAAGTCGCCCAGAAGTCGAGCACAACGGTCTTGCCAATAAGCGACGACAGCGCGACCGGCTCGCCTCCGTCCGCGCTCGGCAATGTGAATTCCGAAATCTGGTTCGCTCCCGCATTCGGGTCCTTCGCTTTCATAGACGCAAGCCGCGCGCTTTTGGCGGCGCTCGTTCTGTCGTACGCGGCGAGAATAGCGTCGCCCAGGCCTTTTTCCGACCCGTACAGCGACGTGTAGATCTCGCCGAGCCGCTTCCGGTCCTTCGCGCGTTCCTCTTCTGTGGCGCGCCCATCCTCGATTACGAACGCATCCTCGTAGTAGTCGAGCGCTTCGGACTTTCGGCCCAGTTTCACCAGCCAGCGTCCGATCTCACGGGCGCTTTCGGCGTTCGGTGACGTGTCCCAGGAAAGGCGCGCCAGCCGAAGGGCCTCATCCGCATTACCGATGTTGCCCGTGGCGCGCGCTTCCAGAACAATGGCCCGGGCTCTGCCCTTATCCACCTGCTCCGCCCACTGACCTTCGCTCATGTGGCCCTCAGCGTAGCGGGGACGCATTGCGTCGAGCGCTTTTTCGTACATCTTGACGTAGACGAGGGCCCTTCGGGCGGCATCCGGATCATCATTATTCAGCAGCCCGCGGATCACCGCGTCCATGAGTTGCAGATCGTCGCTCGCGGGCTCGGCTTTCAGAACCTTTTCGCCGTATTTCACGATCCGGGCGCGGTCGTTGGCATCCATGCCCGCTTTCGCCAGCGCCTTTTCGATTTCGGGGCGCTGCTTGCTGTCCGGATATTTCGCGAGGTGCAGTTCGAGAGCCCGAATATAGTCGATGCCGCTGGCCCCCGCCTCGGACAGGGCGCGGCTGAGATCGAGTTGCTCCTGTTCCGCTTCTTTCGGTTTAGAATTCGGTTCCTGCGGCTGAGCAAAAAGAGCGGCCGCCACGAGGAACAGGGCGGCCTGTTTCATTTCGGCGCCCGGATGCTCTCGGCGAGCGCGGCCGCGCGAGCGCGGGCCATGTGCATGTAACTTTCGCCCTTGGTAACGCGGTCCAGCATCGGCAGGAACTGCTCCTCGGCGATCAGCCGCTTCTGATCCCGCTCTACCTCGATACGCAAAATGGAGTCCTGCACTCCCAGCTTATCGAACCGGACAGTCCTTTCCAGATCGATCAGGCATCGTTCCGATTCCGCAATCCGCTCAAACCAATCCAGCAAAGTCTTGGCTTCGAGATCCTCGGAGTAGTTGAACTTCACTTCTTTTGCCGCGCCGCTTTCGTCCTCATAACGGAACGTCTTCGTGCCCATGTTCGCTACTTTGAGGCCCGATTCCAGCGGTCGCGAAAAATGTCCGAGCTTGTCCACAAGGCCGAAAATCGCATCCGCGTCCGCCTGCTTCATCTGGAACTTCAGCGGGTTTTCGTCCTTCGGGTCCTCTTTATATTCGGCGGCGCCGGTCCGGTCCACCGTGATCTCAAAGTAGGGAGGAACGCTGCCCGGAAACGACTTCGAAAACGTCATCTTCGGTGGCGCCGCCGCGATCGGCAGGGCGAGCATCATCGCCGGCGCAAGGGCGAGAAGCCTCATGCGATCGCTCTCCTTGTGGCCGGGAAATGGTTCGCGTGACAAATCGCGATGGCAAGAGCGTCGCTCGCGTCCTGTGAACTCAAAGGAGCTTCGAGCTTGAGTATTTCGGCAACCATTCGCTGGACCTGACTCTTTTCCGCGCGCCCGTATCCCGTCACGCTGATCTTGACTTCGAGAGGCGAGTACTCGGAAACGGCGAGAGCCGCCTCCGCAATCGTCAGCAATGCGACTCCGCGTACATGAGAAAGCCGGAGAGCGCTGCGCGCGTTGATCGCGAAAAAGACTTCTTCCACAGCCGCGTGATCCGGCCGGTATTCCGCGAACAGGTTTCGAAGGCCTGCGGCGATATTCAGGAGGCGTTGCTCGAAAGGGCCCCGCGGCGACGAGCGGATGCACCCCGCTGTGATCAGACGATGAGACTGGCCGTCACTCTCGATGACGCCGTATCCCGTCCGTTCCGCGCCGCAATCGATCCCGAGCACGCGCATCGCGGTTGTGGTTCAGGCCAGGCTTTCGACTTCTTCTTCGTCGATGTCGAAGTTCGAATAGACGTTCTGCACGTCATCATGCTCTTCGAGCGCGTCGTTCAGCTTGAGCATTCCGGAAGCGTTCTTGCCTTCGAGCTTGATCAGGTTCTTCGGAACCATCGCCACCGCGTCCACAGAAACGGTTTCGATGCCGGCCTTCTGGATCGCTGTCAAAACGGCTTCGTGCGAGGGAGAATCGGAGATCACTTCCCAGGAATCGCCCTCGTCCCTGAGGTCCTCGGCGCCCGCTTCGAGCACCAGATTCATCAGCTGATCCTCTTCGGCCTTTTCCTTCTCGATTACGATCTGGCTCTTCCGTTCGAACATCCAGGACACGCTGCCCTGCTCGCCGAGGTTGCCGCCGTTCTTGCCAAACACGTGACGGATCTCGCTGACCGTGCGGTTGCGGTTGTCCGTCGCGACAGCGACCAGCACGGCTGCGCCGCCTGGGCCGTAACCTTCGAACATGATTTCGTCGATCTGCCCGCCTTCCAGTTCGCCGGTGCC
Source organism: Bryobacteraceae bacterium (assembly GCA_035262625.1). Lineage (GTDB taxonomy): Bacteria > Acidobacteriota > Terriglobia > Bryobacterales > Bryobacteraceae > BOG-234. Next base: position 42,000 of record DATFSM010000015.1, read on the forward strand.
GCGCATCACAGCTTTCTTGATGTTGTCCTGGGGCATGGACACAGCCTTCGCGGCCGCGATCGCGGTGCGGAGGCGCGGATTGCCGTCAGGGTCGCCGCCGGACCGGGCTGCGATCTGAATTTCTTTAATGAGGCGCGTGAAAACCTTGCCGCGCTTAGCGTCGAGGGCGGCCTTTTTGTGCTTGATTGTCGCCCATTTTGAATGACCTGACATGTTGAGAAACTCCGAAGGCAGGCATACGCAGGGGACTTCACACACCCCGGGCGACGCCCAAATTCCTAATTTCAAAGGATATCAGAGCGCAAGCTGTTCAAGCGCCTCGCCGGTCAGACGGAACACCGTCCATTCATCCATGGGGACCGCGCCAAGCTTCCTGTAGAAACCGATCGAAGGCCCGTTCCAGTCGAGAACCGACCACTCCACGCGCCCGCATCCCCGCTCCACGGCGAGCCGCGCAATCTCGCGCAGCAGCGCGCGCCCGATTCCCTTCCCGCGGGCACGTGGCTTCACGAACAGATCTTCCAGGTAAATGCCCGGCCGTCCAAGAAACGTCGAATAGTTGGGAAAGAAAAGCGCGAACCCCTCGCAAGCATCCCCGTCGTAAGCCAGAAGAACTTCCGCTACCGCGCCTTTTCTGAACAAGGATTCGCGCAGCAGCTCTTCAGTCGCCGTCACGAGATGCGAAAGCCGCTCGTATTCCGCCAGCCCCCGAATCATCTCGAGAATCAGCGGGACATCCCGCTCGCTGGCCGCCACAATCCTCGTCCCGGTCATTGAAGCCAGTCTAAGACTTCGCGACGCTTCCGCATCACCACCATGCGCCCGTGGGCAATATGCTGCCTGTGGTCAGTATGCTTCTTGTGGGGCGGCCAATCCTGGCCGACGCCGCATCGCGCTAGCTCAATACCGCCACATTCAGCCTCTTGAGCAATATCCTCGAATTCCGCCGGCTCTGTTCGTACTTCTCGCGCCGGCCCGGAGGCAGATCATCAGATGTACCCACGACAAAGCCAGCCTTCGACTCGAAATACGTAAACGCCTGCGTCGATAGCGCGATGAGTTCAGAAAGGCCCAATTCGCGGGCTTTGTTCTCGACAAAACCAATCAGCTTTCGTCCGATGCCCTGATTTTCGTGCGACGGATCGACGAAAAGGCTGGCGAGTTCGCCCACTTGCTGCTCAGCATAAACATGGAGCGCGATGCAGGCCACGACGTTGCCGTCGATCTCGAAGACGTAGTAATCCGACAGATTCTTCTCGATCTCCGTGCGCGTCCGCCGGACAAGTTCCTCCGCTTCCACCGCTTTCGCTGTCACTTGCTGAATTGCGCGAACATCTTTCTTCCTCGCCGGTCGAATCTGCTCGTATTCATTAGCGTAAATAAGCGTCCCGATGCCTTCTTTGGAGAACACCTCACCGAGCAGCCCTTCGTCTTCACGCCCGTTTACAATGTGAACGCGCGGCACGCCGGCGGCGCATGCGTCCGCCGCATGTCGGGCTTTGGAAACCATCTCCGGCTCGAATCCGCTGTGTCCCGACTGAAGAAGCTTTTGCAGATCCGTCACCAGCATCTGGCGAATGAGCTGCCCGTCGTACCGCAGCCCATCCTGCGACGTCATAAAAATCAACTTGGTCGCCTTTAGAGCTTCGGCCACCGCCAATGCGACGCTGTCCGAGTTTGCGCGGTATGTTTTGCCATCGCTGTTGAACCCGAGCGGCGAGACAACGGGAACAATGTCCAGGCGCAGCAACGTCTGAAGAAGCTGTGAGTCGACTCGTTCCACCTTCCCCGTAAACAGGTGATCGACGCCATGGATGATCCCCTGCGGATAGGTGACGATGCCGTTTGTGTACGCTGCGCGAAGTTCGTTGGCCGAAAGCCCCTCGAGAATCTCGTGGGTAAGACGGTTCGCGGCGTCGATAGCCAGTTGCAGTGTGCGGGCATCGGTCACACCGGTGCCATCGAGGTCGGACGGCGGGACGCTCTCCCTGTCGGCAAGAGCTTTAATCTGTGAGGCCGCGCCGTGCACAAGGACAACACGGATGTTCAATGAACGCAACACAGCGACATCGAGCAGGATGTTCGAGAAATTCTCGTCCTGGACAACGGCCGCATCCACCGCGATGATGAAGGTCTTCTCGCGGAACTGGGGGACGTATTGAAGAATCCCGCGCAGGTCTGTAAGCTTCACCGTGTCACCCAGCTAGTAGCTTAACTTTACTCGTACCGCAGACACACGATCGGATCCAGATTCGCCGCGCGATTCGCCGGGTAATACCCGAAAAACAAACCCACCCCCACTGAAATCGTAAAACCGAGCGCTACCCAGAGCGGCGAAACGAACGCCGGAATCGCAGGCAGCGCCAGCCGCACAAGAAATGCGATGCCCGCGCCGACCAGAATCCCGATCACGCCGCCCAGGCACGAAAGCGTGATCGCCTCCATCAAAAACTGCGCCCGGATGTCCGCCTTGCGCGCGCCCACCGCCTTGCGCACGCCGATCTCACTCGTCCGTTCCGTGACGGAGATGAGCATGATGTTCATCACCCCGATGCCGCCCACAAGCAGCCCGACCCCGCTGATAATACCCGTCAGCAGCACCATCGCGCCCGTGAGTTGATTCCAGAGCGAGCTCAGAAAGTCGGGCGACGAGATCTCGAAATCGTCTTCGGCATTATGGGGAACATGTCTCTTGCGGCGCAGCGCCTCTTCGACCTGGCCTTTCACCGTGTCAAGCGTGTATTCGTCCTTGCCCGCCACCGCGATGAACCGCTCCCTGATTTCGGGAAAACTCTTCCGGAAATTGCTCATCGGGATGCAGGCGAACTGATCCACGCCGAAGCTGGAAAACAGCCCCTGATCCGGTTCGAAAATGCCCACCACCTCGTATAACCGCCCATCCAGCCGCACCTGTTTCCCGATCGGATCGAGCGAAGGAAACAACGAATCCGCCAGCGCCTGGCCGATCACCACCACGCTTCGCGCATGTTCCTCGTCGTAGTCCGTGATGAACCGGCCCTCCGCGACCGAGAACAGCGGAAATGCCTTGATGTAGGCCGGCTGGACGCCGCGCAGGAAAAAGCGTTCCACGTGGGCGTCGCCGTAGCGAATTTCGTCCGTCTGATCGTTGAAGTTGATCCGATTGGCGAACACCGTTGCATAAGCCACGCTCGGGCTGGCATCCTCTATGAATCCCGCGTCCGCATCCTCGAGGTATTTTCGGATTCTTATCTTCTGGGGCAGCCGCGCTGTGTTCTGAAACGCGGGCATCCGCGTGACGAACAGCGTGTTCGACCCCAACCGCTGTACGCGGTCCTGAATCTCGCCATTCAGCCCATCGATGATCGAGGCGACCGCGATGACCGACGTCACGCCGATTACGATTCCGAGAATCGTCAGTCCCGAACGAACCTTGCGGGCGCGCAGCGTATCCAGCGCAACGCGCAGGTTCTCCGCGATTTCGTGCCGCGTCATCCCGTCTCCGTTCTGAGCGCCGTAACCGGGTCGAGTTGCGCGGCCTTCCGCGCCGGATAAATCCCGAAAAACAGCCCGATCACCGAACTGATCGCCACTCCAAGAAGCGCTACCCAGGTTTGAACCGACGCCGGAAATGATGTCAGCGTCCGGAGCGCCAGTGCGCAGCCGAAACCGATCGCGATACCGACCGCGCCTCCGATCAGGCATTGCAGGAGACTCTCTGTGAGGAACTGGCCCAGGATGTCCGACTGGGTCGCGCCCATCGCGCGACGGACGCCGATCTCGCGCGTGCGCTCGGTAACGCTGACCAGCATCACGTTCATGATCACGATGCCGCCCACCACTGCGGCGATCGAACTCACCATTACGAATACGGCGAAAAACGATCCGCTGATGCTTTGCCACAGCGAAATGTAGCTCTGAGCCGTGCCGATAAAAAAAGTGTCGTCTTTGCCGGGCGCATCGTGACGCCGCGACCGCATGATGACCCGCGCCTCATCCTGCGCGGCATTGAAGTTCTTTTCTCCCGCCGGCGCTTTGATCTCCAGAGTAAGGCTCGTACGCGCGCCTCGCACTTTCAGAAACGTCGTCAGAGGAATGATGACGAAATTGTCCTGGTCCTGCCCGAGCACCGAACCGAGCTTCTGAAAAGTGCCGATCACTGTGAATTCGAGGCTGCCGGTCCGGATCGATTTCCCCACCGGATTTTTGTTCGGAAAAAACTGATCGACGAGCGATGCGCCCAGAATGCAGACGTACGCCGCATGCCGGTCTTCGCTCTCGGTGAAATAGCGGCCCTGATCGAGCGTGCGCGTGTCGATATCGATCATATTCGGCGTGTAACCGATGATCGTCGTATCGTCCGCCTCTTTGTTTTCGTACTGAACGGTCAGTGTGCCGTTCGCCGACGCGCCCACCTGACCGCACGCAACGCACAGATCGCTTACCGCGTGATAATCCGATGCGTCGATATTCTTGTTCTTCAGCGCCTTCACGACGACCGTAAAATCGACCACCGCGAAGGGCGTCTTCGCTATGCGGAAAACGTTGGTCCCCAGATTGGCGATCTTCTGCTCGACGTAGAGGTTCGCCCCCTGAACGAGCGTCATCACGGTGATCAGCGTCGCAACGCCCATGGTGAGCCCGAGGATGGTGAGCGCGGCGCGAAGCTTGTGGGCGCGAATCGCGTCCGCGGCGAGCCGGAGATTATCCCGCACGTCAACCATGACTCACTATTCGAGCACACGGGCTGCGCGCACGAGCCGAGGCCGGGTCAGAAGGAAACCGAGTAACAGGCCCATCAGCGGGTCAGTGATCTCCGCCGTGTGGGCGGGTAGCCACATCTGGACCACCTCGATTACGGCCAGCAGCATTGTCACGCCGATCACCGCGCGCCAACCGCGTACGCCGGATTTGAGCAGAAGCCAGATCGCCGTTCCGTAATCGAACGTCTTTTCGACCAGCGTCTGCGCGCCCCAATGCCACTCCCGCGTCAGTGCTCCGGTAAATGGCATCCAGGAAAACGGCTCCGGCTGCGGCGCCAGGTGGAATGGTCTGAGTTCCCGCGAGATGATCGCAACAAGCAGGACTGCGGCCGTGGCCCGGCGCGTCCAGTGGTCCCTGCCGAGGTAGTGGAATGTGATGATTCCTGCCCCCGCGCCGATGAAATCCGAGGGCGTGGGCGTGCGGCCCAAAATGAAGAACTGGAAAGGCAAAAGCAGCGTGCCGAGCAGCAGCCAACGTAGCGGCCGCTTCACTCCCGCAGCCACGAGCAGCAGCCCCGTCGCAAACCATTCCGCGCCGGTGAGCGTAACCTCCGTAACGCTGATGATGGGCTGCGCCTGGAAAGTCTCGAGCTTCCGGATCCATGTAAAGCGTGATATAGCCGGGAAAAACGGAAACACCAGTGCGGCGAAACGAACGCAGAGCAGGCCTGCCGCGCGCGCGTCGCGAATGTTCACGTCGTCGGCCCGAAAATCCCAGGCTTTCGTACCCCGCGCCAGGAGCAATCCCGCGACAACGCCGATCGCGGAACCGATGGCGTTGTTCATCAGGTCGACCGCGGAGCACATCCGGGTCGGCGTGTAAAGCTGAAGCATTTCGATGCTCGCTGAGAGCATCGTCCCCATGGCGATCGGCGCGGCGATATCCAGGAGCCACTTCCCATAGCGCCTCAACGCGAGATGCGCGGACATGCCCAAAGGGATATAGATCGCGATATTGATGATGACGTCCGAGAGGAACCGCGGCGTCGTGGTCCATTCCCAGGAATGCAACAGGATGTAGAATGCGCCCGCCGGCAGATCGCGGTGAACGAAGTGCAACGGGTACAGCGACCCGTACACGATCAGCGCGATGACCGCGATTAGGATGGCGAACAGACCTTCATGTTAGCCAACGGGTTGATATTATCGGCAGTCATGCGAGCCCCACTCCTATTGGCTATGACGGCCATCACTCTTGCCGCGCAGGTCCCGCAGGACGGCCAGGTCCTTCCTTTGTGGAACGGTCCCGCTCCGGGCGCGCAGGGCTCCGAGGATCGCGACATTCCCACAATGACGGTCTACTGGCCGCGCACAATGCGCGAAGGAACCAGCGCCGTGATCGTGTGCCCCGGCGGCGGCTATGGAGCGCTCGCCAGCAATCACGAAGGGCGGCAGGTCGCGAGCTTTCTCAACTCTCTCGGGATGGCCGCGTTCGTCCTGAAATACCGCCTCGGTCCCCGCTACCATCATCCGGTCGAGATCGGCGATGCGCAGCGCGCAATCCGAACGGTCCGGACGAAGGCGGCAGAGTGGAAGATCGCACCCGACAAAATCGGGATCATGGGCTTTTCCGCGGGTGGCCATCTGGCAAGCAGCGCGTCCACGCACTTCGATGCCGGCAATGCGTCGGCGTCCGATCCGATTGACCGCGCCGGCAGCCGTCCCGATTTCTCCATCCTTGGCTATCCCGTTATTTCCATGACCCAGCCCTGGACCCATCAGGGCTCCAAAAAAAATCTCCTTGGCGACAACCCAGACCCGGAGCTTGCGAAAAGCCTCTCGGGCGAAAACGCCGTGACCGCGCAGACGCCGCCAACCTTTATCTTCCAGACCAACGCGGATACGACCGTGCCTGCGGAAAACAGCGTCTACTATTACCTCGCCCTGCGCAAAGCGGGGGTCAAGGCGGAGATGCACATTTTCCAGAATGGGCCTCACGGCGTCGGCCTGGGAATGGACGACCCGGCGCTCTCGGAATGGCCGGGACTGCTTGCCCATTGGCTGAGAGTGAATGGCTTCGTGAAGTAACCTGATGGATTGATGTCAGGACTGCTCACCGGTAAGACGGCGGTTATCGCCGGAATCGCGAACAAGTGGAGTCTCGCCTACGGCATTGCGGAATCTTTTACCCGCGAAGGCGCCTCTCTGATCTTCACCTATCTGAACGACAAGCAGCGCGAAACGATCGAGTCCATCGTCGGCGGCATGAACGTCGCGAAGTTCCTGCCGTGCGATGTAACGAAGGACCATGAGATCACTGCTCTCGCCGAGTCGCTTCGCGCTCTCGACAAGCCGGTGGACGCCTTCGTTCACAGCCTCGCCTTCGCCAACACCGAAGACCTGCGGCGCCCGTTCATCGAAACCGATCGTGACGGTTTTCTCCTGGCGCAGAACGTGAGCGCTTATTCCTTTGTCGCCATGGCCCGTGCGATCGCCCCGGCGATGACGAACGGTGGTTCAATGATGACGCTGACGTATCTCGGTTCCACGCGAGTGCGCCCGAATTACAACGTGATGGGCGTCGCCAAGGCTTCGCTCGAGGCCGCGACCCGTTACCTCGCGAACGACCTCGGGCCCTCCCGAATCCGGATCAATGCGATTTCCGCGGGAGCCGTCAAGACGGCATCGGCGCGGGCGGTGAAAGATCTTTCGACGATGCTGGACGCGACGAAGCAGCACTCCCCGTTACGTCACGTCACGGAAGCGGGAGAGGTGGGAGACGCCGCGGCGTTTCTTGCGAGCGACCTGAGCCGCGGCGTCACCGGAAACATCTTGTTCGTGGATTCCGGAATGCAGTTGCTCTGAACTACTGAGTTTTGTCCTTTACCTTCTCCGCGCCTTTCTCGGTACCCTCGGCTACCTTGTGCGCTCCCTTTTTCGTCCCGTTTACGACGGCGTTGCCCGTCTTCTTGCTGCCGTCCTCCACAGCTTTGGCGCCTTTCTTTGTCCCCTTGGCGACGCCTTTGCCAGCGTCTTTCGCCGCGTCCTTCGTGGCGTCGCCGGCGTTCTTCATATCCTGCGTGGCGCTCTGTGCGAAGGAACCCATCGCGAGCCCGGTTGTGAATATAGTCGCTAAAACGATTGGCCTGAATCTCATCGTGTGAATCCTCGTCCATATCATTGCAAACCAACGGCCACCTTAAATCGTTTTCATCCACAATGAGAGAATTCTAATGTGAGCGCAACGTTATTAAGAATGGCCTTCGGAAAGGCCGGGGCGCAAATCGGATTGCCGGACGGATATGAGTACGTCGTCCTCGACGCGAAATCCGCGGTGTCCCTCAAAGACCCGGGCCGCGCGATTGACGCGGCGCTGGACGCTCCGGCAGCAGGCCCGTCCCTTGCGGACCTCGCGAGGGGCAAGTCCTCCGCGGCGATCTCGGTTTGCGACATCACTCGTCCCGCTCCCAACCGAATCGTTCTCCCTCATGTTCTGAGACGGCTCGAAGGCGCGGGAATCGAGCGCTCCCGCATCGTGATCCTGATCGCGACCGGGCTTCATCGTCCGGCGACCGGCGCGGAGATCCGCGAGATTGTCGGCGAAGAGATCGCGCGCTCGTATCGAGTTGAAAACCACGACGCGCGCGACCTCGCGAGCCATCAAAATCTCGGAACCTCATCTTCCGGCACCCCCGCATGGGTCGATAAGCGCTTTGTCTCGGCGGATTTGCGCCTCACCCTCGGCTTCATTGAGCCGCATCTGATGGCCGGTTACTCGGGCGGACGCAAGCTCGTCGTTCCCGGGCTCGCCGCCCAGGAGACGATCAAAGTCATCCACAGCCCGAAGTTCATGCGCGAACGCCTGGCCGTGGAGGGCTCCATCGAAAACAATCCTCTCCATCGCGAACTGGTTGAAATCGCCGGAATGGCGGGGCATCAGTTCATGGTCGATGTGGCGCTCTCACACGAGCGGGGAATCGCCGCCGTATTTGCGGGCGACCCTGTGCCCGCGCATGCGAAAGGCGTGGAATTCGTCTCACGCACGCTCCTGCAGGAACTTGATCGCCCGGTGGACGCCGTCATTACGACGGGCGCAGGCTATCCGCTCGACCTCACGTACTACCAGTGCATCAAAGGGATCACCGCAGCCTCTCACATTGTGCGTAACGGCGGGCGCATCCTGATGCTGGGCGCATGCGCCGAAGGTTGCGGCGGTCCGGAATTCTCGCGCCTGCTCGCGGAACACTCTGACCCCGCGGCGTACCTCGCCGCGATCGAAGACACGCCCGTGACAGTGGATCAATGGCAGCTCGAGAAACTGGCGCTGATCGCCACGCGCGCCAAGGTTCTCTATTGCGTGCCGGGTCTGTCTTCGGAGACTCGCGCGCGGCTGTGGGGACCTGCCTATGACGAACCCGCCCGTGCCGTCGCGGCCCTGCTGGACGGCCTGCCGCCGGGCGCGCGCGTCGCCGTGATTCCGGAAGGCCCCTATGTTCTCGCCCGGCTCATGAGTCAGGCTGCCTGAGACTACCAGATATATTCTTTCGCGATGTCGCGTTTGTCGTACCCGTCGAGAACATGTACGACGCGAAGTTTCTTCAGCGTGACCGGCGATAGCTGTCCAATCGGCAGATACACAATCGTGCGGTCAAATCGCGCCGCAATATTCCGGAACACCGACCGCGGCGGTTTCGACGCAACATAAACGACATATTTCTGAATCGAATAGTCCATCCCGGCGAGCAGCAGGCGTTCCGCCTTCGTCTCGGCGAAATCGTAATCGGGATCCGCCCAGACGTCATACATTCGCCGCGCCGGAAGGCTCATGAGAAATCCGCCGTATTCCGCGCGCCCGATACCAGGCCCGACCAGGTGATCGAACGGATAAGTCGAATAAAACGCCATATCCGACTCGTTCTGGTGCTCCCCAAGCCAGGTGGTCATGTAGTTGTACCGGCCGTCGCGGTCCTCGTCGAAAATCACGATGACGGAACCCACCTCGCCGTGAGTCTTTCGCAGATTCCGCACGTAGATCTTGTTCTCATGCCAGTTGCGGATGGTCTCTCGCAGGTCGATTCCATCGAGCAGCGAAGCCGTGAACGGCTCGACCGTCGCGCGCTCCTCGGACAGAACGCTCTTGCCCTTCTTCTTCAGAAAGCGCCCGAAGTCTTCGATCAGGATGTCTTCAGGCGGATAGGAACAGATGCTGGTCCCGTTGAGTTCCGAAGCCCACTCGCCCGCGACCTTTTCCTTCTTGCGCCGCTTTAACCCCAGATTCCCGAGGCGCCGTTTGGTGCTCGGAAGCCGCCGCCGGAGCCGAAGGCGCTTTGTATTGAGCCAGACCTCATCGCCGGAGATGTTTACCGTCTCGATGTCGGTGGACGTCTGCTGCGGGGAGTAGCGTGAAGCCGTTTCCCAAACATCCCACGCGTAGTTCTCATCCACGATTGACCGCGCCGCGATCGTAAGGTCATAGAGCGAAGCGGTCAGGTCGTGGTGAATGATGGCGAGATTACGGCTGTAGCGCGCAAGCAATCGGCGCTGCCACGAATGCATCTTCTCGCCGGTATTCATTTCGTACGCTGTTTCAGACTCGCGAAACAATGCCATTTGGACCCGGCGGCGATCCGCGACGCTTCCGCCCAGCGGCGCCTCCGGCTTCAGCCGGAACTCTTCGTACTTCTCTTGTAGAAACGGGTATTCGAGCGTTACCTCTCCCAGACAGTCCGGATGCGGGTTGACCAACTGCGGCTCATGCCGTCGCCGTCGCTTGGGCTCGCTCTGAGGGCGCTCCATTGCGTCGAGCACGGGATCCAGCAGGTTCAGCGAGATAACCACCATCACTTCGGCGAACGGGTCCGCCCCCTGCAGCTTCCAGGCTATGGCTTCCGCGAACTGCTCGATCTCCGGACCTCGCGGCTGCGGATAGACCCGATATGCTTCGACGTACTGCTCGAGCGTAATGGCCGTCAGCGCGTGGGTATCCGGATACGTGTCCGGCAAATGCGGCCGTTCCGTGGAATCGGGGTCGGCGAAGACCACCTGCGCCTCAATCTCCTGAGCCGTCCGCACCGCCTCGATGAACGGATCGGCGGGTTCCACCGGCACGTAGATCGCTGTAGAAGCCTCCGGGTCGCGATGATATTCGCCATCGTTATAGAGGATGACGGAGATCTGCGGAAGACGCTTGACCGCATCGAGATAGAGGCCTTCCAGCGTCGCGGGAAGTTCGACGGCCACCACCTCCGGCCGTTGTGCGAGGATCCGCCGCCGCGCCTCCGCCGCGAACTCCAGCCGTCCTGGCACGACCGGCAGGTACGTGAACCGCCCCCGCCTCAGGCTGCCGAAATCCGGCAGTTGCCCTTCAGGAAGCGAGGGAACGGTTTCGCCGGGCATATCGAAGGGCTTCCTCGCCGAGCGTCTGCGTCACGGCCAACTCCAGCGCGACGCGCTCGTGATCCCGGTCGGTGGCAAGGCTCTTCAGCTTCACTGCGTAACGCGCGATGTTGATGCCGTCGCGCACGCTGTACCGCTCGTCGGCCGCATGGGCCTGCTCGAGGAAGTCGGTCACATACTGGAGCACCCGATCGTCCGCGAAGGGCAGGTTTTCCTTGAGAATCTGCAACTCTTCGTTCTTCTCCGGAAAATCGATCAGGATCTGCGGCTGCAGCCGCGAGTGGATGTATTCGGGCAGTTCGAAAGTCGAAGCGTCGTCGTTCATGGTCGTGACGAGCCGGAAGTTCCGGTGCGCCTTGATCTTGACGCCCGCGACGATGCTCTCCACATACCGGCGGTTATCGAGCAGCGGAGCAAGACTCGCCCAGCTCTTCTCGCTCATGCGGTTTCCTTCGTCCAGAATCGCGATTCCGCCGCGAATCATAGCGCTGACCAGCGGCGAGGCGACATATCGCAGCCTGCCCTCACCTTCAATAACCGGAGTGACGAGCAAATCTTCCGGCCTTGTGTCGAGCGTCGCCTGCATGATGAACACATCGCGCCCCATGCGACGCGCCGCGGCATAAGCAAGAGTGGTCTTCCCCACGCCCGGCTTGCCAATGAGCCGTGGACTCATCGGTACGTCGGTTTCCGTGACTACCATCCATGCGGCGAGCAGCTGCCGCATCAACTCCTCCTGCCCTACCCAGCGGACGGGAAGCTCATCGGGATGCGCCAGGTGCAGGGTTACGCCTTCAATTTCGACCTTCATCGATCTATCCGAATTGTAACGGTTGTAGATTGAATGAGTCCCGTGTCCCGCGTCCCGTCATCCCCTCCCAAGCCCCGTTTTCATCGCGCGCTCTACATTCAGGTACTCGCCGGAATCGTGCTCGGCGTGGCTCTGGGCGCGTTCTATCCCTCGGCCGGAGCGGCGATGAAGCCCCTCGGAGACGCCTTCATCAAGCTGATTCGAATGATGATCGCGCCGATCGTCTTTCTCACCGTCGTGGTGGGAATCGGCAACATCGGCGACCTCAAAAAGCTCGGCCGCGTCGGCATCAAAGCGCTGCTCTATTTCGAGGTCCTCAGCACGTTCTCCCTGCTGATCGGGCTCGCCGTAGTCAAGCTTTGGCAGCCGGGAGCGGGGATCAATGCCAACCCCGCGACCCTCGATACCAGCGCGATTCAGCAATATGCTTCTTCGGGCAAATCGATGCGCACGGTCGATTTCCTGCTCAATATCATCCCGGAAACGTTCGTCGGAGCGTTCTCGAATGGCGAAATCCTTGAGGTGCTCCTGGTCGCGATTCTCTTCGGTCTGGCGATCGCGCGTCTGGATGACGGCCACCGGATCACCAACGCTCTGGAATCGGCAAGCCGCGCATGTTTCGGCGTGATCGGAATCATCGTCAAAGCCGCCCCCCTCGGCGCGTTCGGAGCCATGGCGTTTACCATCGGGCGCTATGGCGTCGGAACGCTGTTGCCACTCGGTAAACTGCTGGCCTGCGTCTATCTGACCAGCGCGCTTTTCGTCCTGTTTGTGCTCGGTATAGTCGCAAGACTGCACGGCTTCCGCATCCTGAAACTGCTCCGGTACATCCAGGAGGAGATTCTGATCGTGGTAGGCACCTCATCATCCGAATCGGCGCTGCCGCCCCTGATGACCAAACTGGAGCGCCTCGGCTGCTCGAAGCCAGTGGTCGGACTCGTCGTGCCCTCCGGGTATTCGTTCAATCTCGACGGCACCGCGATCTATCTGACCATCGCGGCGATCTTTGTCGCGCAGGCCACGAACACCAAGCTCTCGACCGGCGACGAACTCTGGCTCCTGCTCATTCTCATGCTGACTTCCAAAGGAGCCGCAACAGTAACAGGGGGAGGGTTCATCACCCTGGCGGCGACCCTATCGGCCGTTGGTTCAGTGCCGGTGGCCGGCATCACCCTTCTTTTGGGCGTGGACCGCTTTATGTCCGAAGTCCGCGCCGTCACGAATCTCATCGGAAACGCCGTCGCGACGCTAGTGATCGCGAAATGGGAGAACGAATTCGATGCGGAAACCGCCGCCCGCGTCCTCAATGGCCAGCCGGCGGAAACGCCACTCGCTGTTCCCACTCGGTGATCCGTCCGATCAGTTCCCGGACGCGCGCGGCCTCGCCCTCCGCTAGATTTACCTTTTCCGAGGGATCCGCTTCGAGATTCGAAAGCCAGACTTTCGCCGCGACCTCCTCGCCGGGGAAATTCGGCGGATTGAGAATCAGTTTCCAGTCGCCGTGCCGCACGGCCCGCTGATTGTCATGGCTCCAGAAAAGATATTCGTGCTCAGGTGACTGCCCGCGCAGCACGGGAATCAAATCCTGCCCATCGATCCCGGCCGGCGGCTTCCCGCCCGCAAGCGTGACAAACGTGGGCAGCAGATCCATCGAAATCATCGGCCGGTTCCACACCTGACGGGCTTTCGTCACGCCCGGAACGCGCAACAAGGCTGGCACATGCATCCCCCCGTCAAACAGGCCAAGCTTGTACCCGCGATACGGCTCGTTGCTTCCACCGTGATAAGGCTTGCCGTCGCTCGACGCACGCACCTCGCGAGTTGCGCCGTTGTCCGCCTGGTAATACACGACCGTATTGCCTTCGAGACCCTGGCTACGCAACTGATCCAGCAGCGCGCCCACCACATCGTCCACCGCCGCAACCATCGCAAGATGCATGCGGCGGTCGCGCTCCATCGAAGCCGGAAACCGATCCAGATACTTCTTCGGAGCCATCATCGAATAGTGCGGAGCCCCGAACGCCAAATAGAGAAAGAACGGCTGTTGCGCCGACTGACGCGCGAGATACGCGCCCGCCTCGCGCCCCAGCAGTTCCGTCATATAAGCAGGCTCCTCGAACACCTCCGTTTCGTTGTGCCAAAGGTCGTGAAAGATCTTGCCCGGCGGCCCGCCAAGCTGGTAATAGCGATGAGAATAGGCATCGAGCCATCCTGAATACCAGCCAAAAAACTCATCGAATCCCTGCGCCCGAGGACGGCTTTGCGGCGCGCTGCCCAGATGCCACTTGCCGAAAGCCGCGGTCCGATATCCAAGACCGCGTAGAAGCGACGGCAGCGTTTGTTCCCCGGCACGGAGTCCGTTCACATCCCACGTCGGCTCTGATGGCAGCGCGCCGCGAACACCGGTTCGGTCCGGATACTTTCCTGTCATGATTCCCGCACGTGAGGCAGAGCAGACCGGCGCATTGGCGTACCACTCGGTAAACCGCACACCCGACGCGGCAAGCCGGTCCAGATTAGGCGTGCGGACTTCAGGATGTTCGTAACAGCCCACATCCCCGATTCCCTGGTCGTCGGTAACGATAACCAGAAAATTGGGCCGGGGAGACGGCTGCCCCTTAACCGCAACAGCTGCCGCTGCTGAAGCTCCCGCCATCCGAAGGAAGTCGCGTCGCGTGGTTTCCATCGAACTTATTATGGCGGCGCCCAAACAAATAAATCCCGGTCTTGATGCGCGAATCGGAAACTTGGTGTGCTGTCCGGAGGTGTATTGTCCGAAAGGAGAGAAAGTGAAAATCAGATTAAACCAGGTGCCAAAGACTGCCTTGTTCGTTTTCCTCGTTGGAGCGGCCTATAACCAGTCCTTCGCCGCCGATTTGTCCAACACCAGTCCCGAACTGATCGGCGACTTGACCAAGACACTATCTGTCACCCCCGCCCAGGCGACCGGTGGCGCGGGTGCGCTGTTTGGCCTGGCCAAAACCAAGCTCAGTCCTGCCGATTTCGGCAAAATAGCCGCCGTCGTTCCCGGAATGGACGGCCTGCTCAAAGCGGCCCCCTCGTCGTCCAAAAACTCCGCTGTCTCCGGTCTCTCCAGCCTCACCAGCTCGCTGCCGGGTGAACTGGGAGGACTCGCGTCCGTCGCCGGATCGTTCAAGAAACTGGGCCTGTCACCCCAGATGGCCACAAAGTTCGCGCCACTGCTCGTTCAGTTTGTCGGATCCAAAGGAGGATCGGGGGTCGCCTCCCTGCTCCAGGGCGCCCTGAAATAGTTCAGCCGGAGACGGCCTGAGCCGAGGCAGTCCCGGCTTCCTCACTCGCCGCCTTCGGTCGGTTCTCGACCCATTCGCGCAGCAGAACATACGTAACCGCAAGGATCACGGGGCCAACGAATATCCCCATCACGCCGAAACCAACCAGTCCACCGATGACACCGGAGAAGATGAGTAGCAACGGCAAATCCGCGCCCTTCTTAATCAGGAACGGACGAAGGAAGTTGTCGATCGTACCCGCCACAAGCGTGAATACAGTCAGGATGATCCCGCCCACCGTGTCGCCGCTGTAGAACTTCCATATGATGACCGGAACCATCACCAGAAATGGACCGAGTTGGGCGATGCACAGGATCAGCACGCCCGCGGCAATTAGTCCCGCGGCTGGAACCGAAACAATCAGGAGTCCGGCGGTCGCGATGATCGTCTGAACGATCGCTGTCACAATAACGCCCATCGCTACGCCCCGGATGGTCGCCCCCGCCAGTACCACCGCTCGGTCGCCTTGCGCTCCCGCGAGCCGTTCCGCGAATTTCCGGACACCGTGCGCCGCGGTCTCCCCGTTCGCGTAAAGAATCGCCGAGATGATCACCGTCAGCAGGAATTGAAGAATCATCCCTCCGACGCCGCCCAGTCGCGCCAGTAGCCACGCCAGAGCCTGCCGGCTGTGCGGCGCGATAACCGCCGAAAGGCCGCCGGGCCCCCCCGAAGCGGCCTCCTGCCAGTCGGCGTATAGCTTAGGGCCTTTCAACGGGATCTTGGCAATCCAGTCGGGCGGAGGGGGCAGGGCCATCGTCTTCAATGAATCTGCCTTCGCGACGATGGTGTCCATGTTGCCCACCAGCGCGCCTACCGCCACAGTAAGAGGAACCACGAGCAAAAGCAGCAACGCGACTGTAAGGATGGTAGTCGCGAAGCCGCGACTCCCTCCCAGCCTGGACTGGAGACCTATGAGCACTGGCCACGTGGAAATCACGAGCGTGGTCGCCCACAACGTCGCCGAAAGAAAAGGCAGCATGATCCATCCCGAGAAGAGGATCAGCGCAATAACGAAAAGCACTCCCAGAACGTTGCGGGTCAGATCGCCGTAAACATAAAGATCCTTTTGCATGACGCGCCACCGCCATGGGGCTGATGCAGAATTCAGCGCCGTCGAATCAGAAAATTTGGCGTCGTAGTATCGTGAGGAACTAGTGTCCGAACCCCTCAAAATCGCTATCGTCGGCATTGGCCGCATGGGCGCCGTTCACGCCCTTCATGCTCACGAACTTGCGCGCGAGACGAAGACCTGCCAATTGGTGGCAATTGCCGATCCGGATACCGAACGGGCGCGCCGTTTCCTTGGCTCGGCAGGCATTCACATCCCGGTTTTCCACGACGCCGACGCCCTGGCGAACTCCGGCATCTGCCTGGCCGCTGTAATCGCAACCGCCACCGACCAGCATCGTGACCATGCCACGGCGCTCATTTCGAAGGGTTTTCGTGTCCTGCTGGAAAAGCCGCTGACCAACACGCTCGAAGACGACCGCGCCTTCGTCGCTGAACTCGACGCAAACTATCCCAACTCCGTTATGCTCGCCTTTCAGCGCCGCTTCGATGAACCGCTCCAGTACGCCAGAACACTGATGCAAAACGGATCGGTCGGCCGCGTCTTCAAGATCTTCTCCGCCCTCGAGGATTCCGGCCCCGCGCCGAACGGATACCGCAGCGGCGGCATTCTGCCCGACATGTCCGTCCACAACGTCGACGAAATCCTCTGGCTCACCGGGCAGATGCCATCGCGCGCGCTCAGCATCGGCTCACGCATTTACAGTCACGCGCTCACCACCGCCGATGAAGACTTCGACGATGCCCTGCTCTGCATGTGGTTTGGCGACGATCTGCTCGGCCAGGTGCAGGTGACCCGCAATCACGTCTCCGGTTACCGCGTCGAAACCATCATCTTCGGGGAGGAGGGTCAGATCCACATCGGGCGCTTCGATCAAAGGCTGAACACGGTGGTCGTCGAGGCCTATGGAAGGCGCGGACGCAGCCAACCCATTGCCCATAAAGAATTCACCATGCGCAACTATGGAACCGGATTGCCCGAATTCATCGATCGCTTCGGTCCTGCCTACAAATCCGAAGTGGCGGCCTTCATCCAGTGCTGTCGCGACAACGCGCCATTTCCCACAACGCATCGGGACGGTTTGCGCGCCCGCCAGGTGATCGAAGCGGGCATGAAGGCGAACTTAGGCCCGAACGCCGCCGCGGCGATATAGCCGCTACTCCGTGACGCACCGTTTCTACCCGGCGTGCCCACTAACTGAACTTCGTAACGCGCCACAGCGCCAGCGCGCCCACGGCGAGTACCCCAATCAGCGCCACGCCGAAAAGCGCCAGCCATCCCGCCTCAATCTCCATGCGCGGTACGGAAGCCATGGTCCCCATCCACGCGAAAATCCCCAGCGCCCATCCGATCACCAGCCAGTCTCGCCAGGTTCTGCCGCCGCCCGCGTCCCCCCGCGTTTCGCGCCCTTCCATCCGAGCGGCTACATAATCCGGATCGACCCCGTAAAGCTCCGCCTCCCGCCGCGCCGCCAGCCGGACATTCGCGTATTCTCCTTCCGACGCCGAGCACAAAGAGATCGCCAGCGCGCCCGCCGCCATCATGAGCGACCCGCCGATCACCTCTGCGTAAACTCCCGCCGCCAGCCCGCGCAGTTCGCGAAACACCAGCAACCCGAGAAGCAATCCCCAAAGCTGGTTCGTATTCGATAACGGGATGCCCCGGCTGATCCCCACATACTTAGCCGCATAGTTCTGAAACAGGTCGCCCACCACCCACATGAACCCTCCGAGCATCGGCCACAGCAACACGCCGCGGCTGGCGGACAACTCGCGCCAAAACGGCCCCGGACCGCCCGAAAAAGCAACCGCGACAGCCGACATCATAGTTATCTCGCCGAACGTGAAGAACGTCAGGAACGTGAGCGGGTTCATACCCGTGATGTAAGCCTTCCGGTACGGGATATACATCGACCCGAACATCAGTCCGGCGCCAAGCGCCGCCGCGATACCGTGCATCGCGCTCCCGTGCCCGGCTTCGGACGCAGATGCCGCCGAAATCAGAATCGCGCCGGTGAAGATCACGGCAGCCCCGCCGACCACCCCAACCTTGCGCAGCCATCCGGACCCGCGCAGTTCACGGAACAGCAGCGTTCCCCAGAGAATGCCGATCAGGCTGTTGGAATTCCAAAGCGGAAACGCCAGACTGAGCCCGATATCCCGCACCGCAAAAATGGTCAGCGTGTTGCCGATGGCCCACAAACACCCGGCGAACACGCCCCATAAAACAAGGTGCGGCGCATGCCGCACATCGCGAAACGTATCCGCCGTACCGTGGACCAGAGCGGGAAGGCTCCATCGCGACACGAATGCGCCGAAAACCATCATGAACGAAATCACGACCGGCGAAACGGCGACAGTGACCAGCTTCGTCGGAGCTTCGGCCCCCGCAAGCCACAAAGCGGCGGCGAGCCCGCAGAAGACTCCGAGCCGGTAGAGCGTTCTTTGGCGCGCGGGATCAGGCAGAGCCCGCTCGATGGAGCGGCTGGCCCCGACCGCTTCCGCGCTCATCGCACGAACCGCAGCAACACCAGCCCGGTCAGAAGGACGATCGCCGGAACCCAGAAATGAACATCGCGAAAGATCGTGATCCACCAGTGCCGGGTTTTCATCCCGGAAATTATACGCCCCGCCCTGACACTTTCGCGACGCGGCCAGCTTATTGTTTCGATAATTCGGTTGTTATAGAATTATAGTTATGGCAGCCAAACCAACTGAGGAAGAGATCATCCGGTTCGCCGATATGTTTTCCGCCATGGGAACTGGCCCCCGGCTTCGGATCATGCGCGTATTACTGTCGGCGCATCCCGACGGAATGGTTGTAAGCGACATCGGCAACGAGCTGAACATCCCCGCGTCAACGCTGTCCCATCATCTGGAGAAGCTGAAAAACGAGGGTTTGGTCAGGTTCCGTCGTGAGGGCACCTACCTCTGGTACTCCGCCAACGCCGAAGCGCTGCAGGAGCTTCTGGGCTTCCTCTACGCCGAGTGCTGCACCCGGAACAAGGCAGTAGAGCCAAAAACGATTTTCCGCGTCTGCGCCTGAGGAAGCCCTATGGAAATCAAAGAAGTTGTGCGCCAAAAATACGGAGAGGCCGCGGCCCGCGTGCGAAACGGAGGCAACTCCTGCTGCGGCGCCTCCGCTGCCCTCGACGGCCATTGCGACCCGATCACCTCGAACCTCTACGATCCATCGCAGACCGGCGCTTTGCCCGAAGAAGCGGTAGCCGCGTCCCTCGGCTGCGGCAATCCGACTGCGCTGGCTTCCCTCAATGCCGGCGAAACCGTACTCGACCTCGGCTCGGGCGGCGGTATCGACGTATTGCTGTCTGCGCGCCGTGTGGGCCCCGCCGGCAAAGCCTACGGTCTCGATATGACGGACGAAATGCTGGCCCTTGCGCGTGAAAATCAGCGCAAGGCGGGCATCGAAAATGTCGAATTTCTAAAAGGAGAGATCGAGCGTATCCCGCTGCCCGATAACTCGGTGGACGTAATCATCAGCAATTGCGTTATCAATCTTTCCGGCGACAAGGACCGCGTACTTCGTGAGGCCTTCCGCGTCCTGAAGCTGGGAGGCCGCTTCGCCGTATCTGACGTCGTCACGCGCGGCGACGTACCGGAAGAGGTTCGCAGAGACATGCTGCTTTGGGTCGGCTGTATCGCAGGGGCGCTCGATGCGGACCAGTACATTGGAAAGCTGGCCCGGGCTGGCTTTGAAAGGATCCACATCGAGCCGACCCGCGTTTACGACATCGAAGACGCGCGCGCCTTTCTGAGCGGACAGGGAATTGACGTGGACGCGCTGGCTCCGGCTGTTGAAGGCAAATTCATGAGCGCATTTATCAGGGCAACAAAGCCCGCGGGCTGCTGCGCTCCCGGCTGTTGCGCATGAGCTTGATGCGGCGGATCGCCGCCGAAGCGTTCGGCACGTGCCTCCTGCTGGCCGCTGTCGTGGGATCGGGCATTATGGGTGAACGCTTGGCCGGCGGCAATCTGGCCATCGCACTGCTCGCCAACACGCTCGCAACCGGGGCGATGCTGGTTGCTCTGATCCTCACCTTCGGACCGATCTCCGGCGCGCACTTCAATCCGGCGGTCACCCTCGCCGACGCGTCGCAAGGCGGTTTGTCATGGCGCGTCGTGCCCGGTTACATAACCGCGCAAATAATCGGCGCGTTCCTGGGAGTTGCCGCGGCTCACCTGATGTTTGGCGAGCCCATCTTCAACCCCTCGCAGCATGTGAGGACCGGAGGCGCGCAACTCTTCAGCGAATTCGTTGCCACCTTCAGCCTCCTGTCTGTGATCTGGGGCTGTTCGCGGCTGCGATCGGCCGCCGTGCCTTTCGCGGTTGGCGCTTACATCACGGGCGCCTACTGGTTCACCGCTTCAACCTCTTTTGCAAACCCCGCCGTGACGCTGGCGCGTTCGGCGACCAATACGTTCGCAGGCATCCGCCCCGCTGACGCGCCCGGCTTTGTCGCGGCGCAGTTGCTCGGCGCGGCCGCCGCAACAGTTCTGTTTCGCTGGCTCGTTCCGTCACTGCCGGAGGATGCCCCGGCCGTGGTCATCGCGCACGCCGAAGGAAAGCGCTCATGAGCAAAAAACGTGTGTTGATCCTCTGTACCGGAAATTCTGCGCGAAGCCAGATGGCGGAAGGCCTGTTGCGCCACGATGGAGGCGGCGGGTTCGAGGTCGAAAGTGCGGGCGTCAAACCCGGCTTCGTTCGCCCGGAAGCGATCGCCGCCATGCAGGAAATTGGCATCGATATTTCCGCACATCGCTCGAAGAGCGTTGCGGAATTCGACGGCCAGTCTTTTGACTACGTAATAACAGTCTGCGACAACGCCCGTGAAACCTGCCCGGTCTTCTTCGGCGACGCGGAAAAGCTGCACCATAATTTCGCGGATCCCGCTGCGATCGAAGGCTCGGCCGACGAACGGCTGGCGGCATTTCGGTCCGTGAGAAATGAACTTCGGGATTACCTCCGCAGTTTCATTCAACGGAATTCCAAAGCGGAAACGCCGACCTGACCCGATGTCCCGCGCCGCAAAGACCGTCAGGCTTGCCGACAGCAAAAGACGTCGTTGAACACGCCCCATAAAGCAAGGCGACTTTCGCGTGCCGGTTAGCGCAAATCTCACAAACTGAACGAGATCGACCACGCACTAGAAGTCTTGAAGCACAGAACCTGAACCGAATGCGTCAAGTTCTGAATGCGTCATTTTTAGGCGGCCATGCGAGTTTGCGCACTCCACGCATTGACCTCCGAATCGATTTTGTCAAAGGCGCGGCGGAGCGGAGTTGATGAACGCGAGAGGGTGGGCAGGATCACGCCGAGTCCTGGCCGGAGCAGGTGGTCGTAAGTTCTGGTGAAGAACAGGGCCACACGAAGGCCCAGACCGGTCAGTCGATAGCGATGGGAATGCGGAACGCGCTCGATAAGCC
>DATFSM010000016.1:0-4972 GCA_035262625.1 Bryobacteraceae bacterium
TCTGATCGAGTTCTTCCCCGCGCACGATCACCTGAACGCGATAGTTATGGCCATGCACGTTCTCGCACTTGCCGCGATAATTGCGGAGCGCGTGACCAGCGGCGAAAGTGTGTTCCACGGAAACTTCAAACATTGAAAAACTTCTCCACGTCGGCGAAACGCATCGTGAATGCGTAGTCCGGCAGGCTGTCGAAAAAAACCTGGCCGTATCGCTGCCTGACGATCCTGTTGTCGAGCAGGGCGAGCACCCCGCGATCGTATGCGGTGCGAATCAGCCGCCCGAACCCCTGCTTGAGCGCAATGGCGGCCTGAGGAATCTGGTAATCGTAAAACGGATTTCCACCCGCTTCCTTCACATTCCGCATCCGCGCCTCGACGACCGGATCGCTCGGCACCGCGAAGGGCAACTTATCAATGATAACGCAGCTTAGACTCTCGCCTGGAACGTCGACGCCTTGCCAAAAGGAACTGGTTGCGAACAGAACGGAGTGGGGCGTCTCCCGGAATTCTTCGAGAAGTGCGGTGCGGGGGCCGGTTCCCTGGAGCAGAACGGGGTATTCGATCTGCAGGGAGACGCGATCATAAATCTGGCGCATCTGCTGGTAGCTGGTGAACAGAACGAATGCGCGTCCGCGACTGGCGGCGAGGATGTTCAGGATTTCCAGACTTGCGGCGGCCACGTAAGCCGGGCTCGATGGGTTCGGGAGGTGGTTCGGTATATAAAGGAGGGCCTGGCTCGCGTAATCGAAGTGGCTCGGGACGACGAGAGTGCGAGCGTCCTCGAGGCCGAGGCGGGATTTGACGTAATCGAATCCGCCTGCGACCGCGAGAGTGGCGGAGGTCAGGACCGCAGAGTCCACCTTGTCCCAAAGGTGCTGGCGCAGGAGATCGGCGACTTCGATCGGCGTCGCCTGGAGGAAGACGCCGGCGCGTCCGCGTCGTTCGATCCAGTGGACGAAACCGGGATCGGCGCCTTCCATCAGAAATTCCAGCGCCTGGCGGAGTTCGTGGGCTCGACGGAAGAGCGGAATGACCTCCTGCGGCGCCTCCGGGATCAGCTTGAGGTGACTCATCAGCAGATCGAAGGCGGCGAGAAGGTCGGCGTAGAGTTCAGCGTTCTCGGCGAGGAACGCCGCGCGCTCGCTGAAACTGGCGCGCCCTTCTGCGCCGGGCAGCGCACCGAAAAACGCGAGCGTGATTTCCTCGAGCCGGATCAGAATGCGGTCGAGTTCTTCCGAACCAAAGCGCCGCGCGCGTGACAGCACGGAAATGTCGCGGCGGAGGTCCTGCACGCGGTAGGTGCTGACGGAAAAGCCGAAGTACTGGCCGGCGATGTCTTCGATCTCGTGCGCCTCGTCGAAGATGACGGCATTGTAATCGGGAAGAATAGCAGCCATTTCTTCCCGGCGGACGGCCAGGTCGGCGAAGAAGAGGTGATGGTTAACGATGATGATGTCCGCTTCCGACGCCCGCTGATGCATCAGAGTGATGAAGCAGCGTTCATACTGGGCGCATTTCGATCCCGCGCATAGTTCGGAGCGCGCGTCGAATTTCGACCAGGCCGTGCTCTCTTCGGGCAGCGCGCGGATTTCGGCGCGGTCGCCCGTTTCAGTGGTCTTCTCCCACTCCTGGATGATCTGGAAGTCCGCGACTTCTTCAAGTCCGCTAAGCACTGGAGAAGCCGCTGCTTCGTGGATTTTTTGGCGGCAGGCGTAATTGCTGCGGCCTTTCATGTAGCAGACGCGGAGGGGGCGGCCTATGGCCTTTTCCAGAAAGGGAACGTCGCGGAAGTAGAGCTGTTCCTGGAGGGCCTTGGTTCCCGTTGAAATGACGACGCGTTTCTCGGAGAGCAGTGCGGGAACCAGGTACGCGAGCGTCTTGCCGGTACCGGTTCCGGCTTCAACGATCACTTTACGCCGTTCGGCGAGCGCCTCTTCCACGGCAGCCGCCATCGCGAACTGGCCGGGGCGGGATTCATAGGCCGCATGCGCCGCGGCGAGCGCTCCGCCCGGCTTGAAAAATCTTTTGAGAGATCGGCTGGGTTGGACGGGAGAGCTGACGCTCACGGTATCTATGATGACAGGCGCTGCTATGATGGCAATTCCATGCCGAATGAATATCCGGCGATTGTGATCGTCGGGCGTCCGAATGTCGGCAAATCGACCTTATTTAACCGGATCACGGGGCAGCGTCGGGCGATTGTGGGCGATGAGCCGGGAATTACGCGCGATCGACTTGAGATGCCCGCAATCTATGAGGGCCGTCGATTCGATCTGATCGACACGGGCGGCATCGTGGTCAGCGATGCTGAATATATTCCGAGTCAGATTCTGAAGCAGGCGAAGGTGGCGCTTCAGCGCGCGCACTGCGTGATTTTTCTTGTGGACGGGCGCGCCGAGATTACCGCTGCCGATCGCGAACTGGCCGACATGCTGCGCAAGCTGGGGAAGCCGGTGACGCTGGCGGTGAATAAGATCGACACCGGGCGTAATGAAGATCTGGTGCATGAATTTCATTCGCTTGGGATCGCCGATGTGTATCCGGTTTCGGCAGAGCACGGGACGGGGATCGATCTGCTCCTCGATCATGTCACCGAGGATTTTCCGGAAGAAGAAAAAAGCCCTGAGGAGCGCGGGATCCGTGTCGCGATTATCGGCCGGCCGAATGCGGGCAAGTCGACCTTGCTGAACGCGCTGACGGGCGAGGAGCGCGCGATTGTTTCGCCGGTCGCAGGTACGACGCGCGATTCGATTGATGAAGTGGTGGTGCACGATGGGAAGCGCTTCGTTTTCATCGATACGGCGGGGATCCGGCGCAAGGGCAAGACGAAGTTGATGGCCGAAAAGCTGAGCGTTGTGATGGCTCGGCGGAATATTCGGATGGCGGACGTGACGATTGTTGTGATGGACGCGAGCGAGGGCGTGCTGGCGCTGGATGCGACGATCGCGGGGTACGCGCACGAGGGCGGGCGGTCGGTGATTCTGTGCGTGAATAAGTGGGATCTTGCGACTGATGCGCAGAAGGCAGAGTTCGAGGAGAAGATCCGGTTTCAGCTCAAATTCCTGGAGTATGCGCCGGTGGTGTTTCTTTCGGCGAAGTCGGGGGCGGGCGTGAAGCGGCTGTTTCCGTTGATTGTGAAGTGCAGTGAGGCGGCGAATCAGAGGGTCAGTACGGGGGAGTTGAATCGGTTTGTGGAGACGCTGCGATTCGAGGATCGAAAGATTCTCTATATTACGCAGGCCGGGGTGCGGCCGCCTTCGTTCGTTTTGTTCACGGACAAGGCCGGGCCGCTGCATTTCTCGCATGAACGGTATTTGGTGAATCAATTGAGGAAGCGGTTCGGGTTTACGGGGACTCCGGTGCAGATTAAGATTCGCGGGCGGGCGAAAAAGAAGGATCGGAAGCCGCTGACGTGAAGAGAGTGCGCGGAGTAGTATGTTAATAATTAGCTGAATCGAAGTTCCGAGCGGCGGGAGTAATTCAGCGGTAGAATGCCAGCTTCCCAAGCTGGACGTCGCGGGTTCGATCCCCGTCTCCCGCTCCATTGTTTTCAATAGTTTAAGCTGAGTGTCAGCTTGAAATCGCGTTACTCCGTTTACTCCGTTTGTCGGTAACTCAAACTGTCCTTGAGACTTGCTAACCGAACGATCACCTGAATGTCAGCGGGCCGACGGGCCTAATATTAGAACGCGCACATTAAGAACCGACCTATTATTTGAATTGCGAATAATTCCCCAGCGACGCTATTCACTGTGCATTGGGTTCTGAAATCGAGAGCGCGGCGATTGTACGGCGAGCGAGCATCTCCGTATCCGATCCTGATCACTTTGGTTGATCACTCGCGGCCCTTCGCGGGCCGGCTTGCCACGCCGGAAATTCTACAAACGAAAGGCTTCACCAAAACCCAACGACGGCGGTCAAACGAGCGCCCGAACGTGCTGCCCTATAATCGACATGTGAACGCGCACGTGATCGCCAACTCAGTGCCTACTCCCGAAGAGATGGGCGAGATTCTCGGTGTCAGCGCCGATCGTGTGAAAACCATTCGCGCAATAATGAGCAGACCAGTCCAAGCGAAAGGGCCCGCCGCTTCCGGACGAACGCGTGGAAAGGCACCGGCAAGGAAGGCCGTACGTCAGCAGGCTCGTCGGGTTGCGCCGAAGACATAGGGTGGTCGGCAGAAAACGCATCGAATCTGTTTTCCTGAACGTACCGTACGATCATGAGTTCGAGAGTCTATACCTCGCGTACGTTGTCGGCCTGACGCAACTCGGGCTCGGGATCAACGCGGCTCTCGCCGTTCCGAATCAGGGCCGGCTTGGCACGATTATCCGATTAATCGAAAAATCGGATTTCTCGATTCACGACTTATCCCGCGTGGAGGTCTCGGGCGGCGTTCCCCGGTTCAACATGCCAGTGGAGTTAGGTCTCGCTCTCTATCGATCGCACGTCACGCACGGAAAACACCGCGTCTTCATTTTTGAGAGGAAGCAGTACCGGGCTCAACGGTCCACGAGTGACGTGAATGGAATCGATCCACAAATTCACAAGGGAACGATCAAAGGGCTAATGAGCGGACTCCGAAATATCTTCCGCCAGCCCCACGACGTGACAACCGTTCCGGAAATGCTCGCCAGCTACTACGCCGTTAAGCATAGAGTCCCGGAACTAAGACGAAATGCCGGCAGCAAATCGCTCTTCGAGCCGGCGATTTTCCGGGATCTAACAGTCGCCGCGTTAATCGAATCGCAAAAGCTGATAGACCGACGAAAGTCACGTACCGTTGGCGACCGCCGAGGATGAAACAGACTCGCTGGGCATAAAGCGGAATCCGGAACGTCCGCGGAACAAGCCGAATTGGCGGGAGGAACCTGCCAGAAGACCCTTTTGGGGAATTGGGCGGAGTTCCGGAATGGACAACCGACGGATCTCCGGAAACTCTGGGTTGCTGAACTCAGCAGCATCCAAACGA